>NZ_FULE01000026.1 GCF_900163965.1 Vibrio ruber DSM 16370
GTAGAACACTTGTCTTCTATATTTCGGTGCAAACACTATGTGGTATTTACAGTTCCAGCGCGTGTGCGCTAAGCTCTTTTCGTCCCCCATTGGGACCCCCTTTCAATTCTTAATTAACTCTTGTAGTTGCCAGACCACAAGACGTTTTTATCAAATTGAAAGGGGTTATATAACTGACTTATAGCTGTAAGCTTTACGGAACCCCCAGCCTAGCTGGGGGTTTTCTCTATACAACAACAAAGGCTCCTAACAGGAGCCTTTTTCAGTGATGAGCGTTCATTCATGCTGAACCATCGGCCATCCAATCATGGCTTATTCTTCACCGGTCTTTGCCAGCCTTCAACCCGGCGCTCTTTCGCCCGGGTAATCACCAACTCACCCTGAGCAACATTGCGCGTTAATGTCGTCCCCGCACCAATAGTAGCACCATCTTCAATCGTCACCGGTGCCACCAGCTGACTGTCAGATCCGACAAATACATCATCACCAATCACGGTTTTATATTTATTGGCACCATCATAGTTACAGGTAATTACCCCGGCACCAACGTTCACACGATCACCGATTTCAGCATCCCCTAAATAAGTAAGGTGATTGGCTTTCGAACCTTGACCTAAACGTGCATTTTTAACTTCAACAAAATTACCGACGTGCGCGTCATCTTTTAACTCAGCGCCAGGTCTCAAACGAGTAAACGGCCCGACGGTGCACATTTCTCCGACGGTAGCCCCTTCAATCACACTGTACGGACGAATGATAGTGTTGTCATCAATCTCACAATCTTTCAGCACCGAACCGGCACCGATAATCACATTGTTTCCCAGCGAGACGCTGCCTTCAATGACGACATTGACATCAATTTCGACATCATAGCCACACTGCAACTGCCCCCTGAGATCGAACCGAGCCGGATCCCGCAGCATCACGCCTTGCATTAACAACTTATTTGCCAGCGAATGCTGATATGCCCTTTCCAACCGAGACAACTGAACCCGATCATTCACGCCTTCAACTTCCATCGGCTCAAGCGGGTGAACCGCCTGAATGGTTCTTCCTTCTGCATGGGCAGCGGCAATCACATCCGTTAAATAATACTCACCCTGAGCATTATTATTTTCTAATCCGGACAACCAGCGTTTCAGATCTTTGCCGGAAGCCACCAGCACACCGGTATTCACTTCTCGAATCGCCAGTTCTGCTTCTGAAGCGTCTTTTTGCTCCACAATCGCAACGACAGCATCATTGTGACGGATAATCCGCCCATAACCCGTAGGGTTGTCTAATACCACGGTGAGTAGCGCGATTCCGCCTTGTGGCTGTGAAGCGAGTAGATTGTCGATTGTCTCTTCCGAGATCAGTGGCACATCACCATACAATACGATGATCTGCTCATCATCCTGAAAATACGGAGCGGCTTGATCAACCGCATGGCCTGTCCCCAGTTGTTGCGCCTGCAACACCCAGTTGACGGATTCAGCTGAAAGTTGTTGTTGCATCAACTCGCCACCGTGACCATAAACAAGATGAATTTGCTGAACACCACTCCCCTGACATGTATCAATCACATGTTTGACCATCGGTTTGCCAGCCAGCGTATGGAGCACCTTGGGCAATTGAGAATACATTCGGGTCCCTTTGCCCGCAGCTAAAATCACGGCACTGAATTTCATGGATTACCTTTATACTGAATCGGAAAGAGATCTCTGATTTTATATGGGAAAGTCCCAATAGTTAAATCATCAGCAAGAATTTTTGTGGGAAAACGAAAAAAGGCGACCTTAAGTCGCCTTTTTAAACGTCATAAATGGTTTAACGACGTTTTTTAACCAGCTCGATTACTCGTAGCTTAGCAATGGCTTTAGCCAGTTCACTGGCCGCCTGCGCGAAGTCCATCCCGCCCTGATGATTCTGAATTTTCTCTTCAGCACGACGTTTGGCTTCTTCCGCCTTTGCTGCGTCTAGATCTTCACCACGAATGGCTGTATCAGCAAGTACCGTTGAGGTACTTGCCTGAACTTCCACTATACCACCAGAAACATAAATAATTTCTTCGTGGCCGTGCTGCTTCACAATACGCACCATACCAGGCTTTATAGCGGTCAGAAGCGGAGCGTGACCATGGTAAATACCAAGTTCACCTTCGCTACCGGTCACCTGAAACGTTTCAACCATGCCAGAGAAAAGTTTCTTCTCGGCACTCACAACGTCCAGATGAAAGGGTATTGATGCCATATCGCCTCCTAGTCAGCCTTATAGCTTCTTCGCATTCTCAACAGCGTCATCAATTGCACCGCAGTACATAAACGCTTGTTCAGGAACGTCATCATATTCACCGGAAAGGAGACCTTTGAAACCACGCAG
This sequence comes from Vibrio ruber DSM 16370, assembly GCF_900163965.1. GTDB lineage: Bacteria > Pseudomonadota > Gammaproteobacteria > Enterobacterales > Vibrionaceae > Vibrio > Vibrio ruber. The sequence goes on from NZ_FULE01000026.1 coordinate 2,362, forward strand.
GGTTTCTTTCAGAGGGACATAAATCCCCGGGTCACCAGTAAATACTTCAGCAACGTGGTAAGGCTGAGTCAGGAAACGCTCGATCTTACGTGCACGGGCAACCACCAGCTTATCGTCTTCAGAAAGCTCATCCATACCCAGAATCGCAATGATATCTTTCAACTCTTTATAGCGTTGAAGTGTTGACTGAACACCACGAGCGACATCGTAATGTTCTTGACCAACAACGAGTGGATCAAGCTGACGAGACGTTGAATCTAGCGGGTCAATCGCCGGATACAAACCCATTGCCGCGATGTTACGGTTCAATACAACCGTTGCATCCAAGTGGGCAAATGTTGTCGCCGGTGACGGGTCAGTCAAGTCATCCGCTGGGACATATACCGCCTGTACAGACGTGATAGAACCAGTTTTAGTTGACGTGATACGTTCTTGCAGCACACCCATTTCTTCCGCCAGTGTCGGCTGATAACCTACCGCAGAAGGCATACGGCCCAACAATGCTGAAACTTCTGTTCCCGCCAAGGTATAGCGGTAGATGTTATCGATAAACAGAAGTACATCACGACCTTCGTCACGGAACTTCTCAGCCATTGTCAAACCAGTCAGAGCAACACGCAGACGGTTACCCGGTGGTTCGTTCATCTGGCCGTAAACCATCGCTACTTTAGATTCTTCAGGTTTTTCGATGTTAACAACACCCGCTTCCTGCATTTCGTAGTAGAAGTCGTTCCCTTCACGAGTACGCTCACCTACCCCGGCAAATACAGACAAACCAGAGTGTTGCAGTGCGATGTTATTGATCAGCTCCATCATGTTGACGGTCTTACCAACACCAGCACCACCGAACAGACCGATTTTACCCCCTTTCGCAAACGGGCAAATCAAGTCAATAACCTTAACACCTGTTTCTAAAAGCTCAGTCGCACTTGACTGCTCTTCGTAGCTTGGCGCTTCACGGTGAATTGAGTACGTTACTTCTGCACCGATATCACCACGCTCATCAATCGCATCACCTAAAACGTTCATGATACGACCTAACGTTTTAGTACCGACAGGTACTGAGATTGGAGCGCCAGTATTTTCTACTGTCATTCCACGACGTAAACCATCCGAGCTACCCATAACGATGGCGCGAATTACGCCACCGCCTAGTTGTTGCTGAACTTCAAGAACCAGACGTTCTTTCGCATCGACAACATTCAGAGCATCGTAAACACTAGGTACTTCACTCTGTGGGAACTCTACGTCGACTACTGCACCAATGATCTGTACGATCTTACCTGTAGCCATCGTTAATCCTCTAAACTATTTATTTGACCTTCACTTAAACCGCAGCTGCGCCGCCCACGATTTCCGATAATTCTTGTGTAATTGCCGCTTGACGCGCTTTGTTATACACAAGCTCAAGATCTTCAATCAGGTTACCCGCATTATCAGTTGCAGCTTTCATAGCAACCATTCGAGCCGCTTGCTCACAAGCAAGATTCTCAACTACCCCTTGATAAACCTGAGACTCTACATAACGTTGCAACAACATATCGAGTAGAGGTTTTGGTTCAGGTTCATAGAGGTAATCCCATGAATGCTCACGCTTTACTTCTTTGCTGTCTGATTTAGGCAAAGGTAGCAATTGATCGATCGTTGGTTCTTGCACCATGGTGTTCACAAAACGGTTAAACACCACATAGAGGCGATCCAACTCACCTTCATCATATTTTTTCAGCATGACATTAACAGAGCCGATCAAGTCTTCCAGAGACGGAGTATCTCCGAGCCCGGAAGTCTGAGCAGACACTTTGGCACCGCTGTTATTGAAAAACGCTGTCGCTTTTGAACCGATAACGGCTAACTCAACGTCAACATTCTTCTCCGACCAGGATTTCATATCCAGCAGGGCTTTTTTGAACAAATTAATGTTCAGGCCACCACACAATCCACGGTCGGTAGAAATGATGATATAACCAACACGTTTGGCTTCACGCTCTTCCAGATACGGATGACGATATTCCAGATTCGCATTTGCCACATGACCGATCACTTTACGCATTGTTTCCGCGTATGGACGGGAAGACTCCATTGCATCTTGACTACGACGCATTTTAGAAGCCGCTACCATTTCCATCGCTTTCGTAATCTTCTGAGTGCTTTTCACACTCCCGATTTTACTACGTATCTCTTTTGCGCCGGCCATCGTCACTCTCCATTAGTTGGTGGCAATCAAGCCACCGACTTTGATTACCAAGTTTGAGTTGCTTTAAACTCATCGACCAGCTTTTTCAGCTGCGCTTCGATGTCATCGTTATAAGCACCAGTCTTGTTGATCTCAGCTGCTAAATCAGCATATTGATTACGAGCGAACGACAGTAGTGCGGCTTCAAAATCAAGGAGTCGATTTAACTCAATATCTCCAAGATAGCCACGTTCCGCAGCAAAGATAACCAGTGCCTGCTCAAAAACAGACATTGGAGCATATTGCTTTTGCTTCATCAGTTCAGTTACTTTCTGACCATGATCAAGCTGTCTCTTCGTTGCATCATCCAGATCAGAAGAGAACTGAGCAAACGCAGCCAATTCACGATATTGTGCCAACGCTGTACGGATACCGCCTGAGAGTTTCTTGATAATTTTCGTCTGAGCAGCACCACCCACACGAGATACCGAGATACCCGGGTCAACAGCCGGACGAACCCCTGCATTAAACAATTCAGTTTGCAGGAAGATCTGACCATCGGTAATCGAGATTACGTTTGTCGGTACAAATGCAGAAACGTCACCAGCTTGTGTTTCAATGATAGGTAGTGCAGTCAAAGAACCTGTCTTACCTTTCACTTCACCGTTGGTGAATTTTTCTACATACCCTTCACTGACACGTGATGCACGCTCAAGCAAACGAGAGTGTAAGTAGAATACATCCCCAGGGAATGCTTCACGGCCCGGTGGGCGCTTCAATAGTAGAGAAATCTGACGATAAGCAACAGCTTGCTTTGACAGATCATCATAAACAATCAGTGCATCTTCACCGCGATCACGGAAGTATTCACCCATTGCACATCCGGCATAAGGCGCCAGATATTGCAGTGCCGCAGATTCAGAAGCAGAAGCAACAACAACGATTGTGTTCGATAATGCGCCATGCTCTTCAAGCTTACGCACAACGTTGGCAATCGTGGAAGCTTTCTGTCCAATCGCAACATAAATAGAATAAATACCAGAATCTTTCTGGTTGATAATCGAGTCAATCGCCATTGCTGTTTTACCAGTCTGACGGTCACCGATAATCAACTCACGCTGACCACGACCGATAGGAATCATTGAGTCAACAGATTTGTAACCAGTTTGTACAGGTTGATCAACCGACTTACGATCGATAACACCAGGTGCAATCACTTCTACCGGAGAAGTCAATTTAGCATCAATTGGGCCTTTACCATCAATTGGCTCACCCAGTGTGTTTACCACACGACCAAGCATTTCAGGACCAACTGGTACTTCAAGAATCCGACCTGTACCTGTAACTTTAGTGCCTTCCTTAAGGTCAGCATACGGGCCCATTACAACCGCACCAACCGAGTCACGCTCAAGGTTAAGTGCTAAGGCATAACGGCCACCCGGTAATTCGATCATTTCACCTTGCATCACGTCCTTCAGGCCGTGGATGCGGATAATACCATCGCTTACCGAGACGATAGTACCTTCATTGCGAGCTTCACTAACAACATTGAATTGTTCAATACGCTGTTTAATTAGATCGCTAATTTCCGTGGAATTAAGTTGCATGCTCCAATCCCCATCAAGACTGTAATGCATCGCTCAGACGGCTCAAACGGCCATGTACTGAGTTATCGATGATTAAGTCTCCGGCTCGAATAATTACCCCACCGAGTAGGGCCTCATCTATACTGCAATTCAGCTGAACTTTGCGCTCGAGGCGCTGCTCCAGTTTGTTGCTGATCTCTGCTTTCTGTTCTGCGGAGAGCTCCGTTGCCGAAACAACTTCAACTTCCACCTGTTTTTCATGCTCTTTTTTCAACACAAAAAACAGTTCACAAACATCAGGGAGCGCACTTAAGCGCCCATTTTCAGCCATCACCTTAATTAGGTTCTGACCGTATTCATCAAACTGTTCACCACAAACTGCAACAAAAATCTCTGCCAACTTATCGGCAGCCATAGAACTACTCAGTAGTTCATGAATTTGTTCGTTTTTAGTGATTTCAGCAGCAAAAGTAAGCATCTCACCCCATTGGTCGAGTTGCCCTTTTTCTACCGCAAAGTCAAATGCTGCTTTAGCATAGGGGCGTGCTATTGTTGTCAAATCAGACATTTGCGCCCCCCTAATTAAAGTTTCGCAGTAATGCTATCGAGAATATCTTTATGCGCATCTTTATCAATAGAACGCTCAAGAATCTTCTCAGCTCCAGCCACAGCAAGAGCAGCAACCTGTTTACGCAAGTCATCTCTGGCACGAATACGCAAAGACTCAATTTCAGCTTCAGCCTGAGCAATCAAATGATTACGCTCAACAATGGCTTCATCTCTCGCTTCATCAAGAATTTGTGCTTTACGTTTGTTCGCCTGTTCAATAACTTCAGCCGCTGCTTGCTTGGCTTCTTTGATACGTTCAGAAGCATTCGCTTTCGCTAGATCGAGGTCTTTTTCAGCGCGTTCAGCAGCTGATAGACCGTCAGCAATCTTTTTCTGACGTTCTTCAATCGCTGCCATCAATGGTGGCCATACATATTTCATGCAAAACCAAACAAAGATAGCGAACGCAATAGCCTGACCTAGCAGAGTTGCGTTTATATTCACCGCAGACTCCTTCTATGTTTGCAAATAATTAAAAACACCAGCTAATTTCTAGACACAATGAATTGTGTTAATTAGCCAGCAACCGCAAACATGACGTACAAACCTAGACCAACAGAGATCATAGGAATCGCGTCCACAAGACCCATCACGATAAAGAACTGAGTACGGATAAGTGGGATAAGATCTGGCTGGCGAGCAGCACCTTCAAGATACTTACCACCCAACATACCGATGCCAATTGCCGCACCAATCGCTGCCAAGCCCATCATGATTGCCGCTGCAAGATACAGCAGATCCATGTTCAAGTTTTCCATTATTGACTCCAAGTTTTATACTAATTGAGTTTCTGATTGATTAAGTTGAATTAGTGATCTTCAGAAGCTTGAGACAGATAAACTATCGTCAATACCATGAAGATAAATGCTTGTAATGTGATGATCAGTATATGGAAAATAGCCCAAGGCACTGACAACACCCACTGTGACCACCACGGTAACAAACCGGCAATCAATATAAAGATCAATTCACCCGCATACATGTTACCGAACAAACGAAGACCCAGTGATACCGGCTTCGAAATCAAAGTCACCCCTTCCAAAATTAAGTTGATTGGAATGAATGCCCAATGATTGAATGGCTGCAGTGTTAGCTCTTTTGCAAACCCGATTGGCCCTTTAATCTTGAAGCTGTAGTACAAAATCAAAATAAAGACGCCCAACGCCATCGATAGCGTAATGTTGACATCGGCAGAAGGAACGACACGAAGATAGTGAATTCCAACTAAGCTTGCTGCATGAGGAAGAAAATCTACCGGGATCAAGTCCATTAAGTTCATCAGGAACACCCATCCGAAAATGGTTATCGCTAATGGAGCAATTAACGCACTTTTTCCGCTGAATACATCTCTAACAGTCCCGTCTACAAATTCAACGATCATCTCGATGAAACACTGTAGCTTCCCGGGAACCTCACTGGTTGCATTTTTGGCAACTCGAAAAAATAGCCAAAGCATACCAGCCCCTAAAAGCACAGAGATAACCATTGAGTCAATATTCAGACTCCAAAAGCCGTCTCCTGAACTTAAAAAGGTCAGGTGGTGAGAGATATATTCTTGAGAGGTTAGAGTGGTTTCACCTGAACCAGACATTGAATATCCTATCTATTCACGGTTGATTGAAAAAAATGACGTTACGAACTGCACCACACTTGCCAGACAATAAGACACAATAAGAGCCCCGGCATTTATGTCGATTTCCCTAAAAATAAACACTAAAACGCCAGCGGTCATCATTAATTTGTATAGATTGCCCACATATGCACGACCAACATCCAGACCCGCATTATCTTCGCGATCCAGCCTTTTATGCATATACAAATTCGCTAGTAGTGAAGGTACGATGTACGTAAGTCCCCCAAGAAAAGCAGAAAGACCACTTTTCTCATCCAGCACATAGCCGACAATGGTAGCTAATACTATAAAAAAGGCTAACTGCCACGAAAATGACAAGATAAACCATTTATTTAACATAAGTTACCACCCGTTAACTATAGGCCGATTATACATCCGCCTTTACCTTTTACAATAAAGCCGGACCTACAATTACTCTAGATACATCACAAAAACCCATAAAACGTAAATCAATGATTGCAAAAATAAACATATTGGTTCTATGGGTTATGACTCTAGTTTTGCAGTCAATGATTGCAATATATCTTCCAAAGCTTGGCTGTCAGCAACACTGATGGTGATTTTCCCCTGCCCCTTATCAGAAAGGTTCACAGAAACTTTAGCCTGCAGCATTTCACCTAATCTATCCGATAAATTCAATGCATGATTCGTTACAATAGGTTTCTGTGTTTCAGGTTTCGGTGATAGCTGTTTTTTGACGAGCTGTTCAGTCTGACGAACGGTCAGTTGCTTTTTCGCAACCTGGCCGGCAACCTCAACCTGAGCCTCGCCCTCTAACATCAACAGCGCACGCGCATGCCCCATTTCTAATTTTTTCTCAGCAACCAGTGATTTGACAACATCATCAAGCTGATTCAGTCGCAATAAATTCGTCACCGTCGTCCGGGATTTACCGATCGCGTCCGCCACTTGCTGATGAGTCAGTTTAAACTCATCTTGTAATCGCTCCAGCGCCTGAGCTTCTTCAATCGCGTTCAGGTCTTCCCGCTGAATATTCTCAATCAAAGCCATTGCTATCGCAGCACGATCTTCTACATGTTTGACCAAGCAAGGCACTTGTTTGAGACCTGCGTGTCTGGCTGCTCTCCAACGTCGCTCCCCGGCAATAATTTCATAATTTCCGTTATCGATAGGCCGCACAACGATCGGCTGGATGATTCCCTGAGCCTGAATCGAAGCTGACAGCTCTTCCAATGTCTCCGGGGAGACATCTTTTCGAGGCTGGTATATACCGGGTCTCAGGTGGGTAATAGAAATTTCAGCGAGTTCACCATCGGATGACATCGTTTGACTCTGAGTCGCCACTTGTTGCTTTTCTCGTGCCATAGAACTTGTCGAAAGCAACGCATCCAAGCCTTTTCCTAAACCACGTTTAGACATGTAAGCGGATTCCTTTTTTAGTTATGCAATGACTTCATCTCGGCGCAACATCTCTCCGGCTAATGCCAGATAGGCCTTGGCACCAACAGAATATTTATCATAATACATCGCTGGTTTACCATGACTTGGTGCTTCGGCAAGACGAACATTACGCGGAATAACGGTACGGTACACTTTGTCACCAAAGTGTTGTTTTAATTGATCGGATACCTCATTGGAGAGTCGATTACGAGGATCATACATCGTTCTCAGTAACCCTTCGATTTTCAGATTACTATTCACAACAGCTGCCAATTTACTAATGGTATCCATCAGAGCCGTTAATCCCTCAAGCGCAAAATACTCACATTGCATTGGTACTAGAACTGAATCCGCAGCAGCCATCGCATTGATTGTAAGGAGGTTTAAAGAAGGAGGACAATCAATAAAGATGAAATCATAGTTATCGCGAACCGAAGAGAGTACATTTTTCAACCGGACTTCACGGGCAAAAACTTCCATCAGTTTTATTTCCGCAGCCGTCACATCACCATTTGCAGCAATCAGATGATAACGGCCGGTTGTCTTTTCACAGACAACTTCCTGAAACGGGACTTCCTCAACTAATAAATCATAAGCCGTATAATCGATTTGATACTTATCGACACCGCTTGCCATCGTTGCATTGCCTTGCGGGTCAAGATCAATCACTAATACCTTACGTTTCGTTGCCGCCATCGAGGCGGCAAGATTGACACAAGTCGTTGTTTTACCAACACCACCTTTTTGGTTGGCGATTGCTACTATTTTTCCCACGGCATGCCTCGTTGTCTATTCCTTGCGCGATAAAATTACAAGATGACGCTCACCTTCGAGTTCAGGAACGGCTAAAGACTGAATATCCGTCACCAAACACCATTCAGGCAGCATATCTATCTCATCATGCGGTATTTGTCCTTTCAATGCCAAAAAAACTCCACCATCCGCTTTGGGGAGATGATGACACCAATTTACCATATCTACCATGGAAGCAAATGCTCTGCTGAGCACACCATCAAATTTATCTTCAGGCTGGAAATCTTCAACCCGGCTTTGAACCGGTATCACGTTATGAATATTCAATTCATAAGCCACCTGTTTGATGAACCGAATGCGTTTTCCCAGACTATCCAGCAATGTAAAACATTTATCAGGGTTCATAATCGCAAGGGGAATCCCGGGTAAGCCCGGCCCCGTACCGACATCAATAAAGTGCTCACCGGGTAAGTGAGGGCTTACAACGATACTATCCATGATATGTTTCACCAACATGTCTTCCGGATCGCGAACCGATGTCAAGTTATAGGCTTTATTCCATTTATTCAAGCGCTCAACATATCCGAGCAACAGTGTCATCTGATGTTCACTTACCTTGAGATCTGTCTGAGCAATCAACTGTGCCAGACGTGCTGCCAGCGTATCCATGTTATGCAGCTTCTCCCTTTTTGAGCATCCCATTTTTCTTGAGATAGACCAGCAAAATAGAAATAGCCGCAGGTGTCACCCCGGATATACGTGATGCAATACCGACTGTTTCAGGTTTTGCCGTATTCAGTTTGAGCACAACTTCGTTCGATAACCCTTTGACAAGGCTATAATCCAGATCAATCGGCAATTTGGTATTTTCATGACGCAGTGATTTTTCAATTTCGTCTTGCTGGCGTTGAATATACCCCTCATATTTGACCTGAATTTCAACCTGTTCGGCTGCCTGACGATCATCTAACGCAGGTGAATACTGCGGCAAACTCGTCAGTAAATCATAGGTCATTTCCGGGCGACGTAATAAATCTTCACCACTTGCTTCTCTGGAAACCGGTGTTTTTAACATCTCATTCAGTGCTTCAACGCCCGCAGATTCTGGGTTGATCCAGATGTCTTTCAACCGTTGACGTTCACGTGCCATATTTTCAACTTTCTGGTTGAAACGAGCCCAGCGTACATCATCGACCAAACCAAGCTCGCGGCCTTTTTCAGTTAAACGCAGATCAGCATTGTCTTCACGGAGTAACAAACGATATTCCGCGCGAGAAGTAAACATTCGGTAAGGCTCGCTAGTGCCAAGCGTTGACAGATCATCGATCAATACGCCCATGTAGGCTTGATCACGACGCGGACTCCAACCTTCTTTTTCTTGGGCATACAGACTGGCATTCAAACCAGCCATCAATCCTTGTGCTGCTGCTTCTTCATAACCGGTTGTGCCGTTAATCTGACCGGCAAAGAACAACCCGTGAATAAATTTAGTTTCATAGGTCTGTTTTAAATCACGCGGATCAAAGAAATCATACTCAATCGCATAACCCGGACGAACAATATGCGCATTTTCAAAGCCTTGCATCGATTGTACGATTTGTACCTGTACATCAAACGGTAAGCTGGTGGAGATCCCGTTCGGATATAATTCTGTGGTGGTTAATCCTTCCGGTTCAATAAAGATCTGATGGCTGTTCTTGTCAGCAAACCGCATCACTTTATCTTCAATTGACGGACAGTAACGCGGACCAATCCCTTCAATCACACCGGCATACATCGGACTGCGATCCAAATTATTGCGGATCACATCGTGGGTTTTCTCATTGGTATAAGTGATATAGCACGGGATCTGACGCGGATGCTGATCACGATGACCTAAAAATGAAAAGATCGGGGTCGGATCATCACCATGTTGTGCTGCTAATTGAGAAAAATCGACCGAACGGGCATCAATCCGAGGCGGAGTACCTGTTTTCAAACGATCTACCCTGAATGGCAATTCACGTAAGCGTTGCGCTAAAGCGATCGACGGTGGATCACCGGCACGGCCACCTGAGTAGTTTTCCATACCGATATGGATCTTTCCGCCCAGAAATGTACCGACGGTGAGGACAACCGCTTTAGCGTGGAATTTGAGCCCCATTTGAGTTACGACCCCGATCACACGATCTTGTTCGACGATCAGATCATCAGCCGCTTGCTGAAATAGTGTCAAATTCGGAGTATTTTCCAGCGCGTGACGTACATAAGCTTTGTATAAAGCTCGATCCGCCTGAGCTCTGGTTGCTCGTACTGCGGGGCCTTTTGAAGCGTTCAGAGTTCTGAACTGAATACCTGCATGATCGATCGCTTGAGCCATGAGCCCGCCTAAAGCGTCAACCTCTTTGACCAAATGACCTTTTCCGATCCCACCAATGGCAGGATTGCATGACATCTGTCCTAACGTGTCAATGTTATGGGTTAGGAGTAATGTTTTTTGTCCTGTGCGTGCAGAGGAGAGAGCGGCTTCCGTTCCAGCGTGACCGCCACCAACCACAATGACGTCAAAATTTTCGTGATAAAGCATGAACCGACCTCAGATATTCAGATCTGTATAAGAAATAAAAGAGCCGCATTCTACCTTTTTTATCTCCGTTAGAAAATTGATTTTATGTTTTTACACCTGATCCTTGAACCTTATAAATATATAAGATCTTTATATAGATCTTTTATTAGATCTACTATTAGGGAAGACGATCTTTGTGGATAAACCAAAAATGATCAACAGGATCATTACGTTCGATACGATCACTTTTTGTGATCAAACGTTGATCAGATCGAGGATTAACTGGGATCAAAAATGGCACTTATTCACACCCCACCGCATAGTGATAAGTTATCATTGGGATAACTATAGCTTCTTCACTGGATCTTTCTGTATTTATCCACAGTTTGAGTTGCTCAAAAAAGAATCGATCGGTCTCTTCTGCTGTCATTTCAAAAATGAAAATGTTCAAGAATGGTGTTTGGAAGCTGTTCGCCGCCATATTAAACACCCCTATTTACCCGATATTGTCGATTTTGAGTCGTTTAAAACATTCATTAAAGATAATTTTAAGCAATTGGTTTTATATTAATGAGTGAAATGAGCTTTGTATCCATCCATCATCGCGACATAAGGTGTGGTTTCAGCCCTGATATTGATCCGTGAGAGCTGTTATGAGAGATAAAAAGCATGTCACTTTGCAATGGATCCATCGTCATGTTTAATGTGGAAAAGCTTGGGAGTAATTTCAGGGCAGTTGAGGCTACCCTGTGAGTAACTATTTATACACAATTTTTATATACAATCCGTCATCAGTTGAATTGTTCTATGTGTTGAGTAAGCCATTCACCAGCGGCATCTTCTGGTACCGGATGTTCGAGAATATCCAGTGTATAGCAGTCTGTCAGCGGGGTTGCCCCGATATCGAGCAGCAGCTCGTAGGCATGTTTTCCTGCGGCACAAAATGTGTCGTAACTGGAATCACCAATAGCCACAACAGCAAATGATAATTTATCCGTTCTGGGTGGCGTATCTTGAAGTGCCCGGATAAATGGCTGAATATTATCAGGATACTCACCCGCCCCGTGTGTCGATGTAATGATCAGCCAAATGCCTTCTGCCGGAATATCTGCCAGAACCGGCTGATTATGGATCTCGGTATCATGCCCTTGCTGCTGTAATAGCTCATCAAGATGATCACCGACATATTCAGCGCTGCCGAGCGTGCTCCCCGTAATGATATGGATCATATTCATCCTCTTCACAATGATATTTCACAAATGGAATGCTTTGATTACTTTCGATAAAACGCACTGACACGAATTCTGATCAGCAACATGTGTCGAGAAACAAAACGTAGGCATAAGAGTAATCAAACCGAAGCGGGAAAGAAAGACGTAACTGTATATTGTGTGGATAGCATGGGATCAACCGGTGCATGGTCGTGAGATCTGATCGGGGAGATAATTTGTATAGTGATGTGTGTTGTTTGTGGGTAAATATTCATGATCATCACTGCGTGCTGATTTGGGCATTATCGATCATGCTTTTGATCCGTTCATAGACTCCTGCGAAGGCGTAGCTGTGAATTTCGAACATCGATCACCCTCAAACCGTGAAATCACTCGTAAAAATAGGTAATGAAGATGTTGGCCAAAGGATGACTTTCTTCGAGTCAGAACAAATATTTATCTTTAGGGAGTCGCTGCAACTCCCGCTGCTGTTTAAGCTGAACACACGTCGGTGATCTCCGGCGTCGGGATTCGAACCCCGTATTGATCATAAAGGTACATAGACGACAGCGGTTGCTGGCTTTATTATGTATGGCTTCACCTATTTGAACTATGGTGGGCTGAATGAGGCTGGCTTCGGTCAGGCCGTTTCCTTTGTGACGGTAGTTCGAACCCGTTCAGCTCACCACCTCCAGAGATTCGGACCTCCTTGGTGGTGAATATCCAATCATCACAAAGGAGGCCAATATGCCTGCGCAATTTACCCCTAATTTACCGCTGACCGCCCGAGGTTATCTGATCGATTTTCTCGGCCTGTGTACCGATGCCGGAACCAATCAGCACGAACTGCGAGAGGTGCTGCTGTACCTCAATAACCTGATTACCTTTGATGAATTGCAGTTACAGCAAGAGGATGAGGTGTAACACTGAAAAGCAAAAGGAGAGCGGGGCTCTCCTTTGTTTGAATCAAATGGCTTTGATTCAGAATGACTAAAAATTCGTGGAATTTAGCAGAGAAAACAATAAACTGAATAAATACTGATCATCTGTGTTTTTCGGAATAGGGCAATATTTTATGGCGCTCATTGAAGGTTTCAAAATTCGTAATTTCAGATCGTTGCGTGATGTAACGCTCGGAAAAACTTGGCAAGACCAGAAACAGTCTCCATTAACGCCACTAACTGTCGTTGTTGGAAAAAATGGTGCTGGGAAAAGTTCGCTGTTTGATGCTTTTGGTTTTCTTGCAGATTGTCTGACATACGGTGTTGATGAAGCGTGTCATCGTAATCAGCGTGGCGGTTATGAGCGCTTGCGTTCTTCCGGAACCGATGGAAATATTGAATTTGAAATTTACTATCGGGAATCTAAAAATGATCGTCCGATTACTTATGAGTTATCAATTGGTCAAGATAGCTACGGTCGACCAGTTGTATTCAGTGAACGTTTAAGGCAGCGACGTGAAGGACAAAGACATGGATGGCCTTTTTCGTTTTTGGAACTCAATCATGGTTCGGGAAAAGTATGGTCTGGTACTGCGCTTGCGGAAAGTGAAAACCCGAATCTCAAAGAAGAAACAAATGAAACTCAGTTAGTGAATTTGGATAATATTCAGAAATTGGGTATAGCGACGTTAGGGAATCTGAAAGATCATCCGAGAATTGCTAAATTTAGAAGGTTTATTGAAGGCTGGTATCTGTCCTATTTCCGGCCGGATGCTGCTCGTGATATTCCTCGAGCAGGACCTCAAAAGCATCTTGATCGTGAAGGTGAAAATTTAGGTAATTTTGTCCAGTTCATGGAAAGGGAACATCCACGTAAGTTTCAGAATGTTCTTTCTGACATAGCTGAAAAAATTCCGGGCATTCAAAATATTGATACTGAACTATCTCCTGATGGCCGATTATTACTTCGTTTTAAGAGTGAAGGTTTTGACAAACCATTTTATGCACAGCAGATGTCGGATGGAACCTTAAAACTTTTTGCCTATATGCTGTTATTAGAAGATCCTGATCCAGCGCCTTTTATCTGTATTGAAGAACCGGAAAATGGTTTATATCACAAGTTATTGGAGTCTCTGGTTGATGAGTTCCGAGCTAATGCCACGGGGCGAAAAGGTAAATCTCAATTATTTATTACAACCCATCAGCCTTACCTTGTGGATGCTCTGGAACCCAACGAAGTCTGGATTCTGGAGAAAAAGGATGATGGGTTTTCTACATTGACAAGGGCTTCTGAATACAAAGAAGTAGTTTCAATGGTAGAAGAAGGTATCCCTCTTGGTAGCTTATGGTATAGCGATCATATTGATAGCCAGTTATAACGAGGTGTATTAATGCATTTTGAAATCCTCGTTGAAGGAAAAACGGAACTGACAGCTTTATCTATTTTAATGCCGAAAATTGTTGGGGCTTATGGTGAACCTCATACATGGAAGATCCATAAACATAGAGGGGTTGGTCAATTACCAGCAGATCCACAATTAAGACCAAACGCGAGAGATATGACATTACTGCATCAGTTACCGGCCAAACTTAGGGCTTATGCAAAAATTATTGATGAACAAAGAGTTGTAGTGGTACTTCTCGATTTGGATGACAAGAATTCTGCTGAATTTCTGCAACAATTGGAATCTTTGCTGAATTACTGCCAAACCCCTTTTGAGGCTAGGTTCCAATTCGCTATTGAGGAATTGGAAGCATGGTATCTCGGTGATGTAGCTGCACTCCAGAAGTTTAATCCGAAGATTAAAAGTCAGGTCTTAGAGCAATATCAACAAGACAGTATATGTGGAACTTGGGAAAAACTGGCAGAAGCGGATGAGCCAACGGTTTTAAATAACAAGAAAAGAAGTACTTTAGTAATGGATAAGAAAAAAGAATGGGCGAAAAAAATTCCGTTATATATGGAAGTTATTGACAATAAATCTCCCAGTTTTCAGGATTTTGTAAGATGCCTCCAGAGCTATATTTAAGAAGAACAATAAAAGTCGAATAAAGGTGGTTGTGTGCTCCGATAATATTCAAGACCAAACCTGAGCACACAGGTATTCACTTCCCAATACAGAAACTCGAAAAGATCCGTCCCAGTAAGTCATCAGAACTAAACTCACCGGTGATCTCATTAAGATGCTGCTGGGTGATGCGCAGTTCTTCTGCGAGGATTTCTCCGGCCATGTAGCCTTCGAGTTGTTGTTGGCCAATGGCGAGGTGTTCGGCGGCTTTATCTAAGGCATCGAGGTGGCGGCGGCGGGCCATGAAGCTACCTTCTTGGCTGCCGGTGAAGCCCATACAGTCTTTGAGATGGCTTCTCAAGGCTTCGACCCCTTCGCCGGTTTTTGCTGACAGGCGGATCAATGTTGGGTCATTGACGTGGCAGATCCCCATCGTTTCGTTGGTTTGATCCGCTTTATTACGGATCACCGTCATCCCGATGCTTTCCGGGAGACGATCAACGAAATCCGGCCAGATCTCTTTCGGATCGGTCGCATCGGTTGTGGTGCCATCCACCATGAACAAAACGCGATCAGCTTGTTTGATTTCATCCCAGGCACGCTCAATTCCGATGCGTTCGACTTCGTCTGAAGCTTCCCGCAGCCCTGCGGTATCGATAATGTGTAGTGGCATACCATCAATGTGAATGTGCTCTCTCAGCACGTCCCGGGTGGTGCCGGCGATATCTGTGACAATCGCGGATTCTTTACCGGAGAGTGCATTGAGCAGGCTGGATTTACCGGCATTGGGGCGTCCGGCAATGACGACTTTCATGCCTTCACGCATCAGAGCGCCTTGGCTGGCTTCGCGCCGAACCATGTTCAGATTATCAATAATCGCTTGCAGATCGCCTGCCACTTTACCGTCAGCCAGAAAGTCGATCTCTTCTTCGGGGAAGTCAATTGCAGCTTCAACATAGATTCGCAGATGGATTAACGACTCAACCAGCGTATGGATTCGGGTTGAGAATTGCCCTTGCAGCGATTGCAGCGCTGATTTGGCTGCCTGTTCTGAACTGGCATCGATTAAATCAGCAATGGCTTCTGCTTGCGCGAGATCCAGTTTGTCGTTGAGGAACGCGCGTTCTGAAAACTCTCCCGGACGTGCTGCCCGAATACCGGGAAGGGTTAAAATCCGGCGGATCAACATATCCATGACGACGGGGCCACCGTGCCCCTGCAGCTCAAGCACATCTTCACCGGTAAATGAATGAGGATTGGGGAAAAACAAAGCAATGCCCTGATCCAACTGGGTACCGTCTTCATCCTGAAAAGGAAGATATTCTGCATACCGGGCGCGGAGTGTTTTACCCGTCAAAGCTTGGGCGACGTCAGCCGCTTTCGGGCCGGATACACGAATGATTCCGACACCACCACGGCCTGTCGGTGTTGCCTGTGCAACGATTGTGTCTGTAGTCATAGTGAATTTGTCTGTTCAGTCCAAAAGGCGCTATCGATGATGGATAGTATGATGGGCATTGTAATCAGCCGCTAATAAAAAGGCGACCCTTTGGCCGCCTCTTTTCGCATTGCTCAGGTTTACTTCTTCGAGTGTAAACCTTTCTTCTCCAGCGATTTGTAAATGACCATCTGCTGGATCAGGGTCACGATGTTTGAGACCAACCAGTACAGTACCAGACCGGATGGGAAGAACAGGAAGAAAACCGTAAATGCGACTGGCATAAAGGTCATAATCTTCTGTTGCATCGGATCGGTAACCGTTGTCGGGCTCATTTTCTGCAACATAAACATACTGGCACCCATCAAAAGTGGCAGGATGTAGTATGGGTCTTGTGCTGATAAGTCGTGAATCCAACCAAAGAATGGCTGGTGGCGCAGTTCAACAGATTCCATCAGCGCCCAGTAGAGCGAGATGAAGATCGGCATTTGCAGCAGAATCGGGAAACAGCCGCCCAGCGGGTTCACTTTCTCTGATTTATATAATGCCATCATTTCCTGGCTCATGCGTTGGCGATCATCACCAATGCGTTCACGCATTGCTTGCAATTTTGGTTGCAGCATGCGCATTTTTGCCATGGAAGTGTACTGAGCTTTAGTCAGTGGGTACATGACACCACGAACGATAAAGGTCAGACAGATAATCGCAATACCCCAGTTAGAGACAATCCCCTGAATAAAGGAAAGCAGGCTATGTAGTGGTTTGGCAATAAACCATAACCAGCCGTAATCTACTACGAGATCCAGGTTTGGCGCGGTTGCTGCCATTTGGTCTTGCAGTTTAGGGCCAACCCATAGCGTTGCATCGAAGTCAGTGCTTTCGCCTGATGCAATGATTCGGTTTGGTTCGCGGATACCGATATCACCAATATTACGGTTGGTCATCACCCGGGAAAAGAGTTTGGTATCCGGTGCCTGACGCGGAATCCATGCAGCAGCAAAATAGTGTTGGATCATCGCTGCCCAGCCTTGACCATTGTTCAAGGTCTCATTGAGGGCGTGATCTTTCATGTCACTAAAGCTGAATTTTTTGTAGCGGGTTTCCTCAGTGGAGTACGCACCGCCATGATAAGTTGACATGGCAAAGCTACTACCGGATGCTTCCAGTGTCTGACGCAGATGCGCATACATACCGACAGCTGCGTTTTGGCCCGACTGGTTATTGACGTTGAAATCAACATCAATTGCATAACTGTTACGCTTCAGGGTAAATGTTTTGGTATAGGTAATACCGTTCGCCTGATAAGTCAGTGGGACGCGAACTTCATCTTGGCCATCGGCAAGTTGATAATTGTTTTGGGCTACCTGATAAGTCGGACGACCATCTCTTTTATCAATCCCTTGTGGACCGATCAGGCCACTTTGAGCGATAAACTGAAAATCACTGTTCTTTTTCAGCAGTTCAAAAGGTTGAGCTGAGTTTAGTTCTTTAGAATATTGATTCAGTTTTGCCG
The DNA here is from genome assembly GCF_900163965.1 of Vibrio ruber DSM 16370. Taxonomy (GTDB): domain Bacteria; phylum Pseudomonadota; class Gammaproteobacteria; order Enterobacterales; family Vibrionaceae; genus Vibrio; species Vibrio ruber. The sequence goes on from NZ_FULE01000026.1 coordinate 20,174, forward strand.
AGATGACATCGCCACCGACCGTATTGATGGCAAGTGTGAGAACGTCTGTTTTCACGGTCACTATTTTCCCTGCAACATCCTGAGTTGATACTGGTTCAAACTCATCTGAGCCTGGAGGAGCAGCAGGAACTGAACTACTTGATTGTGTCTGCTCAACCGCAGTTGGTGCAGGATTCTGTGCTACTTGCCATTTCTGGAACAGTAAGAAAGAAACCAGCGCCAAAGCGATTAACAGGATATTACGTTGAGAATCCATCGTTATTTATCTCTGTCTTGTCTTGGGTTAGGTGGAACGGGGTCATAGCCCCCTTCATTCAGAGGGTGGCATTTTAATAGACGTTTGCCTGATAACCAACATCCTTTTACAAAACCGTGAGCTTTCAATGCTTCTATCGCATATCGGGAGCAGGTCGGTGTAAATCGGCAACGTGGTCCTAACAGAGGGCTAATCAGCCATCTGTATAGATAAATCAGTCCGATGACTAACCACGATAAGGGCGAGACAGGCGTTGCCATAGTTTATCAAACAGCTTTGTTATTTCGTCATTGCTGAGTTCCTGAGCGCTTTTTTTCGCAATGACGACAAAGTCTTTATGCGGTAATTCGTGCTGCTTCAGGCGAAAACTTTCCCGAGCAAGTCGCTTAAAACGATTGCGGCCTACGGCAGTTTTTATCTGTTTTTTCGGAACGGCTAATCCCAGTCTTGGGTGGGAAAGAGCGTTTTTACGGGCAATGATGGTAAAATGAGGCGAGCCAGCACTATGGGCTTGCTGGAATACGTATCGGTAGTGTTCGGGAGTTAACAAACGTAACTCCCGACGAAAAGCGTACTTGTTCAAAATAAGTCAGATTATTTTGACAGGCGTGCACGGCCTTTCGCACGACGTGCGTTAATTACTTTACGACCGTTCTTAGTTGCCATACGAGCACGGAAACCGTGAGTACGTTTGCGCTTCAGAACTGTAGGTTGAAAAGTGCGTTTCATTGTTTTTACCTTACTGATCAGTAGTTTCTAGGTTCTTGTTAAACCCGGTGTTGGGCTCTTTCTGCCTCTTTTACAAGAGGGAAAATTCCGACACCTTGCAACAAAGAGGCGGAATTGTAATCACTGCCACCGAAGGTGTCAATAATTGGGGAAACGAAGCACCAGAATCTCTGGCTTATAAATTGCTTTTATCTCTGTTTTCAAGAACCGATGTTTTCAAGAACGGATATAAAAGCAAAGCCGCTTCATTTCAATTTGGTCGGGCGATTATACGTTGTACGGATAAAATCTCAAGGATCCTTATTGGATCCCGACCTGATTTAAGAATTTCTTCAAGCGGATATCCTGTGGATTATCGAAGATATCCTGTGGAGATCCTTGTTCAACAATTTTGCCTTCAGCCATAAAGATCACGCGGTCCGCGACTTCTTTGGCAAATTGCATCTCATGGGTGACCACCAGCATGGTTTGATGAACCCGGGCCAGCTTTTTCATTAAACTCAACACTTCGCCTACCCACTCAGGGTCGAGCGCTGATGTCGGTTCATCGAATAATAGCAATTCAGGCTCCTGAGCCATGGCCCGGCCGATCCCGACCCGTTGTTGCTGACCACCGGAAAGTGATGCCGGATACTGTTCACTTTTATCCCCAAGGCCGATGTCATTGAGAATTTGCTGAGCACGCTCGTAAGCCTGATCTTTCTTCCAGCCGAGGACAGTGATCAATCCTTCCGCAATGTTTTGTTTTGCGGTGAGATGGGCAAATAGCGCATAGTTTTGAAAGACGAATCCGGTTTTGCGTCTCAGTGCCAGTACATCATTTTTATTCGGGTTGGTACTATCGACGCTCACATCGCCAATCGTAATCGTGCCTTGATCGGCACTCTCCAGAAAATTCACACAGCGCAGCAGTGTCGATTTACCTGTACCACTTGATCCGATGACGACGATGATTTCACCTTGATTGATTTCAAGATCAATGCCTTTGAGAATTTCACTCTCTCCGAAACGTTTATGAATATTGGTTAACTTGATCATCTCATATACGCCTTATTGAGTTTGTGTTCTGCCCAGCTCTGGACTCGGGTCAGGATAATGGTGATTCCCCAGTAAATGAAAGAGACCGCGAGAAAGGCTTCAAAATAATGAAAGCTGGAAGAGGCTTCCATTTGTGCTTTTGCCATGATTTCAGCAACACCGAGCGTAAATGCCAGTGAGGTTGATTTGATCATATCGATGAAGTAGTTCATCAGTGAAGGCAAAGCGATTCGGGTTGCTTGTGGCAGGATAATACGACGCATCGATTGTGCGGTGGTCATACCGATAGACAAGCTCGCTTCCATTTGGCTTCTGTCTACGCCAATAATGGCAGCACGGATGGTTTCCGCCATATAAGCTGCAAAATGGAGTGCCAGACCGAGAATCGCCGCACTGTAGGCATCCATCCCGGTCATGACCGGAAAAATTTGTGGCAACCCGTAATAAAAGAGGAAAAGCTGGACGAGCAGCGGTGTCCCTCGAAAATAGCTGATATAAAGTTGGCAAATCTGATCGAGTACAGGAATTCGGAAGACCCGGATATTCGCAATGATGACCGATAAAATGATGGAAAGCACCATGCCCCAGCAAGCTAACTCTATTGTAATGCCGAGATATTTGAGCAGGATTGGCATCAGCTCCAGCATATATTGAAAATCAAAACCCATAATGTGTGTCTTCTGTTTTATCAGGGAATCAACGGCTGACTTCGGTCGGCGACTCCTGAATATTGGTGTTAATGCATTGGTATGTTTAAAAATAAACCCACTGTACTGATCCGGACAGTGGGCTTATAAGCTGTCATGATTCATCGGGAATCATGGCGATGGTTCGTTATCGTTGTGTGATATCCGTATTGAACCATTTTTCTGAAATTTGGCTTAGTGTGCCGTCGGCGCGCATTGCTGCAAGCGCTTTGTTGACTTCACCCTGAAGCTTCTTACCTTTTTTATTATTGAGGAAAGGCCAGGCATTCTCAATAGTTTCGAATGGTTTTCCTGCCAGTTGCAGGGGGAGCCCTGATTTTTGAATCACTTCCAGAATAGAAAGACGATCCATTACAAAGGCATCGATCCGACCCAGTGCAACATCTTGTTCAAAGCTTGAGTCATAAGTTTTGATGTTGATTTGATTGTCTTTATCGTGCTCACGCAACAGTTGCTCAAAGTTGGAACCTAAATTGACCGCAACGGTTTTACCTTTCAGGTCATCCAGACTGTGAATGGTATTATTCCCTTTACGCACAGCGATTTGTGCACCGTCAATCACGTACGGATCTGAAAACAGATATTTTTGTTTGCGGGCATCAGTAATGGTGATCTGGTTTGAAATCGTATCGACTCGTCCCGTTTCTAACAGACCAAACAGGCCAGAGAAGCTTGCGGTGACAAATTTTACTTGATAGTCGTTGCGCTTACCTATTTCTTTCCATAGATCAACTTCAAACCCTTGTAGTTCATCTTTTTTGACAAACGTGAACGGGAAGTAGCGGCCAGACATGCCGACTTTTACTTCTGTTGCTGCATAGGCATTGATTGTTGTAAAAGCGAGAGCCGCAATTGCAGCAATAAACCATTTTTTCATGTTGATCTCCAAAATATTTCAGGCGCTTATTTTAATGATATATCGCATAACAAAAGAAATAACCATAAGTTATGGGTCATAACCTATCATATAAATTATGATACCTTGTTCATATTTTTTGTTTGTTGCTATGATCTTCCATTGTGCTTGACAACGATTATGTCTCATTAAACTGCATTGTGCTAATTTGGGGATAACTTTGTCGGATCGAGGTTTTTGTGTATGAACATGTGGGTAAATCAGGGACATTTAGGGTTGATCCAAGAATAAATTGGCCAAAAAGTGTGAATAACTTGGATCTAGTTTACAGGATTGACGATCAATTGCTGGCGATCTTTAAGATCAACAGGTAGAATTGCCAGTCTTTATCGATCATCTAATCAGAGTGAGGGAACAGTGTCATCTTCTCTTTGGTTGCAATGTTTGCAACAGCTTCAGGAAGAGCTTCCTGCGACAGAATTCAGTATGTGGGTTCGACCGCTGCAAGCCGAGCTCAATGACAATACTCTCACTTTATTCGCCCCAAACCGTTTTGTGCTTGATTGGGTACGGGATAAATATCTCAATAGCATCAATCGCCTTCTCAACGAGTATTGTGGGAGTGATATTCCAAGTTTACGCTTTGAAATTGGCAACCGTCCGGTCGCTGAACAAAAACGGGCGCCTGTTCGCACGCCGGCAGATGTTGCGGCTGAATCTTCAGCGCCAGCTCGGTTGCAAGCCAGAAAACCAATTCATAAAACATGGGATGATGAGTCGACTCCGATTGAGATTAACTATCGTTCCAATATGAACCCGAAGCATAAGTTCAATAACTTTGTGGAAGGTAAATCGAACCAGCTCGGCCTCGCAGCAGCAAAACAAGTTGCTGATAATCCGGGGGCTGCCTATAACCCTCTCTTCTTATATGGCGGAACCGGGTTAGGTAAAACGCACCTGTTACATGCAGTTGGCAATGCGATCGTTGATCATAATCCACAAGCGAAAGTGGTTTATATGCATTCTGAGCGGTTTGTTCAGGATATGGTAAAAGCATTGCAAAACAATGCGATAGAAGAATTTAAACGCTACTATCGCAGTGTCGATGCACTGTTGATCGATGATATTCAGTTTTTTGCCAACAAAGAGCGCTCTCAAGAGGAATTCTTTCATACCTTTAATGCGTTGCTTGAAGGGAATCAACAAATTATTTTGACTTCTGACCGTTATCCGAAAGAGATTCACGGGGTAGAAGATCGTCTCAAGTCTCGTTTTGGCTGGGGTTTGACGGTTGCTATCGAACCCCCTGAATTGGAAACACGAGTCGCGATTTTGATGAAGAAAGCTGAAGATCACCAGATTCATCTGGCTGATGAAGTCGCTTTCTTTATTGCCAAACGGCTGCGTTCGAATGTGCGTGAGCTGGAAGGCGCACTGAACCGTGTCATTGCCAATGCTAACTTTACCGGCCGGCCAATCACGATTGATTTTGTCCGTGAAGCTTTGCGTGATTTATTAGCTTTACAGGAAAAATTGGTCACGATTGATAATATCCAGAAAACGGTGGCTGAGTATTATAAAATCAAAGTGGCAGATTTACTGTCGAAGCGTCGTTCACGTTCGGTTGCCCGCCCTCGTCAATTAGCGATGGCATTGGCGAAAGAACTGACCAACCATAGTTTGCCGGAAATCGGTGATGCATTTGGCGGACGTGATCATACGACAGTGCTTCACGCCTGTCGGAAGATAGAGCAGTTAAGAGAAGAAAGTCATGACATCAAGGAAGATTATTCCAACCTGATTCGGACGCTCTCTTCTTGATGTCTATACAGCATCAATAGTCATACAGAACAAGTAGTACGGTGTCGGTCGATTCCCAGACCTGATCGGTGGGATGCCATATAATAAAAGAGCGAACTATGAAATTTACCATTGAACGTAGCAATTTGATTAAACCGCTGCAGCAAGTCTCCGGAACGGTTGGTGGACGGACAACGTTGCCGATCCTCGGTAATCTGTTGTTAGCAGTTGAAGGTGATACCCTCATGTTGACGGCCACCGATCTGGAAGTTGAACTGGTTGGTAAAATTGCGCTGGAAGGTGATGTAGAAACGGGTCGCGTGACGGTTCCGGCTCGCAAACTCCTCGATATTTGTCGCGGACTTCCCGATGATGCAGCGATCTCTTTCTTATTAGATGGCGATCGATTGCAAGTCCGTTCTGGTCGCAGCCGTTTTTCTTTGGCGACGCTGCCTGCCAAAGATTTCCCGAATATTGAAGACTGGCAAAGTGAGTTATCACTGACTTTGTTACAGGCGGATTTACGTGGATTGATCGAGAAAACGCAATTCTCGATGGCTAATCAGGATGTTCGCTATTATCTCAACGGAATGTTGTTTGATATTGAAGACTCCACATTGCGTTCGGTCGCGACCGACGGTCACCGGATGGCCGTTGCTCAGGTCGAATTGCCGGAAGCATTGGCAGCACAACAAATCATTGTGCCGCGCAAAGGTGTCCTTGAACTGGTCAAGTTGCTCGATATGCCGGATCAACCGGTTGTCGTGCAAATCGGTAGTGCGAATATTCGTGTTGAAGTGAATCAGTTTATTTTTACCTCAAAATTGATCGATGGCCGTTTTCCGGATTATCGTCGGGTGTTGCCTCAGAGTACCAATAAAGTGCTGGTGGCTGCTTGTGATGTCTTGCGCCATGCATTTTCCCGGGCTGCTATTCTGTCGAATGAAAAATTCCGCGGTGTCCGTCTGAATATTGATGGCAGTGATATGCGGATCACTGCGAATAACCCGGAGCAGGAAGAAGCGGAAGAATTGTTAGATGTGCAGTTTGAAGGGGAGCCGATCGAGATTGGCTTTAACGTGAGTTACGTTTTGGATGTTCTCAATACCCTGAAGTGCGATAATGTCCGGATGTCGATGTCAGACTCGAATGCCAGTGCTTTGATCGAAAATGTTGAAGACGATAGTGCAATGTATGTCGTTATGCCGATCCGGTTATAAGACTGAGCTGACAATAATGAATACATCGATAGATTGAAGTATGCCACTTTCGCGCTTAATGATTCAGCAATTTAGGAATATCAAAGCCTGTGATATCTCATTATCATCAGGCTTTAACTTTCTTATCGGGGCGAACGGAAGCGGTAAAACCAGTGTGCTTGAAGCGATTTACATGCTTGGTCACGGTCGTTCGTTTAAAAGTAGTTTAACCGGACGGGTGATTCAAAATGAATGTCAGGAGCTGTTTGTTCACGGGCGTTTTTTGAACCCCGACCAAATTGAGATACCGGTTGGCATTAATAAGCAGCGCGACGGCACGGTTGAGGTTAAAATAGGGGGCCAGTCCGGACAAAAACTGGCTCAGCTGGCACAGGTATTACCCCTGCAATTGATTCATCCTGAAGGCTTTGAATTGCTGACGGATGGTCCGAAACAGAGACGGGCATTTATTGACTGGGGTGTGTTTCATTCCGTCGCGGCCTTTTTTGATGCATGGGGGCGTTTCCGTCGTCTGAATAAGCAACGTAATGCTTTGCTTAAAACGGCAACGGACTATCGGGAACTCAAATACTGGGATGCAGAACTATCGCATCTGGCAGAGCAGATTGACGCATGGCGTGCCGATTATGTGGCGCAAATCAAACCAGTGGCAGAAGCTTTGTGTCAGTCATTTTTACCGGAATTTGAAATCCAGTTACAATACTATCGTGGCTGGGAAAAAGAGACGTTATATCAAACGCTTCTCGAAAGAAATTTTGAACGCGATAAAATGTTGGGCTACACATTCAGTGGGCCGAATAAAGCGGATTTAAGAATAAAAGTGAACGGTACCCCGGTTGAAGATGTTTTGTCGCGCGGTCAGCTCAAACTGATGGTTTGTGCCCTGAGGGTTGCACAAGGACAACACTTAACATCCTTAACGGGTAAGCAATGTATTTATCTCATTGATGATTTTGCTTCCGAGCTGGACAGCGAGCGCCGTAAAAGGTTGGCAGACTGTTTAAAAGCGACCGGAGCGCAAGTTTTTGTAAGCTCTATTACCCGGGATCAGGTGGATGACATGTGTATGTCAGACAGCAAATTGTTCCATGTGGAACAAGGCCGGATAGAGCAAGGATAAAAAATAAAGAGAGTAACTCATGTCGAATAATTACGATTCATCGAGTATTAAAGTACTGAAAGGTCTGGACGCAGTCAGAAAACGTCCGGGGATGTACATCGGCGACACGGATGATGGTACGGGTCTGCACCACATGGTCTTTGAGGTGGTGGATAACTCAATTGATGAAGCGTTAGCGGGTTACTGTAAAGATATCGTCGTGACGATTCACGAAGATAACTCTGTTTCTGTTAGTGATGATGGTCGGGGGATTCCGACGGAGCTTCACACGGAAGAAAATGTTTCTGCAGCAGAAGTTATCATGACTGTACTACATGCGGGTGGGAAATTTGACGATAACTCGTATAAGGTTTCCGGCGGTTTGCACGGCGTTGGTATCTCGGTCGTGAATGCTCTGTCTGAAAAGGTTGTCCTGACGATTCATCGTAGTGGTCACATCCATACTCAGACTTATCATCATGGCGTTCCGCAGGCACCACTGGCGGTTGTTGGTGACACCGAGAAATCGGGAACCATGGTTCGGTTCTGGCCAAGTAGTGAAACATTTACCAATATCGAGTTCCACTATGAGATTCTTGCCAAACGTCTGCGTGAGCTGTCTTTCCTTAACTCCGGGGTGTCGATTAAGCTGAACGACGAGCGTGACAGTAAGCACGATCACTTCATGTACGAAGGGGGGATTCGGGCATTCGTTTCACACCTGAACCGCAACAAAACCCCAATCCATGACAGAGTTTTCCACTTTAACCAAGAGCGTGAAGATGGCATCACAGTTGAAGTTGCCATGCAGTGGAATGACAGTTTTCAGGAAAGTATTTTCTGCTTTACCAATAATATTCCTCAGCGAGACGGCGGGACGCATATGGCCGGTTTCCGGGCGGCATTAACCCGTACGCTGAACTCGTTTATGGATAAAGAAGGCTTCAGTAAGAAAGAGAAAACCGCAACATCCGGTGATGATGCCCGTGAAGGTCTGACTGCGGTTATCTCGGTGAAAGTACCGGATCCGAAGTTCTCCAGCCAGACTAAAGATAAACTGGTTTCTTCAGAAGTGAAATCTGCGGTTGAAACCGCAATGGGTGAAAAATTATCAGAGTTTCTGATTGAAAACCCGAATGAAGCCAAAATCGTTTGTTCGAAAATTATCGATGCGGCTCGTGCCCGTGAAGCGGCTCGCAAAGCGCGCGAGATGACCCGCCGTAAAGGTGCGTTGGATCTCGCAGGTCTGCCGGGTAAGCTGGCGGACTGTCAGGAAAAAGACCCGGCTCTTTCTGAACTCTATATTGTGGAGGGTGACTCGGCTGGTGGCTCTGCTAAACAAGGCCGTAACCGGAAGAATCAGGCAATTTTGCCGCTGAAGGGTAAGATCCTCAACGTTGAAAAAGCCCGTTTTGACAAAATGCTATCGTCTCAGGAAGTTGCGACACTTATCACTGCATTAGGCTGTGGTATTGGCCGTGACGAATATAATCCGGACAAGCTGCGGTATCACAATATCATCATCATGACCGATGCCGATGTTGATGGTTCGCACATCCGTACTTTGCTGTTGACCTTTTTCTATCGCCAAATGCCCGAATTGATTGAGCGCGGCTATGTTTATATTGCTCAGCCACCGTTATATAAAGTCAAAAAAGGCAAACAAGAGCAATATATTAAAGATGAAGACTCAATGACGCAGTATCAGATTTCACTGGCGTTGGATGGTGCATCATTCCACGTCAACCCTGATGCCCCCGCATTGTCTGGTGGTGCGTTGGAAGGGTTGGTTCAGCGTTATAATTCTGCAATGAAGCTCATTGAACGGATGAGTCGCCGCTATCCATATGCTTTGGTTGGCGAGTTTATCTATATGACTCGATTAACCGAAACCGATTGTGCTGATCACGATAAAGTTGAAGCCTGGACTAAGCAGTTAATTGAGCAGCTCAATGCCAAAGAAGTGGGTGCAAGTCAGTACAGTTATAAGATTGAACAAAATCAAGAGACTGGTCTTTCTTCTCCGAAAGTAACCGTTCGTACTCATGGTGTGACATACGAATATATGCTGAGTGTCGATCTGCTGAATTCGAAAGAGTACGGTTCATTGGCTGGCTTATCGGAAGAACTGAACGGGCTGATTGAAGAAGGTGCTTATATTCAGCGAGGTGAGCGGACTCAATTGGTGAATAGCTTTGCCGAAGCGATTCAGTGGTTGATGAAAGAGTCTCGTCGTGGTTTGGCGGTACAACGATACAAAGGTCTGGGAGAGATGAACCCTGAGCAGTTGTGGGAAACTACCATGGATCCGGAAACGCGTCGTATGATGCAGGTGACCATTGATGATGCGGTGGGTGCCGATGAGCTGTTTACGACCCTGATGGGCGATCAAGTTGAACCGCGGCGTGCCTTCATTGAAGACAACGCGCTGAAAGTGGCAAATCTGGACGTTTAGTTTTGTTCATGAAACTTTGCTGATGACTATCAATCATGTCAGCTCATCGAGAAACAGTCACCCGTTGGTGGCTGTTTTTTTGTCTGAGCCTGAGATACAAATATATGTGTGCAACCAGCAGAAAATTTTTTTAAAAATTTATCTGATCCCCCTTGAACTTAATTTGAACGACCATATATCTGTGAATGAAGAGGATGCCAACCGGGCCTCTGAACCGGAAGACCGCCTTGCTCTGATGAGAAGGTGAGTTAACCAAATTACAACCGTTCGTTTTCTGGGTCATCTGAACAGAAAGTCGGACAAAAATTCATGAAACTATTGCTTCATAGAGAGGATAGAAATATGAGAACTGTCGATTTCACACCTTTATACCGGAATGCCATTGGCTTTGATCGTCTGTTTAATTTAATGGAAACAGCCAACGCAAAAAACGGCTCTTCAGGTTATCCGCCATATAACATCGAGCAAAAAGGCGAAAATCAGTATCGGATTACGATGGCTGTCGCTGGATTTGCTGAACAGGATCTCGATATCACCCAGCAGGAAAATACCCTGATTGTACAAGGTGAACGCAAACCTGAAGATGAGAAAACCTATATCTACCAAGGCATTGCAGAACGCAACTTCGAACGTAAGTTCCAGTTGGCTGATTATGTCAAAGTCGTTGGTGCAACGATGGAAAATGGCCTGCTGCATGTTGATTTGGAACGTGAAATTCCAGAAGCAATGCAGCCACGCAAAATTGCGATTAACGGTAAAAACCTAATTGAAAGTAAAGAATAACGATCAGTTAGGGAAAGTTGTGAAAGAGCGCCTTTAGGCGCTCTTTTTGATCGTCTCTCATTTACCATTATTGGACGGACCGCTATCGAATGATCATTTGATGGCATCAAATATCCAAAAAATATCCAACCGACTGTAATAAATTTCTCTTTTATCCGTCTAACTGTCATAAAGGCTGTTGAGTCATCGTGAATTTATCACATTCGTATTGGCTAAGATAACCATTGCGCGATACAGTTTGGTAAAGGCGAAATTATAACCAGTACACATGAGAGCATGGAAGGATAAGGATAGCTTATGTTGATCAGGAAAAAACCACAGCTCACCGAAGCTGATGTGACACCGGAAGCCATTTATCGCTCTCGCCGGAAGTTTATGCAAGGTTCTCTTGCTCTCGGCGCCAGTGTTTTGCTCCCCTCATTGAATGTACTGGCCAAACCCAGTCAGGAGGCCGGAGAGTTTCAGCCGAATACACCACCATGGCTGAAACAGCAGTTAAATGATGCGCAGGCAAATCAACAAGTCATCAATGAGCCGTTAACGCCCTACAAAAATGTCACGCAGTACAATAATTTTTATGAATTTGGTTATGGCAAAAATGACCCCTCGGATGAGAGCGGGGACTTTCAGCCGTTTCCGTGGCAAGTCCAAATTGGCGGTGAAGTCGCGAAAGCCGGCACTTACCATTTAGAAGACTTACTGAAAGGGATCACACTGGAAGAGCGTATTTACCGGCTGCGTTGTGTAGAAGCGTGGTCAATGGTGATACCTTGGATTGGATTTCCTTTAGCGACGTTACTCAAACGATTTGCGCCGACCAGTAAAGCGAAGTATGTCGCTTTTACCACGATTGAGCGTCCGGAGCAGATGCCGGGACAGAATAGTTTGTTTAGCTCAATTGACTGGCCGTATGTTGAGGGGTTACGCATCGATGAAGCGATGCACCCCCTGACAATGATCGCAGTCGGGTTGTATGGTAAAACCCTGCCGAATCAAAATGGCGCCCCATTCCGCTTGGTTGTACCGTGGAAGTATGGCTTTAAAAGTATTAAATCAATCGTCAAAATTGAACTCACAGAAAAACAGCCGCCGACAACATGGAGCCAGTTAGCCCCCCATGAATACGGGTTTTATGCCAATGTGAATCCACAGGTTGATCACCCACGCTGGAGCCAGAAAGAAGAGCGCCGTTTGCCTTCAGGGTTATTAAGCCCGAATATTATTCCGACACGACTATTTAATGGTTATGAAGAAGTTGCGCCTTTGTATCAGGGGATGGATTTAGCCCGTTACTATTAATTTAGTCCGTTAACTTTGTGGCCGGCTTCAGGCGTCGGGCACAGAAGTCAGGAGAAACAGATGCCGGTTACTCTACGTCGAATCGTGATTTTTATGCTGGGCTGTACGCCGGTGTCACTGTTAATTTGGGGTGTATTCACTCAGAATTTAGGCGGTGACCCGGCAAAAACCATTGTGCTGGAAACCGGTCTTTGGACATTACGTTTTCTGTTAATAACACTGATGGTTTCACCATTTGTCCGGTATTTGAAATGGCGTTGGTTGATGACCCACCGACGGATGTTGGGACTGTTTGCGCTGTTTTATGGCTTGTTGCACCTACTGGCTTATTACCAGTTCATTCTGGGCGGTAATCTGGCTATGTTTGGTTCGGAATTGGTGAAACGTCCTTATATTTTGGTCGGTGCACCGGCACTGCTGATTTTAATCGCCTTGGGGATCACTTCAACCAAAGGCTGGATGAAACGGCTCGGGAAGCGCTGGCAAACGTTGCACCGTCTGGTCTATCTTGCGCTGATTCTGGGATGGGTTCATCTGTTCTGGCAGGTACGTTCCAGTTATTACGAAGCGGCGTTTTATGGCGTCATCGGTGTGATATTACTGAGTTTCCGCCTGCCACAGCTGTGGCGGTTTTTTCAGTCTCGTTTGCGTCGGCACCACGCATCACTCAAGCCTCATTAATCTGGATGAACGTTTTTGATGAAGAAAGATACTGCCTTCAACGGTGGCCGGTATCTTGGTGAATGCTCGGTGCCTTTATCTTTCCCTTCATCGTCCCCACTCTTGTTGATAGTTTTGATACAATCAGTCGATCAGAATACAGTTTGATCCGACGGAGTTGGAATGAAAGAACCGGAAGTCACGACATACTACCTTGAAATGCACTCGCTGGCAGCGTTGAATGAAAAACCCAAGCCGGAAGGCTTTGAGGTCATTGAAGCGCAAATCAAGAATTACCGCTTTAACCGCTATTTGTATCAGTTAGTCGGAGAACCGTGGCGGTGGCGGGATAAACTGGCGCTTTCCGACCATGAGTGGCAGGTATACGCTGAGTCACCACAGGTGAGAACTTGGTTTGCTTTAAGTCAGGGCAGTATTGCCGGTTATTATGAGCTCGAGCAACAGACCGACGGGAATATCGAAATCGCTTATTTTGGTCTGGCTCCTGATTTTATGAACCATGGCTTCGGCGGTTACCTGCTGACCCATGCACTTCAGTCGGCATGGGGATGGGATAACCCGCAGCGGGTCTGGGTTCACACCTGTACCCTTGACCACGAATATGCGCTGGCAAACTATCAGGCAAGAGGGATGAAGGTTTATAAGAAAACCGTATCGTAACGGTTTTCTTTGGACAAATCAGTTCGTGGCTTGTTTCCGACTGGATAGGGAGGTATTGGAGGATTGTTGTGAATCAGAAATTTTGATCTGTAAAAGTTGTTGCTGCCATTGTGGCCACTGCGAAACAGTCTTGTTTGCCTTTTCTAAATGTTTAGCCAATGCTGAATTATCAATTTTTTTCATAATGTTGTCCTACTTCTTACTTAGTCCCATATGATTTTTGTACATTTCACGGTGTTTACTCGTTGCAACTGAAGCTATGGTCTCTTGTTTAATATATTTAAATTCATCAGATGTCAGCCTAAGTTTAGCTGATTCTTTGGACCAGTCTATGGTTTTTCCCTGAGTATCTTTCCTTCTTATGTTTCTACCATTACCCAGAGTCATTGAAAAAACATTTAAAAAGCTTCTGGGTCCAACACCGACGAAGGGTTCGAAAGTTACTTTTCCATCAATACCACTTTCTGCTATCGAGTCGTGGTGAAACTCAAATGCTTTACTTTTTGAATATGGTTCAACATAAACAACTCGCATAATACCTGCAGCAATAATATGCTTTGCACAGTTGTGACAGGGAAAAGTTGTACAGTATAGTGTTGTTCCAATCGTGCTATTATTGGAGCGTCCACAAGATAATATTGCTTCCATTTCTGCATGAACAACGCGTCCATATTCTGTAATATCTTTTATTTTTGTTTTAATTAATTGATTTTCAATGTTTTCTTTAAGATTGTTGTTATCGGTTTGAGATTGGTTATCTTCCAATTTGTGTAAGTCAAGATGTGCGACAATATTATCGATTAGTTCTTGAATTGCATTTTTATTTGCATCATATCCTCTCATATAGTCTCTACCGTCAAGTACATCCGCTATCTGAATATTGTTTTCATCTAACGTTGGCCAGTAGAGCCCACCTCCTGCTCTTGGCACATCGTTTGCTCCGGTAGATATAATATTGCAGTCTTTTGCTAGGACTGCACCAACTTGTCTTGATAAATCAGCTGATCTAGTTGAGGCTGAAAATGCCATATACATTGCATATTCGTCAAATGTAGGTGTGAGATATGGGTTATCAAAAATTAGTTTTAATATTCTTTCTATATCAGCTTTGTTCCGGTCTAAATTAGGGTCTTCATTAATAAAAAAATCGGATAAATGAAACGTATCTCTGGTATGTTGTCCATGGCCATTACTTGGCCCTTCTTCAGTATCTCTTATGATTAGTTTTTTAATGAACTCATCTGAATCTGATTTTTTCTTTTTATTTTTTAGTGTTTGAAATCTCATTTCTTCACTGGCATGAATTCCGATAAGGAAAAGATTATTACCATAGGTATCTCTCAGGACCTTCACTTCTTCTGGATGTTTTAGTGATCTGATGATCCATGCCTGTTTATCAATAGGCCTTGCCTCATCATCCCCTAATATTTCAGTTCGATATTTTGCTATTTCAGCTATTGCTGAGTAGGCTAAAGCGCCATTGTGTTGTGACACTTGGCGATAATCATTACCGATGCTCATAAAATGATTAATCGTTTCTAATTTCGTTAAATTTTCATTTGGGGGATTTAAACTGAAGAGAACTTCTTGAGATATCCGTATCTCCTTAGCTTTGAAATCATATAGTTCTAATTCCTCCTTTATGAAATTAACAAACCGATTAAGATCTGATCCGACTGCAGAAACTAAAGCGATTACTATTTCGGAAGGCTCTTCCATAATTTGACTCTATTTTAAATGGGTTGCTATGTAAATTTAGAATGCATCAATGTTAAGAGTAACAAATAACTTAAAAATGAATAAATAGCATCCTAATAAATAATGAATTTATATTTTATGGATATAATATAAACGATAAGATAGTAATTCAGTCAATAATTAATAGAAGTGAATTTCAGCAAAAAATTAATTGATGTCAGGAAAAAACAAACTTTGATTACATTGGTTTTCGTAAAAAGAGTGATGTATTTAACGTTTTTACTTAAAAATATCTTATTAATAAAGGAGAGGTTCAATGGATGAACCTCTCCTTTGTTTACTTAGCTCTTTTCCCCATACGCCTTTGCGACTTCTTCGGCGATAATAGCGATGCCTTTCTGCATCTGCTCATCATCCTGCACGTAATTCATCCGCAAGCATTGATGACCGTGTTCCCATTCTTCCTGCTGACCGATAAAGAAATACTCACCGGGGATAATCAGAACCCCTCGATCTTTCAAGCGTTGGTAAAGCGCCATGGTAGTGATCGGCAGTTCGTCGAACCATAACCAGAGGAAAATGGCGCCTTCCGGTTTGTGGATTCGAAAACGCGGATCGGGAATCGCCTGTTGGAGTAGCTTAATCGCGTGTTGGGATTTTTGTCGGTAGAACGGTTGAATCACATCTTCGCTGAGGCGCAGTAGATCACCTTGTTCAATCATATGATTAGCGATTGCCGGACCGATACTGCTGGGGGAAAGATTAATAATCCCGCTGAGGTTTGTCATGGCTTGAGTAATTTCTTCACTGGCAATTACAATGCCGCAGCGAACGCCCGGTAAGCCAAGTTTCGATAGGCTCATACATAAAATGGTATTTTCATTCCAGAAGGGGGTGACATCTTCAAAAATAATATTTGGAAACGGCAGGCCGTAGGCGTTATCGATAATGAGTGGAATCTGATGCTGACGTGCCAGCTGATCCAGTTTACAGACTTCCTCATCCGTCAGTACATTGCCGGTTGGATTGGTCGGGCGAGAGGCGCAGATCGCAGCTATTGAATCATCCACTTGCAAATGTTCGAAATCAACATGGTATTTGAACAGACCATTGTCAAGCATTTCGATGTCTGGCCGGTAAGAGATAAACATATCTTCATTGATACCTGCATCGCCGTAACCAATATATTCCGGTGCCAGCGGGAGCAGGATTTTCTTATGTGAGCCGTCGGGTTGTTTCCCTGCCAGTAAGTTGAACAGATGGAAAAAGCTACTCTGACTGCCATTGGTCAGACTGATGTTTTTTTCCGAGATTTGCCAACCGAGATTTTCTCGCAGCAGCGCTGCAAGCGTCCGCAGAAAGGCGTCTTTCCCTTGCGGGCCGTCGTAGTTTGCCATGGCGGCAACCAGCTCACCGCTATCGAGCAGCGACTGACTCGCCTGATGAAAATAATCGAGCATTGATGGAATGGCTGCCGGGTTACCACCACCGAGCATAATGGCTCCGGGAGTGCGGAGGCCTGTATTCAGATCATCCATGAGCTGAGTGATACCTGAGTATCGGTTAAATTTTTCACCAAACGAAGAGAACTGCATGACTGAGTTACCTGATATTTTTTAATAGGAAAGAATCGCTTTTCGTTACCGGACTTTTCGTTACCGGGAATGTACCGGGACATCCGTAGGGAGATTGTGTTGCTAACCCACAATGCACCAATACTTGAGTTAACCGTAATGATTTTTAATTGAAAAGCAACTCTTACCTCTGGATTTATTGCCCTCAATTTTCTAAGCGTTTTTTGACTGGGTCGCTGAAGGCCGTATAACCATGTTGCTCTCTTTTTGTCCGATCTCGGTGAATAGGCGAAAAAAAGCCCTGCGTAAGCAGGGCTTTGCGAGCTATGTTTGGTCTGAACAGATTATTTCTGCAATACCGAAATATCAGCAATTTCTAAGAATAGATTGCGCAGATCGTTGAGCAGGGTCAGACGGTTGATTTTCAGGGCTTCATCATCCGCCATAACCATCACGTCTTCAAAGAATGCGTCAACCGGTTCTTTCAGGGCTGCCAACTGGCTTAATGCCGACTGATAATCACCGTTTGCAAATGCCGGTTCCAGTGCTTCACTGAGAACAGCAACATTCTCTGCCAGCGCCACTTCAGCGCCTTCTTGAAGTAAGGCGAGATCAACTTCTGCTGCCAGCTGACCATCAAACTTAGCTAAAATGTTACCGACACGCTTATTCGCTGCCGCCAGTGAATCCGCCGCATCAAGCGTGCGGAAGTGAGAAACAGCTTTGACGCGCTGATCAAAATCGGTCGGCTTGGTTGGATGGCGGGCCAATACGGCCTGAATGACATCAACGCTGAATCCTTCATCTTGATACCAGGCACGGAAACGGCCTAACATAAACTCGATCACTTCCTGTTCGACACTTGCGTTGGTCAGCTTGTCACCGAACTGCGCTGCCGCTTCAGCAACTAAATCAACCAGATCCAACTGATAGCCATTTTCAACGATAATCCGCAGAATCCCTAATGACGCCCGGCGCAATGCGTATGGGTCTGAGCCTTTCGGAGCCTGACCAATGCCAAAAATCCCGACAATGGTGTCAAGCTTATCGGCTATTGCGACCGCAGCAGAGATAGCATTGCTCGGCAGACGATCACCGGCAAAGCGTGGCATGTACTGTTCGTTGAGTGCCAGAGCTACCTCTTCAGCTTCACCGTCATGGCGCGCATAGTGCATTCCCATGATGCCCTGAGTTTCGGTGAACTCAAAAACCATCGAGGTCATCAGGTCGCATTTTGCCAGTAACGCTGCACGGGTTGTTTTCTCGACATCGGCACCAATGCTTTTTGCAACATAAGCGGCTAACACCGCAATCCGGTCGGTTTTATCTTTGATGCTGCCCAGTTGTTTCTGGAAGATGGCTGTTTCGAGTTCTGGCAGACGATCAATCAGCGGGCGCTTACGGTCGTTGTTGAAGAAAAACTCTGCGTCGGCCAGACGTGGACGCACCACCTTTTCATTTCCTTCGATGACGTGACGTGGTTCTTTCGACTCAATATTAGAGACGAAGATGAACTTCGGCAGCAGGTTCTTATTGACGTCGTAAACCGGGAAGTACTTTTGGTCGCCTTTCATGGTGTAAACCAGTGCTTCAGAAGGAACTTTAAGGAATTTTTCTTCGAAAGAAGCAGTCAGAACGACCGGCCACTCAACCAGCGATGCAACTTCTTCAACCAAGTCTTCTTCTAAATCGGCAATGCCGCCCACTTCTGCGGCTGCTTTTTGTGCATCAGCAAGGATGGTTGCTTTACGTGCTTCGTAGTCCGCGATGACTTTGCCGCGTTCTTGCAGAATATCAGGATACTGGCTTGCAGATTCAAGGGTCAGTTCGGGTTCTCCCATAAACCGGTGGCCACGAATCACACGATCAGACTGCACACCGAGGATTTCCCCTTCAATCAATTCTTCATCCAGCAAAATAGTCAGAGTTTTGACCGGGCGGATAAATTGGGTGTCTTGGTCTCCCCAACGCATCGGTTTGGCGATAGGCAGGTTTGCTAACGCTTTTGCTGCCAGTTCAACAATCAGTGCTTTGGCAGACTGACCTTTGACCGCTTGCTTGAATAGCAGCCATTCCCCTTTATCGGTGGTCAGCCGTTCAGCTTGTGCGACGGTAATCCCGTTACCACGTGCCCAGCCTTCAGCGGCCTTGGTTGGATTGCCGTCCGCATCGAATGCGACCGCAACGGCCGGGCCTCGTTTTTCGACAACTTTATCCGGCTGCTGTTCTGCCAATGCTGTGACTTTCAATGCCAGACGGCGCGGTGTGGCATACCACTGCATTGTTTCAAAAGGCAAATCAGCGGCGTTGAGTTCGGCCTGAAAGTTGTTGTAAAACGCTTCAGCCAGTGTGCGAAGCTGTGTCGGTGGGAGTTCTTCTGTTCCCAATTCAATTAAAAGTTCTTTAGCCATGCTTCTCTCCCCCTTATGCCTGTTGGTCTTGCTTTTTGCACATTGGGAAGCCCAACGCTTCACGAGATGCGTAATAAGCTTCTGCGACTGCTTTAGTCAAATTACGAATTCGTAAAATGTAGCGCTGACGTTCTGTCACTGAGATCGCTTTACGTGCGTCGAGCAGGTTAAATGCATGACCTGCTTTTAAAATGCGCTCATAGGCCGGCAGTGGCAGTGGGGTTTCCAGTTCCAGCAGATGCTGACACTCTTTTTCACATTGATCGAAGAAGGTAAACAGGAAGTCCACGTCTGCATGTTCAAAGTTATAGGTTGACTGTTCAACTTCGTTTTGATGGTAAATGTCACCGTAGGTGACTTTACCCAGCGGGCCGTCTGTCCAGACGAGATCATAAACAGAATCGACACCCTGAATATACATTGCAAGACGTTCAATTCCGTAAGTAATTTCACCGGTGACGGGTTTACATTCCAGACCGCCGACTTGTTGGAAATAGGTAAACTGGGTGACTTCCATACCATTGAGCCAAACTTCCCAGCCGAGTCCCCAGGCGCCCAAGGTTGGGTTTTCCCAGTTATCTTCGACGAAGCGGATATCGTGGACTTGTGGGTCAATCCCCAGAGCTTTCAGCGAGCCCAGATAAAGTTCTTGGATATTATCCGGTGATGGTTTGATCATCACCTGAAACTGATAATAGTGTTGCAGACGGTTGGGGTTTTCACCGTAGCGACCATCGGTCGGGCGACGGGAAGGCTGCACATAAGCAGTCGCAATTGGCTCGGGGCCAATTGCGCGCAGGCAAGTCATCGGGTGAGACGTCCCTGCACCCACTTCCATGTCTAAAGGTTGAACAATCGTACATCCTTGACGGGCCCAATAATCCTGCAGCGCGAGGATCATCCCCTGAAAGGTTTTGATATCATAGTTTGTTTGCATAGTCGGGTTCGCGCGAGTTGTTTGAATCATGAAAAATAACGTTGAATTATACCGATATATTGACGCATCGAGTAGTGGCAATCTTGTTTAATTGTTGTGCATTGTTCTTTTCACGACATAAAACCGATACGATGCTTGTTTTCCGTACATAAGCCCGTTAGAATCGCTGCGTCTTTGGGGAGTAGCTTACCACACCATTGGATCAGAACTGGCAAGTTCTGCGGCAATGTCACTGGTTCGTTCGTCAACATCATTGGTGCCCATCACCGTGGCGTTCGAGACTCGCAGGAGTTTAGCAAGACCTTAGACAAATATCGCGGTACCGGGGTGGGGCGTGATGTTTGTCTAATGGTTAATCGTCCTGCCCCGAGAGCATGTCGTGAATATTTTAGCTATATCTATCACAACCGTAACGCTGGCAGAGATCGGTGATAAAACTCAACTCCTTTCATTAATGTTGGCAAGTTGCTATCGCAAACCATTGCCGATTATTAGTGCCATTTTCCTTGCAACACTGGTCAATCATGCCCTCGCGGCCTGGCTGGGTGTCGTCGTTGCTGAATACCTTTCCCCTGAAATTTTGAAATGGGTCATTTTTGTCAGCTTTTTAGCGATGGCGGGATGGGTGTTGATCCCCGATAAACTGGATGATGACGGTGCCTGCTCAAGCCGGGGACCGTTTGTTGCCAGTTTTATTGCGTTTTTCGTAGCAGAAATAGGGGATAAAACACAGATTGCGACTTCTGTGTTAGGGGCTCAATTTGCCGATGGTTTGCTCTGGGTGGTTTTAGGAACGACTATCGGAATGATGATCGCGAATGTGCCGGTGGTGTTGATCGGGAAACTCTCAGCAGATCGATTACCTTTGGGGCTGATCCGGAAAATTACAGCCGTCCTGTTTGTCGGTTTGGCTGGTGTAGCAATTTTATACTGAGTCCGTTATTGGTGAACATATCGGTGACAAGCGTGATATCTGACATACATGCGTCATCAATCTCATGCTACTGTGATGCTAGGATGTCAACAAAGGGAGTTGCGTATGTTAGTTCGTTACACTGGCATGAGCTTGAAAAGCCAATTTTACTTGTACGGTTTTGGCTTTATTCTGACCATACTGGGCATGATGTTAACCGATATGTGGCTACCGATGGTGGTGGGTTCTCTCATTCTGATGGGGTTGCTCGTTGAGTCTTGGATCCAGATTTTTCATGTGGTGCCACTACATCAGGAAGTTCGGGCACTGAAAAAACAGGTGGAAAAACTGCAACATCATTATCAGGATGAGAAGAATCTCTGATGCCTCAGCGCGTCAGAGATGACGCGTTTTTGTGATACTTATTCCACTTGTTCCGGGCAACTTTTTGCTCGCCGGGCAACTTCTTGCTCGCCTCCGGGCAAGATCTTGCTTGTATTTACCTTTGTATCTATATAACACATTGATTTTATTGATGTGAGTGAGTTGGCACACCCCTTGCTCTTATTGTTTAAGAGCCTAAAGGTTCTATGTGCATTAAAAACATGAACTTATTATAGATAATTGAAGGAATTCAGAATGCCAACTCCATGTTATATCTCTATCGAAGGTGAAACTCAGGGGCTAATCACGTCAGGCGCTTGTACAGCAGATTCTATCGGTGACTCTTTTGTTGAAGGTCACGAAGATGAAATGATGGTTCAACAGTTCGATCACGTCGTGAGCGTTCCAACTGACCCTCAGTCTGGTCAACCTGCTGGTCAACGTGTTCACAAGCCTTTCAAATTCACTGTGAACCTGAACAAAGCCGTTCCACTGCTGTATAACGCACTGGCTTCTGGTGAGAAAATGTCTTCTGTAACGCTGAAGTGGTACCGCACTTCAATCGAAGGTAAACAAGAAAACTTCTTCACCACAACACTTGAAAACGCAACTATCGTTGACATCAAGTGTGAAATGCCACACTGCCAAAACCCAGCAGATTCTGACTTCACGCAAAACCTGACTGTTTCTATGTCTTACCGTAAGATCACTTGGGACCACGTTAACGCGGGTACTTCAGGTGCTGACGACTGGCGTAAGCCAATCGAAGCTTAATTGTCAGCTGAACAGGCACCTTGTGTGTCTGTTCGACAATGCTTTGATTGTCCTGTTGCTCACCGACTGGTGGGCAACATTGTTTATATCATCTGTTTATATCATTCCACCTCTTTTTAGTCTTTTATTCTGATTTATTGGTGACGTAATTTATTTCTTTGTCAGTAATCATGTGTCGTCAAACCCGCCTACACTCCTCATCTCAGCCAGATAAACCGCTTACAATCAATCAACATGATTATTGGGGGCGAGCAGGGTTTATGATTTGGTTTTCATATTTGTACTTCTGGTCACAAGATATTTTACGACTTCTCTCCTAAGCTTTTTATTGTCTCACTCGAATATGGAGAGTAATCAATGAGTCAAGCGGAAATGATCAATCGCTTAAATGAACTGCCAAGAATCGAGTCATTGCTGCAAGAATTGCTCGAAATGGTCAACCAAGAAGATGTTGATTTTAATGCGTTATCTAAAAAAATAGCCATGGACCAAGTGCTGAGTGCGCGTTTGTTGAGAATGGCAAATTCGGTTTATTTTGGTGGGAGTAAAACCATCTCATCAGTCAATGACGCTTTGATTCGAGTCGGGATTGGTGCCGTCAAAACACTGGTTGTTGCTTCTGTATTATCCAGTGCTTTTAATCAAGTCAAAACATTAGACATGGATCAATACTGGTCCGATACATTCGAAATCTCAGTAATTGCGAGTCAATTGGCACCTGCTGCTGGTCTGAATAAAAATGAAGCGTTTACGATTGGTGTCTTACATAATGTTGGAGAATTAATGATTCACTCATTAGTACCTGAACTGGCATCAGAAATTCAAGCCAAAATTAAACACGGAATGGCACCATTAGAAGCACAAAAGCAGGTTCTTGAGACAACGGCTCCAGCGTTGGGAGGAAAGCTCGCCACCAGGTGGAAGTTTCCTGATTCAGTAGTTGATGCGATTGAGCACAGCGAGAATCCGGATGCTGCCACTACAAGCCCGCAATATGCTCGGTTGATTCATTTGTCTCGGATGATTCATGAGCATTGGGATTTATTAGCCAGCGAACAGGAAAAATTTAATTTTATGGCTAAACAGGCTTATAGCGGTATGCTGAATGTGTCTCAAGCTGCGATCCCAGATTTGGATAATCATCGCGGTGAAGGCAAAGAACTTGCTCATCAGATTACCTAGTTGTTGTCATTTCGGGAGAACTTATGGGAGAGTGATCGTGGTGCTGGGTTCAGGATGAGGAATTGCTGATGCTGATGAAGAAACAATCTGTGTGCATCGCTGTGACATTAATGGTTGGGTTGATGACTGGATGTGCAACCCACCAGAAACAGACGTCAATGATGGCGCAGTTGTATGATGGCCGCCCATTAAGCAGCCTGAACGTTACTGATGCAGCGAAGACCGAACAAGAAGCCATTAAGCGGGGTGATGCCGCAATGCGCGAACAGAACGATGATTTGGCACTGTTTGAATATATTCGTTCCCTGAGTCTGAAACCGGGACAGGAGCGAGATCAAACTCTGTATAAAATCGGGCGAATTCATCAACTGCATCAGCGTGAAGCGTTAGCAGAGAAAGCCTATCAGATGGCTTTGCAGGACAATTCTGATAACACCGATGTATTGCAGCAACTGGGGATGATTTACAGTAAAAAAGGGGCGTTTGATATAGGAAAACGTTACTTTCTCCGGGCGATTGATGCTGATCAGGCGCGTTTGAATCACTCTACCCACCTGAATCAAATACACGATAATATCGAATGGGTGGCGGCTTTAGACATTGATGAACAGTCTCCCATCGACGCATATATGGGGCTGGGGATTGTTTATGATATGGATTCTCTGCATGAAATGGCTCAGGCGCTGTATAAAAAGTTGCTGAATATCCAGCCTGAATCGAGCAAATTGCTGCTGAATATCGGTTATTCCTATTACATGAGTGGTGATTATTTTGAAGCAAAGCGTGCCACGCTTGCGGCACTCTCACTCGATCCGGATAACCGCAGAGCGCAGAATAATCTGGCTTTGATCTATCTCGAACAAGGCAAGGCACATCGAGCGCTGCATGTTTTTAGACAGCAAATGAAAAACTATGAAGCATTAAATCATATCGGCCACTTTCTCATGATTCAGGGGGAGCCTGACAAGGCCATTCCTTATTTGCAACAAGCGATTGATGAAAACCCATCCGACTACCAAGCTGCACAAGAAAATCTGGAAAGAGCGTTGGCGGAAGTGAATGCTTTGGCTAACCAATAGATAGCGGATGGCTTGTCATATCAATGCGACTCAAGCCCTTTCCGAATCAAAAATTGATAAGGCTCCTGCTCAGTTTGAGCTTCCAATAACTGATGATCCATAAACCGGCAGAAGCTCGGCACATCGCGTGTTGTTGAGGGGTCATCAGCAATCACCAGTAATGTCTCACCGTCTTGCATCGAACGAATGGTTTTTCTGACCATCATGACAGGTTCGGGACACCGTAATCCCTCTGCCTCTAATATGTAGTTGGCTAATGATTTATCAATGGTCATGGCGGGTAGCTTTGTTAGTCATTTGAATGTCAAATGATACTTGCGAAGAAAAAATATTCAATAATCTCTTGGCAAATGAAACTTTTTGTTTTAATTTATTTAACATGTTTGCAACATGTTATGTCGAGGAGCTGAGAATGCAGAATAAAATCGACAGACTGACTCTCTATGCGCTGATGGGAATTATCTCTTTTGGGGCGCTGGTGGTGAATACATCCGGGGCGGAACAGGTCTCACTCATGCCAGTATGGGGCGTTATTGCTGCAATGATCGGATTTTGGTTGGAAATCCATCAACACGATACATCCAAGCATTGATTGAAAAACAATTCTAAACACAATGCTACATTTCCGACACTATCCCAGTTTTCTTGGGCTTCCCCGCTGTAATGCGGGATTTTTTTTGTCTGCAGTTTCGATATCTGACCGTTATAAACTTTGATTGTTATAAATATTGATCGTTATAAAAAACGGGAATCAAGTTTTGACCGATGTGCTCAGAAACAAAGGACAGGCGCTTCATCTTACCCGAGGGCTCTGATGGTTGCGGGCTTTCCGGTGTTAACGCGCAATCATGCCAGCCAATGACATGGCTGGCATGACGAGGACAGAGTGCCGATGATTCCAGACTCTCTGTTTAAGACAAAAAGAACCGATAGGTTGGATTGTCGGTTTCATCTTTATACTGATAACCCAGTTCAACCAAATGTGCTGAGAAACGGACTAAATCGTCATCGCTCAGCTCAAACGCACACAGAACCCGACCGTAGTCGGCACCATGATTACGATAGTTGAACAGGCTGATATTCCAGTGCGTGCCGAGTGTGCTGAGGAATTTCAGCAGCGCTCCGGGATATTCCGGAAACTCGAATGCGTATAACCGTTCTTTGAGCGGCTTGGACGGTTTTCCGCCAATCATATAACGAATGTGCAGCTTGGCGATTTCGTCATCTGATAAATCGATAACCGGATAGCCGGCTTTACGCAGATCCTGAATGATGCTGTTGAGCTCTTCCGGTCCACCGGCAAGACGAATCCCGACAAAAACATTAGCCAGTGAATCATCATTGTAACGATAGTTAAATTCCGTGACCGCCCGGCCACCGAGAATCTGGCAGAATTCGAAAAATGCGCCTTTGCGTTCAGGGATGGTGACGGCAAGTAGACCTTCTCGTTTTTCGCCCAGTTCACAGCGTTCTGAAACGTAGCGTAAGCCGTGAAAGTTGGTATTGGCACCTGAGAGAACCGTCCCCAGCTGTTTACCCGTGAGTTGGTGCTGTTCTGCATATTTTTTCAAACCTGCCAGCGCCAGCGCACCGGATGGTTCAGCAATCGCCCGGGTATCTTCAAAGATATCTTTCACCGCGGCACAGATTTCGTCACTGGACACCGAGATATGACCGTCCAGATATTGCTGGCACAAACGGAATGTTTCATCACCGATGCGTTTGACTGCGACCCCGTCGGCGAACATGCTGACCTGTTCAAGTACAACCGGTTCACCGGCATCAAGTGCTGCTTTTAAACAACCGGATTCTTCCGGTTCAACGGCAATGACTTTGATTTCGGGCATCAGCTGTTTAATCAGCACCGCGACACCGGCTGCCAGACCGCCCCCCCCGACCGGGACGAAGATATAATCCAGATGACCGTTTTGTTGCAACATTTCCATGCCTATCGTGCCTTGTCCGGCGATCACGAGCGGATGATCGAACGGTGGCACAAAGGTATAGTGATATTCTGCAGCAAGTCGTTCGGCTTCGGCTTTGGCTTCATCGAAGTTATTGCCGAATAGCACCACCTCGCCACCAAATCCGCGCACCGCATCAACTTTGATATCCGGCGTGGTTTTTGGCATTACGATGGTGGCTTTAACCCCTAATTTGGTGCCGGATAAGGCCAGTCCTTGCGCATGGTTTCCTGCGGACGCTGTAATAATCCCGGCTTGTTTCTGTGCTTCAGTCAGATTAGCAATCATATTGTAAGCACCGCGCAGCTTAAACGAGTGGACCGGCTGGCGATCCTCACGTTTGAGCTGAACCCGGTTATTGAGTCTGGCTGAAAGCCGGGGCATGTCTTGGAATGGTGTGACAAGTGCCACTTCGTAGACCGGAGCGCGCAAAATCTGGCGCAGATAATCTGCGCCGGTTTGATTGGTGAATGTCATCGACTAGTCTCCTAGCTTTGATTTATCTCTCACCGCACCTTTGTCAGCACTGGTTGCCATGCTGGCATAGGCTTTCAGCGCAAAAGAGACTTCGCGTTGACGGTTGGCCGGTTTCCAGCCGAGTTGATCTTGCTTTGCACGACGGCTTGCCAGCTCATCCGCTGACACAACCAGTGCAATGGTGCGTCCGGGAATATCAATATCAATGATGTCACCGTTTTTCACCAGCCCGATAGCACCACCGTTAGCAGCTTCCGGAGACGCGTGACCAATCGACAGACCGGATGTGCCGCCGGAGAAGCGGCCGTCGGTCAGCAGCGCACACGATTTACCCAATCCCATCGATTTCAGATACGTTGTCGGATAGAGCATTTCTTGCATGCCGGGGCCGCCTTTCGGCCCTTCGTAGCGGATGACGACTACTTCACCGGCTTTCACTTTACCGCCAAGAATCCCTTCAACCGCATCTTCCTGACTTTCAAACACAATCGCCGGGCCACGGAATTTCAGGTTACTTTCATCGACTCCGGCAGTTTTGACGATACAACCGTCCAGTGCGATATTGCCTTTCAAGACAGCAAGGCCGCCATCTTGGCTGAAGGCGTGTGCTTTAGCACGGATACAGCCGTCCTGACGATCATCATCCAGTGTGTCCCAGTGACAATCTTGTGAAAATGCTTCCGTTGTTCGGATACCCGCAGGACCGGCACGGTAGAACGCTTTCACATCAGCAGACTCTGTCTGCATAATGTCATATTGCGCCAGCTGTTCTTGCAGGCTGAGGCCGAGCACCGTTCTGGTTTCGGTATTGAGCAGACCGGCGCGGTTAAGTTCGCCAAGAATTCCCATGACTCCGCCAGCCCGGTGAACATCTTCCATATGGTATTTTTGCGTTGACGGTGCAACTTTACACAAGTGTGGCACCCGGCGTGACATGCGGTCGATATCATCCATGGTAAAGTCCACTTCACCTTCTTGTGCTGCCGCGAGCAGGTGCAGGACGGTATTGGTTGAACCGCCCATTGCGATATCCAGTGCCATCGCATTTTCAAATGCTGATTTGTTGGCAATGTTACGCGGCAGAGCCGAAGCATCATCCTGTTCATAATAACGTTTGGTCAGTTCGACGATACGTTGACCGGCTTTGAGGAATAATGCTTTGCGATCCGCATGGGTCGCGAGCAGAGAACCGTTACCCGGCTGAGACAGGCCTAACGCTTCGGTCAGACAGTTCATCGAGTTGGCCGTAAACATGCCAGAGCAAGAACCACATGTCGGACAGGCGGAACGCTCGACCTGTTCACTCTGTTCGTCAGATACGTTTGGATCTGCGCCCTGAATCATTGCATCAACCAGATCGAGTTTGATGAGCTGATCAGAGAGTTTAGTTTTTCCGGCTTCCATCGGGCCACCGGAGACAAAAATTACCGGAATATTCAGGCGCAGTGAGGCCATCAGCATTCCCGGGGTGATTTTGTCGCAGTTTGAGATACAGACCATCGCGTCGGCACAGTGAGCATTGACCATATATTCGACGGAGTCGGCAATCAGTTCACGGGACGGCAGCGAGTAGAGCATTCCGCCGTGACCCATTGCGATACCGTCATCGACGGCAATGGTGTTAAATTCCTTGGCAATCCCGCCGGCGGCTTCAATTTCACGGGCGACCATCTGACCTAAGTCTTTGAGGTGAACATGGCCCGGTACAAATTGGGTGAATGAGTTGACAACAGCAATGATCGGTTTTCCAAAATCATCTTCTTTGACACCGGTTGCACGCCATAACGCACGTGCTCCTGCCATATTACGACCATGTGTTGTTGTTGCTGAACGATACTTCGGCATTGTGTTGTCCTTTACTTAATTCTGTTGGGGTTAGGCGTTTGGTTGCGGATTGACGTAATCTAACCAACCCCATTTATCTTCAGTAGTTCCGTTAAACAGTCCGAAAAAGGCATCCTGAATCACTTTGGTGATCGGGCCGCGTTTTCCTGCACCGACACTGATGCGATCAACACTGCGCACCGGGACGATTTCCGCAGCGGTGCCGGTCATGAAAATTTCATCAGCCAGATAAAGTGATTCGCGGGCAATATTAGCTTCGCGCACGGTATAGCCGAGATCTTTGGCCAGAATCATAATCGTGTCACGGGTAATTCCCGGCAGAATCGAGCTGGTGGTCGGCGGTGTCAGCAGTTCGCCATCTTTGACGACAAAAATATTTTCACCCGCACCTTCGGACAGATATCCGTCCACGCTCAGGGCGATCCCTTCGTCATAACCGTGACGGCGCGCTTCACCACCAACCAGTAGCGAAGAAAGGTAGTTACCGCCTGCTTTTGCACCGGTCGGAATGGTATTCGGTGCTGCACGGTTCCAACTGGAAATCATTGCATCGACGCCATTTTCCAATGCTTCTTCGCCAAGATAGGCACCCCATGGGAAAGCCGCGATAATCAAATCCAGTTCAGTACCGTTTGGCGGACAAACTCCCAGACCAACGTTACCGACAAATGCTAATGGGCGGATATAAGCTGA
Organism: Vibrio ruber DSM 16370; assembly: GCF_900163965.1. Lineage (GTDB taxonomy): Bacteria > Pseudomonadota > Gammaproteobacteria > Enterobacterales > Vibrionaceae > Vibrio > Vibrio ruber. Next base: position 49,688 of record NZ_FULE01000026.1, read on the forward strand.
AGTGAGTTTATTTGCGCGTAAGGTTTCCCGGGTTGCTTCCATAATTTCTTCAACAGAGTATGGGATCGGGAAGCGATAAATTTTGGCAGAATTGACTAAACGTTGTGCGTGTTCCTGATGACGGAACACAATCGGGCCTTTGGGGGTGTCATAACAGCGAACCCCTTCGAATACTGATGTCCCATAGTGCATTGCATGCGTCAGAACATGCACTTGAGCATTTGCCCATGGCATCATTTCCCCGTTGAACCATATAAAATCCGCAGTATTAGTAGCCATTATTTCTTCCTTATGCACAAATTTTTTGTTGTAAATTGTTGTTCGGTAGTTCGTTATTGCTGATTTGAATGACATCAACGGTACGCACATCCCACAACTTTTCGATTTGATTGATGAGTGTGGTGATTGGTCGGTCGCTATCGACGATAATTTCGACGCTGGCAACTTTACTTTCATGGTTTTGGGTCGCTGCAACCTGTTTGATCACAAATCCACGGTGGCGAATGACACGCAGAACACGCTCTAACAGAACCGGCTTATCATCAGCTTTGATGTCGAGTAAATATCTTTCCATTTCTGGTGTCTCCTATGTATTTTCCAGCATGTCATTGTTTGATGCACCGGGTGGCACCAGTGGCCAGACATTTTCTTCTTCATCAATCGCCACATGCAGCAGATAAGCGGTTTTGCTTGCCAGCATCTCTTGTAAAGCCGGTTCCACTTCTTCTTTCTTGGTAATCGTTTTGCCCGGAATATCGAAAGCGCGTGCCAGCATGATGAAATCCGGGTTATCGTCCAGAATTGTTTCACTGTGGCGACCATCGAAGAACAATGATTGCCATTGACGAACCATTCCCAGACGCTGGTTGTTCAACAAGACGATTTTGACCGGGATCTGGCGACGTTTTAATGTGCCCAGCTCCTGAATATTCATCATAAACGAGCCGTCACCGGTAATCAGAATCGACTGATCGTCGGGACGTGCTACGGCTGCCCCCATCGCGGCCGGTAAACCGAACCCCATGGTGCCGAGACCGGCGGATGAAATAAAGTTTTGCGGGGATCTTGGCTGAATGTGCTGAGCCGCCCACATCTGATGTTGGCCAACATCGGTGGAGACAATCGAGTTTTCAGGCATCATATCGGATAACTGTTTCAGCAGCAGCGGTGCATAAATCAGTTCACCGGGATGGTCATAACGCCATTTAAATCCACTGCGCAAGCTCTCGCTGTGATGTACCCAAGCACTAATGTCATGCGAAAGTTCCAGTTGTGGCAGAATCGTATTGATGTCGCCCCGTAGCGCAGCGTTGGCACGTCGGAGTTTATTGAACTCTGCGGCATCGATATCAATATGAATCACTTTGGCGTGTGGGGCAAAGGTATCAAGCTTGCCGGTCACCCGGTCATCAAAACGCGCACCGACGGTGATCAGCAGATCACATTCCTGAACAACGAGGTTGGCCGCTTTGGTTCCGTGCATCCCCAGCATCCCCAGATAGTGCGGGTCATGACGTTCAACCGAGCCTAATCCTTTGAGCGTGCTGACTGAAGGCATGGGGTTGAGGCGTAAAAACTCTCGCACTGTTTCGGTCGCATGAGCGAGTTGAACGCCACCTCCGACATAAAAAACCGGTCGCTGGCTCTCGTTGAGCATCGCTTGCGCTTTAGTGAGTTCATCCGAATTAACTTGGGGCATGGCAGGGGGAGTAAATGGGGTAAGCGTGGTCACCGGGGATTGGGCCAGCTGAACGTCTTTTGCGATATCAACGATCACTGGCCCGGGGCGTCCCGTTTTGGCAACTTCAAATGCCTCCGCCAATGTCGGTGCCAGTTCATTGATATCGGTCACCAGATAACTGTGTTTGGTACAGGACAGTGACATGCCGATGACATCCATCTCCTGAAATGCATCCGTGCCGATGTGGGAGCTGGCAACCTGTCCGGTAATTGCAACCAGTGGGACAGAATCAAGGAAAGCATCTGCCAGCCCCGTCACGAGATTGGTTGCTCCCGGGCCTGATGTCGCCATGCAGACGGCAACTTCCTGTGTTGATCTTGCCATCCCGATTGCTGCCATGGCTGCGCCTTGTTCGTGACGACATAGAATATGTTCGACACCACCATCATACAGAGCATCGTAGATTGGCATAATCGCACCGCCCGGATACCCAAACACGGTTTTGATACCTTGTTGCTTCAGGGCTGCTACGACGAGTTGAGCTCCGGTCATCGTGACCCTCCCGTAGATTTATTGTTCTTGTTGCTTCGTGTTGTGTTGTGTGAGCACTTCATGTGCGACTCCCGTTATACCGCTTTTCCGACTCGGTCGGAGTACGTTTTATTATGGTGCAGGCTAAAAAAAACCCCCGGACTTTTCAGTGCGGGGGTTTTTTTCATCTTGCTGCTATCTTTCGTCCAGTAGCCCCCGCGCGGAATCAATAATGACCACGACTAGAATCAGGCTAATTAGAGAATGTAAACGGACGATCAGATGCATCATGAATAGAAATCTTATTGTTAGTTAATGTTCCAAGATTGATGAAAATCTCGACATACCTAGTGTGTAACATACAATTCTGTTACATGACAAGGAAAATATCATTCTTTTTTCATATTCTTTTATTTTCCGCTTACGTTATACCTACCCCTGTACATTCTGCGTATCACTGATTGATGCCATGAATATTTATAAATCAATCACAAGGAAATTATATGGGGTTAGCAATCATTCATAGTCGGGCAAGTGTCGGGGTCGAAGCACCATTGGTGACTGTTGAAGTTCACATTAGTAATGGGATGCCCGGATTTACACTGGTGGGGTTACCGGAAACCACCGTCAAGGAATCACGGGATCGGGTTCGCAGTGCGATTATCCATTCCCGGTTTGAATTTCCCCCCAAGCGTATCACGGTCAATCTGGCACCGGCCGATTTACCCAAGGAGGGCGGGCGTTTTGATCTGCCTATTGCTTTAGGCATTCTGGCTGCCTCGGATCAAATCATCTCGGATCATCTGGCAAATTATGAATTTTTAGGGGAGTTAGCGTTATCCGGTCAGTTGCGAACTGTGAAAGGGGTATTACCCGCAGCTTTGGCTGCCGGGCTGGCTGAGCGTGCTTTGGTTGTGCCGCATGAGAATGGTGATCAGGCGGCCTTAGTCGGGCAAGGTCAGCATTACTCTGCCGGGAGTTTGCAGGAAGTCTGTCAGGCGTTGTGCGGCGATTTGTCACTGGGGTTGTATCAGTCTCAGCCCGAGATTAAGCAACCGACGTCTTCGCGGGATTTGCAGGATATTATTGGCCAGCAACAGGGCAAGCGTGCTTTAGAAATTGCAGCAGCCGGTCATCATAATTTACTGTTTCTCGGGCCTCCGGGAACGGGGAAAACGATGCTGGCTTCCCGATTGTGTGATTTGCTGCCTGAGATGAGTAATGAAGAAGCCATGGAAACGGCAGCGGTTGCATCGCTGACGCAGCAGGACATTCATCAGTACAACTGGAAACAACGACCATTCCGTGCACCGCATCATTCCAGTTCGATGGCCGCTTTGGTCGGCGGTGGTTCGATTCCTCGTCCCGGTGAAATCTCGCTGGCTCATAACGGATTACTTTTTCTTGATGAGATGCCGGAGTTTGAACGTCGGGTGCTCGATTCATTACGTGAACCGTTGGAATCGGGAGAGATTGTCATTTCCCGGGCGCAAGGTAAAACCCGTTTCCCGGCGCGCTTTCAGTTAGTCGGTGCGTTGAATCCAAGCCCGACCGGCTATTATGAAGGCCAGGAGAGCCGGATCAATCCGCAACACATTCTCCGTTATCTGAGCCGGTTATCAGGGCCGTTATTGGATCGGTTTGACCTGTCTATTGAAATCCCGGCTTTACCTAAAGGCATGCTTGCTGAAGGCGGTGGTCGGGGAGAGACCACACAGGCGGTTCGTGAGCGAGTGCTTCGGGCTAGAGAGTTAATGCTGCGTTTACGGGGGAAAGCGAATTCGCTGCTCACCAGCCGGGAAATTGAAACTTTCTGCCCGCTGGTAAAATCCGATGCCGAGTTTCTGGAAAACGCATTGCACCGTCTGGGTCTGTCTATTCGTGCTTATCACCGCATCATTAAAGTTGCCCGCACTATTGCTGATTTGGCAGAAGAGGAACATATACAGCGGGCACATCTGGCAGAAGCGTTGGGATATCGTGCGATGGATCGATTATTGAAGCAACTGACGATACAAGCGGTTTAAATCGATCACTGTGATTACACATTATGCCATTGTTTGAGTCCAGTGAAGGAGGCAAAGAGAAGCATGTTATTCAATGACTAAATTTGTATAATCACACGCTATTTGATTCTTTGCGCGGAAATGACGTCTATCTTATGCTGGCTTACGTTTTATTGGTTGTAAACGCCTGTTTGGTGTTGGTGAATACTGGTTTTTGTTCTGTTGCGATCTGTGTGGCCGCTTTGATTAAATTGTTGTTGCCGACACCATCGTTGAAAGCTTATGCGACGCGGCTTGCCAATTGGTTTATGTGGCTGTGGGCTACAATAAATATGCGGATTTTGCATCTGTCCAATCCGGTTGAATGGGATGTTGAGGGCGTCGATGACTTAAATCGTCGCGGATGGTATCTGATGATTAGTAATCATATGAGCTGGACGGATATCGTCGTGCTGTGCAGTGTGTTTAAAGATCGGATTCCGATGCCCAAGTTTTTCTTAAAGCAGCAGTTATTGTATGTACCGTTTATCGGGATGAGTTGCTGGGCGCTGGATATGCCGTTTATGCGCCGCTATTCAAGAGAATATTTGTTGCGTCATCCGGAAAAACGCGGGCAGGATCTGGCAACGACCCGACGCTCATGTGCCAAATTCAAGCATATCCCGACTACTGTGGTGAATTATGTTGAGGGCACGCGGTTTACATCGGAAAAACAACGTGCAACCAAATCGGCCTATCGGCATCTGTTACAACCGAAATCCGGCGGCATTGCTTATACGCTGGCGGCAATGGGCGAGCAGTTTGAGAACATTCTCGATGTCACGTTGGCCTATCCGGATAATCAGGACATGCCATTTAAAGATATGCTGATGGGCAAAATGCAGCGCATTGTGGTTCGGGTTCGAGTTTTGCCGGTTGATGAGCGGGTTTCCGGTGATTACTTTAATGACAAACCTTATAAGCGCCAGTTTCAGAAATGGCTGGGGGGTGTCTGGGAACATAAAGATGGGTTATTGGATGATATCTATCAATGAGATCTGATGAGCCATGTGAAGAAGTGAAGAACGTTCGTTATTGACACATAAGGGAGCCTTTCGGCTCCCTGATTGTTTTGAGTTATCGTTACAGTTGTTACCTGAACCGACACCTGAGAGCATTATTTTTTCAGCAAATAATCCACTAGCTCAAAGTATTCTTCAGTTTTAATATTGCGTGGCGGCTGAACAAGATACTTATTGTTGACGATAAGCGCCGGTACGCCCGTCAGGCCACTCTCTTCAAAGGTTTTATCAAAACGGCGAACCATGGAATCAACGGCAAAGCTGTTAAAAGCATTATCGAATGATTTGGCATCGATCCCTTCATCGGTAAAGATCTGCTTCAGCGCTTCATCGTTCTGCGGCGGGCGTCGTTTATTATGGATGCGGTCAAACATTACCGGCACCATTTTATCTTCAACATTGAGAGAAACCATCGTCGCGTAGGCTTTACTCATCGAATGTGCCATATTGCCGCCCATGAATGAAACATGAACACGCTGGAATTCAGTGCCTTTTGGAAGTTGTGCTGCCAGTTTTTCAACAATAGGCTCAAACGCATTACAGTGTGGGCAATAGAACGAGAAAAACTCCATGACTTTCGGGTTTTCGGAATGCGGCCGGTCAAGGACTTTGTAGTATTCGCCCTCTTTAAACTGAGCTGCGTGAATAGAGAGACTGACGATTAACGTTGTAAATAAAGCTAAAAGCTTTTTCATGATGAACTCCATATGATCCAATTATTGTATTACACCCACCTTTAAATCACGCCTTACTGCACACATGCAATGCCGGTGAAACATTCTCTTGCAAAGTCACAGCAATGCGTTTTGTTGAAGCGATCCTGTCGAGGTTGTTTGGGTATCGGGGTTACCATTGCGGCATAAAAGAAAGTGGCGTTTCTTCCAGTGCAGAAATTTGTTCTTTCAATGCTAGCACTTGTCCCTCCCAATATTTGGGGTCATTAAACCAAGGGAAAGCGACCGGAAATGCAGGGTCTTGCCATCTCTTTGCCAACCATGCCATGTAATGTACCATGCGTAGACCACGCAATGGTTCAATTAGTTTCAATTCAGAAGGGTTAAAATCGCAAAATTCTTGGTAGCCTTCAAGGATTGTATCAAGTTGTGTGAGCCGCTCTGCGCGATCACCGTGGAGCAGCATCCATAAATCCTGAATTGCCGGGCCGTTACGGGCATCGTCCAGATCGACAAATATCGGGCCATCACGCCAGAGAATATTGCCCGGGTGGCAGTCACCATGCAGACGGATATTGTTTGTTTGTTCCGGCCAGGTCTCTTTTATGCCATCAATCAGCACAGTGAGATCAGAGAAAAACGCCTTTTCGATATGGGATGGAATAAAGGTCGAATGCTCCAGTAACTGTTGCGGTTGATAAAGGTATTCGTCCAGTGTGATCGTCGGACGGTGCATAAACGGTTGTTTGGCACCAACTTGATGAATACGCCCCATGAATCGCCCCACCCACTCAAGCTGTTCAACATTGTCAATTTCGAACTGGCGTCCGCCTTCGCTGAGAAACAGGGCAAACCGGTAACCCTGATATGTGTGCAGGGTTTTGTTCTGCAAGATGATCGGAGCGGAAACCGGCACTTCTGATTCAGCGAGTTCTTGTCCGAATTGGTGCTCTTCTTCGATCTGTTCGGTTGTCCATCGCTCCGGGCGATAAAATTTCACCACGTAGCGCTGACGAGATTCATCGGTAAATTGGTAAACCCGGTTTTCATAGCTATTCAACGGTAAGAATCCGGATTCGGCACGAATACCGATACTTTCCAGTGCGTACCACATCAGATCCGGTGTCAGCGCATCAAAGTGAAAGGTTGCTTGTGTCATGATAAAAGCTTGGTTGGTAGGTCAGTGAAGTATGATAAGAGACTAACATTGATTGACAATATCCCCAAACCGGTACGACATCTGCAAGTTACTTAGTGCTGTGCAACAAGCACTGATGAGAAATGGCGTCTTGCAGGAAAAGGGGAAATCGGTGTTCCCCCAGTATATTTTACAAGCATCATTTATGACAGGCGAAATGCGTTGACAGATTGCGATAGATCAGCGGCTATCCCCGTGAGTTGGTTAGTTTTATCCGCATTGTCATCCGATGTTTCCGCGGTCGCCTTCGCCAGATCATTAATCTCAACAATACTGGCATTGATTTCCGCGGAAACATGCGTTTGTTGCTCTGCTGCTGTCGCGATTTGACTGTTCATATCCTGAATCACCATCACGGATTGCCGGATTGTTTCTAATGCATTGGTTGCGTGTAATGAACGTTCTTCTGTATGTTTCGCACTTTCATTATTTGATGCAATGAGCTGAACGGTTTTTTTGGTTTCGCCTTGCAGTCGTTCGATGACCGTCTGAATTTGCTCGGTGCTCTCCCGGGTTCGGCTGGCAAGCCCTCTGACTTCGTCTGCGACAACCGCGAATCCCCGGCCATTTTCACCCGCCCGCGCTGCTTCAATCGCGGCATTTAAGGCCAGTAAGTTAGTCTGTTCCGAAATGGTATTGATCACATCAAGAATGCCGCCGATATCAATGGTTTCTTGCTCTAATTGCGCTGTGCTTGTCACCACTTGTTCCATCCCTTGAACTAACATCCGGATGTCTTGACTCATCTCTTTGACAACATCTAATCCTTGTTGTGAATTTTTCGCGGCTTCTTCTGCTGCCGAAGATGCGTTCAGGGCATTTTGAGCCACTTCATCGACAGTGACGGTCATTTCATTCATCGCCGTCGAAGTCTGCTCTAACTGATTCATTTGGGATTGTGAGCTTTGATTCACATATTGAGCCGAAGAAGAAAGCGTCTGAGAGACTTGGTCGATATTCGCGGCTGAGTCATTGATATTGGTAATGATATGCCGAAGATTGGCTACCATGTGGAGAATGGAGCGATAGATCCCTGTCGTCTGCTGTGACGTCACTGGCTGGTGAGATAGATCACCATGCGCAATTTGTTCTACGATCTCAGAGATTTGTTGAGGTTCACCGCCAACCGGCTTATACATCAGTTGAATGACCAGCCAATAGACGATGCCTAGTGATACACACAACAAGACAATTGCTAATACGGTGGTTAAATATAAATTATGTTTTGACGGCTGAAGAATATTATCCCAAGCATCCCATGACCAAACCATCCAGTTCAAAGAATCGATAGTGATTTCTGTGACATAATATTCTTTGCCATCGTGCGTATAAGAGTGGGCACTTTTTTCTTTATTTTGATAAGGTGCATAAGATGGTCTTATTTTAAATATATTTTTGCCAATTTCATCTTCGTTTTTGGATGAAAAAATAAAGCCATCGGTTCGGCTGACAAAAACTTGTTTATTTTCTGATATCTTATCGACGAATTTATTTACAGTATTAATCGAAAAATTGACCGATAATACACCGATCACTTTATTATCCCGATATATTGGATTGGCCAGTGCAATGACATCTCGCCCGGCTGTACTTTTAAATGGTGTCGTGACAATATTTTGCTCTCCTTTCATGCCACGAATAAACCATTCTCGTTGTTTCTGTCCGGCATTAAATTTGGGAATAAAGCCGTTTGAACTGGTGGAGAATGTAGCGCCGGAAGGTAACGCAACATAAGCATTGAGGAGGTCAATCTTGTTGGAAAGATCCTTGAGTATTGAGAGCATTTTTTGCTCGTCGCTCACCTGACCATTTTTAATCGGAAGGGTGTCTCCGACAATGTCAAGAATATTGAATATTCTTGTGGTTTCAAGCTCGATGACTTGAGAGATTAAAGTCGATTGATTGGTTAGTTTCTCCGTATAATTTTCGCTGGATGAAGAACGAAAATTATAAAAACATACAGTGGAGATTATTGTAACAATGATAATAAATAATCCCCCAATATAGGATGTTAATTTAGCCTTTGCACTCACTGACGTTCCTCTTTTTATATGAACTTTATGTGAGCGAAAGCATATCATTGCTGATTGATTATTTGTTGGTCAATTTTACTGGTTGGAGATGATGTTTTTTGATAGACATCCACATAGAAAATGTGCTTATACAAAGTGATTATAAAAATTAATATTTAAATTTATTTTATATGTTTTTTTTATATTTTAAATCGATGCTTAATTATTAAAATTATCTATTAGTTAGTTCGATAGATTAAATTAAAGATAACCGGAAGATATGATTTGACAGATAACATGATGTGATTCAATCATGATTGCTGAATCGGTCCATTTTCATATGAAACAGACCCCTGATGGGGTCATGCGTAGTTGTCATACGTAATTACTGGATAATTCCGCGAGCTTTCAATATGGCGGTTTTAAAATCGTCTTCCTGATCTTTTTTCAAACCCGGAATCATCTCATCTTTGGCACTATGGCGCATTTTCAGATGATAGATCAGGATATCGTCACTTAAATCTGCTAAGTCGCCTTGATAACCCGCTTCATTCGCGAGCTTGACCAAAAACGCGAGCAGATTTAGCTCTGAATCTTTTTGCCACTCGGGCTCTAACAGTTCGAGCAGTTCTTCAATACGGTGACATTTCATTGGTTTCTCCATGGCGCCTGTGTGGGATTACTCAGGTAAAGTAGCAAATTGAAAGCGGGAAACCAATGTGAAAGCGGCAATAAAAAAGCGCAGCTCATTACTTTACTGCGCTTTCATTGGGTTGACTTATGCTGCTTTTACTTCGGTTGATACTTCCGGTGCTGCATGAACACGTTTTTCTGCCGGAGTCATTACAGGGGCAACTTTTACTTTTGGTCTAGAAGCTGCAAAGCTTGCTCGACGCCGTGACGCACTCCCATGTGAGTGCGAAAACCTGACTGATGTTGGGCGCATATATATACCTAACGGTCAGACATTTCCCTTGCCATTTCAATGGCCTAGATTAGCTATTGAGTCAAGACTTCATCATCACTGCTGAAGGTGGGCTCATCTGGCGCAAACCGTTCCGAATAGCTGTCTAGGAATTTCGTATGTACAATTTATACACACTTCGATAAGCATAGCATTTACATATGGATTGATCGATAACCTTTTGTTCATACAATGTCATAAAATTTAAATTATTGATGCTGAGAATTGAGTTCTGGCAAAGTTCAGTATTACTATGGATAACCAATTTATCGATGGTTGTATGAGATAAAATTAATCGCAGAAGGCTGGGGGAGGTGGATATGTCTTTCTTGAAGAAAACCCTCGCAAGTTTTGGTATCGGGTCAGCGAAAGTTGATACTGTTTTGCAACAAGAGGTGCTCCAACCCGGGCAGCAAGCCAATGTCACGATCCATGTCTATGGGGGAGCGACAGCGCAGGAAATTGACAATATTGATGCGCGGTTGTGTTGTCACTATGTTGACGAAGAGCCGGTTGGAGATGATCCTCAGGGAAAATCCCGGACACACCGAGTGCGCCGGAACTGTGTTTTGGATCAATGGCATTTGCCATATGCATTTACAATTCATCCGGGAGAGACTCGGGATTTCTTGGTGACATTCAATGTTCCCTGGAATACGCCTATCACGATTGGTGATGCAAAAGTTTGGCTGGAAACCGGTCTGGATATTACGCTCGCCTCCGACCCGACAGATACAGACGAAGTTACCGTAAGGCCGGAGCCGCTGCTCGATGCCGTATTTAGTGCTTTTGAGTCTCAGGGATTCCGAATTCGTCAGGTTGAATGTGAAGCGGCCAGTGGATTCGAGCTGCCGTTTGTGCAGGAGTTTGAGTTTGTACCGACGACCGGGCCTTATCATGGTCGCTGGCGTGAAGTTGAAGTTGTTGCTTATCGTTCTGAGTCGGCTCTGGAGCTATGGTTTGAAATTGATCGGCAACAGCGAGGTGTCGGTGGCATGTTGTCTCATCTGCTTGGCAGTGGTGCGTTGAAGCGCCATCTGATCATTCCGGTTGAGACACCGCTTGAAGCGATCTCTGCACGGGTATTCGATTTTCTGGAAGAAAGCACATAAAATTCAGCTTACACATGTAAGTTGAAATGTGCCATACTCAGCGATGATATGAATCCTCAGGAGTTTCACATGACCTCGTTGAATCAGGGATATACGCTCAAAGAAGAGATCTGGAATTCGGTTACGCACGGTGTCGGCTTGATTCTGGGCATCATTGGCTTAGTTATGCTATTGATGAAAGCGACATCCGGAGGCGATGATGTTTTGACGGTCACCAGTGTTGCAATCTACGGTGGCAGCATCATTATGCTGTTTCTGGCCTCGACGCTTTACCATGCGATTCCGCTGCAGCAATCCAAGCGCTGGTTGAAAACCTTTGATCACTGCGCGATTTACCTGTTGATTGCCGGGAGTTATACCCCTTTTCTTCTGGTTAGCCTGAGAACACCCTTAGCAATTGGATTAATGATTGTGATCTGGCTGATTGCACTGGTTGGTATTGTCTTGAAAATCGCCTTTATTCACCGGTTTAAGCGCTTATCTTTAGTGATCTATGTGGTGATGGGCTGGCTTTCTCTAGTCGTGGTTTATCAGTTGGCGATTCACCTGAATATCGGCGGGTTAACGTTGTTGGCTGCCGGGGGCGTCATTTATACGCTGGGGGTTATTTTCTACGTGGCGAAAAAGATACCGTATAATCACGCTATCTGGCATGGTTTCGTACTCAGTGGTTGTGCCTGCCACTTTTTCTCAATCTACTATTATGTGCTGTCAAATTGAAGGTTGAGAATTCGTTACCGAACTTCGACATGCCATTCCAACCGTTGTTGTCTGTTTTAACGTCGCCAGAATGCCGGGAAAAACAGCACCAGAATCGTCAGAATTTCTAACCGTCCCATTAACATACCAAAACTCAGGATCCATTTCGCCATGTCCGGTAGCGGCGCAAAGTTACCGGTCGGGCCGATAATATTCCCCATCCCCGGGCCGACGTTTGAGACCGCGGTGATGGCACCGGAAATGCTGGTCGTCGGATCCAATCCCATAGCACTGAGTGCGGCTGCAATAATGATGATCGTAATGACAAACGTCAGTGCAAAAGCGACGACTGAGCGCACGATATCATCCGTAACCGGGCGGTTATTATAACGCTGGACAAAGACCCCGGAAGGATGGATGAGTTTCATCATCTGCCGGTTGAGGAGTGTGATAGCAATTTGAAAGCGGAAGATTTTGATCCCGCCGGCCGTTGAACCGGAACAAGCTCCGGCCATCATTAAGAACGCAAATAATGTGCTGGGTAGCGCCCCCCAGGCGGTAAAGTCATCCAGCCCGTATCCGGTTGTCGTCACTACTGAGACAATATTAAACATTGCAACCCGGACGGCATCCACCACGGGATAGCCGTTGTGGATAACCAGCCATAACGCCACAATGCCGCTTGCTGCGAGAAAGAGATAGAAGAAACCGCGCACTTGAGCATCTTTATACAGTTCGATCGGTGTTTTTTTCCGGATGGCGGAGACAAACAGTAAAAAGGGTAATCCGCCAAGAAACATAAACACGGTGGCAACCCAATGGGCACCTTTTGAGAAGTGATTCATCGATCCGTCAGAGGTCGAATAACCGCCGGTCGATAGTGTTGTGAATGAATGGTTGATAGCCTCAAATACCGTCATGCCCGTCATGACGTAGCCAATACAGCATAAAAGCGTCAGAATGACATACACAATCACAATATTTTTTGCGACGGTTTTGGCCCGGGGGCTACTTTTATCGGACCAGTCAGAAGATTCCGTCTGGAACAGTTTCATCCCGCCGACATTGAGCATCGGTAGGACGGCCACGGCCATGACGATAAATCCGACCCCACCCAGCCATTGTAAGATAGAACGCCAAAGTAAAATGCTGGGTGCCATGTTATCCAGCCCGCTCAGGACGGTCGAGCCGGTCGTGGTAATACCGGACATCGTTTCAAAATAGGCATCGGTAAAACTGATGTGATTGATAAATACGAAAGGCAGTGCCGCAAACGCACTGGCAACCGTCCAGACTAAACTGGTAATCAGAAACATGTCTCGGACATTGAGCTTAAAATTAGCGGTTCGGCCTAGGGTCAGAAAAATAAAGGCAGCAACATGGGTAATGAGTACTGCCTGTCCGAAGTCGAGAAATCCGGCCGTGCCACTGACAAAAGACACCAGTGTCGGAACGTACATAAACAGAGCCAGTTTGGAGAGAACCAAGCCCAGCACAAATAGAATCGATTTCAGATTCAGCATGGTCGTCAATCACTACAGGAAAAATGGGCTGGGTTGGAACAGCGCTTCCACATCGGAAACATATTTCTTATTGACCAAGAACATCACAACATGGTCATCCTGTTCTATGACTGTCCGGTCATGGGCAATCAGTACCTCTTCACCACGCACAATTGCACCGATGGTCGTGCCGGGAGGTAGTTTGATATCACCGACTGCTTTGCCGACAACTTTTGACGTGGTTTCATCACCGTGGGCTATTGCTTCAATGGCTTCCGCTGCGCCACGGCGTAAAGAGGAGACATTGACGATATCGGCCCGGCGAACGTGAGTCAGTAATGCAGAAATTGTCGCTTGTTGTGGTGAGATCGCAACATCAATCACACCGCCTTGAACCAGATCGACGTAAGCGCCCCGCTGAATCAGAACCATTACTTTTTTAGCGCCCAAGCGTTTTGCTAACATGGCTGACATAATGTTGGTTTCATCTTCATTGGTCAGGGCGATGAACACATCGACTTGATCGATGTTCTCTTCAGTCAATAGCTCCTGATCTGCGGCATCACCACAGAACACAATGGTATTCTCCAACTGCTCTGACAGGTATTCAGCTCGCTGGTAGTGTCTCTCAATCAGTTTCACACTGTAGCTGTGCTCGAGGCGCCTGGCGAGGCTTGCTCCGATATTGCCACCACCGACAATCATGATCCTGCGATAGGGTCTTTCGAGGCGTTGCAGTTCACTCATAACTGAGCGGATATGGTTACTGGCAGCCACGAAGAACACTTCATCGTCGGCTTCAATGATGGTCGTTCCCTGAGGGCGAATCGGTCTGCCTTGACGGAAAATTGCTGCGACACGGGTTTCGATATGCGGCATATGTTCGCGTAGTGCCGAGAGTGCATTACCAACCAGCGGGCCGCCATAATACGCTTTTACCGCGACCAGACTGACTTTTTGATTGGCGAAACTGACCACTTGTAACGCACCGGGGTAATGGACTAAGCGCTCGATATAACTGGTGACCAGTTCTTCGGGGGCAATTAAATGGTCTACCGGTACGGCCCCTGAATGGAAGAGTGTTTCCTTTTCTGCAAGGTATTCGGGAGAACGAATCCGGGCAATCCTGTTGGGGGTGTTAAACAAGGTAAATGCCACCTGACAGGCGGCCATATTGGTTTCGTCGGTATTGGTAACCGCGACCAACATATCGGCATCCTGAGCACCCGCTTCTTTGAGAACGCTCGGATGGCTTGCATGTCCATTGACAACACGAAGGTCGTATTTGTCCTGAAGTTCTCTCAGGCGCTCACTACTTTTATCGACAATCGTAATATCGTTGTTTTCACCAACTAGGTTTTCCGCCAGTGTGCCACCTACCTGACCGGCTCCAAGAATGATGATTTTCATAACATAATCTCTTGTTTACCACTGCAAAGACAGTGCGCTTAAAATCCGTGATGACTCAGATATAATGTTTCAAGTCACACTAGATGGTTTTCTGCAAGACTGCATAATAGAAACCATCCATATCATTTTCTCCCGGCAGAATTTGTCGCCCCGGATTATCAATCTCTGAATTTATCAGTTGTGCATCTAATGTTCGAGATAAAAACGTTTTTATCTGCTGACTATTTTCTTGAGGTAACACAGAACAAGTGGCATAAACCATGGTTCCGCCTGGTTTTAGTTGCGACCACATCGCATCCAGAATCTCGCTTTGCAGTGTGGCTAACGCAGCAATATCATCGGCACGGCGGAGCCATTTGATATCGGGATGTCTGCGGATAACCCCCGTTGCTGAACAAGGCGCATCGAGTAAAATACGATCAAACTGCTCGCCATGCCACCAGTTCTCTGGATGTCGGGCATCGCCACAGATCACCTGTGCACTCAGATTGAGTCGTGCAAGATTCTCATTCACCCGGTTTAATCTCGATGAGTCACAATCGACGGCAACAACCTGAGCATTGGGAACTTGTTCCAGAATATGTGCGGTTTTACCACCGGGTGCGGCACAACAGTCAAGAATCAACTCTTTGGCTTGCGGTGCTAAATAATGAACCGATAGTTGTGCCGCTGCATCCTGAACAGATACCCAGCCTTGCTCAAAACCCGGTAATAATGTGACGTCACAAGGTGTCGCCAATTTTATGGCGTCTTTTGCTTGTGGGTGTAGACTCACATCAATATTTTGTTCTTCCAGCAACTTCACGTAACTTGCTGTGGTGTGATGCTGATGGTTGATCCGCAGCCACATCGGTGCCTTGTGATTGTTGGCCGTGACAATTGCCTGCCACTGCTCCGGATAACTTTCCTGAAGTAATTTCAATAACCATTTTGGATGGCAGTATTGAACGGCATCATGTTTGCTGTCTTGAATGCGTTGATCGATCGATGCGCTGTTGCGCTGATAATTTCTCAGAATGGCGTTAATCAAGCCACGTAGCCGTGAACCTTTTAAATCCTGAGTTGCACTGACGGTTTCTCCGACTGCGGCATGGTCAGGAATGCGCATGAATTGAATCTGATATAACCCCACCAGAATTAAATGATGAAAAACCCGTTTTTTTCCGGTCAGCGGTTGACTGATCAGCTCATTTGCTGTTGCTTCTAAACGCGGCAGATAGCGGAGAACACCAAAACAGATTTCCTGAAGCAGCGCGTGATCTCTGGGTTTTATTTTTTTCTGAGCCTCTGGTAGTACGGAGGACAGTGATGCGCCTTGATCGACAACTTGAAAGACAACTGAAGCGGCAGCAGCACGAACATTCATCATGAATCTGAACCTTAAGTAAAGTAGATAACCGATCGGTTATCGAACGTATTAATTGAGCTGAGTTCCAACCTCAAACCATTCGGCGCGGGCATTGAGAATATCTTGTACGGGCATGGCTTTCTTGCCGGGAACTTGCAGTTGCTCTAACACCAGAACATCTTTTCCTGTAGCAATATAAATGCCCGTTTTATCCGCTTGAATGATCGTTCCGGCCGGTTGGTCGGTTAACGAGTGTTCAACACGGCTTTTCCAGACTTTAATCGAAGGGGGAACTTCTGCTTTGGTATCGGTGACGGAAAAATGACTGACAGGCCAAGGGTTGAATGCCCGGACGCAGCGTTCAATAAAATCGGCAGGTTGTGACCAGTCGATACGGGCTTCTTCTTTACTCAGCTTCTGAGCGTAACTTGCCAGCTGATCATCCTGAGGAACCGGTGTGACTTGACCATTACTGAGCGCATCGAGTATTTCAATCAATGCTTGTGGTCCTAACTGAGCCAGTTTTTCATACATCGAAGCACTGGTATCGGTTGATTCTATAGGAAGTTTGGCAATCGATAACATGTCACCGGTATCTAACCCAGCGTCCATCTGCATGATGGTTACCCCGGTTTCTGCATCTCCCGCCCATATCGCGCGCTGAATCGGAGCAGCCCCGCGCCATTTGGGTAAAATCGAACCATGCACATTAATACAGCCTAATTTCGGAGCATCTAAGATGGCTTGGGGCAACAAAAGCCCATAGGCCACAACCACCATTAAATCAGCATTGAGCTCAGCCAGTTGCTGTTTGCTGTCTGGCGATTTGAAATTTTCCGGCTGATAAACCGGAATGTGATGCTCTGTCGCCAAGGTTTTGACCGGGCTTGCGGTTAGTTTCTTGCCGCGTCCGGCTGGTCGGTCGGGTTGGGTGTAGACTGCAATGACTTCATGCGCTGAAGACAATAATGCCGCCAGATGACGGGCGGCAAAATCCGGAGTTCCGGCAAAAATAATTCTGAGTGACTGACTCACCGTGACCTCACTTATGCTTCATTTTTCTTTTTTTCGTTCGCGCGTTTGATTTTTTCCAGTTTCTCTTTAATCCGCTTACGTTTCAGCGGAGAGAGATAATCGACGAATAATTTCCCTTGAAGATGGTCTAGCTCATGTTGCACACAAATCGCCAGAAGGTCATCGGCTTCAAAGGTGAATTCTTTGCCGTCTCTGTCCAGTGCGCGAACGGTGACTTCAGCCGCTCTCGGCACTAGCGCTCTTGCTCCCGGTACCGACAGGCATCCTTCTTCAATACCGTCTTCTCCCCGTTTTTCGATAATTTCAGGGTTAATTAATACACGAGGCTGATCACGGGTTTCTGAGACATCAATTACGACAATACGCTGATGGAAATCAACCTGCGTTGCTGCCAGACCAATCCCATCTTCTTCGTACATGGTTTCGATCATGTCATCAACGAACTTTTGTATTTCAGGTGTGACTTCTTGAACGGGCTTGGCGACCGTTCTTAAGCGCTCATCAGGAAAAGTTAATACTTGTAATACAGACATATACACTCAAATTGTTGAAATGTGCCGAAACAATAGAAAGTTCAATGTTCCAATTCTAGACATTTTAAGACCTAATTGACAGCATTGTGAGTGATAAATCGAAGTGATTATTAATCATCCGTCGATAAGACCTCTGTTTCGCCAACCTATCACTCAGTATCAGGATATTGCCGGAGATGCATCAATCAACCTCTAATGTCGCTGAAAATGATCGATTATCGATCTGGATAAAGCTTAGCTTGACACCCCGTTTGGGAATGCAATCGTTGCTAAAGCTGCTCGGGAAAGTATCGCTTGAGGCGTTATCTCATTATTCTGCAAAAGAGTGGCTTACTGTCGGGCTCACACCGGTACAGGTCTCTTATCTGTTATCTGATGCAGCGAATCAGGTGGCTGAGGATTGCCTTCAATGGCAAATACGTGGCAATCATCGCCATATCGTGGCTTATTTTTCTCCGGATTATCCGGCGTTGCTGAAAGAAATTCCGTCTCCGCCACCGCTGCTGTTTGTGCAGGGAGAGCCGGCGCTGTTGTCCGTCCCACAGCTTGCCATTGTGGGGAGTCGCTATGCCAGTATGCAAGGATTGCAAGATGCATGGCATTTTGCGAATGGTATTGCTCAGCATCAAGTGGCAGTGACCAGTGGATTAGCGCTGGGAATTGATGGACAAGCCCATCAAGGCGCTTTAGACGGTGGCGGCAAAACCATTGCGGTTTTAGGCGCTGGTTTGGATCGCATCTATCCGGCTCGGCATCGGGGGCTGGCTGAGCGAATACTTGAACAGCAATCCGGTGTACTGGTGTCAGAATTTTGTCCCTCAACGCCCCCGAAAGCAACGAACTTTCCTCGTCGAAACAGAATTATCAGTGGGTTATCTCTGGGAGTGCTGGTGATTGAAGCCGCAGAAAAAAGCGGGTCATTAATTACGGCAAGATACGCTGTTGAGCAAAACCGGGATGTTTTTGTGATCCCGGGCGCGATTCATCAGTCTGGTTATCGGGGAAGTAATGCACTAATTCGTGATGGCGCTTGCTTAGTTCAGAATATTGAACAGATACTCTCTGAAGTTGGTACGTTATCTGCTTGGATTAAGCAAGAGAAGCCAAAAGAGAAAATTCAGCAAAATGAGCTTTTTCCGCCATTAATTGACGACGAAGAATTGCCATTTGCTGAAGTGTTAGCTAACGTAGGGGTAAAAGCGACACCAGTTGATATTCTTGCAACACGTACCCATATACCAGTTCATGAAGTGATGAGACAGCTCCTAGAGTTGGAATTATCCGGGCATGTGATTGCAGTTGCTGGTGGCTACATTCGTAAGGGGAGGGGCTAGCTATGATGATGGATATTCTTATGTATCTGTTCGAAACTTACATCCATAGCGATGCTGAGTTACAAGTTGATCAAGATGAGTTAGAGGATGAGCTCCTGCGTGCAGGTTTTCATCAGAAAGAGATCTACAAAGCCCTTAACTGGTTGGAAGAATTGGCATCACTACAACAAAGTGATGTGCATTCTCCGTTATCGATCAGTGCTGCAACAGCAATGAGAGTTTATACCGAGAAGGAGACCGCCCGACTTGATGTTGAATGCCGCGGATTCCTGTTGTTCCTTGAACAGATTAAAGTGTTGACCCCCGAAACTCGAGAGATGGTCATTGATCGGGTGATGGGACTAGAAACCAATGAATTTGAACTGGATGATTTGAAATGGATTATTCTGATGGTGCTGTTCAATGTTCCCGGTAATGAGAGTGCTTATACGCTGATGGAAGAATGGTTGTATACCAAAGAACAAGGCATTTTGCATTGATAGAGATTCAATGAGTCGTCGTATAGATCAGCAATTATTTTCTGCACATGAACATGCTTTGGACGAAGTTGAGTCATGTCCCAAATGTGGTAGTGAGTTACAGTTGCGTCATGGTAAACACGGACCATTTTGGGGCTGCTCGGCTTATCCCGCATGTGACTACATTCGCCCGCGTCACCAGCACGATGGACATATTGTCAAAGCGTTAGGCGTTCCCTGCCCTGAATGTGGTCACGAGTTAGTCTTAAGGCAGGGGCGTTATGGCATGTTTATCGGCTGTAGTCATTTCCCGCAATGTCATCATATTGAATCTTCAGATCCTCCCAAGACTGAGCAACCGAATGAGGTGAGTTGCCCGGAATGCAATACGGGTCATCTGGTAGAACGGAAATCTCGTTTTGGTAAGACTTTTTGGGCGTGCGATCAGTATCCGAAGTGTAAGTTTGCCGTGAATGCTCCCCCGGTATTCGGGCAATGCAGCGAATGTGGCTTTCCGTTACTCATTGAGAAAAAATCAGCGGCCGGTACAACGTTAATTTGTGCTGCCCGTCGATGTGGTCATGTGCAAGAGACTGACTCTGCAGCGAAATAAATTACCAAGGGCTTTGAGACCCTTGGCTGATGAGGGTTGTCGCTCAATGACTCTGTTGTGCAAGAAAGCGACACCGGAGATTACTTGTGCTGGCTGGCGAATTGATGAACCGCCGGAAATGCGTCTGCCGAGAGTACATCCGCAAGCGAACAGATGATTCGCTCTAGCTCCGCATAATAATCTGCACTGACGTTGATATGTCCCATCTTTCTGCCTGAACGCTTTTCTTTGCCATACCAGTGGATATGACATCCTTCCGTAGCCAGAATTTCTGAGGGGAGTGTATCTTCACCCAAAATATTGACCATACATGTCGGACGGATCAGTTTTGTACTGCCCAACGGTAAGCCACAGACTGCCCGTAAATGGTTTTCAAATTGGCATGTATCCGCGCCCTGTTGAGTCCAATGGCCTGAGTTGTGAACCCGAGGCGCGATCTCGTTAACAAGTAACTGCCCTTGAACATCAAAAAATTCCAGAGCGAGAACACCGACATAATTGAGTGTATTGGCAACGGCTTCAAACATCGTTTTGGCTTGTTGCTGTAACGCTTGCGCATCTATTGAGGTCGACAGACTGAGAACCCCGTCGGTGTGGATGTTTTCTGAAAGCGGGTAAACTGCCCATTCCCCGTTTTTGCCGCGAGCACCGACCAATGACACTTCTCTGTCAAAGGGGACAAATTCTTCAGCAACAATCGCCTGATTGTCACTGGCTTCGATACACTGTTGCATTTCCGGCCAGATTTTATCGGCATCCGCGGTTGATTTCAGGCGCCATTGCCCCTTTCCGTCATATCCACCCAAAGCGCTCTTCAGCACCATAGGAATACCGACATGGCGGATGGCGCTGTCGAAATCATCTCGGGTATTGATGACGAAATATTTGGCATTTTTGACGCCGGCTTGATCAAGTAATGCTTTTTCGACACGACGGTCACCACCGGTTTTAATGGCTTGTGCACCGGGGAGTAACTTTCCGCTTTGTTCACACTGGTGGAGAATATCATGGGGAATGTGTTCAAATTCAGCAGTAATGACGTCCGCTTGCTGAATGGCATTTTCCAACCCATGCCCCTGAACTTCTTGAGTCAGTGGATGAATAATCTGACCGCTGACCACATCGAAGGCGCTGATGTGAATATTCAAGGGTGCACCGGCAAGAGACATCATCCGCGCTAACTGGCCTGCGCCTAAGACAAGTACGTGCATACTGGTTATTCCTCGGTTGGATCTGGATTGGCAAGAACGGTATCTGTTTGTGACTGGCGAAATGCTTCAACTTTCTGCATGACCTGTTCATCATGAACACCAATGATTTGAGCTGCCAGAATCCCGGCGTTCGCTGCACCGGCTTCCCCGATTGCTAAGGTGCCGACTGCAATACCTTTCGGCATTTGAACAATAGACAAGAGTGAATCGATACCCTTTAAGGCTTTTGACTGAACAGGGACTCCCAGCACTGGTAGACTGGTGAACGCTGCGGCCATGCCCGGTAAATGAGCTGCGCCCCCTGCGCCTGCGATGATTACTTTAAGGCCTCGGTCTTTCGCCTGGCTTGCATAGTCGGCCAGTAACTGAGGTGTACGATGTGCTGAAACGACTTTGGTTTCATATTCGACACCGAATTGCTCTAGCATGTCTGCGGCAAGTTTCATGGTTGGCCAATCGGACTTCGAGCCCATTATAATTCCGACTTTCATCTCAAATTCCTTCAGATTTATTGCAATGCGCAAGCATGTTGATGATATCAATGTGCGATAATTTTGCGCGCATTATACGAGGAAATCTCTTCAAGGAAAACGTTTGCGTCGGGTTAGTTTGCTAACAAGATAGATTTGTACAAAATTGATTTCGTTTTCTGGCATGATCGTTTGTACACTAGTGGCTTCATCATCCGAGCATATTGAGAAGTATTGTGAATAATTTTGAGCAAGTGCTTGATGCGTTGTATCAAGGCGGTGTGGTTGCCTATCCGACTGAAGGTGTCTTTGGCGTCGGGTGTGACCCTGACCGGGCTGATGCCATTCAAAAACTACTGGAAATCAAAAATCGTCCGGTTGAAAAGGGGCTGATTCTTATTGCGTCTAGTTATGCACAATTACAGCCTTATATTGATGAACGTCAGCTTTCCGCACAACGGCTGGCGGATATTCAAGCCAGTTGGCCGGGGCCGGTCACTTGGGTGATGCCGGCCAGCGAGCGTGTGTCTGTCTGGCTCAGTGGTTTGTTTGATACGGTTGCTGTCCGGGTCACGGATCATCCACAAGTCCGGCAATTGTGTGAGGCTTACGGCAAGCCCATTACTTCAACCAGCGCCAATTTAACGGGGCAGCCGCCTTGTATGACGACAGAAGCGGTTCAGCAGCAACTTGGTCATTGCCTTCACGCAATTTTGGCAGGGCAAACCGGTGGACGTGATAAGCCCAGTGAGATCCGGGACGCACGTACGCTGGCAATATTAAGACAAGGGTAGAAACAAGGGAAATCGCGATGAGTGGGATTGATAAACAAGCCGTTAAAACTTTTTTACTGCAACTACAGGATTCGATTTGTCAGCAGCTTGAAGCAACTGATGGTTTGTCCCGGTTTGAGCAAGATGAATGGCACCGTGAGCCGGGTGAACGTTTGGGCGGCGGCGGACGGAGCCGCGTGATGCGCAATGGCCATGTATTTGAACAAGGCGGGGTTAATTTTTCTCATGTCACAGGCAATGAAATGCCTGCATCTGCTACCGCACACCGACCGGAGTTAAAAGGACGTCGATTCGAGGCGATGGGCGTTTCTTTAGTGATGCACCCTAACAATCCTTACGTCCCGACCTCTCATATGAATGTGCGCTTCTTCATTGCAGAAAAAGATGGCGAAGCACCCGTCTGGTGGTTTGGCGGTGGCTTTGACTTAACGCCATGCTATCCATTTGACGAAGATTGCTATCACTGGCACCAAGTAGCGAAAGAGATTTGTCAGCCGTTTGGTTCAGAGGTGTACCCACAACATAAAGATTGGTGTGATCGGTACTTTTTCTTACCGCATCGAGAGGAAACCCGGGGTGTTGGCGGACTTTTCTTTGATGATCTCAATCAGTGGGACTTCGACACCTGTTTTGCTTATATCCGGGCAGTCGGTGAGGGATACACCCGTGCTTATCTGCCGATTGTAGAGCAACGAAAAGACAGCCCGTTTACAGAACATGAACGCCAGTTCCAGCTCTATCGACGGGGTCGATATGTAGAATTTAATCTGGTGTTTGACCGGGGTACGCTGTTTGGTCTGCAATCCGGAGGACGTACCGAGTCTATTTTGATGTCAATGCCACCGTTAGTACGCTGGGAGTACGGGTATCAGCCTGAAACCGGCAGCGCTGAGGCTCGCTTGGCTGAGTATTTGACACCAAGAGACTGGTGACAGCCCGAGCCGGGAGTGATAGGGTCAAACGATTCTTTTCTATTTCTTTGAATGAAGGCAGGGATATGGCTTATCAGGATCAGTACGCAGTATTCGGCAATCCAATCGGTCACAGTAAATCTCCTTTTATCCAGACGTTATTTGCTCGTCAGACCAATCAGGACATGATCTATACGGCCGAATTGGCACCGATAGATGGTTTTAAAGCCACGGTGGGAAACTTTTTCTCTCACGGGGGAAAGGGATGTAATGTAACCGTCCCATTTAAAGAACAGGCCTATGCGTTTGCTGATCAACTGACTGAGCGCGCCCGAATTGCCGGTGCGGTCAATACATTGAAGAAACTCGATGATGGCGGCATTCTCGGAGACAATACCGATGGTGCCGGTCTGGTTCAGGATTTGTTGCAGTATCAGGTGCCTTTGCAGGGAGCAAAAATCTTATTAATTGGTGCAGGCGGTGCAGCAAAAGGTGTGATTCATCCTTTATTAGCACAATCACCTGACTCGATTGTGATTACTAACCGGACGTTCACCAAAGCACAAGACCTTGCTGCTTTTTTCCAAGAGTACAATAATCAAAATCAGACATCTGTCCCGGTTTCTGCTCAGCCGATGTCAGAAATTCATACCGCATTTGATGTGGTGATTAATTCGACGTCAGCGAGTCTGTCTGGGGAACTGCCAGATATTTCCGGTGATATCTTTGCTGAAAAAAGTGTTGCCTATGACATGATGTATGGCAAAGGGCTTACCGTGTTTAATCAGTGGGCCGTGGAGAATGGCTGTGCTCACGCCTATGATGGTTTGGGAATGCTAGTCGGACAAGCCGCGGAAAGTTTCATGTTATGGCGCGGCATTCGTCCCGGTACGCGGCAGATATTAAGTGAACTGAGACGCAACTTGGAAGGCAGTCTATGAATCAATCGATTCTTTTTCCTGATGTGCAGTCTTGGGACGAAACCACGCAGCAAATACGCTTCCCGGCTCAACGTCAGGGAGCGTTAATTGAGTGTGTGCTTGCCGTTACTGTTCTGGAACAGCTTTCCGGCCAGCAAATCACAAGTGAAGAAACGGCTGTCAGTATTTTCTCGCAGTATCGTTTTGACTGCGAAGAATTGGCCGAGCAGCTCATTGAAGATGAGGCATATAATGCGCTCGGGCAAATCGAACTGGTTGTCTGTAATTAGATATCTTCTACTTGATGAAGAAAGTCATCTTTATTCTGAACGTAGTTCTCCGCTGATTTGAGCAAGAAGTCTCGCTCTTCATCCGTTAGTGGACGCGCCTGCTTAACTGGATTGCCCATATAAAGGTAGCCACTCGGTAATGTTTTATTGGGTGGCACCAAACTTCCGGCTCCAATCACAACCTCACTCTCGACCGTGACGCCATCAAGAATAATACTGCCCATGCCAACCAGAACCCGATCCTGAATCGTACAGCCATGGAGCATTGCTTTGTGGCCAACCGTTACATCATCGCCAATAATCAATGGATAACCATCCGGGTTCGCAGCATTTTTGTGAGTAACATGAAGCACCGACCCATCCTGAATATTGGTTCTTTTACCAATATGGATATGGTTAACATCACCACGGGCTGCCACCAAAGGCCAGATACTTGAATCATCACCGATTTGGATATCACCGACTAATACAGCGGTACTATCCACATAAACACGCAGCCCCAGTTCTGGTGTAATACCTTTATAACTTCGAATTGAACTCATGATGCTCTCCTCAATATGTTAGTTTTTTGCTTTTGGCTAGGTCGGATAAGGATAATGGCTTTTCGGTTTGGAGTAAAAACAGACGTTCTGCCTAAAAAACACTCGGTTGATTAGAAACATAAGAAAAGTTATTAAAAAGGGCTTGCCAATCGAAAAGCGATCCCTATAATGCCCCCTCGCTGACACGGAATCGCGGAGAGAAATCCCCGGCTGTGTGAGTCCGGTCTTCACCGAAAGATAAATCTGAAAAAAGTGTTTGACACCAAGATTTATCTCGCTAGAATGACCGCCTCTTCGAACGGAGAACGTTTAGAAGAATCGCTCTTTAACAATATAGACCAATCAATCTGTGTGGGCACTCGTCGATAAATATCCAAAAAGATTTTATCAATGAATCGAGTGACCAAATCAAGTTGGATGCAGGTAACTGTTATTCAATAGGAGCACAGTCAATTCAACATTACTTATGTAATGTCACTTTTTGCTTCTGCTTTTAAGCAGAGACAAAAAGCAGTATTCATTGAGCCGACACTTTGGTGTCACAAAAACTTTAATTGAAGAGTTTGATCATGGCTCAGATTGAACGCTGGCGGCAGGCCTAACACATGCAAGTCGAGCGGAAACGAGAGAAAGCTTGCTTTCTCGGCGTCGAGCGGCGGACGGGTGAGTAAAGTCTGGGAAATTGCCCTGATGTGGGGGATAACCATTGGAAACGATGGC
>NZ_FULE01000060.1 GCF_900163965.1 Vibrio ruber DSM 16370
TCAGATGGATACATCTGTCAACGCCGCTAATCAGGTTGTTTCTGTTGGTGCTGATATTGCTTTTGATGCCGACCCTAAATTTTTTGCCTGTTTGGTTCGCTTTGAGTCTTCTTCGGTTCCGACTACCCTCCCGACTGCCTATGATGTTTATCCTTTGGATGGTCGCCATGATGGTGGTTATTATACCGTCAAGGACTGTGTGACTATTGACGTCCTTCCCCGTACGCCGGGCAATAATGTTTATGTTGGTTTCATGGTTTGGTCTAACTTTACCGCTACTAAATGCCGCGGATTGGTTTCGCTGAATCAGGTTATTAAAGAGATTATTTGTCTCCAGCCACTTAAGTGAGGTGATTTATGTTTGGTGCTATTGCTGGCGGTATTGCTTCTGCTCTTGCTGGTGGCGCCATGTCTAAATTGTTTGGAGGCGGTCAAAAAGCCGCCTCCGGTGGCATTCAAGGTGATGTGCTTGCTACCGATAACAATACTGTAGGCATGGGTGATGCTGGTATTAAATCTGCCATTCAAGGCTCTAATGTTCCTAACCCTGATGAGGCCGTCCCTAGTTTTGTTTCTGGTGCTATGGCTAAAGCTGGTAAAGGACTTCTTGAAGGTACGTTGCAGGCTGGCACTTCTGCCGTTTCTGATAAGTTGCTTGATTTGGTTGGACTTGGTGGCAAGTCTGCCGCTGATAAAGGAAAGGATACTCGTGATTATCTTGCTGCTGCATTTCCTGAGCTTAATGCTTGGGAGCGTGCTGGTGCTGATGCTTCCTCTGCTGGTATGGTTGACGCCGGATTTGAGAATCAAAAAGAGCTTACTAAAATGCAACTGGACAATCAGAAAGAGATTGCCGAGATGCAAAATGAGACTCAAAAAGAGATTGCTGGCATTCAGTCGGCGACTTCACGCCAGAATACGAAAGACCAGGTATATGCACAAAATGAGATGCTTGCTTATCAACAGAAGGAGTCTACTGCTCGCGTTGCGTCTATTATGGAAAACACCAATCTTTCCAAGCAACAGCAGGTTTCCGAGATTATGCGCCAAATGCTTACTCAAGCTCAAACGGCTGGTCAGTATTTTACCAATGACCAAATCAAAGAAATGACTCGCAAGGTTAGTGCTGAGGTTGACTTAGTTCATCAGCAAACGCAGAATCAGCGGTATGGCTCTTCTCATATTGGCGCTACTGCAAAGGATATTTCTAATGTCGTCACTGATGCTGCTTCTGGTGTGGTTGATATTTTTCATGGTATTGATAAAGCTGTTGCCGATACTTGGAACAATTTCTGGAAAGACGGTAAAGCTGATGGTATTGGCTCTAATTTGTCTAGGAAATAACCGTCAGGATTGACACCCTCCCAATTGTATGTTTTCATGCCTCCAAATCTTGGAGGCTTTTTTATGGTTCGTTCTTATTACCCTTCTGAATGTCACGCTGATTATTTTGACTTTGAGCGTATCGAGGCTCTTAAACCTGCTATTGAGGCTTGTGGCATTTCTACTCTTTCTCAATCCCCAATGCTTGGCTTCCATAAGCAGATGGATAACCGCATCAAGCTCTTGGAAGAGATTCTGTCTTTTCGTATGCAGGGCGTTGAGTTCGATAATGGTGATATGTATGTTGACGGCCATAAGGCTGCTTCTGACGTTCGTGATGAGTTTGTATCTGTTACTGAGAAGTTAATGGATGAATTGGCACAATGCTACAATGTGCTCCCCCAACTTGATATTAATAACACTATAGACCACCGCCCCGAAGGGGACGAAAAATGGTTTTTAGAGAACGAGAAGACGGTTACGCAGTTTTGCCGCAAGCTGGCTGCTGAACGCCCTCTTAAGGATATTCGCGATGAGTATAATTACCCCAAAAAGAAAGGTATTAAGGATGAGTGTTCAAGATTGCTGGAGGCCTCCACTATGAAATCGCGTAGAGGCTTTGCTATTCAGCGTTTGATGAATGCAATGCGACAGGCTCATGCTGATGGTTGGTTTATCGTTTTTGACACTCTCACGTTGGCTGACGACCGATTAGAGGCGTTTTATGATAATCCCAATGCTTTGCGTGACTATTTTCGTGATATTGGTCGTATGGTTCTTGCTGCCGAGGGTCGCAAGGCTAATGATTCACACGCCGACTGCTATCAGTATTTTTGTGTGCCTGAGTATGGTACAGCTAATGGCCGTCTTCATTTCCATGCGGTGCACTTTATGCGGACACTTCCTACAGGTAGCGTTGACCCTAATTTTGGTCGTCGGGTACGCAATCGCCGCCAGTTAAATAGCTTGCAAAATACGTGGCCTTATGGTTACAGTATGCCCATCGCAGTTCGCTACACGCAGGACGCTTTTTCACGTTCTGGTTGGTTGTGGCCTGTTGATGCTAAAGGTGAGCCGCTTAAAGCTACCAGTTATATGGCTGTTGGTTTCTATGTGGCTAAATACGTTAACAAAAAGTCAGATATGGACCTTGCTGCTAAAGGTCTAGGAGCTAAAGAATGGAACAACTCACTAAAAACCAAGCTGTCGCTACTTCCCAAGAAGCTGTTCAGAATCAGAATGAGCCGCAACTTCGGGATGAAAATGCTCACAATGACAAATCTGTCCACGGAGTGCTTAATCCAACTTACCAAGCTGGGTTACGACGCGACGCCGTTCAACCAGATATTGAAGCAGAACGCAAAAAGAGAGATGAGATTGAGGCTGGGAAAAGTTACTGTAGCCGACGTTTTGGCGGCGCAACCTGTGACGACAAATCTGCTCAAATTTATGCGCGCTTCGATAAAAATGATTGGCGTATCCAACCTGCAGAGTTTTATCGCTTCCATGACGCAGAAGTTAACACTTTCGGATATTTCTGATGAGTCGAAAAATTATCTTGATAAAGCAGGAATTACTACTGCTTGTTTACGAATTAAATCGAAGTGGACTGCTGGCGGAAAATGAGAAAATTCGACCTATCCTTGCGCAGCTCGAGAAGCTCTTACTTTGCGACCTTTCGCCATCAACTAACGATTCTGTCAAAAACTGACGCGTTGGATGAGGAGAAGTGGCTTAATATGCTTGGCACGTTCGTCAAGGACTGGTTTAGATATGAGTCACATTTTGTTCATGGTAGAGATTCTCTTGTTGACATTTTAAAAGAGCGTGGATTACTATCTGAGTCCGATGCTGTTCAACCACTAATAGGTAAGAAATCATGAGTCAAGTTACTGAACAATCCGTACGTTTCCAGACCGCTTTGGCCTCTATTAAGCTCATTCAGGCTTCTGCCGTTTTGGATTTAACCGAAGATGATTTCGATTTTCTGACGAGTAACAAAGTTTGGATTGCTACTGACCGCTCTCGTGCTCGTCGCTGCGTTGAGGCTTGCGTTTATGGTACGCTGGACTTTGTAGGATACCCTCGCTTTCCTGCTCCTGTTGAGTTTATTGCTGCCGTCATTGCTTATTATGTTCATCCCGTCAACATTCAAACGGCCTGTCTCATCATGGAAGGCGCTGAATTTACGGAAAACATTATTAATGGCGTCGAGCGTCCGGTTAAAGCCGCTGAATTGTTCGCGTTTACCTTGCGTGTACGCGCAGGAAACACTGACGTTCTTACTGACGCAGAAGAAAACGTGCGTCAAAAATTACGTGCAGAAGGAGTGATGTAATGTCTAAAGGTAAAAAACGTTCTGGCGCTCGCCCTGGTCGTCCGCAGCCGTTGCGAGGTACTAAAGGCAAGCGTAAAGGCGCTCGTCTTTGGTATGTAGGTGGTCAACAATTTTAATTGCAGGGGCTTCGGCCCCTTACTTGAGGATAAATTATGTCTAATATTCAAACTGGCGCCGAGCGTATGCCGCATGACCTTTCCCATCTTGGCTTCCTTGCTGGTCAGATTGGTCGTCTTATTACCATTTCAACTACTCCGGTTATCGCTGGCGACTCCTTCGAGATGGACGCCGTTGGCGCTCTCCGTCTTTCTCCATTGCGTCGTGGCCTTGCTATTGACTCTACTGTAGACATTTTTACTTTTTATGTCCCTCATCGTCACGTTTATGGTGAACAGTGGATTAAGTTCATGAAGGATGGTGTTAATGCCACTCCTCTCCCGACTGTTAACACTACTGGTTATATTGACCATGCCGCTTTTCTTGGCACGATTAACCCTGATACCAATAAAATCCCTAAGCATTTGTTTCAGGGTTATTTGAATATCTATAACAACTATTTTAAAGCGCCGTGGATGCCTGACCGTACCGAGGCTAACCCTAATGAGCTTAATCAAGATGATGCTCGTTATGGTTTCCGTTGCTGCCATCTCAAAAACATTTGGACTGCTCCGCTTCCTCCTGAGACTGAGCTTTCTCGCCAAATGACGACTTCTACCACATCTATTGACATTATGGGTCTGCAAGCTGCTTATGCTAATTTGCATACTGACCAAGAACGTGATTACTTCATGCAGCGTTACCATGATGTTATTTCTTCATTTGGAGGTAAAACCTCTTATGACGCTGACAACCGTCCTTTACTTGTCATGCGCTCTAATCTCTGGGCATCTGGCTATGATGTTGATGGAACTGACCAAACGTCGTTAGGCCAGTTTTCTGGTCGTGTTCAACAGACCTATAAACATTCTGTGCCGCGTTTCTTTGTTCCTGAGCATGGCACTATGTTTACTCTTGCGCTTGTTCGTTTTCCGCCTACTGCGACTAAAGAGATTCAGTACCTTAACGCTAAAGGTGCTTTGACTTATACCGATATTGCTGGCGACCCTGTTTTGTATGGCAACTTGCCGCCGCGTGAAATTTCTATGAAGGATGTTTTCCGTTCTGGTGATTCGTCTAAGAAGTTTAAGATTGCTGAGGGTCAGTGGTATCGTTATGCGCCTTCGTATGTTTCTCCTGCTTATCACCTTCTTGAAGGCTTCCCATTCATTCAGGAACCGCCTTCTGGTGATTTGCAAGAACGCGTACTTATTCGCCACCATGATTATGACCAGTGTTTCCAGTCCGTTCAGTTGTTGCAGTGGAATAGTCAGGTTAAATTTAATGTGACCGTTTATCGCAATCTGCCGACCACTCGCGATTCAATCATGACTTCGTGATAAAAGATTGAGTGTGAGGTTATAACGCCGAAGCGGTAAAAATTTTAATTTTTGCCGCTGAGGGGTTGACCAAGCGAAGCGCGGTAGGTTTTCTGCTTAGGAGTTTAATCATGTTTCAGACTTTTATTTCTCGCCATAATTCAAACTTTTTTTCTGATAAGCTGGTTCTCACTTCTGTTACTCCAGCTTCTTCGGCACCTGTTTTACAGACACCTAAAGCTACATCGTCAACGTTATATTTTGATAGTTTGACGGTTAATGCTGGTAATGGTGGTTTTCTTCATTGCATTCAGATGGATACATCTGTCAACGCCGCTAATCAGGTTGTTTCTGTTGGTGCTGATATTGCTTTTGATGCCGACCCTAAATTTTTTGCCTGTTTGGTTCGCTTTGAGTCTTCTTCGGTTCCGACTACCCTCCCGACTGCCTATGATGTTTATCCTTTGGATGGTCGCCATGATGGTGGTTATTATACCGTCAAGGACTGTGTGACTATTGACGTCCTTCCCCGTACGCCGGGCAA
>NZ_FULE01000074.1 GCF_900163965.1 Vibrio ruber DSM 16370
AGCCGACGGGCTTCGGAGACATCCATTCCCGCATATTTTTTGCGCCAGGTGTAAAAAGTCGCATCCGAGATCCCGTGTTTACGGCACAACTCCCTGACGGGAATACCTGCTTCGGCTTCTTTAAGAATGGTAATGATCTGTTGTTCGTTGAATCGCTTCTTCATGTTCATCATCTCCTTGGTTGGATGAACATCACTAAGTATAGACTGGACTAGATTTAGGGGAGCAGGTCAGCCCAGCTGTTTGAGCCAGAAAACTTGATTGGCTAATTGGGCTGCCCATGCTTTGATCATCTGCGGATCGGTGGCGTACAGACTGAAGTCA
Source organism: Vibrio ruber DSM 16370 (assembly GCF_900163965.1). Taxonomy (GTDB): domain Bacteria; phylum Pseudomonadota; class Gammaproteobacteria; order Enterobacterales; family Vibrionaceae; genus Vibrio; species Vibrio ruber. The sequence continues at coordinate 325 of NZ_FULE01000074.1, forward strand.
TATTTACGTAAAACCTGACGCAACCGTTTATCATATTTGTGCTTCAGGCCATATTCATCTGCTCTGGCCATTGCACTGAGTAAATCGACGCCTAAATAGAGATATTCCGGATGATGTTTGGTGACGGAGTATCGTAGCCGGGATCGTTCTCCTTTACTCTCTTCATAAGAGGACAGACGTTGTTGAGAGTAAAGATAAATGGCTTCAGGTGTGGTGACATCACTGGCGAAATGGTTCAGTGTACTGGTAATTCTGGCCATGTCCTGCCAAATTCCGGCTGCATATTTGTTATCTAATGTTTGCCGGTACATTCGTAATGCATAATGGCCAGCTTTGAAGGCTGGTAGCGTATAGAGACGCTGTTCATAGTGCTCAGCGATTTGATCCGCGGAATCTTGAAAGCTGGGGGGAAATGTCGCTGCTTCTTGTGCAGTGGGCTCTCCAATTTGTGTATTGGGCGCCCCAATGCTCTGACAGGTAAATATGATGAATAAAATTGAAGCTATGCCACATTTATTTAACATACGCCGACCCAGTATAGAGAGGATGATTTATAAAACATATGCAATCGTAGAATCAGCCATGTTAGCGCTGTGCAATAAGTCTGTGAAATTATCGCACTGGCTGATTATTGAGGTACTTATACATCGTGATTCTTGATATTTTAAGTAAAAAATAAATCAGATGTGATCTTATTTGAGATTGTATTGTTGATAACTAAATCACTAGTGGGGCGTTCTTATTGGCTGAAAGTAGTTATTCTGATATGAACTGTTTGATTTTAATAAATTTTTAATGTCAGAGTGCTCTTTTGCCTATTGAATCAGGTCAATGACCATTTCATGGCTGGAGGAAGATGACGTATTCACACCAGCCCCTCACGGGAGAGGAGCATTATGCGCGACATTCTGTTCAAAAAATGGACAGTGATTGGTTTTCTTGTTTTACTTGCCTGTATTTTGATTGTATTGGTTGAATTTATTTTCCAGCGTCATCAAGAGGTGATGCGCCAAGAAATTCAAAGCCGGACAACTGAGGAACTTTCAATTATTCGGTTTAAGCTCGAAGCAACGATTCTGGCCGATATCTATGTGGCGAAAAGTTTGTCAACGTTGACGACGGTGAATGCCAGTACCGTTGCAGAGAGTTGGGAAAAAGTCTCTCAGCGCATTATGGAACAGGGAAAATATATTCGATCACTCAGCCTTGCCCCCAATGATATTGTTGAATATGTCTATCCGCAGGAAGAACACCACAATGTGGTTGGGTTAGACTTTCGGACGCTGCCTGAGCAGTGGGCAACCGTTAAACAAGCACATGAGCTGAAAGAAATTTTTATTGCAGGTCCGGTTGAGCGAGGCGAAGGTGATCACGTCATCATCGCGCGTTGTCCGGTATTTCTTGACCCACCATACAATCAGTTTTACTGGGGTGTGATTAGTGTTGATATTGATATCGACAGTTTGCTTCAGTCGCTTGAGGTCGATAAAGTTTTACCGGGGTATGATATTGCGATCCGGGGGCAAGATAGTTCCGGGGAGCAGGGTGCGGTGTTCTGGGGACAACCTGATGTTTTTAAACATGCTTTTGCCAAGGAGATGATCTATTTCCCGCATGGTTCCTGGAGTATTGCGATCGCAGAACAGGAGAATGTCAATATTCTTGATCAAGTCCCTTGGTTTCAGACCAATATTGTACGTGTGATTGGTTATCTGTTACTGGTATGCCTCGTCGCTTCTTTTCTGGTGATTTATCGTCTTTATGATAAATCGAACCGGCTGTCTCTTTATGATGAACTGACGCATCTGCCGAATCGTCGTTATTTTATGAATGAATTGAATCGGTATTTCGAGCGGGAAAAACGTGCCAAACAACCGATGGGTTTTGCTCTATTGTGTATTGATGTGAACAAATTCAAAACGATCAATGATACCCATGGACATAGTGTCGGGGATCAGGTGCTGGTCGAATGCGCACGAAGAATTGAAAATGCGATTCGGGACAACGATTGTGCTGCGCGGATTGGCGGTGACGAGTTCCTCGTTTTGCTAAAAGGCGGAGAAAAAGGCGAAGATTTGCGAAAAATTATGGATCGGGTACGTCATGCGGTCGGGGTTACGCCAGTGATCTGTGGAGAGCTTGCCATTCCGGTTGGCATCAGTGTCGGTTATACCCGTTACCGACCGGACATGCAGAGTGTTAACGAAATGATTCATCATGCTGATAATGAAATGTATGATGAAAAATACGCGTCCTGAATCTTCTGAGTATCGGAACCATCTACGACTTCCCCGACAATATTATCGGTCAGTCACGATTATATTGTCGGTGTCGGGTGAGGTGTTATAACAGCTCGGCTGACGGGGACAGACACTGCCTCTGGGGCAGATTAACCGGGCATCGTTGACGATACCGCGTTCTATCCACTTGATATTGAGTATTTTGGCCAGCGTCGTCAGTTCACTTCGAATTGATGAAGGTATGGCTGTCATCCCACCATTTTTGACACAAGATGCTTTGAGCTCCATTGCCATTTGCTGAGCATCCCCTCCCTGAGCATTGATGGCCGGGTTGAGATCAATACCGGCACATAGCACCCGATTGTTACCCGCAGGATCAATGAGATTCAGTGATTCACAACAGTAAATTCTCGGTTCGTCTCCGACATTGAGCAATGAAATTTGAGCGGAACTGGCGGTCTGTGGGTGTTTGAGCTGCCGAAATACGGCCCAGTGCTGGCAAGGGTCGTTGACTGTCCTCATATTGCCCCAAGGAAGTGGAATACCGTTGCCTCGGTAGACGGCTTTGAGCTTTCCTTCTCCGTAAGCATCAAAGTAGTGCCAGTAGGGATAGGGTGAGACAACCGTCATTCGACGCATCGCGACGGATGGGGATACCCCGACTTTCTGATGGACACTGATTTCATAGCCATTGCGATCCAGTAGTTGCCGGAATGGCACTTTCGGGCAGAGTAGCGCACCGGCAAAAAAGCTCGATTCGAAATCTCGCCAGGCTTGTAAAATATCGTTTGAGTTCAGTTCATAGTTAGGCTGTGAATTTCCGGTATCTTCCCAACTGCTGGTATGGCCGATCGAGAGCACAGTTTTACAACCATCTTTGCTGTGAAGAATATTGTGACCGATGTATACCGCGAGATCATATTTCAAACGGGTCGGATGATGCTTCATTGCCTCATTGAGATAAATACCGCTCGGTGGTTCGAAATAAGAGGTGATTAATTGTTTAGCGGAAAGCCCCAAATCATCTTGAACTTCTTGCGGTGTTTGTGAAAACCAGTGAATCACGAGCCCTAAATGTCTGGCAATATCCGTCAAATCTTCAACTGTCAGATTCAGTTTTTTGAGTCCGACATTCTCTGCAGCACGTTCCAGATCCGGGAAATGATTTTGCAGGCTTTCCTGATGTGCCCGGATGAGTAACTGGGCAAACTGACGTCCCGTAATGCCGGTTTGAGACAACATTTCAGGGATTGCAATCTGGAGAATATCTTGTGAAAACAGGAAGCTGGGCTCTAAGGCCATCCCACTGATTCCTCCCCGGCTGCCTTTATCCGGGGTGATATCAATCTGCTCCGGTTGATCATCGAGAAACCATTGTGGACTTTTCTGAAAGACTTCAGCGATCACGGCTAACATTTCGATGCTCGGAACCCGTTTTCCCCGCTCAATCATCGATAGGTAAGACACAGAAGGGGCATATTCGGGATTCAGCCGAATACAACGAGATGATAAATCTTCCATTGTCAGATGATTGCGCTTTCGCAAATTCCGGACTTTGGTGCCAAGAAAATGGGACTGTCGAATTAAACTTTTAGATGCGGGCATTTGTAAAATTCACACTGTAAAATTTTTGTTGTGAAATTATGTATAAAAATAGATTAGTCTAAAAAGTAAGCAAAATCACGATGCAGCCAAAAAAGTATTTTGTATGACGTGATTTTGTGAAATGGAGAGTGTGAAACGGAGAGCGTTTGCTGCAAAGAGGGTGCATGAATGAATATGCCAATGTTACAGAGTTCGCGAGATACGGATTATTCGTTAAAGTCAGATAATTCGTCATATGAGCAACAGTCAGGTCAATTTATTACTGAAATGGTTATGTCCGTGGAGTCGTTGGGGGCCGGACAGGTACAAGAAAAACAGCTGCAGGCGAAACAGTTACTTGACCAGCTTTTCCCGTTACATGAAGGTTCACACAGTGATGTGACCGGCTATGTGATCGATTACCATCATCTGATGGCTTACTTTCAGGACGGACGTCATACCGGACTGCGTTATCCGCAACATTTTGTCGCTTATCTCGGTGAGCGCAATAATCCTGAAGCCATTTTGTTTCGTAATGGTGATGGGTGCCACGTTGAAGTGACATTAGGGAATGGCACAGGAACAGGAATGCCGGAGCTGGTTTCGGTGAACGACATTCAGCTGGAAACGAACACCCACTTGAATTCTGTCGCTTCAGAAAGCCATGCAACGCTAGGCCTGCGCCATTGGGTCAGCTTGGTAAAAGCCGATGGACTGGGGCATCCTCAGGTTTGCAGTGAAAATAAAGAGTATCGGTCTAAAGATGAAGCTGATTATCAGCTGGGTATCAGTTTCAACTTGGATTCATTCAGTGCTTGATGCGGTTTCGCTCCGGTATTTCACATTGATCAATTCACATCATTGAAGTTTATATATGAATAACCGCGTATGGATTGTTAGGCAATTCATACGCGGTTGGTGTATTGACTGGCAGTACATCATTTATTTTTGATGGATATCAGCTGCTAAAAGCCCGTTCCTGTAACTTCGTTGCTCCGCGCAGCATGGCTTCGACCAATTCTGTCGCGTGGAATTTTTCCAGTGCCTGATGAGCCCCGACCTGACGGGCACGATCAACACAGATTTCACTGGAAAGTGAGGTATGAAGGATAATGTAGGCATGGTTTAGTGCATCATCATTCTGAATCTCGAATGCGAGCTCATAGCCGTCAAGACCCGGCATTTCGATATCACTGACCAGAATGTCGATCGGAGAGCCTTGCTCTGCCCGTTTACGCATCAATTGCAGACCCTCTGCCCCATTTTTGCAAATTTCATAAGGGATATTGATACCGTCCAGCGCGTCAGCCAACTGTTTCCGGGCCAGACTGGAATCATCCACGAGCAAAATATTGAAGGATTTGAGTTTTTCTCGCTCCACATCTGTCAGGATCGGAATCTTGGTCGCTTCGTATTGTGGATAGATCTTCGATAACAGCAATTCAACATCCAGCATCTGGACGATATTGTCTTGGTAACGGGTGATGCCGGTAACAAAAATATGATGTCCTGCGGTTGACGGTGCTGACTCAATCGAACGCCAGTCACATTCAATGATTTTTTCAATCGTTCTGACCATGAATGCAACCACAGTACGCAGGCAGTCTGTGACGATTAAATAACAATTTTGATATTCTTCCGGCGGAATTGGTCGGAAACCAATGGCCGCGGCCATATCAATGACGGGAATTGTCATATTACGAATCGTGACAGTACCGACAACATTACGGTGAGAATACGGGATCTGTGTCATCGGTTGATAGGACACAATTTCTCGAATCTTTAAGGTGCCAATAGCAAACAGTTGACGTTTAAGATTGAGTGTAAACATCAACATCCCTTGCGATTGATTGGCTTTACTAACGGTTTTCGCCATGACGATTTACCTTAAAAAATACTTACGCCAATAATATACTTAAATTGCGCTAAGATGCGAGTTCCGATCAACTGGTACGTTGAGTTGTCTTTGGCGCGTTGTTCCGGGAACTCACATCACATCAGATGTAATTGCGAATATCATGCGCTTATTCCTAAGCATACTGCAAAACGCCAGTTTATCGATGGATCTTGCCGTTTTATCCCCGATTTCTTTGTGAGAGGAGACCGTGATCAATCTATGGTAATTGGTAACGACTTTCCGTCTTTTTACTTTAACACTCTGTAACAGCTACATTAGTGTGTAGATATGAAAAATGTCTACTATGATAGAAAGAGTCTTATCTATTGGTGCTGAGAAAGAGGTGTCTTTCATGTTTTTTAACCGTTCCCTTGTCAAAGAAAATGAATCCTTAAAAAAAGAGCTTCACATGATTAAACAGATGCATGACAGCCTTGGCAAAGAGATGTTAACAATAAAACTGAACCCAGCCGGGCAGGTGAGTTCGGTGAATTCGCTTTTTTGTAAAGAGATGAAATACGAGTCACAAAATATTGAAGGATGTAAGCTCACCGACATGGTACCACCCAAAGAGCGTTCAACCGGGCACTATCAACGTTTGAGTCATGCACTGAAGGACGGTAAACACTGGAATGGTGCGTTGCAACTGTTAAAGGGAAACGGTGAAGAATCATGGTTGCGGGCCATTTTGCAACCGATTTACGATATTGATAAAAAGCTGCAATATTTTTTACTCTATGCTTCGGAGCTGACACAAACGATTCGCACCTCAAGAGAATATGAAGATATGATCGCAGCCCTGCTGCGTTCGACAGCTGTAATTGAGTTCGATCTGGACGGACATGTTTTGACGGCAAATGATAACTTTCTCCACACCATGGGGTATAAAAAGGAACAAATTGTCGGTAAGCATCACCGTATGTTCTGTGAACCTGAGCTTTATAATTCTCCTGAATATGAAGCCTTTTGGCGTAAACTGAGGAAGGGGAATTTTGTCTCTGATCGGTTTAAACGGATTGATAAATATGGCAACGAGGTATGGCTGGAAGCCTCTTATAATCCGATTCATAACAACCATGGCGAATTATACAAAGTGGTGAAATTTGCCTCTGTCATCACAGAACAGATGAATCGGGAACAGGCGATTTCTGAAGCTGCCAATATTGCCTACGAAACGTCACGGTTAACCGATACTCAGGCAGAAAAAGGGCAGGGGGTTATTCAGGACACTATTCGCACGATGGAAGAACTTGAACAGCAGATGATTCATGCCAGTCAAGGGATTAAAGATCTGGATGAGCTTTCCAAGAGGGTCAGTGATCTGGTGGGTAACATCAGTGGGATTGCCGATCAAACCAACTTACTTGCTCTCAATGCCGCCATTGAGGCAGCCAGAGCCGGTGATCAGGGGCGTGGCTTTGCTGTCGTTGCTGATGAAGTCCGAGAGCTGGCTTTGCGAACCAGTAAAACCACCGCTGAAATAGTCGATGTGGTGTCAAAAAACCAAAAACTGACGGAACGTGCAGTCGGGTTGATTGAAAACGGGCAGAAGAGAGCAAACGATGGTTTGCAACTGTCGAATGATGCCGGGGTCGTGATGGCTGATATTCAAGAAGGCGCGAAAAAAGTCGTCGGTGCAATTGAAGAATTCCATCAGAAATTATGAGGACAGTCGCGCTAAGAATTGATGATGACTTCATTGATGAAGTTCGTTAAACTTCGCCTCCTTTCAGTGGGGGAGGCGATTCAATGGCAAGAACAGCAGCAGCTTTGCATATTCTGGTAAAACATCAGAATCAGGCGGAAGATATCCTACAGCAGCTTAAAAAAGGTGCGAAATTTCAAACGCTTGCCCGAAAATATTCTTTATGTCCTTCCGGCAAGAAAGGCGGTGATTTGGGGGAATTTCGTCAGGGGCAAATGGTACCTGCATTTGACAAAGCCTGTTTTCGGGGGGAAGTGCTCAAACCACAGATTGTCAAAACCAAATTTGGCTGGCATGTGATTAAAGTGCTGTACCGGACGTGAGTGCGAGAGTTTGTTCGTTTCATCCCCACTGGCTAACGGGTCATGGGTCGTAACATCTTATTGAGGTTACAACCCCTGTAAATTGTCAGGATAAACTGAAAATACGACACACTGATCTGATGACTCGCTTGAATATTTTGTATGCCAGTTCCGCTATCTGGTTCGGTCTTCAATTTCATCGAACGTTTCAACGGAAATCCGCTTGGCAATCGCTCTCATTTTTTGCATTTTTTCCGGGTTACTGTTTTGCCAGAACAATTCCCAGTCTTCACGTGCACGCCACTTAGCAATGGTGAGAACTTTGTCAGGCGTATCAGACGAACGAACCATAAAACTGCCTAATGCGCCTGCCACCGAATGGTGAATGTTATCCGTTACTGAACGCCATACGTTTTGAAACTCATCCATTTTTTCGCTTGGCACATGCCATTCATAGATGACCCGAAACATATAACGTCCTCCTTAGTCTGTGGTTTATTCCTTATTTTGATACATCTGAGAGGGATCTGGTCTTGTTCAGATAGTCATGTTGTAAAATATACATGCGTTTGACATCCTGATAGCGTCCATTAATAAAGAACTCTTCAATCAGATGCCCTTCTTCAACAAAACCAGCTTTACGATACAAATAGAGCGCTATTTCATTGTCGATAGCAACGTGCAGATAAATCTTATGTAAATTAAGAATGGTAAATGAATAATCCAGCGCTTTGTTGATCAGATCCAAGGCATAACCTCTTCCCTGATATTCAGGGGTAATAATGATCTGGAACTCAGCACTTCTGTGAATGTAGTTGATCTCAATTAACTCAACCAGGCCAATTAGCTGTTTATTTTCATTTTCTACCACAAAGCGTCTTTCTGCATTGTCGTGAATGTGTTTGTTATACAGCTCTTCAAGTTCATCAAAAGATTCATATGGTTCTTCGAACCAGTACGACATGATATTTCTATTATTATTAAGATTGTGAATAAAACGTAGATCCTGGCGTTCTAATGCCCGCAGGTAAAGCTCACTTTTCATGGTATGACCCGAAGTTACTCTTGTGTTAAGTTTTTTCATGGCACAATCTGCCGACGTGAATCAGATGTGGCGTATAACATAGCACGTTGTAAGGACAGGCACCAGATAGCTTGCAAGCAGCGGAAAAACATTCCAAACACAGGCGTTACAAGGACAGACACTTAAAGGGAGAGTTATAAGGACAGACACCTGAATCGGTATTCAAAGGGGCCTGCCAAGGAAGGGTGAATCCGGTGCTCCGGTGGGATTGTTGCAATGCAAGCGAAGAGACCGACCAAAAGATCTCTGGCCGGTAGTGGTTTAATATTATTTCAGGTATTGGACATGGGCTTCCATTTCTTCGCCGATTTCTTGGCGCATGTTCATTAGACGAATCGCTGATTCTCTGAGCGCAATATCTTCCGGTGTGGATGGAACCCATTCCGGTACAGAACTTGGTTTTCCATGTTCATCGACAGCAACCATAATCACAATGCAGTGTGTGGTTAGCCGGTTTTCTTGCAATTTAGGATCACTCGCCTGAACGTCGATGGCAACATGCATTGATGTGCGACCTGTGTAGACGATTTTAGCGGTCACTTCAACAAGATGGCCGACCAGAATTGGGGCGACAAATCGAATACCACCGGCATAGGCGGTAATGCAATATTTTCCGCTCCAGGCCGCAGAGCAGGCATAGGCGGCTAAGTCGATCCACTTCATCACTGCACCACCGTGCACTTTACCGCCGAAATTTACATCGCTGGGCTCGGCCAGAAAACGGAGCGTGAGCTCTCTTTTTTTATTTGTCATATCGACGCCCTCATCAATTGTGGAGACAACCATAAATTGATATTGCTATTTGTTGTCTGAACTTATGCAAGATTACGATAAGTTCATAAGACGGGAATTTTTATGTCCTGTCAATATGATAGTTGTGTTAGCGAGTGCTATGGATGTTGACTTGATGTACTCCCGTGACCGTTCAGGTTTCAGTCTTGAAGGCATCATCACTTGCGCAGAAAATATTAACGGTCGCATTGTTGACCATGCAATTTATGCTTTGAACAGAAGCCGCTGGCAAAATCCTGTGGCATAAGGCGTTGCAGCACGACGCTTCGCTTCACTAAGCTTGACGTCTCAGCTACAAACGCGCTGTCTACAACGATTCATTGTGCGATATTTTAGACTGTATGAGCGATTCAATGATGAATATCGGCAAGCGGCTGAACAACGGGTGAGTGATACTCTTCGGTGTATAGTTAAAAATATTAAATATTATCAGTCTGATAACACTCAATATATTTACTAATCCAATTTAAAAAAGCCTGTAATTTCGGTCGTGTTTCATGGCCTTTGGGACAAATTAAATCATAACCGTATCCAGAGGGAACACGGTCAAATAATGTGACCAGTGTGCCACTGTCAAGGTATGGTTGAATTGTATGATAGCGGCCTAAGGCGATTCCCATTGAATTTCGGGCTGCAACCATCGTGAGTTCTTCATGATTAAACACATACTTATGTTGCAAAATATGAGTGCTTCTGCCCGTTGCATTGAGCCAATGCTGCCATTCGCTCAATGGTGATAAGAACTCTAACGACTCAGTGCAATGCAGAAAAGTGGCTTCTTCTAGGCGCGGTTCACTGTCATATAAATTGAAACGCTGAGCATATTCAGGTGTACATACAGGAACTAAGTATTCATCAAATAGCCGAATGTGATAAAAATCCGGATGGGTTTCATTGCCATAGTAAATCGCAATATCAACCGGTTGATTATGGAAATCCAGCTTACTTGCCTTGACTCGCATCTTTACATCCAGATAGGGATATAAACGTTGAAATTCACCCATTTTAGGGACTAACCATAAATGAGCAAATGTCGGAGCGATTCCGATATACAATTCTCCTCTTAATTCATTAAAGCGAATATCGTCAACTTCAGTGAAGATATTTGACAGCGATTTGGTTAAGGTTCTGAGCATCCTGTGGCCGTCTTCCGTCAGCTCAAGTTTTCTTGTCAGACGAACAAAAAGCGTGAAACCGAGATCTGCTTCAAGCTTTTTAATCCGTTGGCTGACAGCGCCCTGCGTCAGGCATAACTCTTCCGCTGCTAATGTGAAACTTAAAAACTTTGCTACAACGCTGAAAGTATAAAGGTTCGCTAAGATATTTTGCTTATCTGCCATGTGTATAGATGACCCCATGCATTAGAAATATTGATTCATAAGTATCACGATTTCGTTTGTCGCGGTTGGGCTTGTCAGGTGCAATGAACACAAAAAGGACACATGGGAGAGTATTGCAAAATGAACCATAAATTGAAAGTTGTTGTGATTGGTGGTGGCTCAAGTTATACACCGGAGCTAATCGAAGGCCTGATTAACCGCTATCATGAATTCCCGATTGCTGAACTCTGGTTAGTTGATATCGAAGCAGGGAAAGAAAAAGTAAATATTATTGCTGAACTGGCTCAGCGAATGATTCAAAAGAAAGGTTTCAACATTGACGTTAAAGTGACGCTGGATCGTCGTCTTGCGCTGGAAAATGCAGATTTTGTTTGTTCGCAATTTAGAGCGGGTTGTCTTGACGGTCGAATTCGTGATGAACGAATTTCTTTAAAATACGGCATGATCGGGCAAGAAACTAATGGACTTGGTGGCTTTGCAAATGCATGTCGGACAATTCCAATAACTTTAGATATCTGTAAAGACATGGAAGAACTTTGCCCGGATGCATGGTTACTGAATTTCACCAATCCATCGGGTATGGTAACTGAAGCCGTATTGAAATATACCGATATAAAAGCTGTCGGCTTATGTAACGTCCCTGTGATTATGGAGAAAGGGATTGCACAAATTATTGGTGCCGGTGAAGGTGAGTTTATTATGCAAGTCGCGGGGCTCAATCATATGATTTGGGTCCGAAAAATACTGCATAAAGGGGCGGATAAATTAAATTTAGTGATGAATGAAATTTTAAACGGCAATGATCCATTAGTGCCGGCGAATATTCCACCGTTTGAGTGGCCCAAAGATCTATTAAAAGATATGGGTATGATACCTTGCGCTTATTTGCGTTATTACTACACCAGTGACGATATTATGAAGCAAGAGCAAGCAGAGGCTGACGGGGAAGGGACTCGTGGTGAAGTGGTAAAAGCAATGGAAAAACGCCTGTTTGATATTTATAAAAATCCAGATTTGGCAGAAAAACCCAAAGAGTTGGAAAAACGTGGCGGCCAATATTATTCAGAAGCTGCATGTGAGCTGATGACTTCAATATACAACGACAAGCGCACCGTGATGCACGTCAATACCCGTAATCATGGTGCGATTAGTGGTTTACCGGATGATTGTGCTGTAGAAGTGAGCTCGATTATTACCAAAAGTGGCCCGCTTCCTCTGAATGTTGAACCATTCCCGGATGATACATTACGCCTGATTCAACTGATGAAAGCGTACGAAACACTCACGGTTGAAGCGGCAGTGAAAGGTGATTTGGTCGCTGCAAAACGAGGGTTAATACTCAACCCTATTGTCAATACCGGTACAATCTTAGATGAAGCACTGGCAGAAACAGTCCGAGAAAACTCAGATGATATGCCTCAGTTTCGTTGGATACTTGAACAAAATCCGACGGTTAATCGCGCAGGTGAATAATCAAGAGCCAAGAGGACGCTGAATCGATTAGAATACCGATAACTTCAACCGATAAAGACATCCGCTATGCTACAAAAAGAGAGTTTGCTAAAACTGGCAACGATGAAAATGCCGTTTGGCCGTTATGCCGGACGTGTGTTAATTGATTTACCGGAAGAATATTTATTATGGTTTCAAAATAAGGGGGAATTTCCTCAAGGAGAACTCGGGGAATTGATGCAACTCTGCCTGACGTTGAAAGTTGAAGGGTTGGATCGCCTTGTGAAACCATTGAAACAATCATCTTGAAACCCGCTGTATATTACGCCCGGCAAGGAGCGAGGTGAAGCCGGGGACATGACGATTAAACTATTTATATCTAGGGACTATTTATATTTAGGAACTATTTATATCTAGGGCTCAGGAATGAACCGAAAGCACCGGCTCGTGGTGCTTTCGGTTGGTCTGCTTTCGATAAGTACTCTTGATGAAAACAAGAGACGGATTATAAACGAGGGCTATTCTCCGCAAAGTATTCGTGAGAATCAGCGTTATTGACTGCTTGATTTGGTGATGACTGTGCCAGACGACGCGCATTATACTGCCCGTAAGCAATATCATCTGTACCGCCATTGACCGTGAAATGGCTCATTTCATGAATCAGTGTTCCGGCTTTTGAGTCTGTGCCTGTTGTCGGAGCCGCCCAGAAAGCATTGCATAAGTGGATACGATAGGGTTGGTTGGGATAAACGTAAGCATATGCATTGGAAAGGCTGCCTTCACAGTAACAATCGGCGGTGACCGTTCTGTTTTGCAGTGCATCGGTTATCTTCTGGAAATGTCCTTTGACGGTGTTGTAACGACCGCTTGAATATGAGCCGAACCAAGTGGTATAGCGAGAAGTCACTGAACCAGCCTGATAATAGTTGTAAGCTGAACCTGACATGCTCCGTGCCGCGCTAACAGCGGTACTGATTTGACTCTTCTGGCTATTTGAGCAGTTACCGACATAGCTGATTCCGCCTCTCAATTCTGCAATATCGAGTTCCGATTCATTAATGGTTGCGATCTTTGGGTGAACACCTTCCACCCAGAAGCTGACACCATTTGAACTGAGCGTCTGAACTTGATCTTCAGCCTGTAGTTTTACTTGCTCTTCGGATTTTATTAAATCCAGCGCGGTAGCATTAAACTGAACACTGTATGTCCCTTCACGCGTCATATCATAGAAGGATGACAGATCGACCGTTTGGGTGATGGTCTGGCCGGCAGACAAGGTCATATAATCCTGAGCCGTCGGTGCTGGCCGTTTAATGATTGGGCCTGTATAGGCGACTGCTTCACCATCGACGGTAACGGTAAAGGCATTCTTCTGCAGTTTGTTGTGATTGATGAGATACCAATCGAGCACCTCGACATCACCCTGCCCATTGTTCGTAATGCTTAGCTCGACTTTGACATCACTGCCTTCACCATAAGATTGATTTAAAGGGGTCACGGTGACATCCAGAGTGTGCGCATAAGCCAGAGATGACATACTGCCTACGACTGCACTCAACAATAAGTTTGTTGCCTTATTCATTTAATAAACTCCATTTTATTTCATAGTTTCTGAATCATCGATATTGTTACGGCTAAGTTGATATCAATCATTCGTCGCTGCGTGTTTAAAGCAGGTCTGCTCCCACCTTAAACATTATTTAAAATATGCTTTTTATTGATTTTTGAATTATGTTTCATTTGTGTAAAAGTGTAAAGTTTGAAATAAAAATCAGCATGGTTGTTTTTGTTATTAATGATGAAAATGTAATTTATAATTTACTTGATTATTAATAGTGTTGGAGGTTTTATAATTAACTTTGATAGATTATCTATTTGATTATAAATGCTTAATAGTATAACTGTGAGTGAGTTTTTGGTTTGTTTTGTTTGTGATTAAAAATATATTTATATACATTATTTTCTATGGTTTATTTTTATTTATAAATTTACTATTAGTGAGTTTATGGTTAGTTTAAATTAATAAAATTGTTAATTTTTTAGTGAACAATATTAAATGATTGAAAAATATGAAATTGCCAAATTAAAAATAATGACATGTGTTGTACATATTCCTGCTGAGACACGATAGCCGGGAAGTGATCGTCAGAATAACAATATCTTTCTGCCTATAGGATGAAACAGATACGGAATAACCACATCCTCATCAAGGAATAACTATCAATAAACGCTATCCTGACCATAAAAAATTTTTGACTTTTGCAAGGCTATTTTTTATTGCGTCTGTCCCCACATGAACTTACTATCAGCTGGCTTCTTGATGATAGCCAATCCGAGTACATCACACCTTTGTGGCAAGGCGATAGAGCAACTATCCAAGAGTGACTTTGACAGCGTATTGACGCTTTTATTGACGCTCCACTTTTCATAAAAACAGTCCGATGAAAAGTGCCTGACCCGGAGATTTGTTATGGCTCACGCCCATTCAGTATTAAATTTTCAATCTTTTGCTGCCCGAACTCTTTCTGCTGATGATATTCGTTTAGTTGAATCAGCCGTGTCACAATTCGGCGCGCCCCTTTTGATGCTCGATTGTGAGATTATTCGTCAGCAATATCGGGCACTGAATAACGCTTTACCAAATGTAACGCTTCATTTTGCGCTGAAACCACTGCCGCATCCGGTCGTGGTCAGAACGCTGCTTGAGGAAGGCGCCAGCTTTGATCTGGCAACGAGTGGTGAAGTTGAACTGGCAGCTCAAGAAGGTGTGCCGGCTGAACGTACAATCCACACTCACCCGATTAAACGTGATGCAGACATTCGCGATGCGTTAGCATATGGCTGCTCTGTCTTTGTGGTGGATAATCTGAATGAACTGGCAAAATTTAAGCCTTACAAAGATGAGGTAGAATTATTGGTGCGTTTGAGTTTCCGTAATGCGGAAGCATTTGCGGATCTGTCGAAGAAATTCGGTTGTTCTCCCGAACAGGCACTGGCAATCATTGAAACGGCTCAGGCATGGAATATTCGGATTAAGGGACTCTCTTTTCATGTTGGTTCTCAGACAATTCAGCCACAAAAGTATGTTGATGCGATCCAGACTTGTAAAACAGTCATGGAAGAAGTTGTTGCGCGCGGATTACCGGCTTTGAGTACACTGGACATTGGCGGAGGCTTCCCTGTCAATTATACCAGACAGGTGATGCCGATTGAGCAATTTTGTGAACCAATTAATGATGCCTTGAATGAGTTACCGGAAACGGTGCAGGTTTTAGCTGAACCGGGACGTTTTATCGTGGCGCAAGCCGTGATGAGCGTGGCTTCCGTGATGGGGCAGGCAGAGCGAGAAGGCCAAATGTGGTACTACCTTGACGATGGTATCTACGGCTCTTTCAGCGGACTGATGTTTGACGATGCACAATACCCGTTGGTGACTTTGAAACAAGGTGGCGACCTGCTGCCGAGTGTTTTGGCCGGTCCGACTTGTGACAGTATTGATGTGATCGCTGAGGATATTATGTTGCCTCAATTAGAGAATGGTGATCTGATTGTTGGTTGTATGATGGGGGCTTACACCAGTGCCACCGCAACAGATTTTAATTTCTTCAAACGGGCTCAGACCATTGTATTGAATGAAGATGCGTTTAGTGAAGACTCAATGAATCAAGAACGCCTTATCGGTTAAGGTTGTATTCACGACTTAATTGAGTCACCCGATATCTTGTCGAACAAGCCACAGCTAGCAATTCTGTGGCTTATCATCTTTTCTTCTCATCGAGAGGCGTCCTGTTACACCGCGATAAATCTGGCTTATTTATTTGAAATTTATCGAATTTTCATCAGTATATTTTGATAATTACAAACATTTCGTAATTTAATTACCATAAATATTGACTTGAGTCACAAAATTGCTGATAATTTGAACTAAACAACACTTGGTTGTGAAATAAAATAACGGTAGGAGCCGAGTTATGAGTTCAATACTTTCTTCACAAATTACGGTTAATGTTCCTAAAACAAAAATGAGCACGTCTTTCGTCAGTGCCGTGAAAGAACTTGCCGGTATCTTTGCAATGTTTGGCGTGACAGCCGTCATTACGTTTATGCTCGCTTTAACTTGGGTTAATTTCTGATCATTAAGAAAAAATCCATTCTAATTGCTGCGCTTGTTTTTTTGAATTCGGTGGTTTTCTTCCGGCAAGGCCGGATGATATCACCGAATGAATCCCTCCTCATTTCTAACTCTTGAATATCTGTTTATCATCACATGCGGGTTCGCGCTGTATAAATAAGACAATATAATCAGATATAAAAAAGCACTCCTGAGAGTAATGCCGATCAGTTAAGAAATTTTCGAGATCATTTGACCGATCTTTAAAAGGCTTCAAAATCCGATATTCGTTATCTGATATCGGATTTTCTTTATGCGTTTTGAAAGCGAATTAGCCACAGCCTTTAAGTCCTGTAACACCTTCCATACTTTTGAAAAATATGCCGAGTTGCTATCGCCAGAGCTTATTCAGCAAGGCTTCAAACAAGCTGGAGTCGCAACGTTGAGAA
>NZ_FULE01000036.1 GCF_900163965.1 Vibrio ruber DSM 16370
CTCCCCCCCCCCCCCCCCCCCAACACCTGCATCACAAGTTTTATCCTACTAGCCTTAGGCTCCCAAATTTGACGCACAATTGCGTTCCTTGATTTCAGAGGCATTGGTACCCAGTGCGCCAGTTACGCTTGCCAAGATGCAAGCGTGATCAGAAGATCTTTTTTGTTTGATTGAGTCGCACGTTATCCAGAACCAGCTTTTTACGGGCGTCCTGCCCAGATAGGCAACGCTGACTCTAGAGAATTGTGTCATGCCTCGAAGCCGAAGGCTGAGACAAATATCAGGGAAAGAAATAAAAAAGAACCGAGTCGCATTTTATCCATTCACAATACTAAGACCATGATAAACAGTGTTTTTTGCTGAGTGCTTCTTTTATGTTACAGCGATTTTGTACACTCGCTAATTAGGAGTATCAGCGTGAATCCACTACATAAACATACACCTCTCGCAAAGGCGATTCTCGAAATTTTAAGTGAAATTTCAAATATTGCCGAAGATAAATATGGCGAACTCCCCAGCGGTACCATCAGAGCATTCATATTTGGTGGCTGTGCTGTGCATATTTACACGAATGCAAGAGGTAGTAATGATCTTGATGTTGAGCTTGAGGCGAGTCGACGACTTGATATCAACGAGTTAATTGTTGAGTTAGATGATGCCGATTATGATGACGAGGACGGAACGCATAGAACTCTTTCATTTGATAACACATTTAACCCAGCTATCCCAGATTTGCACCCAGATTGGCGGGATGACGCTATTCTCATCCAATCTGGTGAAGCGGTTATGCATATCTACTTAGTTAGCGCAGTCGATATCGCTATATCAAAATTAGGCAGATGTACCTCACATGATGTGAATGATATTGTCTCACTATACGTGGCTGAGCGTTTTTCTATTGAAGATTTTACAAAGAGGGCTTGCGAGGCTTTATATTACAGCCCAACGCCAGATAGATTGCGTTGTAATATCGCTTATGCTACACAAGTATTAAAGAGTCTTTAATTACGGTTTTATCATGAAAGCGCAGCAGGCATTTGACAGGTTGGTCAGTCGAGATTTTAACGAGGCATTATCTGAAGATGTAAAATCAGTTGCGCTTGCAGTTTGGCATGAAAATTTTGTACCTGATATCAGCCAATTAGACTCGAACTCCGCAAGATCTGCCAGTTATTTGCTCGACAGATTAATGAGATATAACTGTGTTACTCCAGAAGAGCAAAAAAAGTTGCTTAATGTTGTGGCGCTTTTGTCACGTAAATTTGGTCTGGAAACGGCAACGGTTGTGTCACTTGACCACAGAGTTGACAAGTATGCGAGAAAGTGGGGATTGAAAAGTGATCTCAAGCTGATGCTCAGAGCAATGTTGCCATACCAGACCAGACACTACAGATAACCGCCATTAGGCGATTTTTCGATTTTTGCTTTGAATATCATAATATCGAGAGATGACGCACAATTGCGTTCCTTGATTTCAGAGGCATTGGTGCCCTGTGCGCCAGTTACTCTTGCCAAGATGCAAGCGTAACCAGAAGATCTTTTTTTGTTTGGCTTGGGTGATCGCTTGCCAGAATCAGCTTTTACGGGCGTCCTGCCCGGAAAAGCTTAACCATTCATCCTTGAATGGTTTTCTTTGATTAGTGGTTGATTTGCGTGGTGTGAAACATAGCAAAAGTTAGATTGGTCACTGAACTCAGGGGGAAAAATCATGGAGGATTTTTCAGGATTGCTTGAGCAGGATGCGAATCAATCCGACCCTGATTATGCGTGCTGAACTTAAACCTAGGCCTTTTGGGGTACTTTTTCGGCCTTGAAAAAGTACCTGGGGCGCGTTCGAGGATGCTAATGAAATCAAAGAACGGGATTACGCACCAAACGCCTGCATCATAAGTTTTATCTTCCCAGCCTCCGGCTCCCAAATTTGACGCACAATTATGTTTTTCGGTTTCAGTGATATCGGTACTCTGTGCGCCAGTTCATCTTTCAGAGATGAAAGACGAACCAGAAACTCTTTTTTGTTTGGCTTGGTCGCACGTTGTCCAGAACCGGCTTTTACGGGCGTCCTGCCCGGAAAAGCCTAACCATTCTTCCTTGAATGGTTTTCTTCGGTGGGTGGTTGATTTGAGTTGGGTGACATCTTTTTAAAAAGCCAACTTAATCGATGTTCTCAGGGGAAAATTCAGGGATGAATTTTAAGCTTTTCGTGAGCAGGAGCGAATAAAAGCGTCCCTGATAACAGGCACTGAGCTCAACCTCTAGGCCTTTTGGGGTACTTTTTCGGCCTTGAAAAAGTACCTGGGGCGCGTTCGAGGATGCTAATGAAATCAAAGAACGGGATTGCGCACCAAACCAGCAGATTTACTATTGGCCACACCAAACCACGATTTAATCACCTCAACCGAGCCTCCCTGTTACCCCCATTCCAAAAATAACCACTCCCCATCAAAACCCCAAATTTAAACATGTTTTATAAATCTATTTGAGTATAATTATAGATTCATATGAAAATAGTCTTATCAATAAGCATTCACTCATAAAAACAATCACGGCTTAGTCAACAACGTCAATGAACTATCAAACCACTCAAATCTACAACCTGATGCGTTATGAATTTGCTCAAGTTGAAGGGGATTTTGCTGCCTTACGTGAGTCAGATGTGAAATCCGTTATCCCTGCCGGAATACGCTTTGCAGATTTTCTTGAACAGCTTCGCAGCGGTCATCAGGTATTGCTGACTGATGTGCCATCGATTCCGTTGCTGATCCGGGATCGGGATGAATGGGGTAATCTATACTGGCGAGTGAATCCTGCGGTTGAGCCTCATCTCGATTTGCTGGCTAACAAGGCTTATACCGCCAGAGTTGAATGGGTCAATCATGGCATTGGTTCAACTTATTCCGGCAGTGTGAATGTCTTTGTTTCTACCGAGCCTTATATTGAAAGAAAAACTGTGAAACTCACTTTAGCAGAGCGGCTGGTCAGGCAGCGTCAGGAACGATTACGAGAGCTGGATAAAATCCCACTGCCTTCATCCGCATGGCTGAACGCATTTAACAAGCCACCAGTCAAACCCTCCCGTTTTGCTAAATCTGCGCTGGTGCCGAGCGGTACGTGTGACATCGGTACACAAAGAGAGTCGCTTTCTGCGCTGGGGGATTATGCAGCTTATACACTGGCCATCGGGCAAGGGGTAAGTGCAGCATCTGGAGAAGCTTTTTTAACGCGTATTGGCGGCGCTGCGCTGGCAGAACTGCCGGGAATGGCGATGAAGATCGTCGGGCGGGCTGGCATTCTGGCGGCATTTGTGCCGAACAAATTAGCGGACAGTACGCTCTACAGCGCTGCTGATATGCGTAATAAAGACACGGTTGAAACCAATATTCGCTTGGGTTTCAATACGAAAGGTCGGATTTACGGCTATCACGTCAATGGGGCGAATATTCCTAAGCGTGAGGTAAAACGGGTTGGTGAGCGGTTTGTCGTCGAGTTGGGGCCGGATGTCACTATTGAATGGGTGCCGATCAGTGGTGATTTTGGCGGTAAACCGATTCTGGTTAATCCCATCCCGGAGATGGAAAAGTTCGATATCTGGATCCATCCGCAAGCGGATCAAGGGCAAGAATTTGATAACACCTACATCACCCCAATTGCTGATGCAGATCTGCAAGACTATATTCTGACCTTTCCGGCAGAGACCGGTTTACCGCCGTTGTATGTGGTGTATCAGAAAACGGATAAGCCGAAAGTAAAACCGTTAGAAGTTGGGACTTATGGCGAGTTGGCAGCAAGAAGTGCGAAAGATGGGATGGATATTGATCATATTCCATCTCGGGCTGCTTTAATTAGAGCAGCCGAGAAAATGTATGGTGTAAAGCTGCTTGGTTCTGAAAAAGCAGAATTTATAAAAAGTGCTGCGAGCATTGCAATTCCAAGAGATGTACATCAAAAATGTAGTGAAACATATGGGGGGAGAAACCAAAAAGGCAAGCAAATTGAAGACGCTGAAAACCTTGAAAAAGCGGTAAATTCAAATTTTGATGCAATAAAAGAATGCTTACTTAAATATGGTTATACTGAGGTAAAATTAGAAGAAGCAAGAGATAAATTGCATAATCTGAATAAAGAAAATGGATGGTATTAGCATGGTTGATTATTTCAGACTGATTGGTGAAAAATATGAGAGCCTTCTCCAACGAGCTGATTTTTTATCCCTAATATCGGGGAATGTGCCGTCTAAAATTGATGGCTATAACGAAGAGTTCTTCATTTGTTCTGACATTGCCGGATTAGAGATCCAGTTTGATACGAAAAGCCAAACAGTCACTTCAATATTTATAACAGACCCAGCCAAACTAACAGGAAATCTACAAGGTGTGACGGATAAAAGTAGTGTGCGTCAACAGTTTGGTATCCCCAATGAATCCTCCGAAGAGAAAAAAATACCTGTCTTAGGTGCTGTTGGTGCTTGGGATAAATACTTTTGGGATGACAATGAATTACAAATTCGGTATGTGCCGGGATCTGATTTGATTCATACAGTTTGTTACTTGAAGCATGATAATACATAAAAGATAAATAGTTCTCTGATAACGAAATTCCCGGTCGTGTTCAAATTTCTGTGTCAGCCCCCCCATGTCTCAGAATTCAGAGAAGGGCATTGTGTCATGCCTCGAAGCTGAAACCTGAGACAATCATAAAGGCAAAAAATAAAAAAGAACCGCGTCGCATTTTACCTTTGAGCCGCGCTAAAACTATGATAAACAGTGTTTTTTTATGAATGCTTCTTTTATGCTATAGCCATGTCATCCACCAAAGCGAAGCACGTTTTATGAAAACCTCCCTCGACCACCTGCCTGAATTTAAACAACAAGAGCTTGCCACGATCTCGACTATTTTGCGCAATACGCTGGAAGATTATCTTGAGGGAAAAACGGGGAGTAAAAGTGAATTTCGTATCCTGAAAATTATTCTGTTCGGTAGCCACGCCAAAGGGAATTGGGTCAGCGATCCGGTCAATGGTTATATCAGCGATTACGATATTCTGGTGATCGTCAATAAAGCTGCCTTGGTGGAGGATTATGTAGTCTGGCAGCGGGCTGAAGAGCAAATTGATCGCAAAGTGAAATCCGCGCCGCTGGGTTTGATTGTTCACGATTTACAGGAAGTGAATGAACGCTTGCAACAGGGGCACTATTTTTTTAAGGATATCCGTGAAGAGGGGATTGAACTGTTTGCCGCGACACCGAAGCCACTGATGGAGCCGGGTGATTTAACCGAGGCCGAAAAACGGGAAATTTCGCAAAAGTATTTTATGCGATGGGTTAAAAGTGCACATGATAGTTTCGCGATGTTCGGTTATGCCATGAAAGATAAACGTATTGAGCAAGCTGCTTTTGAACTTCATCAATCCGCAGAAAAGTTTTTCGCCTGCGCGTTACTTGTCTGTACGAATTACTTACCCAAATCACATAATATTGAAAAGCTGAGTAAACTGTGCGCGCAGATAGAACCTGAGTTTAAAACGATTTTCCCGCTCGACAATAAATTCCACCGTCGCAGTTTCCGCCGTTTGCAACGGGCCTATATCGAAGCCCGTTATTCAGAGCATTATGAAATCACCGAAGAAGAGCTGGCTTACCTTGAGGGGAGAGTATTGCAGTTAAAAGCAGTGGTTGAACGGGTTTGTTTGGGGCGGCTTGATTCTGCCTGAGAGCATCGATCAATTTAACTTTATTGATTCGGTGTTTCCCCCAATTAAAATCAGCCACCCAACCAAGAAAATCATTCAAGGAAGAATGATTAAGCTTTTCCGGGCAGGACGCCCGTAAAAGCTGGTTCTGGACAGCGTGCGACTCTGCCAGACAAAAAGAATTTTCTGGTTCGTCTTTCATTCTTGAAAGATGAATTGGCGCACTGAGCACCAATGCTGCTGAGAGCGGGAAAATATATTGTGCGTCATACACGGGAGCCAAAGGCTGAAAATGGAAAGTGAAAATTGTCCACTGATGCCAATTAAATCAAAGGACATTACGCACCAAACGACAGCACAGCCATTTTGGAGCCGGAGAATATAAAACCAGTTCCACCCCTCATCACCACAATACACAACAAAATGCATTAACTTCCCGGCAATTTGACGCCATTTCCGCGATAAATTTAACAATTACTTGAAATAAGAATTAAACTCATTTAGATTTTCATCTTCTTTGATACATATCTCATTTTATTGACGGATCAAACCATCCCATGATTGATGCCAAATACAATAATCAAGCGCCGACATCTGCTGCTCCGGGTAAAAAAACACCCTTAGCATTGATGATCGCGCTCAGCTTTTCTGCCGCAGCAGTGGCAAGTGACGAAACCCAAACAACCCCAGCCGATGCAACTATGACTGTTCATGGCCGGGCACTGTCACTTTACCGGGCACAAGAAACCGCCTTTGCAACCCGGACACCAACCGCGATTGATGATACACCGCAGTCGATTCAAGTGCTTCCCCGCCAGTTGATTGAAGATCAGGCGGCGCGGCAGATTACCGATTTGTACCGTTCAATGAGCGGTGTCAGCCAATACAACTACTCTTATGTGACGTTCCGTGGCTTCCGTCAGGATCATGTTTTATATGATGGTGTGCGGGGCGATCCGTTTGAAGGGCTGTCGATTCCACAGTTATTTAATATTGAGCGGGTAGAAGTATTGAAAGGCCCTGCGGCTGCCGTGATGGGCAGTGGCGAGCCGGGTGGTACCATCAACTATACGACCAAAAAGCCGACTTATGCGACCAAGCGTCATGTGGCTGTGACCGGTGGCAATCAGGATTTCGCCAGTGCTCAGGTTGAGTTGTCCGGTTCTGCCAATGCCGAGCAGTCACAGCGTTATCGTCTCGGTATTTATCAGGATCATGAGAATCCTTACCGTCAAAATACCGATACCCGTAACCGTATCATCGATTTAGGTTACGAGTGGGATGCCGGAGACGATACCACGATTGGTCTGCAATATATCAATGTCACGCAACATATTGGCGGCGGCCGGATTCGTGGCATTCCGACTGATGACGACGGTAACTTTTTAGCCGCTCCGTCATGGAATGCTAATGATGCCAGCGATTATCATGATCTGGAGGCGCAATTCTATCAGGTGCATATGAATCATAATGTTAATGACTGGCTCTCCGGTGATGTGACTTTCCGCTATTTTGAAAATGAAGATACGCAGAAGTATCACGAATCGAGAAGCTTGAAAGATACCAACAGCGATGGCAGAAATGATACGGTAACCCGTGAATATCGGGATCAGTTGAGAACCAATAAAGCAGGCTCAGTGACTGCAAATCTGGTTGCTCAGCTAGACCAACATACCATTTTGTTCGGTGCGGATTATTATCGGCTGGACAATGAATTCACCTATCATCGTGCCAAGCGTAAAGATGGTGTCTCGGATCGCAGTCTGACGAACCCCGACTACACACCGGATGATGTTTCATCCTATAAAAGCTCCCTCGCCAAGCATACCGATTCACGTGAAGAACGTTACGGTGCTTATCTTCAGGATCAATGGCAAATTACCGACGCGTGGAATGTGTTGTCAGGTGTTCGGCTGGACGGCTACCGCGATGAAGTGGTTGATGTGAAAAAACAGACTAAGGAACAGTATTCCGGGTCTGGTTTCTCTTATCGGGTTGGCTCGACGTATAAAATTAACACGCAATTTCACCCTTATGCGGTGATTGCAACCGGCTTTGTCCCTCAGGCTGCGGCCTCTCAGGCTTCTGATAATGGCGGACCGTTCGATCCGGAAGAGAGCCTGATGTATGAAACCGGGGTGAGAACTTACCTGTTTGATAACCGGGTGAATATGAATGTGGCGCTTTACCACATTACCAAGGAAAACGTACTCCAGACCGACCCGAACGACAGCGATAAACAGGTGGCGTACGGCAAAGTTCGCAGTCAGGGCATCGAAGTCGATGTATTGGCTGACTTAACGGCGAACTGGGTTGCCAACTTGTCTTACGCGTATAACGATACGCTGGTCAAACAGGGGGATGAACAGTTCTCGAACCGCACGGTCGGCAAGCGTTTTGCGAACGCACCGCACAACCAACTGGGTTTGTGGACGCGCTATCATTTCCCCGCGATTGATTCATCGATTGGCTTCGGCGCGGATTATGTCAGTGAACAGCTCACACAAGATGCGCAAAAAGTGAAGTCTTTTACAGTGTACGATATGTCATGGCAGACGTTGTGGCATGACTGGAAATTCCAGTTAAATGTGAAGAACTTGTTTGATAAATCCTATGCGGTCAGTGGCTTTACCGAAGCAACCGGCTCGTTTGTCGGTGAGCGGCGGCGCGTTTACTTACAAGCGGATTATTCATTCTGATCTGTCTTGGCCCGGACTCTTCCGGGCCTTTTTGTGTCGGTTTTGTATTGGCTTTTTGTAAAGGTAGTGCCGGATATGGCTGAGACAAACCGTTTCCTGCCGCTGGTGTTATATCTGAGTTTTTCGTAATATGAACAATTCTCATTTATATAACTCAATGCTTTGATTTTTTTGGATGTCTTGAACATGCTGAAGTGCTTTATGCGACGTATTGCTTTGCTACTCATACTCTCTTGTGGATTTGCTACATCGGCTCTGGCGGTGACGGTTCAGGATCAGCGAGGCACCTTTTCAATCGATTATATTCCGAAGCGAATTGTGGTACTGGAGTTCTCTTTTGCCGATGCATTGGCAGCCGTGCATGTTAGCCCCGTCGGGATTGCCGACGATAAAGATGCTGACCGGATACTCCCGGCTGTCCGCGCGCAATTTTCCGATTGGGTTTCGGTCGGAACACGTTCTCAGCCGTCACTGGAGATGATTGCCGAGCTTAAACCCGATCTGATTATTGCTGATGTGGATCGTCATGCTGCGGTGTATGACGCACTGAATAAAATTGCCCCGACCCTGATGTTACGTTCTCGGCGCGAGACTTATGCGGATAATCTCGCTGCCGCAGCGATCATCGGTGAGGTGGTCGGCAAAGCGCAGGCGATGCAGCAACGCTTAGATTTACATCAACAACGGATGGCGCAATATCGTCAGCAACTGCACGCTTTGCAAGGCAAAACGTTACTATTTGGGGTCGCGCGGGAAAATGGCTTTTATGCCCATGCCAATGATGCCTACGCGGGTGGCGTGGCTCAGGCATTAGGGTTTACTTCGCCACCGGCTTTATATGATGACCGGGCCAGTCACCAGATTGGGCTGGAGCAGTTGTTGGCGATGAATCCGGATTATTTAATTATCGGAGACTATACCCCGAACAGTATTATCAATCGGTGGAAAAAGCAGCCCTTGTGGCAGATGTTAGGGGCTGTACGGGCGCATCATGTGCTTTCTGTCAGCGGTAATCTCTGGTCACGCTGTCGGGGGATTCTGGCGGCTGAATATATGGCGAAAGATCTGCTTCAGTTGGTTCCGTTATCGTCATGAGTCTTCCCCGTCGCGCTATATTTCCCGGAACTGCTCACTCTTATATGTTGCGTATGATGCTGTTGTTGTGTCTGAGTGGTTTGATTTTGGTGCTCGGATGGTGGGGTTTATGCGCTTTTTCTGCGATTCCGATGTCACTCACGACCCCCTACGATGCGTTCTTCTCATCCCAGCCGCTGAGTATTGCTGAAACTGTGATTGTTGAAATTCGTCTGCCCAGAGTGATTGAAGCCCTATTGGTGGGCGCAGGGCTGGCGGTTGCCGGGCTGCTGATGCAGACGCTGACCCGCAATCCGCTTGCATCGCCGAGTCTGTTTGGTGTTAATGCCGGTGCTGCTTTGGGCGTTGCGCTGACATCAACCCTGTTTTTACAACAAGCCTATCTTAGCCAGCCAATTGCCGCCATTATCGGCGGTGCGCTGGCTTGGTCGATTGTCGTAATTCTTGGCGGAGCATGGCGAGTCGGGGCTGAGCGTAAACAGCTGGTTTTGGCTGGAATTGCAGTCTCAGCGTTGTGCGGTGCCATGACCAAAGCGATGGTGATTTTGGTGGAAGATCAAGCTACCGGTGTGATGACATGGCTTGCCGGGTCTTTTGCCAGTGTGAGCTGGCAGCATGTGTTGCTGAGTTGGGCGCCGATATCGGGGGCACTGGTAGTGGCATGGGCTCTGGCTCCCAAACTCAATTTACTCGCGTTGGGAGATGAGCGGGCTAAAAGTCTCGGTGTCCGTCTGACATGGATTCGGGCGTTGAGCGGATTACTGGTTTTTATTATCGTCGGCGTGTGTGTCAGTGCCGTCGGTTCAATTGCGTTTGTCGGTTTGATTGTGCCGCATATGGCGCGGAAATTATTTGGTTATGATCTGCGCTGGTTGATGCCGGGCACGGCTTTGGTCGGAGCTACGCTGACGTTAAGCGCTGACATTTTTAGTCGCTGGGTGATTTTCCCCTCAGAAACACCAGCCGGTGCTGTACTGGCATTGATGGGTGCGCCTTGTTTTATCTATCTGGTCAGGAAAGAACGATGAATCATGGATTGAAGATGCCGCTGCTGTTGAGTGGGCTTATCGTCGCCAGTTTTGTCGTCAGCCTGAAATTCGGGGCGGTTGATCTCAGCTGGACGCAGCTATGGCAGGGCTTACACAATCAGGGGGCTTTTGCTTTTACCATTTATGAATACCGCTTTCCGCGCGCGATTGTGGCGATTGTGGTCGGGGCGATGTTAGCCACAGCCGGGGTGTTGATTCAGGGAGTGATTCGTAATCCGCTCGCGTCTCCCGATATTCTGGGTGTCAGCCACGGGGCAGGGTTGGCGGCTGTCGCGATGATGACACTGTTCCCGGCCGTCTCGGTTTTCTGGCTGCCATGGGCTGCGCTGGTCGGAGGGATTGTTGCAGCATTGCTTCTGGCGTTGTTGGTGCGGGGCAATCTGGCACCGGTGAAACTGGCGATAACCGGTGTGGCTCTTGCGGCGCTTTATGCCAGTGCGATTGATTTCATCATGCTGATTCATCCGTTAGATATCAACAATGCCTTACTCTGGCTGACCGGTAGTTTATGGGGAAGAAGCTGGGAACAAATTCAATTATTGTTGCCGTGGTGTGTACTACTGCCTGTGGTACTGGGGTTAAGTCATCCGCTCAATATTCTGGTATTAGGCGAACAACGGGCTACCAGCCTCGGGGTAACGGTCAGTCTGACGCGATTGATCGCGCTGGCAATCGCTGTTGGGTGGACATCAGCCGCGGTCGCGGTTTGCGGGCCGATTAGCTTTTTGGGGTT
The DNA here is from genome assembly GCF_900163965.1 of Vibrio ruber DSM 16370. Taxonomy (GTDB): domain Bacteria; phylum Pseudomonadota; class Gammaproteobacteria; order Enterobacterales; family Vibrionaceae; genus Vibrio; species Vibrio ruber. Next base: position 11,266 of record NZ_FULE01000036.1, read on the forward strand.
GATTGCACCGCATCTGGCGCGCCAACTGGTCGGCGGTAAGCATCAAATTTTGCTGCCGACAGGCATGTTAGTCGGGGCACTGATCTTACTGGTTGCAGATTTCACCTCGCGGGTGATTGATCCACCGATTGAACTTCCGGCCGGGATTCTGACCGCTGCAATCGGTGCGCCTTACTTTTTGTATTTATTAGTCAAAATGAGATAAAGATGGGACTGAAGACCGAAAATCTTGATGTCGGATACGGTGATACACCGATTGTTCAGCAGGTAAATTTGCAGATTTTGGAAGGCAAGGTTACCGCTTTACTCGGGCCGAATGGGTGTGGCAAATCAACCCTTCTGAAAGCCTTGGTTCGTATTCTCACGCCGCAGTCAGGAATGGTTCAGTGGCAAGGCAAAGATATCCGTCATTACTCATCACAGGCAATTGCGCGGGTATTATCGCTGTTGCCTCAGTCTCAGGAGGTTCCGGAAGGCATCTTAGTTCGGGATGTGGTTGGCTATGGCCGTAGTCCTTATACCGGTTTCTGGGGGCAGCTAACACAGACCGATCAGCAGCAAGTCGAGCAAGCGATGCAGTTAACCGGGGTCACCGCCTTTGCCGAGCGAAAAATCGCTGAACTTTCCGGCGGTCAGTGTCAACGGGTCTGGTTAGCAATGACCTTGGCGCAGGATACGGATTATGTTTTTCTTGATGAGCCGACCACTTATCTTGATTTAAACCATCAGGTTGAACTGATGAAACTGATGCGTCGTTTGAACCGGCAGGGGAAAACCGTCGTCACGGTGTTGCATGATATTAATCAGGCCTGTCGTTATTGTGATCATCTGATTGTGATGCAAGCCGGTAAGGTTGTGGCGCAAGGTGAACCGACAGAGATATTAACCACGCAGTTGCTGGCGGATGTCTTTGAGCTGGATGCGGAAATTCACCGGGATCCGATAGCGGGCACGCCGATGTGTGTGGTGAAGTAGGAGGGCTCTGCCCCGTTTTATTTGTCCACTACAGTCACGAATGGGAAGGACATGTCCAAAAAATCGTCATGTTGACGTAAGGATGCGCGATTCCCCCTGCTTTTTCCCGACTCTACAGCAGTATTACATGATCCCAACAGATAAGATCTTGCCCAACCGTTCTTGAAGATTCTGGTGAGGACATAAAATGTGCAACCCCGTAATTGATCGTATTATTGAAGATTTATCCAATCAGGTAAGAATGCAACATATGGGGGGGAAAAGAAAAGATGGTCGCTCTAACCGCACCGAAATCAGCGCTGTCAATTTGCTCGGACAGCTCAAACCTCTGCTGAAGCAAAAGCTGACCTTATGTCAACAAGCGATCAGTAAACAAAACCTGTGTGACCTGAGAAACTCACAACGTCAAATCGACAGCATACAGTCGAAATTGCTGGCTTTGCAATTGCGCTACGAAACTGCTCAACAGCTGAAACAACTGTGCAACGCCATTAGCCGGGAGCTGCTTTGTGATGTATTGGTTTCCCAACGTGACGGTAGCCGCTTCGGATATCTTACCGGTTTGTCCGGTGGGGAAAACGGCGGTTTGGCCACCCGTACTAAACAAGGTTTTAGCGTATTTTCTACCCATAACGCCAATGTCATCATGATACCGATAACAGGTATTGCGGACGCGGACCGATTGGGCGTGCCTACCGACGTTGCCCAAGCAGCGACGGCATTGGCGACTTTAGTACAGAATAATTTCAACACCGGATTAGATGACCTTAACTTGTGTGGCCACTTAAACGGAATTTCACAAGAAGTTTATGAGCACACGAACCAAGTCGATGTATATGGTCTGGTTCATGAACTGGGCATGTACGACTATGCCATGACCATCATGGCGGCCTATAAATCACTATTTATCCCGCCTTCGGGTATGGGCCACTTACCTCCGTTTTTTATCGATCGTCAGACTTGGGAGCCTTATCACGATGAGCAAGTGGGACTGGCCAGCCGCAGTCTAATCGTCGACGAAACCGGACATTCTCATTCCACGAGGGTCCGTATCAACCTCAATGAACTCAAAGAAACCCTGGTGGATTTTGCCCTGTTGGTCGCGGCGCTAGACCAAGGCAAGCCTGTCTACGGCTCTTGCCAGGGGGCCCATGTCGGTTGGTTGTTGGTCGGCGGTGAAATGGTCAAATGGAACAAGTACATCTTTACCAATGGTCTAACAGACAATGACCAATCGCAATTACAAGAACTTCCCAATCAAACCGTAATCAATGATCCACAATTGAATCCCGGGGCCAATACAGATCCGCAAGCAGGTAAAGTGACCAAAACTTTGGACATTGACAGCTACGGATCTGATGAAAAGGTTGTGTTGTCTTACGGCGATAGTGAGCTAACAGCAGAAACCGACTTTGCCCACGCCACGGTAATGATCCACGATGATACTAGGCAACTGCTACTTGAAGGCGTCCGAGTGTTGAAAATGCACCCATTACATACAGTGGCGCAGGACTTACTGCTCAACCCATTGAATAAAGCAAATAACGGTAGTAACCCAGTGTCGACAATTGCCAAAGACACAGCACTACGAACAGCGGCAACAGCGGTTGAACAGTTCAGTTACAACACATTGACTGGTACTCAAAGCCACCCGTTCAAGCATATCCATGATGAAAACTCGTTAAAATTCGTGTCAAAAGCACTGGGTAATCTTGGTGTTAAACTATACAAGTTGGTAGACTGACAAAGCGACTGAGCACTCAACTTTACCGCTAAACCAGCGTAATGGAACAGGCTCAGGACAAAGGATTGATCACCTCCCTATTTTTATTGAACGCCAATAAAAAGCGCTAAGCCAGATTGGCTTAGCGCTTTGCATAATCGGTGTGTCTAATTACTCTTCGTTATGCATCTCTGCCCAGCTTTGGGCGCATTTCACTGCGCGTTTCCAGCCTTTATAACGACGTTGCCGTTTTTCTTCATCATGATGAGGGATGAAGGTGCGGTCAATCTCTGCTTTGTTTTTCAGTTCGTCCAGGCTATCCCAGAAACCGACGGCAAGGCCGGCAAGATAGGCGGCTCCCAAGGCGGTCACTTCAGTGACTTTGGGGCGCAGCACTTGTGTATCGAGTACGTCTGACTGGAACTGCATCAGGAAGTTATTGGCAACGGCACCACCGTCTACTCTCAGCCCGGCCAGCTTGATACCGGAGTCTGCCTGCATGGCATCAAGCACATCTCGGGTCTGGTAGGCGATACTTTCGAGTGTGGCTCGGATGATGTGGTTTGAATTGACGCCCCGGGTCAGGCCGACAATCGTGCCGCGGGCATAAGCATCCCAGTAAGGCGCACCAAGGCCGGTGAATGCCGGTACCACGTACACACCGTTTGCTGTGTCTTCTTTGGTGGCAAAGTATTCGGAGTCTCTGGCGTCGGAGATGAGTTTCAGTTCATCTCTGAGCCATTGAATCGCAGCGCCACCCATAAACACGGCACCTTCAAGTGCGTAAGCGGGTTCACCATTCGGGCCGCAGGCCAGTGTGGTCAGTAGGCCATTACTGGAGATCACTTTTTCCTGACCGGTATTCATCAACAGGAAGCAGCCGGTTCCATAGGTGTTCTTCGCTTGTCCTGCCTGAACACACATTTGCCCGTACAGTGCGGCTTGCTGGTCTCCGGCAATCCCGGCGATTGGAATCCGGGTTCCGCCTTTACCACCGATGTTGGTTTTACCGTAGACTTCCGAGGATTTTTTGACCTCCGGCATCATCGATAGCGGAATGCCAAATTCAGAAAGGATCTTCTCATCCCACTGCAAGGTGTTGATGTTGAAAAGCATCGTCCGGGATGCGTTGGTGTAGTCTGTGACATGGACGCGTCCTTGAGTCATTTTCCACACCAGCCAGGTATCGACAGTACCAAACAGCAGTTTGCCGGCTTCAGCATCTTCACGGGCACCTTCAACATTATCCAGAATCCATTTGATTTTTGTGCCGGAGAAATAGGGGTCGAGCAACAGCCCGGTATTTTCCCGGATATAAGATTCTAGTCCGCGTGCTTTGAGGGTTTCACAGATCTCAGCGGTTCGGCGGCATTGCCAGACAATGGCATTGTAGACCGGTTTACCGGTCTCTTTATCCCAGACTATCGTGGTTTCACGTTGGTTGGTAATCCCGATGGCTGCTACTTCATCACTGCGAATCCCAGCTTTACCAATTGCTTCGATTAATGTTGAACTCTGGGTTGCATAGATTTCCATCGGGTCATGTTCGACCCAGCCGGCTTCGGGATAAATTTGAGTAAATTCACGCTGAGATACACTGACGATATTGGCGTCATGGTCGAGTACGACGGCCCTTGAGCTGGTAGTCCCTTGATCAAGGGCAACGACATATTTTTGCTCAGTCATGGTTCATTCCTTCATCTTTTATTGTTTCATGTTTTATTAAGTCGCTGCTTAACTTCTTTTTGTTGCTGTTGTTTGTTCTGTTGTTTGTTCTGTTGATTGTTGCGGCAATAGATGGTGATTCAGTGCAGTTAAATATGCGCTTCCTCATTCTCTTCTTCGGGCACATCGCACTGGTTCGGGATGGTACACCCCACACCTACTGTCGGCAGGTATGCTGCAATGAACTTAGGATAAGCCCAGGCACCGAAGCACGCACCGGCAATCGGCCCGATGATCGGCACAATAAAATAGGGGATATCCTTACCTCCGGTCAAGGCAAAGTCCCAACCTGCCAAATAGGCAAAGAGTTTGGGGCCAAAGTCCCGGGCAGGGTTCATGGCAAAGCCGGTCAATGGGCCTAATGAGCTGCCGATAACTGCAATTAGAACACCGATCAGCAGGGGATTCATCGCGTTTCTGTGGGCACCGTTATTTTCATCGCCGAGCGCCAGAATTCCGAACATCAGCACTGCGGTAATGGTAAATTCAACGGCAACGGCACCAAAGAAGGATAACGACGCATTCGGGTAGGTTGAAAAAATACCGGCTGTTGCGAGTGCATCCTGACTGCTACGCAGGATGTCATGGGTGACTTCATAGTTGATAAAGAGGTTGCTATACAACGCATAAATCAATGCCGCAGCACAAAATGCGCCGAGGATTTGCGATGCAATGTAAGGGAGTACTTTGGCTTTGTTAAAGCCGTGGAATGCTGCCAGAGCAATCGTGACTGCGGGATTAATGTGAGCGCCGGAGACACCTGCCGTGCAATAGATCGCAATCGACACACCGAACCCCCAAATAATACTGATTTCCCATTGTCCATATGAAGCACCGGTTAAAACCAGAGCCGCCACACAGCCAACACCGAAAAATATCAGTAACCCTGTTCCGATAAATTCAGCAATACATTCCCCTAGTAGGGTATGTTGTTTTGTTCGAGCCATAGGTAGAGTCCTTGTTTTACTCACATATATGCCCAGCTTATTCTGCATAGAATTCTTTTTGCGAAAACAAACAAACACAATTAATGAGTGTTCGAGCACAAATGTGTCCCTTTTATTTCTATTTTTGTTAATTAGAGCATTCCTTTAAGGTATGGCATTCCGTTTGGTGGGTCAATAACGATGTCTGAGTATCGCTTTGAGTCGAGAAATAGCTCATATTTTGGATTTTATATTCAATAAAATGCTTGATAATGGCAATTTAATACGTGTTAGACAATGGAAAAGGCCACTGGGTTTGTCTGGTGTTTGAGCCGATTATTTTCTGCTCTCAGGCTATTTGTTGCTTTCATCATCACCTCATGGTGACTTATCCCTCAATATTAACGCTTTCTGATTGAACCTCTGCAATAAAATGTTCGTTCGCGCTTTTGTGAGCAATATATCGAACATTTTTATAAATTAATGACACACTGTTTGTAAGTGAATTGAGCGAAAGGTTGAGACTTATGGCGGTTGCCCGAAGGTTAGAAACAGATGTCGTCATTATTGGTGGTGGGGCTACTGGTACCGGGATCATGCGTGATTGTGCATTACGTGGTATCGACTGTCTTTTGCTTGAACGAGATGACATTGCATCCGGAACGACGGGGCGAAATCATGGCTTATTGCATTCGGGGGCACGTTATGCCGTGACTGATCCTGAGTCAGCAAAAGAATGCATTCAGGAAAATCAGATCCTCAGACGGATTGCCAGACACTGTGTTGAACCGACCGACGGTTTGTTTGTGACTTTACCGGAAGATGATTTGGGGTATCAGGATACATTTGTTGAGGCGTGTGAGGTTGCCGGTATTGAAACGACGCGTTTAAGTGCCAGAGAAGCACTCGCTATCGAGCCACATGTCAATCCGCAGTTGCTTGGTGCTGTCAAAGTACCTGATGGCACATTAGATCCGTTCCGCCTGTGTAGTGCGAACGTGTTGGATGCGAAAGAACATGGTGCGCGCGTCTTGAACCGGACACATGTCCAGGGTTTGATTCGTCAGGGCGATACGGTGCTTGGTGTCCGAGTCTGGCGTTCGGATACCCGTGAACACCTTGATATATATGCCAGACAGGTGGTGAATGCCGCTGGCATCTGGGGGCAGAATATTTGCGAATATGCTGACCTGAAGATTCGTATGTTTCCCGCCAAAGGGTCTTTGCTGATCCTCGATTACCGCATTAATAACCTCGTAATTAATCGCTGCCGTAAACCGGCCGATGCCGATATCCTCGTTCCCGGTGATACCATTTCTTTAATCGGTACAACCTCTGAACATGTCGATTATGACCAGATTGATAACTTACAGGTGACGGAGCGAGAAGTTGAGTTACTGCTGAAAGAAGGGGAGAAATTAGCCCCGATTATGGCCAATACCCGGGTATTGAGAGCATATGCCGGTGTACGGCCATTAGTGTCTGTTGATGATGATGGCAGCGGTCGCAATATCAGCCGGGGAATCGTTTTACTCGATCATGAAGCGCGGGATGGTCTGAAAGGGTTGACGACGATTACCGGGGGTAAGCTGATGACTTATCGTCTCATGGCCGAATGGGCAACTGATATGGTCGCCCAGAAACTGGGTCATACAGCTCCGTGTGAAACGCATATCAAGCCATTGCCCGGCGCGAACGGTATGCCGAAAAAGGCGAGAAAAACCGCCAGTCTCGCCAAGCCGGTTTATGAATCAGCCATTTATCGTCACGGAGAACGTGCGCAACAATTTTTAGCGGATACGCCTGAAAGTCAGGCCGTGATTTGTGAGTGTGAGATGGTCACTGCCGGTGAGATCGAATATGCAATTCAACAGCTGGATGTAAAAAACCTCATGGATCTCAGGCGTCGGACCCGATTAGGGATGGGGCCTTGTCAGGGGGAACTGTGTAGTTATCGGGCAGCCGCGCTGTTTTCTGAATATGCCGGTATGGATGGTTGCCAGTCGGGGGCCCTACTGACCGATTTTTTGCAAGAACGCTGGAAAGGGATCAAACCGATTTTCTGGGGTAATGCGCTGCGAGAAGCAGAGTTCAGTTACTGGATTTATCAGGGATTGCTCGGTGTTGGTGAACAACCGCAGACGGACTCGGATACTCAGCAGGAGGAATGGCAATGATGAATTATGATATTGCTGTAATTGGCGGTGGCATTGCCGGATATTGTGCAGCGATTCGCAGTCAACAGGCGGGAAAGAAAACCGTGTTGATCAGTCAGGGGCAGAGTGCGTTGCATTTTTCTTCCGGTTCCATCGATGTGCTGGGCCGTTTGTCCACGGGCGAGCGGGTTGAGGATCCTTTCGCTGCCATTCTTCAGTTACAAAATTACCCATTTGGTTCCTCTGCATTACCGGGACAGGCGGACTTACAGCAACATCCGTATGCGAAAGTCGGCCGTTCGGCTGTAGAGCAGAGTCTGTTGTGGTTTAAAGAGATGTTGGCTGCGGAGATTCAGTTTTCTCATCAGCCGGATTACGCCAATCACTGGCGGATTACACCGTTTGGCACCCTGAAAGCGACTTGGCTATCTCAGCCGTATGTGTATCAGCACCGTTCGCAAGCGAATTTCCGCGAAATTGTGATTGTTGCGCTGGCCGGGTATCGTGATTTTCAGCCTCAGATCCTGAAAGATAATTTAGCCCGCGTGGCTGATTTTGCCGGGATACCGATACGGATTGCTACCATTCGTCTCCCCAGCGTTGCGCACGATCAGCGTCATCCTTGTGAACGGCGCTCGCTGGATATTGCTCACTCGTTGCAGCAGGCATCAGTTTGGTCGTCATTTTGTGAGCAACTGACCCGAATGACCTGCGCTGATGATTTGGTGATTTTGCCAGCGGTGGTTGGTCATGGTGATGGGATGACAACCTTGGCGCAATTACAACAGGCAACGCAACGTCACTTTCATGAAGTCCCGACGATGCCGCCGTCATTGATGGGAATTCGCCTTGAAGCAGCGTTACACCGGATTTTTATTCAGGCGGGAGGGATTCATCTCAAAGGAGATCAAGTTCTCAGCGGACACTTTGCAGGGGAGAGTCTGGCCGAGGTGTATACCCGTAATCTGACCGATATTCCGGTTCGTGCGCGGCACTATATCATGGCAACCGGTAGCTATTTCAGTCAGGGACTTCAGGCATCACGACAGGCGATCAAAGAACCGGTTTTCGGTTTGGATGTTGCTCAAATGACTCCGCGAACCCAATGGGGAACACATGATTTTATTGCTGATCAACCACATCCGTTTATGACCTTTGGTGTGTCAACTGACGCCCATCTTCATCCGAGTTATCGCGGTCAGCGCATTGATAACCTTTATTGTTGTGGTGCCATGTTGGCCGGATATGACCCGGTTTTTGAAGGCAGTGGCGGTGGTGTTGCGATTGCAACGGCATATCATGCCGTCACGCAATGCATGAGCGATACGCTTTGCCCGGCTGATCGTCAGGAGGTTATTTCATGAATCGTCTTTTTAGTCAGTTTGCACCACAAAGTACCTCATTTGAACAGTGCATCAAGTGTACGGTATGTACGGCTTACTGTCCGGTTTCGAAGGCAAACCCTGATTACCCGGGGCCAAAGCAATGCGGCCCGGACGGTGAACGTTTACGCATCAAAAACCCGGCTTATTACGATGAAGCTTTGAAATATTGCACCAATTGCAAACGGTGCGAAACCGCATGTCCTTCCGGGGTGAAAATTGGCGATATGATTGCCGTAGCTCGTGGGAAATATGGCCAGGAGCCGCTCAATCCGAAACGAATCCGTGATTATGTACTCAGTCATACTGATCTGTTCGGTACACTGGCGTCACCGTTGGCTCCGGTCATCAATGCAACGACCGCTTTACCGATGGTTAAAAAAGCCATGCATCGGATGATTGGCGTTGATCAGCATAAATCTTTACCCAAGTATTCGCATGGAACATTCAGGCGCTGGTTCAGACAGAACTGCGCTGATCAGGCACGGTATCAGCATCAGGTGACTTATTTTCACGGTTGTTATGTCAACTATAACCACCCGCAGCTGGGAAAAGATTTTGTCAAAGTGATGAATGCAATGAACGTCGGAGTGCGTTTGCTGGAGCGTGAAAAATGTTGTGGCGTGCCTTTGATGGCGAACGGATTTCATCATAAAGCGCGCCAGAATGCCGAGGCAAATATTCAGTCGATGATCGCGGCTGTGCGAGAGGATCCAACCCCGATTCTTGCCACGTCTTCCACCTGCTCGTTTACCTTGCAGCAGGAATACCCACATGTGCTGGGGGTCGATAATACTCAGGTTGCTGACAAAATCGAATATGTGACGCGATTTTTGCTGCGATCATTTATGAATGGGCAGCAACCGGTCATGAAACCATTGAATCTGAATGTGGTTTATCACACGCCTTGCCATCTCGAGCGTAGCGGGCAGGCAATCTTTACCATTGAGTTACTGAAAATGATCCCGGGGGTTACTGTCACGGTGCTGGATAGTGAATGTTGCGGTCTGGCCGGAACGTATGGTTTTAAGGTTGAGAATTATCCGGTATCGATGAAGATCGGGGCACATTTGTTTGAATCGATTGATCAATCCGGTGCGGATCTGGTAATCACGGATTGTGAAACCTGTAAATGGCAGATTGAGGAAAATACCCGGCTTGAGGCAATCCATCCGATCAGTTTGCTGGCGATGGCGATTCAGTCATGAACACGAAAATGAATCGCGGCTTCACCCGCTTTCAATATAAAACAGGGGAGCAGCGCTCCCCTGTTGTTTAGGTTGGGCCCGAAAGCCCTATGGACAGATTAATTTGGATTAGTGTTGTACTGAAATAAAGCGGTGAGTGACGAGTTTTTCACCGTTTGGTTCATGGACACTAATTTTGAAGCTGCGGGCATGGTTTTCATTGTTTTCTACAATGACAGTGCCGTGTTCAGAAGTCATCAATGTTTGATGCTGACTGCCACCATCAACTTCAACGGGAACCTGACTCACAGGTTGGCCGTTTTCGGTCACTTTGACAATCGCTTGATCTGGTAGCGTATAGATGCTCATGTCGTATTGTGATTCAGATGCAAATACATTGGCTGAAAGTAGCGTTGCAATTGCAGTTACGGCAGCTAGTGATAGTTGTTTTTTCATAATCTCACCCATATTCGTTGTTGGTTGTATTTATTATTTCGTTATGTCGAGAGTGATTATGAGTCGAAATAGTTGTGACTTCGATAGTATAAATTTGTTCGTTGTTTTCTAATTTTTTGAACTTAGTCACACTTAATATATGTGTGTAACGAATTATTAAGTTGACTTATATTTGCTTATCATATAGGGGTTAATTTAGGGTTAAGACCCGGTCAATGCTGTCGAAAATATGTGTTTGCGTCCTGTAGCGCCAGAGACACGCATGTACGTCAGTCTGTGAGAGTGACCAGACAGGAATGAGAGGTTATGAGAGTGGGTGTGTTGATTCTCGTAGTTCCAGTGAACCGGAATATTCAAAATGTTGTGGTGGCGTGGTTATCTTATTTGCCATATCAATCGCCAGATTTGTTGCATCGATGGTTAATTGCTCGATCGGAAGAGAGACGGTGGACAGGCTCGGAATCGAATAAAATGCCGCCGGTTCATTATCGATACCCATTACGGAAATATCCTGAGGAACGGTAAGCCCACGTTCATATAGCGCCCGGATTGCTCCGAGTGCCATATCGTCATTACAAGAAAAAATAGCACTGAATGTTTGCCCCTGATCCAATAACTGCATGACGGCAGTATATCCCCAAATGTGGGTACTCTTTCCCTCAATAATCAGCGCTTCATTGACCGGAATATTGTTTTTAGCGAGGTGATCGCGATAAGCCTGCAACCGTATCTGACCGGTTTGATGATTCAACGGTGTAGTCAGACAGGCAATGTTGCGATGGCCGAGCTTGAGCAGATGTTCTATGGCAAGCGAGCCGAGTTGGTATTGATCAAAACTGAAACTGACCAGTTGCTGTGTTGATAGACTGCGGTTCAGTACTATCAGCGGCCTTTGTGTTTGCTCTTGATATTGAATCAATTGGGGTTCACTGAGATAACGACTGTAGATCATGATGGCATCACAACGCTGCAGCGCGAGTGTGTTCAGCGCTTCTATTTCTCCGGCTTCACTGTTATGACTTTCCATCACGAACAGTTTCTTTTGGGATTTCTGTAGCGTTTGTGCGGTTTGTTTTAAGATTGAACCGAAGTAATAACTGTCAAAATGCGGCAGGATTAATCCAATCGTGTTTGAGGTATTGGTTGCCAATGCCTGTGCGAGAACATTCGGCTGGTATCCCAGTGACTTCATTGCATCAAGAACGCGGATCCGGGTTATCTCTTTGACGTGCGGGCTACCGTTGATCACTCGGGAGACGGTTGCTTTTGAGACACCGGCTGCTTTACAGACATCAATGATGGTCGCCATCTATTCCCTCAATGGATACATTTTCATGCGCAAAGCGCAATTTTACCGAATTATCTCAGGTGGGGGAATGATATTTTTCCGGGGTTACGAGGCAGACACCATTTCGCCATCAAGGGAGAAATGGTGTTATACGAGCCGGAACTATTGAGTTTGAGATTCGGTCAGGCGTGTGATGGTCAGAACATTCTGATCAATTTGTGCCAGTTCAGACTGAACTTCATTGATGTCATTAATACTTTCTTCAATGCTGGAAGATGCTTCGGTGGACAGCGTTAACATCTTGCCCATTTCTTCGTTCAGACCGAGCGAAGAGTGATTGACGTGCTCCATCAGTGCTACGGTTGTTTCAATCACGTCTTTGATCGCATCAATGGAAGAATAAAGATTATTGACTGTTTCTCCGGTAGAGCTGAGACTTTCTTGGGTATTTTTAGATAGGTTTCTGACTTCATCGGCAACCACGGCAAACCCTCGTCCCTGTTCTCCGGCCCGGGCTGCTTCAATGGCAGCATTGAGTGCCAGCAAGTTAGTTCTTTCTGCAATACCATCAATGACGTCCAGAATATCCTGAATTTTGTTTGAGTTAGTTTTTAAGGTTTCGACATATTGCTGGAGTGCCTGACTATGTTCGGTTTGTTTTTTTACTTCACCGGAGAGCCCGGAAAACTGAGTCTGAACCTTTTGGAGTACGTCTGACGTATCACTGGCGTAGGATGCGACACTCTGTAGGCTTTGAAGCATCCGTCCCAATAATTCCTTGTAGCGGAACAAATCCTGAATGGTTGTCTGTTGCAGTGAGGCGACTTTCTTCAAACTGTGCAATTCATTTTGTAAGAAATAAGCTTTGAAATGACTGTAGTAAATGGGGAAGTTATTGGTGTATTCATCATAAAATGACTCGCCTTCATTCACTTGATACAGATACAGCGCTGTCAGGGTCTCATTTTGATGCAGCCCTAAGAATTCACCGAATGTACTGAATCCGGCAACTGCAGGAATATGATCAAAATTATGCACGGCAGAGAGTGAAGAGCCATTATGTAAGCGGCGTAAAATACAGTCGTTCGCGAGCATTGCAATAGGCTCTCGCGGTTTACCTCGCTGAAATGCTGCGTAATCGCGCTGGATAGACCCGGCAAAATCTTTTGCCTTCATGAGATATAACTTGTCACCGAATGAAAAATCGCAGAAGAAATTGATGGTTTCATCTTCATAGTTAATATTGGCAATGGAGCGAATATACGTTTCATTGCCAATTTTTACGCCGAAACTGTACTGAGCGAGGATCGATTCCAGCTCAGATGACGCGCAGCCAAAATGGCGGCATAGCATCGACAGGGGAGACTGGAGTGTCATACTCGCTTCGTCAAGGAATGTTTTCACGGTGCGCGTGGCAGCATTGGTTTCGGCAATCGTAAAGTGAGTTGAGGTCACTTCAAAGTTGTGCGTTTTTAAAATGCCATATCGAACTGCCGGTGCCAGTTTGACAAACACCAGACAGACTTTGTTGGTCAGAATTTTTCCATCTAAGGCGACATCGGCCTGACTGAAATCCAGCTTACCACCGGCTGAGCTACCAATGAGATAACAAGGAAAACAATCCGACTGGTAGAGGGCTTGAACAAAGAAATTTTCAGAAGAGGAGAGACCGTCGAAGAAAGTCAAGGCAATGGTATCGAGATAGCTGACGGGAAAATCAAGGCTAACTTTTTTTATTTCATCCTGAATACGCGCGATCCGGTCTTGACGGCTGAGTTTGATCTGGCCACTTTTAATATCTTCACAATGAAGCCCGATCTGAGCAATAGAAATCGATTGGAATGCCTGCTCGCTAAAGCTTTGGATGACGATATTATCCCAGCTTTCCGGTGTCGCATGATAGAGCCCTTGCTTATCCCGCCCTCCCAGTTCTCCGGCACTCATGATCGAGACGACATGCTTGGCAAAAGGCATTGCTTCTTTTAATTTTCTTGAAATTTCCGCAAAAGGGAGATGCGGTGACACATAGGCGAGAACAAGCGTGGTTGCACTGGCATGGAAGCTCATTTCTTTCAATTGACTGGTACCAATCTGATGGCTTGTGATTGCCTTAACCTTGACTGGAGGTTCGTGATGCTGGGATTGTTTTTTTGAGGCATTTCGCCAAGATAGATTGAACATAAAGCCACTCCGCCTGTTAGGATTCCGGAAAAATCTGAGTTGTTTATTGCATATCTGTTTAGTTTAATTGTTTTTATGAGTAAATAGCCGAATTATTATAAATAGGATGCATAAAAGACAATATAAGTAGTATGGATAAATTTACGATATGAAAACAAGCACATTATCACTTATTTTGAGAGGTAAGAGGACTTTTTGAGAGGTAAGAGGATTGATTGAAATAAATCATGTTCGATTTTGATGTTGGCCGCAAATGAGGAAAATATTATCGCTGAATGAGTTGAATCATCTTCTGGCGGATTTCTATAACATGGGCTATTGGCGCCTGATAATTCTTTTTTTAGTGAACAGATCTCTATTGAGCTGAGCTATTTATTTCTTTTGCGACAATTAGGCTGATATGACCAGTGTATAGATTGGGTGAATAAAAAATGAACATTTCAAATATATTGCGGATTAAAAATTCGGAATATCACACATGAGTATATGGGGGGGTATATTTTTATATGTGTGAAATAAATATTTAATTCATTCAAGTCGCATTAAAAATGGAATCAACATCATATTTTTATGATCTTGCGATTCTGTGAGTAACGTATTTTATCTACCTGATGCAAGAAAATTACTATGGTTATTTTATAAAAACCGAATAACATACACTTTTTTTGTCAAAATGAAAACTTTTTTGTGAAAATTTTATGCAAATTATTGGTGTGTATCATAAATGTAATCTGTTTGACATGTGGCCTTGGCTCATTTTGTGATCTTCTGCGGTAAATAAAAATTTATTAAATAATAAAAATGTTTTTAGATATCCTGCACTAGATTATTTTGTCAATATAAGAGAAAATTATTTCACCAATTAGGCAATATATTGCTTGAGTCAGGCAAGATATTGCCCAACTGATTAAAAAATAACCGGCAAGAATAAATAAAATAGATAGATTCTAAGTAGTTGCCGGCAAAATCGAATGATTATTAAACTGATTTTGCATTAATTTATACTTTTATCAGCTAACAACAGAGGCATAATATGGGAAACGGAATCGTCGTTGGTAATACAGGTTCTGATCATGATGGCTTTCCTCCTACTCCTGTCACCGCAGGGTCAGGAACCGTTAAATATGATGGTATTCCTGCGGCCCGACAAGGTGATCCTCTTGCGCCACATGATAAGCCGAAACATCCACCTCATGGACGCTCTATTGCAGCAGGTTCAGGTACGGTAATGGTTGATGGCAAGCCAGCAGCCCGCGCTGGTGACCCGATTAGTTGTGGTGGTGCTTTACAAGGTGGTAGCAGTGTTAATATCGGCTAAAAACAGAGCATTTTTGCTCAGTGCTTTTGTGTTTGGCTCTTGTAGCAATATTGTCATGGCAGACGAAGTTGTGAATCCTGAGGCTGCTGTAACAATTGATGAAAACCCATATGGCACAACTGTTACAACTGGCAAAAATGTCGTAACGAATAAAAATAATCTCGCTGATAGAGAAGGCTTCTCTGATTCTGATGAAAACTTGAATCGTGTTTCGATTCAGATGCCGGAATCAGATAATCAGAAAAAATATGATTACGATATTAATTTTTTGACCCCGGCTCAGGCTTATGAGAAAGGGCGTTTACTGCGCGCGCAGTTTAAAAATGAAGAAGCACGGCATTATTTGCAATATGCTGCCGACAAAGGTAATGCGGATGCTGCTTATTTATATGCGATAGAGTTGTCGGAGTACAACCCGACCATCCGAACACCGCGGCTTGTCAGAGAGTATGTTGAGCAGGCGGCAAATTCAGGAAATTTGCACGCGATGAACTACCTCTACCAGCATGGCACTTGGTTACGTACCGTGATTCGACAGTCATGGCAGAAACGCTATCATGATGGATTGGTCAGACTTGCAGCCACACAACCGGCAAAAGCAGTTTATTATCTGTCGCTTTATTATGAAAAAACGGATCCGGATCAGTCTGAGTATTATTTACAACGGGCGATAGATTACAGCTATCCGCTGGCATGGATGGATAATTCCAGAAGATCAATCAACGATATAAATCAGTTATATACGGAAACAAGATTTTCCACCGGGATCTATACCAACTACCGTCATGCGGCGGAGCATAATTTTATCCCGGCGATGAAAGCATGTGTGGAACTATACGAAGGCCGTGGTGATTTTAAGAAAGCTTTTGAATGGCGTCAGCGGGCACTGGATGCCGGTGACCTGACATCTCTGGCCGTTGTCGCGAAGATATATGCAGGCGAAGCGTCATCTTATCGCTTTGTGGATGAAGACTTAATTAAAGCCCGTGCTTATTCGGAGCTTTACTTGGATTATGCCGGTAGTGATCGCCTGACCAGTTTGCATAAATCAATGGAACAATTTTTTGTTGATATTACCAATGAGATGACGCCGCCGGATATTGAGCGTGCTCAAAGTATTACAGACACTTATAAAGAAAAGGTAACCTTTTATAATCACGACACTTATTGGGATTTATAAATAAAGCACGGTGTTTTTATTTATTTCCCCGAATAAAATAAGGGGATGTCATAATTGGTTGATTGGATTTGTGTTTAATATTATCGATTTGAAAACATTATTAAATAAATGGTCTTTTCATTTATTTAATTGATGCGAATGTTATTCGTGTTCTCATATCTGAGTCAGAATTATTTCTGCTTAGATACCATTTTGCTGGTGAAATGAATATACGCAAGCAACGACTATTGGCATAGGTATTGGAGACTTGATATGTCTAAAGAAGGTAGTGTCGCTCCGAAAGAGCGCATTAATATTAAATATGTTCCTGCGACAGGGGATCAACAGGCCGAAATTGAATTACCACTCAAAACATTAGTGATTGGTGATTTCAAAGGTCATACAGAAGAAACACCGGTTGAAGATCGTCAATCCGTTTCTGTTGACAAAAACAATTTCGAATCAGTGATGCGTGAGAGCAACCTCTCAATCAGCGCAACTGTAAAAAATAAATTGGGTGATGATCCTGATGCTGAGTTACCAGTCGAACTGAGCTTCAAGTCATTGCAAGATTTTGCTCCGGATTCAGTTGCGGCTCAGGTTCCGGAATTGAATAAACTGATCGAACTGCGTGAAGCTTTGGTTGCTTTAAAAGGTCCTTTAGGAAATATCCCGGCATTCAGAGAACGCTTACAGGCGCTGATTGCATCTGAAGAGTCTCGTGAAAAGCTCCTTGCTGAACTGGATATTGTCGGCGGGTCTGAAGAGAAAGAACCTCAAGAGTAACGATAGACGCAATACTTTTGGTGTTTTTTAACTTATTGTCATAGGAACTTGATTAATGTCTGCTACAGAAGAAACGGTACTAGAAAGCCCCCAGGCTGGTGAACTCAGCCTGTTAGATGAAATTATGGCGCAAACACGCCTTGCACCGAATGAAGAAGGTTATGATATCGCGAAAAAAGGCGTTGCCGCGTTTATCGAAAACCTGATTGGTTCAAGCCAGGAATCAGAGCCGGTTAACAAATCGCTTGTTGACCAAATGCTGGTTGAACTGGATAAAAAAATCAGTGCGCAAATGGATGAGATCCTGCACCATGAAAAATTCCAGCAAATGGAATCTGCATGGCGTGGACTGAAGCTGTTCATCGACCGTACCGATTTCAGGGAAAACAACAAAGTTGATATCATCCATGTCACCAAAGAAGAACTGTTGGAAGATTTTGAGTTTGCACCAGAAATCTCTCAATCAGGCCTGTATAAGCAGGTGTATTCTTCAGGTTATGGCCAGTTTGGTGGTGAACCAACAGGTGCGATGATCGGTAACTATGCGTTTACACCGTCCACACCGGATATGAAACTGCTGCAATACATGGGTGCGCTTGGCGCAATGGCTCATGCACCGTTCATTTCGAGTGTAGGTCCTGAATTCTTTGGTATCGACTCTTTTGAAGAACTTCCTAATATCAAAGATGTAAAATCGATCTTCGAAAGTCCAAAATATACCAAGTGGCGTTCGCTGCGTGAGTCTGAAGATGCACGCTATCTGGGTCTGACTGCACCACGTTTCTTGTTGCGTGTGCCTTACGATCCAATCGAAAATCCAATCAAAACGTTTAACTACCAGGAAAGTGTCCGTGAATCTCACGAACATTATCTGTGGGGTAACACTGCCTTTGCATTTGCAACTCGTCTGACTGACAGCTTTGCAAAATACAGATGGTGTCCGAACATCATCGGTCCTCAAAGCGGTGGTGCGGTTGAAGATCTGCCTGTACACGTTTTTGAAACTATGGGTGCTTTGCAAGCGAAAATTCCGACAGAAGTGTTGATCACTGACCGTAAAGAATTTGAACTTGCCGAAGAAGGTTTCATTGCCCTGACCATGCGTAAAGGTAGTGACAACGCGGCATTCTTCTCTGCCAACTCGATTCAGAAGCCAAAAGTCTTCCCGAATACGAAAGAAGGTAAAGAAGCAGAGACCAACTACAAGCTGGGTACGCAGCTCCCTTATATGATGATTATCAACCGTTTGGCGCACTACATCAAAGTATTGCAACGTGAACAGATTGGTTCATGGAAAGAGAGACAAGACCTTGAGCGTGAACTGAATGGTTGGATCAAGCAGTATGTTGCTGATCAGGAAAACCCACCGGCAGACGTTCGTAGTCGTCGTCCGCTTCGTGCTGCACGCATTGAAGTGTCCGATGTAGAAGGTAACCCAGGCTGGTATCAGGTATCTCTGGCGGTTCGCCCACACTTCAAGTACATGGGTGCGAACTTTGAACTGTCACTTGTTGGCCGTTTAGATCAGTAATATGTCTTACATTGCGCCTGAAGAGGTTGCATTTGGCGTCGGCTTCTTTGAACGCTTAGAAGCCGGCGAAAGACCCCGGTCTTTGACTCAGGGCCCAGATGCAAACGATGTGCTTAATTCGATCAAGCGGAACGTTTCCAATGTTCTGAATACTCGGCTGGGAGAAGCGCAGAGCGCACCTGAGCTGGGGCTCGTTGATTTTAACGATGCGACATTGGAAACACTTGATCTGGCTGTCAGAATCCGCATGGCGATTAAGGACTGTCTGAGAAAATATGAGCCACGATTGAAAGACATTGTGGTGACGTCAGAAAGAGACGATTTGAACCCATTATCACTGAGATTTCGGATTACTGCCGAAGTGAACAGTAGTGCTGTTCATGACACAGTAAAACTGAATCTGTTATTGGATCAAAATCGTCAATATCGAGTGTATTGATACATGGCACAAGATAAGTACTTTCGAGAAGAACTTTCATTTCTGAAAGAGCAGGGGAAGCGTTTCACTGAAATTCATCCCCAGCTTTCTCGTTTTCTTCACGGTCAGGTGACCGATCCGGATGTTGAACGTCTACTGGAAGGTTTTGCATTCCTGACAGCGCGCCTGCGCGAAAAAGTTGAAGATGAATTTCCTGAGCTGACGCATTCGATTATTAATATGCTATGGCCGAATTACCTTCGGCCTGTACCCAGCATGAGTATTGTTGCGTTTGAGCCGGAATCGAAAGTCAGTGAGAAACAAGTGATCCGGGCGGGCATTCAACTCGATAGTTCAGAGAAAGTATTGGGTACGGTTTGCCATTTCCGCACTTGTCGTGATGTGGCGGTTTTCCCGTTGGTGATTGAGGATATTACCTCTCACCATACCCGGGAATCGAGTACCGTTGATATCAATCTGGCGATGAAAGGCGAGATGTCCGTCGGAGAAGCGCTGGTTGATAGTCTGCGCTTTTATCTCGGTGGCGAGAAATATAGTGCACAAATGCTCTACCTGTGGCTCCATCATCATCTGGATAAAATGGTGATTGATGTCAATGGGACTGAATTCAGTATTCCCCGTGATGCACTTCAGTCGGTTGGTTTTTCCGGTGAAGATTCACTGCTGCCTTACCCGAAAAATGTTTATGAAGGGTATCGGATTCTGCAAGAGTATTTGTCATTTCCGGAGGCTTTCCATTTCTTTGATATCGGCATGTTAGATAAAGTGTTGCCGAAATCCGTGCGTGGCAAAATGACGCTGCGTATCCATTTCTCCAAGACTCTGCCGACCGATGTCCGGATTAATCAAAGTAGTTTTCAGCTTTACTGCGTGCCGATTATTAACCTGTTCGAGCACGATGCTGATCCGATTGACTTGACGGGTAAGCAGTCTGAATACCGTGTGATTCCATCGAGTCGTTATCCGTCACACTATGAAGTGTTCAGTATTGATGGTGTTTTCGGCTGGCAGGATAAAACGCAGGACAGTCAACGGATTCGCGGTGAAAAACGCGTTTATCACCCGTTTGAAAGCTTTCAACATCAGGTTGAGCGAGCCAGACAGCGTGAAGTGCTCTACTACCGCTCACGGGTGAAAGATAGTCAGCGTAATGATGGCTTTGACACCTTTATCTCGTTTATTCGCGGTGATGAAACGC
This sequence comes from Vibrio ruber DSM 16370, assembly GCF_900163965.1. Classification (GTDB taxonomy): domain Bacteria; phylum Pseudomonadota; class Gammaproteobacteria; order Enterobacterales; family Vibrionaceae; genus Vibrio; species Vibrio ruber. The sequence goes on from NZ_FULE01000036.1 coordinate 31,696, forward strand.
AATCGGTTGATGTCGATGAAGCTATTTCGATCCAACTGACCTGTACCAATCGGCTATTACCGATTGAACTGGGGGTCGGGGATATCTGTCAGTCAACGGATTCCTCACCTGACTATGTCACATTTAAAAATATTATTTCACCGACTCAGCCGTTGCGTCCGGTTTTGGATGGCAGTTTGCTGTGGGGGTTAATTTCAAATTTATCATTGAATTACCTGTCGCTGCTGTCAAAAGATGCACTGAGCAGTGTACTCAGAACGTATGACTTCCGGGCGCTGGTTGATCGTCAGGCCGAGCGTGTGGCGAAAAAACGTCTGGAAGGGATTATCAAAATAGAATCGAAGCCCATAGATAAATTATTAAGAGGGCTTCCTGTACGTGGTCTGCAATCCGAGATTCATATTGATCAGAGCTGTTTTGGCTCAGAAGGTGATCTTTATCTGTTCGGTCGGGTGCTGAGCCACTTTTTTGCTTTGTATGCCAACATCAATTCATTCCATGAACTGATTTTGGTCAACGTCAGTAATAACGAGAAATACACATGGGGAACCCGGACAGGGATGCAGCCGCTGATATAGATTCAGCTCAAGACAAGCAAGCGCTCATACCAATACCGGATAAGGTGAGGTCGTACAATTTCTTCCAACTGGTGGAATTGCTACAAAAACTTCAGCACTCGAATCCGGAAGATGAAGATTGGGAAAGAATTTGTCGCCTGGTATTTAGTGCGAATCCCAGTTTGGGATTCTCGCCTGCTGACGTGACGGATTTGACCCGGTTCGATGACGAGCATTTGATTTTACAAACCAACTTTTTTGGTTTGACCGGCTCGCAGTCTCCGTTGCCGGGCTTCATTCTTGAGCAACTGGCGACAGAAGATCCGGGCGGATTCAAACGTCCTTTTCTGGATTTTTTCAATAACCGCCTGATCAACTTGGTCTATCGGATCTGGCGTAAATATCGTTATTACGTGCGTTTTCAGGATGATGCGCAGGATCTGTTCTCACAACAATTATTCGCATTAGTTGGATTGGCCGACCCTGATTTAAGGGGTGATACACCAATCAACTGGTGCAAGATGCTGGCGTATGCCGGTGTACTGGCCGGACGAAGTCGTTCTCCGCAGGTTGTCGCCGGAATTATAGCCCACTGTTTTGATTTGGAAGATGTCAGCATTCGCCAGTGGGAAAAACGCAGAGTTATGATCGATTCGTCGCAGCAATTCAGTCTGGGTCAGCAAAATGGCAACTTGGGGATGAATACCGTCATCGGTGAATCGGTGATGGATTGCAACGGAAAATTTGTGATTTGTATTAAAGGGCTTTCTCGCCAGCGGTTTGCAGACTTTCTGCCGATCGGTAAGGAATTCCAACCCCTGTGTAAGTTGGTGGAATTCGTTCTGCGCGAGCAGATGGCTTATGACTTAGAGCTCTCTATGGATGAGAAAGAAGTCCCCGTGCTTCGGTTGAATTCTCAGGATAGTGTGGCTTTGGGGTGGTATTCGTTTCTTGGCTCCGGTGAGCGTGAGAAAAATGTATTAATTCAGGTGAGGCAATAGTGATGGTTCAGAGTAAACAGCCTTCCCTCAATATAATTGTCACCAATGTTCAGGTACTGGAGTCCGGTTTGATCTCGCGGATGTCATGGACGCCTGCAGGTGGAACAATTGGAACGGCAACAGATAGTTTTTGGCATCTGACGGATAAGAATGGGGCGATTTACCCGAATCATTGTGAAATTCTCGTCGTTGATGGCGCTTTCTGCGTGCGTGATAACTGCGGTGAAACCTATGTGAATGGTTCATCGATGGCGCTGGGTCGCAACAAGTTAGCCCGATTGGAAAACAAAGACGAAATTCAGGTTGGTCCGTACTCTTTACGAGTCCACTTGGGTAGCAATAGTGATGATGATATTGCTTCAAGCAATGTGTTGGAGCAGTTATTCGATGACGACCGCCATAGTCTTTTAGCCGACGATGACGGTGAAGCCGAGACATTAAACCGCGGTAATGAAGTGGATCACGGTGTGACTGACCCATTAATGGCACTGGATGAACTCTCGCCCCAGAACAAAGATGACAGCTATGTGTTGATCGATGGCGATGAGGATGAAATCCGGGCAGAAGATGAAACTCAAGAACAACCTTTGCTTGCGGCTGAAGAATATTACCAGCGTCCGTTGCAGGAAACACAGCAAGAAAACGGAGAATACGATATGACCGCCTCGATTAGTCTGAAGAAAATTTTCAGATTCGGGGCGTTAAAGTTGGGCAGAAAGTCCAAATCAGACGTACAGCAGGCAGCGCCTGTCAATACGCGCAGTAACCACACTAATGCGACAGACAATCAATCTGTGCACAACCGATCTGTGAGTCATGGATCAGTCGACTATCAATCAGTGAACAACGAATCAGAGGGCTATGGGATGGATGAGAACGTACTCGATCTACTCGAAGAAGAAGTCGCAAAAAGCATGTCTTCAACATCAGAACAGTCTGTTGAAACAAATCATCATGGAAAACATCTGCTGACCGGCCCGATGCTGGATGGTCTGGGTGTGGATCTGACCGATAGCCATGATATGGAAAAAATGCATTTTCTGTCCGAAGAACTGGGCTTATCGCTTCAGGCATGTGTTAAAGGACTACTGGAGCTGCACAAGCAGGTGAATCATGGTCGTTTCGATATGATGAACCGCAATCTTCAGCCCATTGAAGATAACCCGCTGCGTCTGGGTCTGTCTTATGAAGAGACCATGAAAACCATGTATGACTCGCAAAAGAGTCTGGTGCATTTGTCTGCTCCGGCAGCTATCACTGAAAGTTTGAAAAGCATTCAGGATCACAACGAAGCCGTTCAGTATGCGACAACAGAAGCATTGAGCCAGATTTTGGCGGCATTTTCACCTCAGGTACTGCTCCGTCGCTTTAATAATTATAAGCGCCCGAATGAACAGCGTAGCGACTCTGAAGATGCGTGGGCCTGGAATATGTACAGCAGTTACTATCAAGAGCTGACTTCTAACCGTCAGAAAGGGTTTGAAAAACTGTTTTGGGAAATTTTCGAACAGGCTTACGACAAGAAAATCCGTGAGAAGCAACTGGAGTTCTGATTGTGAAAAAGTTTGCTTGTGTTTTATTCGCTTTGCTAATGCTTACTGCGTGCAGTAGTAGCAGTAGCACAGCAGCGGATGAATATAATCCGGCAGAAGCTCCGACAACAGTGACATTCAGTATGGTGACGGATGCGGGTGTAAACCCCAATATCTGGGGCGAAGCATCACCGGTTGAAGTACAGGTCTTTGAACTGGAAGATGATTCCATGTTCATGTCGGCTGACTATGACACGATCAAAGCCAGCTATAAGAAAGCACTCCGCAGTAACTTTGTCAGAGATTACGATTACATGCTGATGCCCGGTCAGTTTAAGTTTGTCAATGCATTCGAAATCTCTCCGGACACGCGTTACATCGGTGTGATGGCGCATTTTGCTGAACCTGAGCTGAGTGAGTGGAAGAAAGCGGTCAAAGTATTGAATAAAGGCCGGGAGTATCACCTGCTGATGCTGTTCAAAGACTACGATGTTAAATTAGAAAAAGTGGAATAATCGAGATGTTTGCACGTAACCGTGTTATCTGGAACGAAGGATTGTTTATCAAGCCTCAGCACTTCCAACAACAACAACGATATACAGAATACTATGTTGATGCACGGATGAATTCTGTCAGTGGCTATCTGTACGGCATCTCTGAGCTGGCATTAAATCCGGAATATCTGGCATTCGGCCGGATTGCAATTGAACGTTTATCAGGCGTCATGCCCGACGGGACTGTCTTTAATGTGCCGCAGGAAGATTCGCTCCCTGAACCTTTGGAAATCGAAGATGCGTCACTGGCCGGGCAATTGGTCTATCTGGCATTGCCGTTGCGCACGGAATCGCTGCTCGAAGTCAATTGGCCGGAAGAACGAGGCACCGGGCGTTATGAAAGTCGCCGGATGGATGTCCGCGATGTCCAGAGTATACAAGGCGACACCACCACGATTGATGTTTCTCCGGTGCGCATGCATTTGATGCTGGAGAAAGAAGATCGCAGTTCTTATGCATCATTTGCGATTGCCCGGATTCTGGAAAAACGTCCGGACGGCAGTCTGGTGCTGGATCCTGAATTTATCCCGTGTCATCTCAACTCGTCTGTCAACGTGACGCTGCACCGGGTGGTGACTGAAATCGCCGGGTTGATGAATGAACGGGCGAAAAGCATTGCCGAACGGATCAGCTCTCCCGGTCAGGGTGCGGTGGCTGATGTCTCTGACTTCATGCTATTACAGGCACTGAACCGTTTGCAGCCGTTGATTGAGCATTTATCCAAATTGCGGACACTCCATCCGGAGCGACTGTTTGAATGTCTGGCTTCAATTTGTGGTGAGTTGGCAACCTTTACTGATGAAAGCCGTCTGCCACCGACCATCCCGGTTTATAACCATGACATGCCGACTGACTGTTTCATGACGTTGATTCGTCACATGAGACAGAGTCTGAGTGTGGTACTTGAGCCGCGTGCTGTGTCTATCCAGCTCGATAAACGGAAATACGGCCTCATGGTTGCGCCAATTCATGACACCAACCTCATGGAAGATGCCGACTTTATTATTGCGGTTAAAGCGAGAATGCCTCTGGACGAGTTGCGTCGTGTGTTTGTTCAGCAGACCAAAGTGGCCTCCGTCGAGAAGATCAGAGAGCTGATTTCTCTCCAGCTACCGGGTATCCCACTGACGCCGCTGCCTGTTGCACCGCGTCAGCTCCCTTACCATGCTGGCTATACCTATTATCAGCTTGATAAATCCAGTGCAGCTTGGTCGATGATCAAACAAGCCAGTGGCTTTGCTTTCCATGTGGCAGCAGCATTTGAAGACCTTGACTTACAATTCTGGGCGATAAGGAGTTAATTATGGTGCAGAATACGGGCGAACACATTGACAACCTATTGTTTGATAATGTGGAAAATATCAACCGGGACCAAGACTATTGGTTCCAATTACGGGGAGATAACCCCAATGTCCTGATTGATGCAGCGACTCCGTTATTTGGTCTGTCACTCCGGGTTCGGGGCATGACCAGTTGTCCGAATATCGAGCAGATTTATCATCAAACGGTGGAAGAGATCAAAGCGATCGAAATCGAACTGACCGAGAAAGGTTTTGATAATGCGGTTTTGATGGCTTACCGATACATCTTGTGTACGTTTCTTGATGAAGCCGTCATGGGGACTGAATGGGGCTCCTCCAGTATCTGGGCATCGCACTCGATGCTTTCCCGTTTTCATAATGAAACCTGGGGTGGAGAAAAAGTCTACACCATTCTTGCGCGTCTCGAAGGTGAACCGCAACGCTACAAGCTTTTGCTGGAGTTTATCTATCACTGTCTGATCCTTGGTTTCGAAGGCAAGTATCGGGTGATGGAAAATGGTCACAATGAGCGCGAAAGAGTGATCAGTCACTTATACGATATGCTGGCTGCGCTTGAAGAGAAAAAGATCCAACCCCTCAATCAAGCGAATCAACATATCGTCGATGCCAAGTATCGTCTGAATCGTCAACTGCCGGTTTGGTCGGTTTTTCTTGGATTCTTCCTGCTGTGGAGCGGGATCTTTCTGGGTTACACATGGTTATTGCACGAGAAATCTGCTGACGTTGTGAACCAGTTAAGTCAACTTCTTAATTAATTTTTTAGGCTAGGTGATCGCTGTGATCCGAATTGAATTACCCACTCTTATTTCAAAGTTAAACCAACAAAGTAAGCTGGCACTGGAGCAGGCGGCTTCTTTATGTATTGAACGTCAACACCCAGAAGTCACGTTAGAACACTATTTCGATGTACTGTTGGACAACCCACTTTCTGATATCCGTGTCATCCTCAAGCAGGCCAACATCGATTTTGAAAATGTCAGACAGGCGATTGTCAGTTCGTACACCCGTGAACATGTACTGGACACCTATCCGGCATTTTCTCCTTTACTGGTTGAATTGCTTCAGGAAGCTTGGTTGTTGTCTACCACCGAGCTCGACCAGAATGAACTTCGTTCCGGTGCGATCTTTTTGGCTGCGTTAACTCGTGTAGACCGCTACTTGCCCGTGCGCTTGATTTCGCTGTTAGAAAGCATCAACCGTGAAACACTGAAGAAAAACTTCGCAGCGGTTGTCGCTGATTCTTCAGAAACCGCAGTTGAAAAAACCACTGAGAAGCGGGGCGCAAAATCGCCGCTGACAGAAGCCACCACCCCGCTGCAAAAATATTGTTCGAATGTCAGTGAACAGGCGCGTCGCGGTGAACTTGACCCCGTGTTATGTCGTGAAAATGAGATCAATCTGATGATTGACATCCTGTGCCGTCGTCGCAAAAACAACCCGATTGTGGTCGGTGATGCCGGTGTGGGTAAAAGTGCCATGATTGAAGGCCTTGCGCTGCGTATCGAAGCGGGCAACGTGCCTGACCAACTGAAAAATGTTGATATTATGGCGCTCGATTTAGGCCTGCTGCAGGCGGGTGCCTCGGTTAAAGGTGAATTCGAGAAACGTCTTAAAGGCGTGATTGATGCGATTAAATCGTCTCCGACACCGATTATTCTGTTTATCGACGAAGCGCATACCTTGATCGGTGCCGGTAATCAGGAAGGCGGCGCTGATGCGGCGAACTTGCTCAAACCTGCACTGGCACGTGGTGAACTGAGTACCGTCGCTGCAACGACCTGGAAAGAGTACAAAAAATACTTTGAAAAAGATCCGGCTCTGACCCGTCGTTTCCAACTGGTTAAGCTGGAAGAGCCGAGTATCAACCAAGCCGTTGATATCCTGCGTGGTCTCAATAGTGTGTATGAGAAAGCGCACCATGTTTTAATCACTGATGAAGCATTAAAAGCGGCCGCAGAACTCTCGGCTCGCTATATTTCAGGCCGTCAACTTCCGGATAAAGCGATTGATGTGTTAGACACCGCTTGTGCCCGTATTGCGATTCACCTGACCACGCCACCGAAGCGTCTCGCGCAATTGGAAACCAACTGTTATCAGCGTCAGCTTGAAATCGATATGCTGGAAAGAGCGCAGTTCCTCGGCAGTGAAAATGATGTTAAACGTCTCGATGAGCTACGGGCTCAGGAAGATCAGGACGAAGCGGAAAAATTAACGCTGCTTGAAAGCTGGGAAAGTCAGAAAGAACTGGTTGAATCAATTATTGAACTCCGTTCACAGCTGATCGCAATGTCCTTACAGCAAGCAGAAGAGATTGCAGTTCAAGCGATTGAAGCCCAACCGGTTGAAGCGGCGTCATTTGACGTTTTAGATGAGTTGGTTGAAGGGCAGGACGTCGCCGAAGATCAATCTCCACAACAAGTGATGGCAGCGCTGAAAAGCGAGCTGCAAGAAAAATATGCAGCCCTTGAAGCGATCCCTCACCGTGAGCGTCTGATTTACCCACAAGTGGATGCGGATCAGATTGCAGAAGTGATCGCCGACTGGACGGGTGTGCCTGTTGATCAGATGAATACTGACGAATTGCACAAAATTACCAACCTGACGTCTATTTTAGGCGAGACCATCAAAGGTCAGGATACAGCGATTGAACGGGTTCACCGTCATCTGTTGACTGCCCGTGCTGACTTACGTCGCCCCGGCCGTCCGAAAGGCGCGTTTCTGTTGGTGGGACCAAGTGGTGTCGGTAAAACAGAAACCGTCATTCAGCTGGCAGAGCAACTGTACGGCGGACAGCAATTCCTGACCACGATCAACATGTCTGAATATCAGGAGAAACATACCGTTTCGCGTCTGATCGGCTCACCTCCGGGTTATGTCGGTTACGGTGAAGGTGGTGTTCTGACTGAAGCGATTCGCAAGATGCCTTATTCGGTCGTGCTGCTGGATGAAGTTGAAAAAGCTCACCCCGAAGTGCTGAATATCTTCTATCAGGCATTTGATAAAGGCGAGCTGGCCGACGGTGAAGGCCGGGTGATTGACTGTAAGAACGTGGTGTTCTTCCTGACGTCGAATCTCGGTTATCAGACCATTGTCGATTATGCTGACGAACCGAAAATCATTGCTGACCGGTTGTATCCTGAACTGGCTGACTTCTTTAAACCAGCATTACTGGCCCGGATGGAAGTGATTCCTTACTTACCGTTGAAGAAAGAAGTCTTGGCTGAAATCGTGCAGGCGAAACTGACTCGCTTGGAAAAACTGTTCCAGGAACGTTATTCCGCAGAAGTTGAGATTGCCGATTCGCTGATTGAGGAAATCCTGACGCGGGCAACCCGTTCTGAAAATGGTGCGCGGATGCTGGAAGCGATTATCGAAGGACAACTGTTACCACCGGTCTCGCTGGCATTGCTGAACAAACTTGCACAGCGTGAACCGATTAATCGCGTCTATCTGGCTGCGGTTGATGGTGAATTCATCGGTGAGGTTGAATAACGATGAACCGCTGGTTAACTTACGCGACCGATCTCGTCGGTATCAGAAAGCCGCAACAACTTGCGACGCTTTTTACCGACACGGTTTCGCGTGAGTTGGATCTTGATACTTGCTTATTGCTTGTCCCCAGTGCTGATGGGCGGACGTTAGTCCCCCATCGATCTGATCTGGAGATGGTTTGGTCGGTTACTGATTTTGATTGCCCGTTCGCTCATGTTCTCCAGTCTTCTAAATCGATGGCGTTGTCATTAGACAGTTTGGTTTTCTGGCAGTCTGATCGTTCATTTGTTCAGTTAACTGAGTCGGTCGGAATGTTTGACGTCGTCCGCATCGTACCATTGCCACTGAATCAGGATGTTGTGAAGACCCTGTTATTCCTGATTGGTGAGGCGGAACATCTTCATCAGGTATTTGCTGATGACGATTTTCGTCGTTATGTGGATGTGTTCAGCCAACAGTGGGCTTTGTTGACCGATATTGAACGTGAAGAGCAGCATCAACGCGATCTGCGCGAATCATTATTCGATGTTGAGCGCGCCCGTGAACAGCAACGTCTGACGGACTCATTGTCCCGGACGCTGGTCGGACAAAGTGCTCCGATGGTCAAACTCAGAGAGCAGATTGTCAGTGCAGCAGGTTCTCAGTTATCGGTCATGATTCAGGGTGATACCGGAACCGGGAAAGAATTGGTGGCGCAGGCGGTGCATGATCTGTCTGAACGGGCTGATCAGCCATTTATTGCGATTAACTGTGCTGCGATTCCGGAAAACTTACTGGAGAGTGAGCTATTCGGTTACAGCAAAGGGGCTTTTTCCGGTGCTGAAGCTGATAAACAGGGGCTCATCGCACAAGCCAATGGCGGTACCTTATTCCTTGATGAAATCGGGGATATGCCTTTGGTTCTGCAAGCCAAGCTGTTGCGGGTACTTGAGACACGCAAATTTCGTCCGGTTGGCGGTAAAGAAGAGCAGGCCTCCGATTTTCGGCTGGTTTCTGCAACGCACGTCAATCTGTTGGGGCAAGTTCGTCAGAAAGCATTTCGACAAGATCTCTATTACCGACTGTTTCAATACCCGATTACGGTGCCGTGTCTGACTGAGAGAATCGACGATATTGCGTTATTGAGTCAGCATTTTGTTCAGTTATTTAACGACTCGCACGGGACTCAGATCCGTGGGTTGAATTACAAAGCGATTGATTGTCTCAAGCAGCACAATTTCAACGGCAATGTGCGTGAGCTGAAGCATTTAATCGAGTTTGGATGTGCACAAACACAAGACGGCCATGAAGTTCAGGTGAGTAGTTTTATTCATCGGATTCTGCCTCGTGAAGAGGTCAACCTGTTTCAGGTAGAAGAGCCGGAGTCGTGCACTGTGATTAAAGATCTCAAACAGGCGATTCAGGATTTTGAATCAAAAATCATCAGAGAGCGCCTGCGATTGTTTTCCGGTGACCGTGCCAAAGCGGCAGAAAGCTTGGGAATTCCCAAACGGACACTGGCTTACAAATGCCAGAAACTGGAGATTAAAGCGCCATGAAATTAGGAATTTCTCGCTCAGTCATGAGCTTGGCGACACTGATATTACTTCCTGCGGTTGCTGCGATAGCGGCAACCGGCCCACAAATGCCGAAACCGGAGGTTTTATCCAAACCGGAGCAGTTGGTTGAACAGGCAAATCAGTGTCGGAGTGTCTCAGAGCGTCTGGAAAGATTACGTTGTTTTGATCGGGTGTTCGAAACGCCGCTGCATCTGACACCGCTCAAAGAGCAAAAGGTTGGGGCATCAGAGTCGTGGCTACATGCAATGGATTCGTTGGCGGAACTCGGTGAGGGCAAAATGATGCATCTGACCGAACAAGGGGATGATGCGTGGTTGATACTGTTGGCATCGAATCCTGCGTCACAGTTCGCAGATGATAAAAAGCCAGTGTTAATGATGAGCTGTATTCACCGGATCAGCCGGGTTGAATTGGCGTTACCGAGCGAAATCCCAGATGCAAGAGCCAAAGTCACAATCCAGCGGGAAACACAATACTGGCGCAGTGATGATGCCGGCTTATTACTTTCTTCGGGACGCGGTATGCCAGCAATTAGCCTGATGCGGATTATGGCCGGGCAAGACAAAACGGTATTGCGTTCTAATTCAAAGACGGTTGATGGTCTGACTTTCGATACCACGGGTTTGAGTGAAGCGCTCAAACCGTTAAGAACACGCTGTGATTGGTAGCTGAAATTATGGAACTATCTGAATATCGCCCATGCATTACCACACCGATTGCGGGAGAGAACCCAGTCGGTGAACGTTTGATTGACGATTCATTGTTTGATTTTGTTGAAGATCAGATGATGAAAGTCGGCTCGCTGTCTCATGCCAGTGTGCAATGGGATGAAGTCGAGCACAGTGTTTTAAAATTACTCAAAGAGAAATCCAAAGATATCAAGTTGTTGGTTTATCTCTTACAGTGTCTGCATCATCAGGTGACACCGGCCCGGTTCAACTTATCCTTGTTTATTTGGGCTGATTTCATCTCCCTGTTCTGGGAAGAGAGTTACCCGGCACCGGGCCCGCGAGGGGCACTGCCGCGCCGTAAATTTTTCGGCCAAATCATCCAGCGCTTTGGCATTGTCATCGAAAAACAGGATTTCAATCGTTTTTCCGGTGAGTTAATGAGCGATCTGGAAAGTGCGCTGGATAGTTTGAATCAGGCGGTGGAAGCCAAAGGGTTGGTGACCGAAGACTTCACCGGGCTTCAAAACACCATTCGCTCGAAAATGCGTCTGGCTGAAGAGCGCCAGCGTGCCGAACAGAAAGCCCAAAAGCCGAAGAACCAACCGCAACAGGAAGCCGCCACAACCAGTAGCCCACTGTCGGTTGATAGTTCCAGTGATAAAGCAGCCAGACAGACCTTGTTAAAAGTGTCTGAGTTTCTTGCCGAGCAGGAACAAGGCATTGGTCTGGCAATTCGTTTGCGCCGTCATGCAGTGTGGTCAGGCATTCTCTCTGAACCCGATCATAATGCCGACGGAGAAACCATGCTCCGGCCGATGCAGCAAGACCGCGTGAAAGACTATCAGGATCTGATGCGCAGTCCCGATTTGTCTTTATGGCGCAAGATTGAACAGAGCCTGACGATGGCGCCTTATTGGTTCGAAGGGCAGATGATGAGTTATCAAATTGCTCAGGCACTCGATAAAAAAGACTGGTGTCGGGCCATCCGGGAGGAAGCGGGTTATTTTCTTGAACGCTTGCCCAAGTTAAAAGAACTGAAATTTAAAGGCGGGCAACCGTTTGTTCCAGAAGAAGTCAATGCATGGCTGGGAGAGCAGGAGCAGGCGACCACGCAGGCTTCGGTGGTCGGTAGCTGGCAGGAAAAGCGTAAAGAAGCATTTACCTTGGCAAAAGAAGCCGGAATTGCTGTCGCTCTCTCCATGATTAATGGCGGCCTTGAAAAGGCGGTCGAACCCAGAGATAAATTTTATTGGCGGATGATGTCTGCTGATTTGCTCAATGAACATGGTTTTTCCGCCATGGCAGAAGAGCAATATCAGACCTTGTACCGTCAGGCGGGTTCAGCAAGTGTTTCAGAGTGGGAACCCTCACTCATGCAACGATTAGAGAAATATTCAACGTCAGAGTAAGCGAAGGATATCGTCCATGTTGAAAAAGATTTTCGGGCTGCTAAAAAAATTAATGCCGAGCATGGTAGCACTCGTGCCGGCATTGCTGTTAATTAGCTTTATTTTAATTAATATTGCCATTTGGTGGGCCGGCCCATGGCTCACAATTTATGACACCAAACCATTGGCGAGTATCACTGCGCGGCTCTTTGCCAGTTTACTTGTCTTCTTACTGGCGGCCGCTGTATGGGGCTTCTGGCAGTGGCGGAAGCTGCAAAGTTACGAAGCGGAACAACAAAAAGAAGAGATATTCCGTCAGGATCCGATCAAGTTAATGGAAGAGCGCCAAGAAGTTGAGCTCAATCAGGTGATTACCAATATGCGTAAGAGCCTGAAGAATAAGCGTGACTTTCTTTACTCTTCGCCTTGGTATCTGGTTCTCGGTCTGGAAAATGCCGGTAAAACCAGCCTGATTAACCGCTCCGGACAGAACTTTACCCTGTCTTCAGTGATGCGGGCTTCGGGTCAGCGCAGCGAAAATCAATATTCATTTGACTGGTGGATCGGCGACAAAGCCGTGGTGATTGACCCCGATGGTGAGCTGCTGACGCAAGGCAACCGTGATGAAGACAACGACGGTGAGATGGAACGCCGTTTGTGGAAACATTTTGTTGAATGGCTGGAGCGTACCCGCAGCCGCCGTCCGCTCAACGGTATTGTGCTGGCGCTGGATGTGTCGCATCTGGCAACCGCCAAAGCCTCAGAAAGAAAAGCCTACGCCAGTATTCTGCGTGCCCGACTGCGTGAATTGATGGAAACCATGTCTATCCAATTGCCGGTCTACATTGCACTGACCAAGCTGGATTTGCTCTATGGCTTTGAACCTTTTTTCAGACACTATTCCAAAGCAGAACGAGAAGAAGCATTAGGATTCACTTTCCAGCTCAACCCGAATGATGATCAGGATGCTTGGTTAAAAGAGTTTGAAGACGATTATCTCCGGTTCATGTCAACGATTAATGACATGTTGCCAAAAGCGGTTTCCGTACCGATGGATGCCGATGAGCGGCATGGGGTTTACAGCTTCAGTCGTCAGATTTCCGGGCTGAAAGATATTCTGACTCAGTTTTTCCGCGAAACGTTGGGCAATGACCAGTATTCGTTGTCCGCTGTGGTTCGCGGGGCTTACTTTACCTCGGTGTACCAGCAAGGCGTCCCGACCAATGCGTTTGATGATGCGGCCTCACGTCGCTATGGTTTAGACCATGCAATCAATCGGGCACAAATTGCAAAAAATTCAACGGTTTATTTTGCCTCGCAGTTATTTAGCAACATCATCTATGCCGAGTCCGGTCTGGCATCGGACAACCGTCGGGTTGCCAAGCGCAAACGGCGTCTGATGATGCTGTCAGGTGTGACTTGTACCATCGCGACATTGTTACTGTTTGGTGCTTGGCAACGCTACTACGCGGTCAACGTTGCCCACGCGGATGCGGTATTGACTAAGGTTAACGAGTTTAAGAACGAGTTGCCGAAGAATATTTATCAGGCATCACAACGCGATATGCTCGACTCGCTCAATAAAATTCGTCAGGCCACACTGGAGTTTGGTTTCTTCCGGAATAAGTCGAGATATTTTTCAGATATGGGTCTGTATCAAGGGCATACCATCGGCCCTATGGTTGAAAAGACCTACCTGAACCTGCTTGAAACCCGGTTCTTGCCGATCCTGCTTTCTGACGTGATCGTGAAAATGAATGAAGCCGACACCGAAGTTGAAAAACTGGACGCGTTGCGGGTTTATCGCATGATGACTGACAAAGAAGGGCGTTATAAAGACATCGTACTGGATTACTTCGGTAAATACTGGCAGCAAGAGTTCCCGGCGCGTCGTGCGGTGCAAGAAGAGCTGATGGGGCACTTGGATTATGCGATGGATCATACCGACCTAACCACGGCGCGGAAGAATGGTGATCCGAACGCTGAGAAGATTATGGGAGCCTACGATCAGACCATCGCTAAAGTTCAGACTGCGCTCAATGCAATGCCGAACAAACAGCGTGTCTATCGTAACCTGAAGTTGAATGCACCGACGGTACTTGGCCCGTCACTGAACCTGCGTAATCTGGTGGGGCCGGTATTTGACCTCGTCTTTGATGAGCGCGTGATGAACGGCGACGGACTATATATTCCGCAAATGCTGACCAAACGCGGGTTTGAAGATTACTTCATTCCGCAGGTCGAATCGGTGTCGAAACTGGCGTTGATCGATGGCTGGGTTCTGGGACAAAACCGTTCTGCTGAGTTCAGTGAAGCGGACAAACAAGATCTGCGGGATAAAATCCGGGGACTGTATGTGGCCGACTATACCAAGACTTGGCGTGCTGCACTGGCAGAAGTGGATATCAAATATTTCAAAGATATCAACGATGCGGTGACCGTACTGGATAATATCACCAGTAGTGTCGAGCCGATCCAGCGTCTGTTGAGAACGCTGGAAGCTAACACCAAAATGATTGCGGGTATTCCGGATGATTCTTCAGCGCAAAGTGAGCTGTTGAAGTCACCGAAATACCGAGTTGCTTCAATGATTGATACCCCGTTTGCCGATCTGAACGGCATGTTGGACGCAGTTGGTGACAAGCCTGCTTATATCACCGAAGTGATGGGCGCCATTGATGAGCTGAAGCTGTATCTGAAAGGGATTCAGGCCTCACCGGATATGGGAATGGCAGCGCTGAATGCGACCAAGGCGAGAATGAAGCTGGTAAACGGTGATCCGATTTATACCCTCAGACGGGTGGCATCGGGACTACCGGCTCCACTGGATCGTATCCTGACCAAACTGGCCGATGAAAGCTGGTATGTGATCAAGCAAGAAGCGGTTAAGTATCTGGAAGTGCGCTGGCATGATGACGTTTATCGCGTCTTCCGTGAAAAACTGGCGGATCGCTATCCGTTTAATCCGAACTCAAACAAAGATGCATCATTGACTGACTTTGAAGAGTTCTTCGCACCGAACGGTATCTTAGATAGCTTCTATCAGAATCAGCTGAAGATCTTCATTGATGAGAAAGTCGGCTTGTCTGATGCAGACAGTGGTCAGAGTGTTGTGAAATCTGAAGTATTGGAGCAAATTGAACGGGCACGCCAAATTCAGGATGCATTCTTCAACCGTAAAGGTGTACTGGATGTGAGCTTCTCGATTGAGCCGATTCGTCTGACGGGCAACAAACGCCGCAGTGTGCTGAATGTAGACGGGCAGTTCTTGTCATACAGTCATGGTTCAAGAGAAAACGTCGAACTGATTTGGCCGAATACGCTGCGTGATTCTGCAATTTCTAAGATTACGCTGATCCCGACTAAATCAAATCTGTCGCCACGGAGTATTATTATTCAGGGGCCATGGGCATTCTTCCGCTTACTGGATGCGGGTGATGTACTGGCTGCGAGCACAACCTCGGTTGACTATAAGTTTACGGTTGATGGCGGTGACATGGTGTATCGCATTAACTCTGAAGCTGATGTCAATCCGTTTACCCAGCGTTTGTTTAAATCATTCAAACTCTCAGGTAACCTATATTAATACTCAACAAATAGCGGAGTGCCTTCGGGCACTCCCTGCATTGATTAGGGCAATTTAACGCCATGTCTCCACGACTATTGATTGAAAACACACCTTTCATACTGACAGCCGAGCAAGAAGAACTCCACAATCACGCTTTGTATCAGGCGGTTAAAAAAGAGATCTATCGCGAGCGTTCTCCCTTTGCGGGCGGCACCGACTGGGAGCTGGTCAAACAGAACAGTGAGCAGTTAGCGCAGATCACCGGCCTTGATCTGGCAATGTGCGTCTATTACAGCATTGCTTGTCTCAAGCTGGACGGCTTGCGCGGTTATACCAACGGGCTGGAGCTGATGTATGGTTGTCTGGTCAGTCTGAAAGACGAGATCAAAGAAACCGATAAGTATATCGAGCGTTTGTTCCATTGGGCGAATGCACAAGCGTTAATTGAACTGCAAAACCTCCGCGCCAGTTATGAAATGCTGCGTGAGCTTTACCGTTGTGAACAGTTGTGTGATCGCATCAGCTACTTACTCCAAGCGGAAAGACCGGGGGTGAAAGCTGATTTTGAGTCGATTGGATATCTGATTTTTGAACAGATTGATCGACTGGAAACCTGTTATCAGGTCGCGTTAAAGCGGCGTGAGTTCACCGAAACCGGTCGCCCGGCGGCGGTAGTCAAGGTCACCCAACCGGGCACGCGCTGGTGGAAGTTGCTGCTGATGTTCGTGTTGGGCGGTGCGATTGTCGGCAGTGGTGTGTACTGGTGGTTGTTGCAGACACTTGGCAGTTGAATGACTTTTTAACTGTATAGGTTAGAATGATTGAAAGCCCCTGATGAAAGGGGCTTTTTTCGTTTTACAGTGTAAATAGTAGGGGATTTGTTGTATTGCTGTGGGTTGTTGTAGCCATCGGCTCTCAGATTTGACGCACAATTGCGTTCCTCAATTTCAGAGGCATCGGTGTTTTGTGCGCCAGTCACTCTTGCCAAGATGCAAGAGTAACCATATATGGTCACTCCATCTAAATCAAAGTATTTTTCAGACTTCCTCAATGTATTTATTCATCTCATAAATTCACCATCGACGGTTGTTCCTGAAAATGAAACGCGGCCTTAAACATATATCCGGCGTCAGTTTGATACTCTATGTATCGCGCCCAAATGAGATCCAAAAAGTCTTGCCCGCCTAATCAGAAAATATGCCTCACTGGATGGGCAGGTTA
>NZ_FULE01000008.1 GCF_900163965.1 Vibrio ruber DSM 16370
TGTTGGGACAATAGCCCGATGGAGCGGTTCTTCAGAAGTCTAAAGACAGAATGGATACCGGTGTCGGGTTATAGGAGTTTTAGCGAAGCAAGACAGCATATAACTCGTTACATCACAGGTTATTACAGCCAACTTAGGCCCCATCAATATAATGGTGGGCTGACACCCAATGAGTCTGAACGACTATATTGGAAAAACTCTAAAACCGTGGCCAATTTTAGTTGACCACTACACTCCTCAGAAACAAGAACACGATACGGTGATGGATTTTGTTGTCATTAGTTTTAGTAATCCGATTGAGTTAACTTTTGTCGATAAAATCGAAAGTGAACCACATATATTGAAAGAAGTTTAATTGTCTTATAAAAACAGATGTTTATGGTAAAGTGCCACTAAGCGGTCGTGATTCAAAGGAACAGCCGGGCTCACCTCCCGCCATGTACCGATTATCTGTATATACACCATTTCACATGAGTGCCGCTTTAATACCGTTTAGACGTAGTAATTTTATCCCTGCCAGCACTGGCATGTGCTTATCATTTACTTTCAATATTTTTGGGGTCGTAATGATCGGGATGAATGAACAGAAAACATAGGTGTTTCAATGAATATATGCAGCAAGTCATAGCTCATAGCGGCCAGATACGATGAACCAAAAAGGCGAACCGATATCATGTTTTGGTAGTTTTTGGGGACGTTGGCTGATGCGCTGTATTTGATGGATTATTTATTTTAATCAGCATCTTATGTTGACTGTTATCTCCTTTAGTGTTCATCAATTGTCCTGAGTTATGGACACTATTTAGTATTGTGACCACATCAATATTTTCTTATCTTGAAACTCACAGAGTCTCCACCGCTCCGAAACCGAAGACGAAATAGCATAGATTGAACGATGAATCATGGATTGATAACCAAAGGTAAAAATTGAAATGATTACCTCACGACAACATAAATTATTACGTTTTCTGCTCCAACAGCGAGAGTATGTCACCTTATTCAATTTGGCAGAGCAATTTGACGTCTCGAAAAAAACAATCCAGCGTGATCTGAATATGATTGAGGATTACTTAGCGGGTTCGAACGTTCAGGTGGATAAAAAAGTCGGGGCAGGGGTTTTGCTGTTGGCCGACAATACCGCAGACCTCTTGCAACTGGAACTACAACTCAATGGTGAGAGTGAAGATTCAGACAACATGATGGGACACGCCCGCCGGATAAAAATTGTGTCCTGGCTATTGAGTGAGACCCCCAAAGAAACGTCAATCAACAAGCTGTCAGAACGTTTTTATATCAGCAATGCCTCTGTCGTGAATGATCTGAGAATGATTGAAGATTGGATAACGCCGCTTGGGTTACAGTTGATTCGCAGTCAAAGCGGTACCCGGATTCAAGGGGATGAAAATCATGTCCGTCAGGCGATGGCTGCCTTGATCAACGGCTTAATCAACCATCAGGAGCTTGGTCTTGTCAACCATTCAAGACTGGACTCGGGGAGCTATAAAGCGCTGGTTCAGTATTTCGGTCACGACGAAGTCGCCTTTGTTCAGGGGCTGCTGCAAGACATGGAACAAGAACTGGCCTACCCATTAGGTGAAGCGTACTACATCAATCTATTTACCCATATTTTGATTATGATGCATCGCCGCACCAGAGGAAATTTACTCGATCAACCCGATCCTGTCTCCCGTCAACCCTTGGCGGACACTGTGTTTCTCGTCGCCGAAAGCATGGTAGAAAAAATTGAGCAATACATTGCTTTACCGCTACCGGATGATGAAGTGTGGTTTATTTACCAGTACATTATTTCATCGGGTGTGTTAGTCGTTGAAAATCACAACAGCCAGAAGTTGCACTCAGAATTATTCAGCGATGAGGCGCGTGAGATTACATCGGATTTAGTGACGCACTTTTCACAGCTCATCAATATCGATCTGAGTCAGGACAGCCAGTTGTATGACGGCTTGGTCGTGCATATCCGTCCCCTGATGAATCGACTGCATTATCAGATTAATATTCGCAACCCCTTGCTGGAGGATATTAAAAATGAGCTGGTGGATGTCTATCACTTAACCCGGATTGCGATAGAAAATGTCTTGCGCTATCGCCTTAAACAAGACGGCCTTGAACAGGAAAACATTGAACAAGAAGGTATTGAAAAACAAGCGATTAAACAAGCAACGACGCAACATAAAGTGTCTGATGATGAAGTGGGATATCTGGCGGTTCATTTTCAGGCAGCGATTGAACGCCAGATCACCCACAAGCGTGTTCTGTTGGTGTGCTCTACCGGAATCGGCACATCACATTTGCTGAAAAGCCGGATTTTGCGTGCATTTCCTGATTGGGAGATTGTTGCCGCGGTACCCGTCGGTAATGTGCAGCGAGTGAACCAGCAGATGCAGCCCGACCTGATTATTTCTACGGTTCATGTGTCAGAGGTCGAGACGCCCGTCGTCTATGTCACTGCATTTCTGAATGATGCCGATATCCAACGGATTACGGAAAAGCTCATCACAGAGAAACTACAGCAAGCCAGTGATGCGTATGCGGTGACGCAAGCTTGATTTCATGTTAACGGGGAACATCAATGGATATTTCATCAGTGCTGAAGACGCAACATATCAAATTAAAGATGAGCGCCAGAACCAAAGCGGAGGCCATTGAAGAATTAACCGATTTATTGGTGCAGGGGGGCTATGTGAGCAACAAAGCTCAGTTTCTTCGGGATGTCTGGCAACGGGAGGCGCAAGGGGCCACCGGATTTGAAAATCATATCGCCCTGCCGCATGGCACATCTTCGGCGGTCAGCCAAACCGCGTTGGCGATTGGGCGAGCTCCGCAGGGCATTGATTGGCAAGTTGAGGATGGCAGCGATATTCGTTGCATTATTTTATATGCCATTTGTTCGGATGCGCCCAATACGGATCATCTTCGTTTATTAACCCAGGTTTCATGTGCATTGGCAGATGAGGGGATTATCGCGCAATTACTCGCAGAGAATGAACCTCAAAATATCATCGCAATGTTGAATCAATCGTCGTGAGTCACCGATAAAATGAGTCTGTATGCTTTTATTTTCTTATCTTGTCAGTGTTCATCAATTGTCCTGAGTGATGGACACTATTTAGTATTGTGACCCGGGGGTATTTTTCTTATTGTTATTATCATCGAGGACGGCCGAATAATAATGACCAGATAGTTTGAGCGGCGAATTCTATTTTATCTGATGATTGATTGGGTTTGGTACAGGGGAATTGGGTGAGATATCGAATCTTTTATTCAATATTAAAGAATAATCGCATGACAGCACTTTTTTCATTACAGCAGTTTTTATGACAGAAAGTGATATCCGGTCAGTGATACACAAACTGTTTCTCAATTTTTATTCAATATTAACAAAGGTGGTTTATGGATATTTCGACAGTGCTGAAGGCGAAACATATCAAATTAAATATGCTCGCCAGAACCAAGGAAGAGGCCATTGAAGAATTAACCGATTTATTAGTCCAAGATGGCTCTGTCAGCGATAAAGCGCAGTTTCTTCGGGATGTCTGGTTACGTGAAGAACAAAGTTCAACCGGATTTGAAAACCATGTTGCGATCCCGCATGGCAAGTCTTCAGCGGTCACTCATACCACACTGGCTATTGGTCGCACTCAGCATGAAATCCCCTGGGAAACCATGGACGGGAGCGATATTCGTTGTGTCATTTTATTTGCTGTGCGTTTAGCGGATCAGGACACGATGCATATCCGGTTATTAACACAAGTTTCAAGCGCATTAGCCGACGAGGAGATTATCGCGCAATTACTGGCAGAAAATGATCCGGAAAATATGATTAAAATTTTTAATACACAACATGAAGTGAATGCTTAAGTTGAACGTCCACTCATTTTATTTCTCATCGCAGAAATAAAACACTGAATAAATTATCGAGGGTGATTATGAATATTGTTGGTATTTCAGCCTGTACGGTAGGGATTGCACATACCTATATTGCACAGAAAAAGATTGAAATCGCAGCCCAGAAAGCGGGCCATCATGCAAAAATTGAAACGCAGGGCACGATTGGGATTGAGAATGCATTAACAGCAGAGGACATTGCCCAAGCCGATATTGTTTTACTGGCGGCTGATGTTCAGGTCTCCGGAGAAGAACGATTCGCCGGAAAAAAAGTCGTCAAAGTGCCGACAGAAATGGCGGTGAAGTCACCCAATAAACTGATAGAAAAACTACAAGAAATCGTCTTAAGCAGTCAAGCACAATAAAAATAACAGCGATTGATTTATCCATTACATCCAACATGAAATAGAAGGTGCTATATATGAGCATGAAAGAAATATGGAAAGCAGCCAATCCGAAAGGGCATCTGCTCACCGCTATATCATTTTTAATTCCCATTGTTTGCGGTGCTGGTTTTATTATTTCCATCGGTTTATCGCTGGGCGGTACCGTTCAAGACACACTGGTTCCCGGGCAATTTGATGTGTGGGGCGTTCTCGCCACCGTCGGCGCCAAGGCGCTCGGTCTGTTGCCGGTTGTGATTGCCTGCGGGATCGCCGGTTCGATTGCCGGTAAACCGGGTATCGCACCGGGTTTTGTGGTCGGGCTCGCGGCGAATGCGATTTCTGCCGGTTTTATTGGCGGGATTCTCGGTGGTTACATGGCGGGCTATCTGGCACTTGCCATCATTAAACATGTCAAGGTGCCCAACTGGGCGAAAGGATTAATGCCGACTTTGATTGTGCCTTTCTTTGCCTCGCTCATCAGTGCGCTGGTTATGGTCTATATCATCGGTACTCCCGTGGGGGTTTTTACCGAGGTGCTGACCTCTTTCTTAAAAAGTATGAGCACCTCATCGAACTTGGTATTAGGCGCGGTGATTGGTGCACTGTGTATTATTGACTTTGGCGGGCCGATTAATAAAACATGTTTTGCCTTTGTATTAACGCTTCAGGCGCAGGGGATTAATGAACCGATTACCGCCCTCCAGTTGGTTAATACAGCCACACCGGTTGGTTTTGGTCTGGCTTATTTTATTGCCAAACTGCTGCGTAAAAATATTTATAACTACGAGGAAATCGAAACCCTTAAATCTGCGGTTCCGATGGGCGTGGTTAATATAGTGGAAGGCGCGATTCCGATTGTGATGAACGATATTGCCCGTGGGATTACTGCGGCAGCGATTGGCGGTGCCTGTGGTGGAGCGATTACTCTGGTGTATGGCGCTGATGCGACTGTCCCTTTTGGGGGGATCTTTATGCTGCCCACTATGTCGAACCCGATGGCCGGACTGATGGCTTTAGTCGTCAATATTCTCGTGACCGGTACGGTTTATGCGCTGATTAAAAAAGATGTCCCGATGGATGTCATCGCAGATAATGACGAAGAAGAGCTCAATTTAGATGATATTAAAATTAACTAGCGACCTCTTTGTAAAATAGCAATGAGTAACATAGTGATTTAAATAGACTCAGTCTCAAATTTAAATATTTAAATTATCCATATAAATAATGGCGTGAATTATATAACTTTCGCCTCGTTATTGAATGGTGAGGGTTTGTTATTGCTATTTGAACTATCTTTTCACCAAAGAACGGAATTTGAAAATATGAGTGAACATATACATATTTCTCCATCGTTAATGACTATGGACCTTGATCAATTTAAAGAGCAGATTACTTTTTTAAACGATCACGTTGATTCATTTCATATTGATATTATGGATGGACATTTTGTCCCGAACTTAAGTTTATCGCCGTGGTTTATTGAACAGACCCGTAAACTGAGTAATAAACCGATGTCCGCCCATTTGATGGTTACTGACCCGACATTCTGGGTGCAGCAACTGATCAATATTCAGTGTGAATTTATCTGTATGCCAGCAGAAAACACCAATGGCACTGCCTTTCGTCTGATTGACCAAATCCATGCTGCCGGGCTCAAGGCCGGTGTGGTGTTAAACCCCGAGACGCCGGTAAGCGCGATTCTGCCGTATATCGACCTGCTTGATAAAGTCACCATCATGACCGTTGACCCGGGATTTGCCGGGCAACGATTCTTGGTCAAGATGCTCGACAAAATTACCGAGTTAAGACAGTTGCGTGACACGCATGACTACCACTATCTGATTGAAATGGATGGCTCAACCAATAAAGAGCACTGGCAAGTGATCCATGCTGTCAAACCCGATATTTACGTGATCGGGCGCAGCGGGCTGTTCAATTTGACGGATCATATTGAAAGTTCATGGTTCCAAATGGTGGCTGAGTTTGAACAAGCGACGGGGGAAACATTTCGCTAGTTTGGTTCAAGTCAGTGGTGGCCGGGCTGTGGGGCGATGAACACACAGCCCGGACCGATTTTTTTAAAAGCAGCATATGAGTTTATAAAAATCCCCGCTCTCTCAGAACAAATGGCTAGCCCCTTGTTTCCATAAACAAATAGGTTCCTAAGCAACTAGGGTGCTATCCTCCCCCGACAAACCCGTTCCGTCATCTCCCGTAATTTGTCCACTTCACTTTGTAAATATGTCAGCTCTTCGGCGGTGATTTCGTAATGTTCAGAATAGCGGGCATCGATGTAGGCGCGTTTGAGGCGCTGGAAGCTGCGACGGTGAAACTTGTTTTCCATCGGGAACAGTTCGGCAAAGGCCGGGTCTTGCTGGGCGCACATCGAGCGCAGGCTTTCAATATTGTGGGTTTTGGGCAGATAGTTGGTACACACCAATAGGGTGCAGGCGAACAGGCGTTCGGTGGCCTGATGAAGCTCAAAAGCAGCGATCGGATAATCTTCACGTTCAATACAGTGGCCGTAATTGAGGTAAAACGATTCTGCATTAGCAAACCAACGTTTAAAGTGTTTTGCTGCAATCGAACGTGATTCTTCCTCACTTAAATTCCCCGGCGTGGGCAGTTCCCGCTTATCGGCACTGAACAGTTCAATGCCCTGTTCCCGAATATCTTTAAAGAAGTAGTGACCTTGCTGGAGTTGCTGATGGACTTCATTGAGTGTGTGAACGATCAAGCCGAGCGGGGCAGAGGTCACCCGACGCGCGATCTGCTCTTCGGCACTGTGCCACACCGCGTACTCTTCGACTAATGACGAGCGGTTGACGATCACCAGAATATCGTAATCGCTGATATAACCGTTGGGGCGGTCACTGACCCATGTGCCTTTGGCATGGCTGCCAAACAGGATAATTTTGAGGATCCGAAACTCAGCCTTGCTGCCATTTTTGTTGCGCAGAAAATCATCCAGCGTATCGCGTAATACGGTGGTGATGGTGTGAAGTTCTTGTTGTTTCCGCTCCGGGAGGTGATCGAGTGCTGTTTTCATCGCGGTTATCCTACTACGAGCCGGGGGCAAAACAAACCGTTACCACATCGAGCAGTGTTGTTTTTGTTGATGATTTTCGGTTTTGTCATAGTGATACCCGGCTGTGAATTGATGTCGGTATCGTGAGCGATTTGGGTGGCGGTGACGATATACGCAGGGTCACTTTGCGACACAATTCAGGAAAAATCATACTTTTCTAATGCTTGTGGGATATATTGCGCTGATATTTTGTACAACTACACTACGTAAGACCACGGGAATAAAAAGCATACCCACCATAACCAATGTAGCCACATCATCAGATCCATTTTATAACCACGTTTGATAGAACGGTGAACAATAAATGGGTAGATCAGGCTATAAATGACGAGAACACCTCCAGCGCTCATGCCTGAAATCAGCGTGAACATGACACTATTTTTATTAAAATACCATTGTGGGTCTTTGGCTAATTTACGAATCAGCATATAGACATGTTCTCTATCACCGAAACTGTAGCGCATCATGCAGATGAAAAAGACTATCATCCAGACAAGGGCATAAATACTGATACCACGCAAAATAATCTCATACATAACGGGCTACTTCATAAGTTCTACAATGACAGCGTATGAAAAAACCATCCACCACAGCCAGTGTAACCACATCATAATATCCAATTTATAACCACGCTTTACAGAACGACGGACAACGAAAGGGTAAATAAAACTATAGATTGCTAAGAGTCCGCCAGCGCTGATCCCTGAGATCATGATGATACCTTTATCTTCTAGGTACCAATTCGGATTTCTTGCCAGCTTACGAACTAATGTCTGTACATGTTTTCTATCTCCAAAACTATAACGTAGGCTACAGATAAAGAAGACTATCATCCAGACCATACCAAACAAACCAAGGCATCTTGAAATTACTTCATTCATAATAATTATTATTTCTAACTAGTTAAAATTACTTGGAATACCAAAATCACTAAAGATACTTTTGTTGATATAGGATTCGATCTCATTGGGGATATCATCCATAAATTTAGATTCAATATTATCAAGTAAGTCGCCAAATTTCATGGAGTCAAAGAAAGAGCCCATTCCCATTTTTCCAGCACCAGCACCTAGAATACCTACGCCTAACGCGGCCCCACCAACAACGATTAAGATAACTGGAGCCGAAGTAATACTGAACGCTATAACAATCGCTTCCCCAGCAATCGCACCTGCTGTCCCTGCGACCCAACCACCAGCAACGCCACCAGTTTCAACCATTGTTGCCCTTGCACAGTCACTCAATCCACCGGCTTCACATTGCTGCGTGACTGAATAGGTGGCACTGGCGATGCTCAGTCCGATGGACACTTTGCCTGCGTTTTCTGCGTATTTCACCCATTTTGATGTATTTGCGAGATGTCTGCCAAGCTCCGGCACGCGTCCGCCTTCCAGAATTTCATCCGCATGGTGAATGAGTGATTTGGTTGAGTGAATGCCAAGTTTCTCTTTCAATCCGGTATTGACGGGGAGGCTCAGCGTTTTTTGGGTGAGTTTATCCAGTTGTGAGTCGAGCAGGCCGGTTAATGCCTGACGTTGTTGGATAAATGCTTCCCGACCGATATGTTTGCCCAAGAAACGAATATATAAACCATCCAGCTTTTGCAGGGTTGCAGCCACGTTCTCCAGATGTTTCTGCATTGCCGGAGCCAAAGTCCCCGTGGCGGCGCTGCTCCATGCAAAGGCGTCACTCGGTGCGCCTTGCTCGAACGCTTCACAGACTTTGCAATCCAGTGTTTCAAAGTAACGGTGATTCAGTTCGGCCTGTTCATCCGATAGTTCACCAATGGCTTCACTGGCGATTTTCGCCTCTTCCTGTAATACATCGAGTTTTTGTTGCTCTTGGTCTGATTGCGGCGCCTGACTGGCGAGTATCACCAGTTCTCCGGGGCGAACCGGGTCATTCAGATGGCCGTTCAGTTGTTGCAGCATCGAGCGCACTTCCGGGGTGGTTTCATCCGGGAGTAAGTCGTTCCACAAGCTGGCCTGAGACTGATGCTTTTCAACCATAGAAAAGCCCAAATCAAAAGCAACAGGTTCATCGGTAATACGCACCAGCGGAATATCTGCCGTGACCAGACTTTGATCATGAATTGCGATCACCTGAGTGTCGGTGAGATATTTTTCCTGATAGCGATACCAGCTATTGAGCGGTTGATTGTAATCCTGCGGGGATTGGGGCGGCATCGCACTGATCCGTTCCGGCACGACGGCGCTTTCTTGTTTCGTGCTGATATTCAGTACATCCCCAATTTTCAATGTCATCGGGTCTGCGTGATAAGCGGGATTCAGATTCAGCAATTCTTTAGCACTGAGTCCGTATTGTTGGGCGATCTCCGGCCACGATTCTCGCTTGTTACTTCCCGGAGCACGCTGCACCGTATGGGTGGTCGGCTCCTCAGGTTGCACTTGTTTCTGCTCTGCCGACTCCCGGCTCATGACCGGTTGACGGGTTGCATCCAGCAGGGCACGGATATCCAGATGAATCCCATGTTGTGCAATGGTGTCATCCAGATGGTTCA
This sequence comes from Vibrio ruber DSM 16370, assembly GCF_900163965.1. Taxonomy (GTDB): domain Bacteria; phylum Pseudomonadota; class Gammaproteobacteria; order Enterobacterales; family Vibrionaceae; genus Vibrio; species Vibrio ruber. The sequence continues at coordinate 9,902 of NZ_FULE01000008.1, forward strand.
GTTGCTCCAAGGTGATGGGCTGCTTCAGATACACCAGTGACTGATGGTTGATCTCCACCCCGTTTATCTTCCAGAACACCAGTAAAGCCCGGTGACTGCACGGACAGCCTCTTGCAGTGTTCAGCACCCCTTCACGGGAAAGCGTGGCATAAAACAGGCCTTCACCATCTTCCGGCAGACAATATTCCTGAACCAATTTATTATCCCGGAAATGATACAGATACCCGGACGCCGGAAAGCCAAGCCGTCCGCCGACCTGTACCGCAGGCTGGATAGGAATATAGGCATCACGAACCATCGCTGAGCCAATGGGTTTTACCCGTACCGGATCTGGCAGACTGACACCAAGCGGAGCGCTGTCACTGAAAGCATAGAGCCTTTTCTGCTCGTTATAGGCTGCGCGGTACACATAACGAGTGCCGTGTTCCGTCCGGTCTTGCTGTTGTGGCCCGGTTTTCACTTCTGCTTTTTTACCCTGTAGCACAAAGCCATAACGGAGCATCGACAGGCGGGATTCATCCGAGCAGGCGATTTCCAGCATATATTCATATTTCGAAGCAGGAACCTGATCGGCATTATCCGGGATGGTCGGCTCAGGAACATAAGGCGGCATCGGCTGAGCCGGATGCAGGCTCCCTGAATAGCCACTACCGGAACCTCCTCCGGCAGCATGACTTCCGCCACCTTTCTCTGATAGCGCAACGCGTTCCAGATAAGCTTGTTGTGCCAGTGGCTCCAGTTGATCGGTCACGAGTGGATTGATTTGCCAGCGCTGGTGGTTCATTTCATCCTGAGCCGGGATCATCAACGGCTCTGAGGGGGTGTCATGTAGTAAAACCAGCTCACCACTTTTTAACTCGGCCTGCAATTGTCTGAAACTCATTCCGGCGGGAAGCGCTGTTTTTAAATCGGATTCTCTGAGGGAATCAAAATCACCTTCGACCTGACCAAATTCATAAGCCATCAGATCGGAAAGACGAACGACGTTGTAACTCATTGTTATTATTTTGTTGGGTTGCAATTAAATGGGGTGCATATATTACAGGAAATAGACAAAGATGGATCAGGTAATGAATGGTTGAGATTGTTTTTTTGCAAGCTCTGCCGTTTTCCCGGGGCAAGGAAAAACCGTTTATATTTTCATCACTCTTTTGTTTTCCTGATTCGATCTGGAGGGACTGATGTACCCTGGAGCCTGAATACGCTGTGTTTCTGCCAAATAGAGGCTTTCAATTGGCAGTTTATTCAGTAAAAATGGTCATTTGAATCAGACTCTGCTGTCTATTCTTGCTGATTGAGTCAAAATTATCTAATTTAGCGAAATGCACCTCTGGGTCGCTCATAAAAGTGACCGGCTGTAATACCATACAACGGTAATGTTCCAATCCATTTCAGGTATATACCTAAGGTTTTAAATAGAATGGCCATTAAGAAAAACGAACTTTATTCCTCTCTTTGGGCGAGCTGCGATGAATTGCGCGGTGGTATGGATGCCAGTCAGTACAAAGATTACGTGTTAACAATGCTGTTTATTAAATACGTGAGTGATAAGTTTAAGGGCGATCCCTACGGCATGATCGTCATCCCTCAAGGCGCCAGTTTTGATGATTTGGTTGCCCTCAAAGGGGATAAAAATATTGGCGAAAAAATAAACAAGCACATCATTGGTAAAATTGCGGAAGAGAATGATCTTAAAGGGGTGATCGACGTCGCTGATTTTAATGACGAAGATAAACTCGGTAAAGGCAAAGAGATGGTCGATCGTCTGACCAAACTGGTGGGTATTTTTGAAGGGCTGGACTTATCCGGTAACCGCGCCGATGGAGACGATTTGCTGGGGGATGCATATGAATACCTGATGCGTCACTTTGCCACCGAATCCGGTAAGTCGAAAGGTCAGTTCTACACACCGTCGGAAGTATCCCGCATTGTTGCGAGCGTGGTTGGCATCACCAAAGAGACCCCGCAGGATGCTACTGTGTACGACCCGACCTGTGGTTCCGGCTCGCTGTTACTGAAAGTCAATGACCAGTCGCAACGTGGCCTGTCCCTTTACGGTCAGGAAATGGATAATGCGACCAGTGCATTAGCGCGGATGAACGTGATTTTACACAGCTGCGAAACTGCCAGTATTTTCAAAGGCAACACCTTATCGGAACCACACTGGAAAGACGCCCCCAATAAGCTCAAAACGTTCGATTTTGCGGTGGCTAACCCACCGTTCTCCAATAAAAACTGGACCAGTGGCTTAAACCCGAATGAAGATTTGTATGGTCGTTTTACCTGGGGGATTCCACCGGCGAAAAACGGTGACTATACCTTCCTGCTGCATATTCTGACCAGTTTGAAAAGTACCGGGAAAGGGGCGGTGATCTTGCCGCATGGCGTATTGTTCCGGGGCAATGCCGAAGCCAATATTCGTGAAAACCTGATCAAACAAGGTTATATCAAAGGCATTATCGGTCTGCCGGCTAACCTGTTTTATGGCACCGGTATTCCGGCCTGCATTATCGTGATTGATAAAGAGTACGCCAGAAAAGCTTCTACCACGGCCGATGGTCAAGTGGAAGGGCGCCCGATCTTTATGATTGATGCCAGCAAAGGCTTTATGAAAGACGGCAATAAAAACCGGCTGCGCAGTCAGGATATCTACAAAGTGGTGGAAGTGTTTAATAATGGTCTGGAGATTGATCGTTACAGCCGCTTAGTGCCAATGTCGGAAATTGCTGAAAACGACTACAACCTCAATATTCCCCGTTATATCGACTCTTCCGAACCAGAAGATCTGCATGATTTAACGGCGCACCTGCAAGGTGGCATTCCGAACCGTGATGTCGATGCCCTTGGTGATTTCTGGCGTGTGTTCCCGTCACTGCGTGAGACCTTGTTTGCACCGCTGCGTGACGGTTACAGCCAGCCACTGGTGGCAGAAAGTCAGGTGAAGGCCACCATTCTTGAGCATCCTGAATTTAAAACGTTTGCTACTCGCAGTTTGTTACCGTTCAAGCAGTGGCTGAAACAGGCAGCACTGAAAGAAATTGGCAAAGGCGACAGCCCGAAAGAGCTGATTTTCGAGCTTTCTGATGCTCTGTTAACCGCTTATGCCAACAGCGATCTGCTCAGTAAATACAATATTTTCCAGATCCTGATGGATTACTGGGCGGACGTGATGCAAGACGATGTGTATGTGCTGGTGCAAGATGGTTGGCAAGCAGGCAACCTACTGCGTGAGTTGAAAGTGAAGAAAGGCGAGAAACTCAAAGAAACGCCGGATCTGGTGATCAACAAACAAAAGTATAAAGCCGAAATCATTCCGCCTACGCTGATTGTGGCGCGTTACTATGCGGATAAGCAGGCCAATATCAACGAACTGCAAGCCAAACAAGATGCCGCCACTCAAGCCTTAGAAAGCCATCTCGAAGAGCATGGCGGTGAAGACGGTCTGCTGGCGGATGCCATGAATGACAAAGATAAAATCACCAAAGCCAGTGTCGCCGCTCGCGCCAAAGGAGCGACCGAGGCCGAAGAGCTTAACGCCCTGAAACAAGCAACCAAACTGTTTAATGCGGAAGCAAACGCTAAAAAAGCAGTAAAAGAGGCACAAGAGGTGTTAGATCTGGCGGTCTTTAAGCGTTACCCAACCTTAACCCTTGATGACATCAAAACCTTGATTGTCGATGATAAATGGCTCGCCACTCTGCAAACCAATATTCAGGCGGAAATTGAGCGCGTTACCCAGCAACTGGCCCATCGCGTGAAAGAATTGGAACAGCGCTATAGCACGCCACTGCCAACCTTGACCCAATCTGTGGTAGAGCTCAGTGATAAGGTGGCCAATCATCTCAAAGCCATGGGACTGGAGTGGGCGCTATGAGTGAGGCGGCAGTAATAGCAACAGAAAAACAGACTGTGCCACAAGGCTATAAGCAAACCGAAGTTGGAGTGATTCCTGAGGATTGGGACGTAAAAAGTATTGGCGATATAGCTGTTATTTCCTCGGGAGGTACGCCTAATCGTAAAATCTCAGAATATTGGGGGGGCGACATTCCATGGGTTACTACAACTTTGATCGATGGTGGATACATCACATATGCTAACGAATTTATTACAAAGAAAGGGTTAGAAAGTTCAGCTGCAAAGATTTGTAGTATAGGTACCATATTGATGGCTATGTATGGACAAGGGAAAACAAGAGGAAAGGTCGGTGTTTTATCAATTGATGCATCTATAAATCAAGCATGTGCAGCGATTTCTTTAAAGAATAATTGCCAAAGTAGTTATATGTTACAAATTCTTAATAGCATGTACGATGATATTAGAGATTTAAGTAACTCAGGGGGGCAGGAAAATTTAAGTGGACAAATCATAAAGAATATATCCATCCCTTTCCCTCCAGAAAAAGAACAAACCGCCATCGCCAATATTCTCTCCGATATGGATGCGTTGCTGACTGAACTGGAACAACTGATTGCCAAAAAGCAGGCGATCAAAACCGCCACTATGCAGCAACTACTCACCGGCAAAACCCGCCTGCCGCCTTTTGCATTTCATAAAGAGCCCACCCACACCGGCGGTGAGCATAAAGGTCAACCCAAAGGGATGAAACCCAGCGAGTTAGGGGAAATACCGGAGGATTGGGAGGTTGTTAAGCTTAGTGAAATTGGCGATACGATCATAGGACTAACGTATAGCCCTAAAGATGTTTCAGACTTTGGTACATTAGTTCTGCGTTCTTCTAACATTCAAAATAATCAACTTTCATATGAAAATAATGTTTATGTTGATATGGAGTTACCTAATCGAGTAATAGTTAAAGAGAATGACGTTTTAATCTGTGTTCGAAATGGTAGTAGAAATTTAATCGGAAAATGCGCATTAATTGATGAGAAAGCGGCTGGTTTTGCCTTTGGTGCTTTCATGTCTATTTATAGAGTTAATGCGGCGACATCCAAGTTCATTTTTTATCAGTTCCAGTCAAATATTATTCAGAACCAGATCAATGAAATAATGGGAGCAACTATTAATCAGATCACAAATAAGGATATGTCTAGCTTTCAAGTTTCACTTCCCGTTAATAATGAAGAACAAACCGCTATCGCCAATATTCTCTCCGATATGGACGCAGAAATTCAGGTGCTTGAACAGCGCTTAGCCAAAACGCGCCAGATTAAACAGGGCATGATGCAAGAGCTGCTGACCGGTAAAACTCGGTTGCCGGTGGAGGTCGATGAATGATGAATGCTGTCAGGGAAGATGTTGCGCTGGATAAAATGGTAATAAGTGTCGGACAGTTATTATTAACGCCGGCGCTGACCATCCCTGAATACCAGCGCCCTTATAAGTGGACTGAACGAAATATCAGCCAACTATTTCAGGATCTGGCGCTTCACCAGCAGCGTGTGGCTTATCGTCTTGGTACTGTGGTACTGCATGAGGAAGAAAAAGAAGGCGTTACGGTTTTAAATATTGTTGATGGTCAACAGCGCATATTAACACTGGTGTTGGCAATCTACGCAATCATGACATGTCGGCGTTCTGAGTTGCAACGTGCCGATTTAAAAAAGCAGCTTGATAAATTGGAACCTTGTGTACGCGTTTTTATGCAGCGGCAACAGTTCAGTCGCGAGATCAGCAAACAAAATTTGCTTCGTAACTATCAGGGACTGACTCGGTTGATTCAGAAACATGAATTTACCGAAAGCCATATCGATTTTTTGCTGAATCAATGTCAGGTGGTTATTTTTGTTTTGCAAGATATCTCTGAGGCGTTTCAGTTTTTTGATTCCCAAAATGCTCGTGGGCGTGACCTTGAGCCCCATGATCTGTTAAAAGCATTTCATTTACGCGAGTTTTCACAAGAAGAACAGTCACTTAAAGCTTCAGCTGTTTCGGGCTGGGAGGCGATGGAAAGTGATGCGTTAGCAACATTGTTTGCTCAATATCTCTATCGGGTACGCCGCTGGGCCTCTGGGCATTCAGCTCGTTATTTCGGCAAGAATGACATTAGTCTTTTCAAAGGTGTCAATCTGGATAAGATTGGTCACTTCCCTTACGTAGAATCACTACGTATCTCTCATCATTATGTCGACGACTATAATCAACAGTATCACCGCAAAATTGATGGCCATCAGATGCGTTTCCCCTTTTATCTCGATCAGATCATTATTAATGGTCGGCGTTTTTTTGAGATGACGGAACATTATCAACAGCAGGTTCAGCAGATAAGCCAGTCAGAGCAAGATGAAGGTCGGGTGTTTATGGGTATAGAGCTGACAACCATGGCTGTCGATATTTTAGTGCTGCTAAATAGCAATGAAAAATATCCGCAACGTCATCGTACCGGGGACAAATATGTACGGTCTATTTTTGATTGTGCTCTGATTTTTTATATTGATAAATTTGGTCTTGAATCTCTCTCTGCTGCTATTGAGAAGATATTTATCTGGGCTTATTCCCTGCGAATTAAACAGCAAGTCGTTCAACTGGCGACGATGGATAATTACGTACTCAATTTTAATTTGCTCAGAATGATTAAAGAAGCGATTGATCCGCTTGATGTTTTGATGATGCCCCTACAGAGCCTTTCTGATAGCGATAACCGTAATAACCGTAACAATAATAATGCCGATAAGGATCCGCTTGTCTGCATGTTCAGGAAGATGAATTACTATGTCAAATCAGAGTAATGAACATATCGTTGAATTCTCTGTTCAACAATTGCTTGGTGATGCGGCGAATTATCTTATCCCTATGTATCAGCGAAATTACGCATGGGGGGAGAGAGAAATTAATCAGTTGGTTCAGGATGTGACGGATTATCAGTCGTTAATCAAAAATCCACGTTACTACATCGGTACCTTGATCGTTTATCGGCGAACTGATGGTGTATTTGAAGTGATTGATGGGCAACAGCGATTTACGACGTTATCGTTAATGGCTCTCTATCTGAGTCATCAAAAGCGGAATGATGAGTTTGTACTTGTGAAACAACTGAATCTGACTTTTGAAAGTCGGCCAAAATCACAAGCCACATTGAAGGGACTATTGCAGGGGATCCAACCCCATTTACTTGTGGGGGATGAATATAACGAATCGCTAGTTCGTGGCTATATTCTTATTGGCAGGGCTCTTGAACGACTATCGATTAAGCTTGAGGATTTTGTTTATTATCTATTTCATAGAATCAATATTATTCGAGTTGAAGTCCCTCAGGGGACGGATCTTAATCATTATTTTGAAGTGATGAATAACCGCGGTGAACAGCTAGAAAAGCATGAAATACTAAAAGCGAAATTACTATCGGTTCTGAATCAAATAAAAAATGAAAGGGATCGAACTCGCTCAATTCAGGTGTTGCATAAAGTGTGGGAAGCGTGTGCGAATATGGAGCGCTACGTTCAGTATGGTTTCTCTGTTGAAGAAAGAAACCGATTTTTTGGTCATGAAAACTGGGGCCAATTTACTGTTACCAATTTTGATGGTTTGATGAATGGACTAGATGAAAAAGAATACGCTGAAAACACCAGCTCCTTATTTGATATTATCAACCAAAATCAAAATTTTTCTGAAGAAACCGCTACTAATGAGTATGAATCACCGGATCGTTTTCATAGTGTGATTGATTTTTCTAATTTATTGCTGCATGTTTTACGTGTGTATACACAAGAAGATATTGCTCTGGATGATAAGCAGTTGATTAATCAGTTTGATCATCATCTGTTAAAAAAAACGCAAACAGTAAAACAGGTCAAAAAATTTATATTTGCTTTGCTTAAATGTAAATACTTGTTTGATCAATTTGTCATCAAACGAGAGTTTACCCAGAGAAAAGATAACTGGAGTTTGAAAAAACTAAAATATTATTCTCCGGAGAAAAAACGTTTCACAGTTAGTTTTGTCAATAGCTTTGATGATAATGATAACGACTATGCTGGGATTAACCGGGAAGTATTGATGCTACTTGCTGCGTTTCATGTATCTACACCAACTTCAGTCTATAAACACTGGTTGAATGCTGCGCTGTATTTTTTATATTACGATCAAAATAATAGTGCTGAAGATTATTTAAAATATCTTATGAATATCGCTAAACGATTTGTATTTGAACGCTTTTTAGCACCTGGTGTTGGGGAAGATTATTATCATATGCTTTATGACCGCTATGATGAAGATGTACCTAAAAACAGAAAATTGAAGGATATCGCAACGGAAAAATTATGCTATGGACAGATTGAAAGTAACTTTGTATTTAATTTTTTAGATTATTTGCTTTGGTTAGGCGGGAAAGAGTCATCCTCAAAGATTAAAGAATTTGAATTTACCTTTCGCAGCTCTGTTGAGCATTTCTACCCTCAGCATCCGATAGGTGAATTCTCTAAGCTAGATAGTGAACATTTGAATTCATTTGGTAACCTCTGTTTGATCAGTCACAGTAAGAATTCCCGTTTAAGCAATTTCCAGCCAAATAGTAAACTAGAATATTTTGAAAAGCAGAAAGAGATAGACAGCCTCAAGCTTTACCACATGATAAATCTGACGAAAAAAAATAACGGTTGGACTGAAACTGAAATTCAGCAACATGGTGAAGAAATGGTTGATATTCTTCTACATTCAACTCAGGAATAAAAGGCATACCATGAGCGTAGTTGGACAAAAAGAGCGCGTCACACAAAACCGAGTGGTGAAATTTTTTCAGGATCAACTGGGTTATGACTATTTAGGCAACTGGGAATATCGCGCGGAAAATAACAATATAGAAACGGAGCGATTAACCCAGTGGCTTAAAAAACAAGGGGTGTCGAATGCCTTGATCGTCCGTGCGCTGCATAAGCTTGATAAAGCTGCGGCTCTGGGAGAAGGCAAAAAACTCTTTGACGCCAATAAAGAGGTTTATCGCTTGTTGCGTTATGGCGTGAAAGAGAAAGAAGGGGCAGGTGAGCAAAATCAAACCGTGTGGTTAATTGATTGGAACCACCCTGAGAACAATGATTTTGCGATTGCTCAGGAAGTGACGGTGAAAGGCGAACACAAGAAACGACCGGATATCGTGCTGTATGTGAACGGTATTGCGTTGGGTGTCATTGAACTGAAACGCTCCTCGGTCTCTGTCGCTGAAGGGATTCGTCAGAATCTCGATAATCAGAAGAAATCCTTTATTCGTAGTTTTTTCACCACCATGCAGTTGGTGATGGCCGGCAATGATACTCAGGGATTACGTTACGGCACGATTGAAACGTCTGAGAAATATTATCTTGAGTGGAAAGAGGCCGAAACTGAAAACACATTACCCCATAAACATATTCAGACCGATACACTTTTAGATATTCATATTGCTCAACTGTGCGAGAAAGCGCGCTTTTTGCAGATTGTGCACGATTTTATTGTCTTTGACTCCGGGGTAAAAAAGACCTGCCGCCATAATCAGTTTTTCGGTGTTATTGCGGCGAAAAAGCATGTGCAGCATCGTAACGGCGGCATTATCTGGCATACCCAAGGCTCGGGGAAAAGTCTCACTATGGTTTGGTTGGCCAAATGGATTCGTGAGCATGTCAGTGATGCACGGGTTTTAATTATTACCGACCGCACTGAGTTGGATGAACAAATTGAAAAGGTGTTTACTGGCGTCGATGAAGATATCTACCGCACCCAAAGTGGCGCGGATCTTCTGGCGACTTTAGGGCAAACAAACCCATGGTTGGTGTGTTCTCTCGTACATAAGTTTGGACGTAATGGCGAGGCACTGAGTGAAGATGAAAACGATGCAGCGACTCAGCGTTATATTGAAGAGATAAAAGCCGCTGCAAAAGGGTTTGAACCCAAAGGCAACTTGTTTGTTTTTGTCGATGAATGTCACCGTACCCAATCAGGAAAATTGCATGAGGCAATGAAAGAGTTTTTGCCTGATGCGATGTTTATCGGTTTTACCGGTACACCACTGATGAAAAAGGATAAGAAAAAATCCTTAGAGGTGTTCGGGCCTTATATTCATACCTATAAATTTAATGAAGCCGTTGAAGATGGGGTGGTGTTGGATTTACGTTATGAAGCGCGTGATATTGACCAACATCTAACCTCACAGAAGAAAGTGGATCAATGGTTTGATGCGAAAACCAAAGGTCTGTCGAATTTGGCGCGTATGCAGCTCAAACAAAAATGGGGCACGATGCAGAAAGTGCTTTCGAGTCGCTCCCGTTTAGAACAACTCGTCAGTGATATTCTGATGGATATGGAAACCAAGCCCCGTTTGATGGATAGACGCGGTAATGCGATGTTGGTATGTGCCAGTGTTCATCAAGCTTGTGTGATTTACGATTTGTTCAGCCGGACGGATCTGAATGGCAAGTGCGCTATTGTGACCAGTTATAAACCAGCCCCCAGTACAATTAAGGGGGAGGAAACGGGGGAAGGGCTGACCGAGAAGCTCTTTAAGTACGATACGTATCGTAAAATGCTGGCTGATTATTTCGAACAAAGCGAAGACGATGCTGCGAAGCGAGTTGAAGAGTTTGAAAGAGAAGTCAAAAAACGCTTCATTGAAGAACCGGGACAAATGCGTTTGTTAATTGTGGTCGATAAACTGTTAACGGGCTTTGATGCGCCATCGGCGACCTATCTTTATATTGATAAAAGTATGAGGGATCACAGTCTGTTTCAGGCCATTTGCCGGGTGAACCGCTTAGATGGTGAAGATAAAGAGTACGGCCATATTGTTGACTATAAAGACTTGTTTCGTTCATTAGATAAGGCGATCAAGGACTATACCAATGAAGTCTTTGATGGTTATGACCACGATGATGTTGCCGGATTGCTGAAAGATCGGCTCGTGGGCGCAAAATCGGATCTCAATGTTGCGCTGGAAATGGTGCGGGCATTATGTGAACCCGTGAAAGCACCGCGGGCAACGACGGATTTTATTCATTATTTTTGTGGTGAGTCTGGTGTTGAACCGACTGATCCCGATGAACGAAGTGAGAAAGAAGCGCTACGTTTGGCTCTGTATCAATCCGTTGCGAAGTTATTGCGAGCTTACGTCAACCTCGCTAATGAGATGACTCAGGCGGGCTACACTGAGCTGCAAGCGGAAGCGATTCGCAAAGAAGTGGCATTTTATGAAAAAATCCGTGACGAAGTGAAAGTAGCGAGTGGTGATCTTCTGGACAGCAAACGTTTTGAACCTGCGATGCGTCATTTATTGGATATGTATATTCGTGCGGATGGCAGTGAGCTCTTGATGGATTTTGAGGAGTTTGGTCTGATTGATTTGATCATCAACAAGCAAGATATGACATCTGTCCCCAAAGGGATTCGTGACGATGAAGATGCGATGGCGGAAGCCATTGAGAATAACGTGCGTAAAACCATTGTGGATGAGAATCCGGTTAACCCGAAATTTTATGATCAAATGTCGGTGCTACTGGATGAAATTATTCGTTTACGTCGTAAAAAGGCACTCGACTATCAGGCGTATTTGGAAGAAATTCGTAAATTAGCGCAGAAAGTGAAAAATCCAGCGGGAAATCGAAGTGCCCATTATCCGGCATCAATCGATTCGATGGCGAAGCAATCTTTATACGATAATTTAGGCAATGATGAAGTGTTGACTGCAAAGATTGATGCGGCTGTCCGTTATACGAAGAAAGCGGATTGGGTTGGGGATCGTTTTAAAGAGCGTGAAATAGCCCGTGCGATTAATAACGAAACGGTCGGATATGATATCGACATTGACGAAGTCATGAAACTGCTTAGAGCTCAGAAGGAATACCATTGATGCCGGCTGATAGCTGTTCAACTATGACGATTGGTCGTATTGAGGTCGAAGTCCATCGGAAATCAATCAAGAACATTCATTTAAGTGTATTACCTCCGAATGGACATGTCCGTTTATCTGTGCCACAGAATACGAGTGAGCATGCTATCCGTTTGGCGATCATTCATAAATTGGGGTGGATTCATCAGCAGCAAGCTGACTTTGCAGCACAGCCTCGCCAGACCACCCGAGAGATGATAAGTGGTGAAAGCCATTATGTGTGGGGACGCCAATACCGGCTTGATGTTGTTGTCAGTTCAGCCAAGCACGCTGTTAAGGTGAAAAATACAGAATGGTTAGAACTGAAAGTGACACCCAATACGACAACGGATAATCGGGTTAAATTGCTCAATCATTTTTATCGTCATGAAGTTCATCAAGCGCTCGAAAATTTGCTCCCTTTTTGGACGCAAAAAACAGGCATCAGTGTGAGTGCGGTTGGTGTGAAGAAAATGAAGACCAAATGGGGCAGTTGTAACATTCAAGCGAAACGATTGTGGTTGAATTCAGAACTCGCTAAAAAACCACCTGAATGTTTGGAATACATATTGGTTCACGAGATGGTTCATTTACTCGAACGTCATCATAATGAGCGCTTCAAGCATCTGATGGATCAATTTATGCCTAACTGGCGAGAGCGGCGTAGTTTGCTTAATAGTTTGCCTTTGGCGTATGAGGATTGGCGTTATTGATTCTGTATTGTTTATTAATGAAGAGAACTAACCAGTAATTTGTCATGGGACACCCGCAATGAATGACCAAGAGATTACCGATAAGGCAATTGCTGAAGCTAAAAAAATCAAAAAGGCTCTGGCTAAGAAAATGGTTGATCATTTGCCTCAGGAAGAATCTGCAGTCTCTGTTTTTATGGCAGGTTCTCCCGGGGCAGGAAAAACTGAAACAGCACGTAATATTTTGAGGATGTTTAAAACTCAAAGTGGTATGTCGCTAGTCCATATCGAAAATGATGAGCTTCGTAAAGAGTTCGAGGATTATCATGGAGAGAATTCATCGTTGTTCCAAAGACCTGCTACTCTTCTGGTAGAGGCGATTCATGATCGTGCTTTAAAAAAGGATGTAAGTTTTATCTTAGATTCAACATTGTCTAGCTTTGAAAAAGCAAAAGACAATATCGAACGTTCTTTAAAGCGTGGACGTTATGTACAAATTATCTTTGTATATCAGGAGCCAGAACAAGCATGGCGCTTGGTGAAAGCACGAGAAAGAGTTGAAGGGCGAAGAGTTCCTGAAGATGTGTTTGTGACTCAGTTTATGCAATCGCAACAAGTCGTTAGTGAATTAAAGAAAATATTTGGTTCTGACATCGATATTATGTTCATTGAGAAAAATATTGACGGCAAGAACGAAAGACCTCATTTTAATGTGACTGACATTGACGCATTGTTACGCAAAAAGTACAATCGCCAATCTCTCGAAACCATCGTCGGATTAAGACAATCATAAGATAAGGAGGAAAGGATGATCGGTACTAAACGTGAAAAGGTTAAATCCACACCTTTCTCTGATTTTATTCGTCATGCTTCATCAAGCGAGAAACGTAAACTCTTCGATAAAGTGGTAAGAGAAACGATTAAAGAACAGCAAGAAATGATCGCAAAAGCTGATCAGCGTGTTTGTCGTTAGAATAAAACGTAATTTTATCAAGGCCGCTGTTAAGCGGCTTTGTTGTTTCTGGATTTTAAAAAATTCATAGATATCATCACCTTGAACTAACCCAATAGCGAGAGGTGATGATATGCAAGACCACCATACGTTTGATTCGATTGAAAGAGGTCATGGCTGTCGTTGCCCCGACTAAAACGGGCAGTTTAAACCGCCACTTTAAGCGCTCGATACTCTTTCAGTGACATCATTTTCAATCCGCTGTGTGAATGATAGATTCTGCGAGCTTAACAAGGACCGTTGTTGCATCCGGCAGTCGTTCATCCGTTTACCGAAGATATTCAGTGGCTAGCCCTTATTGTCCCAAGTCTCTGGACCCAAGCACCTCAGTCCAATTTGAGTTGATCACTACAATTTGAGTTGATCACGACAAAGCAACTAGGGTGCTATCTTCCCGCGACAAACCCGTTCCGTCATCTCCCGTAATTTGTCCACTTCACTTTGTAAATACGTCAGCTCTTCGGCGGTGATTTCGTAATGTTCGGAATAGCGGGCATCGATGTAGGCGCGTTTGAGGCGCTGGAAGCTGCGACGGTGGAACTTGTTTTCCATCGGGAACAGTTCGGCAAAGGCCGGGTCTTGCTGGGCGCACATCGAGCGCAGGCTTTCAATATTGTGGGTTTTAGGCAGATAGTTGGTACACACCAATAGGGTGCAAGCAAAAAAGCGTTCGGTGGCTTGGTGAAGCATGAATGCTGAGAGATTCAAGTCTTTGTTCTCGAACATAATTTTGAAATATTTTTCATGTTGTTCAGCACTTTCAAACCAGTGGCTAAAGTGTTTACTGGCAATTGCCACTCGCTCGGCCTCACTTAAATTCCCCGGCGTGGGCAGTTCCCGCTTATCGGCGCTGAACAGTTCAATACCCTGTTCCCGAATATCTTTAAAGAAGTAGTGACCTTGCTGGAGTTGCTGATGGACTTCATTGAGCGTGTGGACGATCAAGCCGAGTGGAGCGGAGTTAACCCGACGCGCGATCTGCTCTTCGGCACTGTGCCACACCGCGTACTCTTCGACCAATGACGAGCGGTTGACGATCACCAGAATATCGTAATCGCTGATATAACCGTTGGGGCGGTCACTGACCCAGGTGCCTTTGGCATGGCTGCCAAACAGGATAATTTTCAGGATCCGAAACTCAGCTTTACTGCCGTTTTTGTTGCGTAAGAAATCATCCAGCGTATCGCGTAATACGGTGGTGATGGTATGAAGTTCTTGTTGCTTCCGCTCCGGGAGGTGGTCGAGTGCTGTTTTCATCGCGGTTATCCTACTATGAGCCGGAGGGAAAACAAACCGTTACCGCATCGGGCGGCGTTGTTTTTGTTGATGATTTGCGGTTTTGTCATGGTGATACCCGGCTGTGATTTGATGTCGGTATCGTGAGCGATTTTGGTGTTGGTGGCGATATACGCAAGGGCACTTTGCGACACAATTCAGGAAAAATCATACTTTTCTAATGCTTGTGGGATATATTGCGCTGCCACTTGGAGGCAAGTCGGATACCTTGAGCATAAGAAAGCAGATACAGGACATTTTACCCAGCCTCACCATCTATTAATAGCGATTTTAACACAGCGGGAGAAGACGGTAGCATTCCGACTTTTAAGCCAAATGGTTTGAATACCTTGTTGAGAATCTCTGTATTGTAGCTGCCCCGATCATTCTCTATATCTGAGAGTGTTTTTCTTGAGACATCGACAAGTCTTGCGAACACATCCTGTTTGAGTCCCAGTATATTAATGCGCAAACTTTTCAACGCTCGGCCTTGTGTTAGCTCTCCAAGCAATAAGTGTTTGATGATTTTGTTTGCCTCGGTTTTGCGTTCTGCTGCACTTACTGCTTTGGTGTTTTTTGAGGTTTTCGATCTAGTCGGAGTATTAAGTTGCGATCGTTCTTTGGTCGAATGAGTTGCATTCGTCCCAGTCTTGGGCTGATGTTGATTTCGGTTTGCTCTTAGACGAGCCACCGTATCTTGTACGGACTCTTTATTGCTTGGCTTATTCATAGTAGCCCCCATTTAGTGAGCTTTTCTGGTATATAATTAAGTCCAACGGCTGGCATCTCCAAGATTTGTTCTGGTACTCCTCGTAACGCTAGTCTCTGCTTTAAGTCAATGCATTTACTTGCAGTAACCTCTAGCTCTTGTAATAACACTTCTTTTGGCACGAGATCAGATAAGGTGTCCGCTACTTCGTAGCGCTCAGGAAGAGAGTCTTTTATTCTTAAGTTACCAATAGGCGACATTGTGCCAAACTTGAGCAAAACATAGTCTTGTTCATCAGAACTAAGGTCTTCAATATCTAGGTATTTAACCCAGTACCGTCTACTAGCACCGCTAGGCATAATATCGTCTAGAAACTTTAACCATCCAGGTTTACCCATGTCATCAAAAAAGAATGAGACAGGGTGGTTTAGTGAAACAGCGTGAAAGTCATCTTTATCGTGATGTTCTAGCGCATAGTCGCTGAGGTAGTTGAGTTCAGTCACTCGGAAATTATGTTGGCTACTTTTAGGGAATGAGATGATACCAATATCTATCCATTCACCTCTGATAAAAGCTTGTACGGTTAGTTCTTCCATCGACAACACCTCTACTTATCAATGAGTAAAACTTTACTCTTAAAGTCATTTTTTTTCAAGTAATGAGTAAAAACTTACTCATTAATGCGTAGTAAGACTATTTATGAGTAAATTATTACTCATAGGATGTAAGTCAAAATTGTTGATGAGCAGAATGGATTGTTTTAGCTATGAAAGCTGCGATAGGGAGTGGGGCGTTAATTGTTTTGACCTGCTCCCCTAGTTAGTCTTGGGCTAGGTTATAGGTGTGTCCGTAAAATCTGGGTAGAACCCTGTGGGGCAGAGGTGACCCGACGCGCGATCTGCTCTTCGGCACTGTGTCACACCGCGTAATTTTCGACCAATGACGGGCGGTTGACGATCACCAGAATATCGTAGTCGCTGATATAACCGTTGCGCCAGTACCACTGACGGAGCGCTGTAACCTCTGGCATTGACGAGGAATGGATTATCATCACGAAGAGGGGGCAGCATGACATGCTGACCCCTCTTTCTGCTTTCTTCTTTCTGCTTTCTGTTTTTTCGGTCAAATGTCCGAAGCCGGAATATGGCTTATTCTACCGTGACATCACAAATCATGTGCCATGCTTGCGGCAGCACTTTTTTACCTGAGCAGACCTCAATGGTGTGGCGCGATTCAATCTCTTGTGAGGAACGGCCAATCATCAGCTCAAACTCACCCCCTTCAACGACCCGTTGGTTGGAAGCATCGGTAAAATTCAGCATATCCACCGGTAAATGGAAGGTGACGGTTTTCTGCGCTCCGGCTTTCAGGAAAACCTTTTTAAAACCTTTCAGCTCCTTCACCGGACGAACAACGGAACAGACTTTATCCCGCACGTATAATTGCACAACTTCCGCACCATCACGCTCACCGCTATTGGTAATAGTGACTGACAGCGCGACCGACTCATCAAAATCATATTCAGTTTTGGCAAGTGTCGCATTGCTGTAATCGAAGTGGGTATAACTGAGCCCAAAGCCGAAGTTGAACTGAGAACCAAAGTGGAATGCGATCGGGGTGCCTGAGCTTTTCAGTTTATGGTTGTAGAAGTAGGGCACTGCACCGATATTTTTCGGGATCGACACCGTCAGGCGGCCGCTTGGGTTGATCACGCCTGTCAGCATATCTGCGATGGCGTCAGCACCGCCTTGTCCCGGCTCCCAGCCGTAAACAATGGCTGCGGCTTCGTCTTCAGCACGTCCCAAATGATATGGCCGGCCACCAGTGACGAGGACGACGACGGGTTTACCGCGATCCAAAGCCGCATCGAGCAGTTGTTGCTGGACGCCCGGCAGGTTGAGCGAATCTGCATCCGAGCCTTCACCGATGGTCCCGGTTTGGAATAAACCTGCCAGATCGCCGACGCATACAACTGCGACATCTGCATCATCAATTATCGACACAGATGAGGCAATCGCGGATGTATCTAGGCTGACGGGGGAGACTTTGTCTTGTGTCACCGCCATATCCACATCCCCGGGGAATACCGGCGCACCGCTTTCACGTTTGGTGAGAATGTCACATCCTTTTTGATACCCTACGAGATTGACCCGTTCCGCTAAGGCTTCTTTAATCGATTTAGCCACGCGTTCGCTGGCATTGACACCGGCCCAAATGAGATGGACGGGAAAGCTATAGCCGGAAAGTAGTGCCATAGGATCATCGGCCGTCGGACCAATCAGTGCGACTTTACTTTGCTTAGGCAGCGGGAGATGACCATCGTTTTTCAGCAATACAATGGACTCAGCCGCTGCTTGGTAAGCTAATTTTTCACTCACTTCATTATGCAATGCTTCAGTCGGAACCGGGGTGTAAGGGTTTTCAAATAAACCGAGTTCAAATTTAACTGACAAAACGCGTGCAACAATTTCATTAATTTTTGCTTCGGTAATCAAGCCGCGTTCAATAGCCTGAGTGAGGTAAATGGCACATGTGTCGTCCGGTAATTCAACATCAAGCCCGGCGTTAAAGGACTGTGCTGCCGCATCGACGCGGTCTGTCGCGGTGGCATGATGTTCGCTCAGCAGCTCAACACCGCCGTAGTCAGCCACGACTAAGCCGTCGAAGCCCCATTGGTGACGCAGAATCTCAGTCAACAAGTAGGCCGAGCTATGACAAGGTTCACCATCAATATCATGATAAGCCGGCATTACCGAGCCCGCTTTGCCGAGTTTTACCGCCATTTCAAATGGTAACAGGAACGTATCATTGAGTGTTTTAAAACCGATATTGACCGGCGCATGATTCCGCGCGCCTTCACTGGCAGAGTGACCGACATAGTGTTTCAGCGTGGCAATAAAATCCCGGTCTTTGCCTTGTAAGCCTCTGACATAGCTGGTGGCCATGACACCGACAAGGTAAGGATCTTCGGCTAATGTCTCTTCGGTACGTCCCCAGCGGACATCACGAGACACATCTAACACGGGTGACAGCCCCTGCTTGGCGCCGACAGCTCTTGCCTGACGGCTGATATCTTGTGCGACTTGTTCGAGTAAATCCGGGTTCCATGTATGACCATAATTGATAGAAGCGGGGTACAGCGTCGCGCCCTTTGCCATCAGGCCGACAAGACATTCTTCATGGGCAATTGCCGGAATCCCCAGCCGGGTTTCTTCAACCAGATATTTTTGCAGCTGATTGAGTGCTTTGACACCGGCCACGGCATCGACAATATGTGTTCCGAGAGGGCGAGTGATTTGCCCGAGGCCATACATGAGCTTTTCTTTGACAGAGCGAGAAACAGTCTGATTCGAGAATTCCAGTTCACGCTCTTGGTGATCGCCTTGTTCATCGAGTATCAGCCATTGTGCACCTAACTGCGCGATTTTTTCTTCGATTGTCATCTGTGACAGTAGGTCATGAACACGCTCAGACGTTGTATAGCTCGCATCTTTGTAAATTGACATAAACAAATTCCTATCATTGAAAACTCCATTGAAGACTCGCCCATTTTGACTCAGTCTTGCAAAGCTGCATTTATTCAAATTCACGATCAGGTTACGTTATTTTGTAAATGTGATTCAAATAGAAAAAACCGTAGTAGCACGACATATTTTTGTGAGGCAAATCTCCGCTACTGAATCATGATGATAACGGTAAAGGAATGATATTATTTAAATAAAATGTTGATGTAACATGTAAGTCGTGGGGTTTAAAATAAAATAATACATAATAATAACATTCAATATATGAGATGTTTATCTATTCATCAATGTATTTGTGATTGTTTATTATTTTTAATGAACATCGCTTGAACGGTTTTTAAAATTACATATTTATTTGTGATTGATTAAATAACAGATGACGAATAACGTTTGATTCTGGTGGTGTCGGGAATATTGTTGTGTAGTTTGTTTTCCTCCTGACCCCGCAGCTCAGCAATACTTGTGCTCTCTGTGTTTGTGCAGCGTGTTTGTGTTGCGTGTTTGTGTAGCATAGGCCAATGCACGATCTTGCCTGATAACTTGATGTTCAGATTTTATGCATCTGCTGATTTTTATTCTCTATATCATATCGCTCAGTATATTTAAAAATAATGAAAATAAGTTTTTATATATCGGGTTATAAATGAAAATGACATTGTTATTAATTACATGTCCGGATTCATTTAATTGATAGTTTTAGTTTATTTTTGTGATTATTTTGCGGAAGCATTCATTGAATAAATGTCAAAATTTGATGTGATGCGCAAATAAGTGAATATCCATGTTGCTATGCTTCCCAGAGTTTTAATGATTGTGATGTTTATGTCTGGCTTGATTTGATCACGACATGTTGATTGAGGATAAATAATGAAAGTGAAATTAAATACGGCATTGAGCTTTATCGGGTGTGCTTTGTTTTCGCACTCAGCGATGAGTGCGGACTGGCAACTGGTCTGGCAGGATGAATTTACCAATCGTATTGGTCCCGATTGGGTATTTGAGACCGGTAATGGCAGCAACGGCTGGGGAAATCAGGAGTTGCAATATTACCAGCGACAAAATGCCACGGTTGAACAAGGGAATTTGGTGATTACCGCCAAACGTGAAGATGTGAATGGGTTTCGCTACACCTCATCACGGATGAAAACTCAGGGATTGGCATCGTTCCGTTATGGTCGTGTCGAAGCCCGCATTCGTTTACCGAATGGCAGCGGTCTGTGGCCTGCATTCTGGATGCTTGGCAGTAATATTGACAATGTCGGTTGGCCGCGTTGCGGCGAGCTGGACATCATGGAACATATCAATACCGAGAGCCAAATCTACGGCACTGCACACTGGGAGGAGAATGGTCACGCGAGTTACTCCAGCCCGAGCTATAACCTCGACGTAAGTCAATACCATAACTATGCAATCGAGTGGGATAAAAACGAGATTCGCTGGTATGTCGACGGCAATATGTACCATGTGATGAGCATTGCCAATAATGCCGGCGGTACCGAAGAGTTACACAACGATTTCTTCTTATTACTCAATATGGCGGTTGGTGGCCAGTGGCCGGGATTCAATATTGATGAAAGCAAACTGCCGGCAAAAATGTATGTTGATTATGTCCGGGTTTACCGCGATGCCGATCACCCCTCCGATGAGCCGTCAGATGATTTTCCCAAACAGATTGAAGCTGAAGATTACACCGATATGAAAGGTGTCGGAACCGGGCCGAGTAATGATGTCGGCGGTGGTGACAGCGTTGGCTGGATCGATACCGGTGACTGGATGTCCTACAGCAATATCAAAATTCCGACTTCGGGCAACTATCGTATTGACTACCGGGTTTCAAGCTTAAACGGTGGCGGTCGTTTATCGCTGGATCACTCAGCCGGTGCAACGGTATTAGGCTATATCGATATCGGTGCCACCGGTGGCTGGGATCAGTGGAAGACTTTATCACATACCGTACATATCAACGCCGGGACTTATAACTTTGGAATCTATGCCCAACAGGGAGGCTTTAACTTGAACTGGTGGCGGATAACCAAGTTATAACGTTTGGCTTATCAGTCACAGCTCCCCCTATGAGAGTGAGTCTTGTCGGTGCATCCACCGGTGACTGTGCAAATCTGGTTCAGGAAACCGGTATTCCGGGGAGCAGTTCGGTTTAAGTCGCCGGATCTTTTGCCCGGATGACAAATCCCCATGCATGGTCATGTGTGGGGATTTTTAATAGAGCGGTGGGCACGTACGGTGAACGCTGCGGTTGATCCGGTGCGCCCCAAAAACGGAGCAGATATCGGGAGAGATTCCGACATCCGTCAGGATCCTGTATTTGAAGGCATTCTGGCAAACGGCTATGCTTGAATCAGCACAATACCGGGGTAACTGTGGCAATATAACGATGATGCATGGCTATGAACTAGGTCTGAAACTTTATAAAGAAAATCACTATTCGAAAGCATTTGTGCTGTTTCAATCGCTGGCAGAAGATGGTGATGTACTGGCACAAGCGATATTAGCGCATATGTACCACAATGGTGAGGGCGTACGTCAGGATCATCAGACCGCTTCATACTGGTATCAGCAAGCGGCAGAGCGGGGACACGCCATTTCACAATATAATCTCGGTAATCAGTTCAGAGATGGTCATGGCGTTGAACAGAGCTATCAGGCTGCCATGCAATGGTATCAAAAGGCCGCAGAGCAAGGTCTGCCCGAAGCACAAGCGGATATCGGCCGACTCTACTATTATGGTTACGGCATCCCCCAAGACTACCAAAAAGCTTTTGCATGGAATAAAAAAGCCGCCGAACACGGGTTAGCTGAAGCACAGGCCAATGTTGGTATCATGTATCGGTACGGACAAGGTGTTGCTCAGGATCTTGCTTTGGCTTATCAATGGTTACTGAAAGCGGCAGAGCAAGGTTCCCCGGTTGCCATGAGTCAGATCGGCGTCATGCATCTGGAAGGTCAGGGAGTTGAACGCAACGCACAACAAGCCTTGCCATGGTTAATGAAAGCTGCCCGTTCAGGGGTTGCGCACGCTCAGTATCATGTCGGGGTCTGTTATCTGGAAGGACGCGTGGTGCAAAAGGCTCCCCGGCAAGCCTTCTCGTGGTTGCAAAAGGCTGCGTTTCAAGGGGATGGTCTGGCGCAGTACCATCTCGGGCTGATGTATATCAACGGTGTGACGGTGCCAGTCGATAAAGTGGAAGGTTACGCGTGGTGGATTCTGGCTGCGCAATCGACAGAAAAGGGACGCATTCACTCGGCCAGTCTGGCATTAAGCCTGTCATTTTTTGACCGCGCCAAAGCGAAGCTCAGAGCGAAGGAACTACAAAAATTTATCGGTTACCGTGTTGAGGTTTGAACCGCGAGGAAAAATAGAATGAGCCTGAAATAATCGAGTTCAGCCACGTGACTGAACTCGAATGGCATAAGGGTTACGGGATTGATATGTTAAATAGTGGGCGGATGCGTCTCAATCCAGTGGCGGGCAATATCTTCCCGTTTCGCGATCCAGACCTGTTCGTGTGACTGAACATAATCGAGAAATTTCTTCAATGCCATAAACCGGCTCGGTTTCCCCAGAATCCGGCAATGCATCCCGATTGACATCATTTTAGGGCTGTCTTTGCCTTCTTCGTATAAGCAATCGAAATGATCTTTCAGGTACTGGAAAAACTCGTCCCCGTGACTGAAACCATAAGGGGAGGCAAAGCGCATATCATTGGTATCCAGAGTATAGGGAATCACCAGATGCGGCGTATGGCGACCGGTTACGGGTGTCCAGAACGGCAGATCGTCACCATAGTAATCAGAGTCATACAGCAAGCCATCTTGCTCGGCCACTAACTGACGCGTATTCGGTGAGTCGCGTCCGGTGTACCAGCCAACCGGGCGTTTACCGCTCAGGTTTTCAATGATATCCAGCGCTTGCTGCATATGTTGCCGTTCCTGCTCGATCGGCATGTTTTGATAGTGAATCCATTTCAGGCCATGGCAGACAATTTCATGATTGGCTTCAACAATCGCTTGTGTCACTTCCGGGTTGCGCTGGAGTGCGGTCGCAATGCCGAAAATGGTCAATGGCAGTTCACGGCGGCGAAACTCATTCAGAATCCGCCAGACACCAACCCGAGAGCCATATTCATACAGAGATTCCATACTCATATGGCGTTGTGGATAAGGCTCCGCGCCAAATATTTCAGAGAGAAATGTCTCGGCATGGTCATCACCATGCAGGATACAGTTTTCCCCGCCTTCTTCGTAATTCAAGACAAACTGGAGTGCGATACGTGCCTGTCCCGGCCAGCGGGCATTCGGCACAGCGCGGCCATAGCCGATATAATCGCGGGGATTGGACTCTTCCATGGGTAATTCCTTCCTTTGTTTTTATTACTTTTCTGTGGTTTCGGCAAAAATCTGCTGGAAATCAATGACGGTTGTCTGATCTTGTTCGAGTTTTAAAGAGGCACGGATATGATGCAGATGGTGAGTCATCCATTGTTGTGCCGCTTGCGTCTCTCGTTGGTTAAGGAGTGTCACCAGTTCAGCATGATCGCCACAGTCACAGCTGACGCTGTGGTGTGAGCCAAATGCTGCAATGACCAATGAAGAGCGGTAGCAGAGTTGTTCGATAAAATCAGCCAGTACCGAGTTACCGGCCAGTTTCGCCAGTTCGTAGTGAAAACGAGCGGTGAGCTGAATTGAATCGGAGAGATGACCATGCTGTTCGGCCTCTTTTTCTTCGTGGATCATCTGAGTAAACCGCTCGGACTGCTGAGCATCCCAGCGCTGCTGTAGCTCAGGAATCAATAAGGGTTCGAGTAATATCCGGCTGCGTAACACTTCTTCTGCTTCTTGTCGGGTGGGGCGATTCACATGTGCGCCTTTATTGGGCTCAATCACCACAAACCGTTCTAATGCCAAACGTTGTAATACTTTGCGAATGCCTGTCCGGCTGACACCGAATGCTTCCGAGAGCCGATCTTCCGGCAGGCGCACGCCCGGTGCAAGTTGATGCTCGACAATTGCCTTGAGTATTTTCTGGTAAATTTTTTCATCATTCGACATCGCGGGTTCTCTTCGTATGACTTAGATTCTTTGACTAATGCATTTTGTATACAGTTTATGTCGGTCTGCTGTATACAGGCAATATATATACCATGGAAAGACACACTTGTTCAGGATGTTTTGCTTGCTTGAGGTTTCCGTGTGACATGCACAGTGGCGGGTTCCTGAATCTTATCCCCGTGCACCACAAGGCTGCAAAATTGCATAAAATCAGTGCACCACAGGCGCGCACATCTGCCACAAATCCATTCTCCATGCAGTTTTGCCGTAAGATCTCAGATTGGCATGCAAATTGTATTTGTCATTGTATACAATCTTGACATGGAGAGTCGATGATGAAAACAACACAACTACCAACCAGCCCACGGCTGAGTAATGCAGATCTGGCCCCCGATACGGAACAAAAATGGGGGTGGTATAGTATTTTTGCGTTCTGGATGTCTGATGTCCATAGTGTCGGCGGCTATGTTTTCGCTGCGAGCTTGTTTGCACTCGGACTGAATGGGATTCAGGTATTTATCAGTTTATTGGCCGGGATATCCATCGTGATGATCTTTGCCAACCTGATGGGCAAGCCGGGTCAACAATCCGGTGCACCGTTTCCGGTTATTGCCCGGATGTCATTCGGTGTTTTCGGCGCCAATATCCCTGCGGTGATTCGCGGGTTAATCGCGGTCGTCTGGTACGGGATTCAAACCTTTCTGGCCTCAAGCTCATTTATTATTTTGTTGCTGTACTTTTTTCCGCAGATGAGCAGCTTGGCAGATGATAGTTTCCTCGGATTATCTTATCTCGGCTGGATTGGCTTTAGTGCCATGTGGCTGATGCAAGCCATCGTCTTTATGTTTGGTATGACAATGATCCGCAAAGTGATCGACTGGTCAGGGCCTGCTATTTATGTGGCGATGTTTGCGCTATGTCTGTACATGATTGACCGCGCCGGATGGGACAATATCAGCTTTAACCTGAGTAGCCATAATCTGGAAGGGTGGGACGCGATCGCTCAGATGATCATTGCGATTGCACTGGTTGCCGGCTATTTCGCAGGCCCGACTCTCAACTTCAGTGATTTCTCACGTTATTGCGGTAGCTATCAAAAGCTGAAGCTCGGCAACTGGCTGGGACTGCCGCTCAACTTTATTCTGTTTTCACTATTCAGTGTGGTGATCGTTTCTGCCTCGATTCCGGTCTTTGGCGAGATGATTACCGATCCGGTTGAAACGGTCAAACGACTCGATTCAGGACTGATTACCGTGCTGGGCGCAATGACATTTATCTTTGCGACCGTTGGGATCAATATTGTGGCGAACTTTGTTGCCCCGGCATTTGATTTCTCGAATGTGTCACCGCAGAAGATCAGTTTCAAACTCGGTGGTTTTATTGCGGCGTTCGGCTCGGTATTACTGACCCCGTGGAACCTGTTTAACAACCCGGAAGTGATTCACTACACGGTGGATATTCTGGCCGCGATGATCGGTCCGCTGTATGGCATTATTCTGGTGGATTACTTCCTGATTAAGAAGGGTCAGATTGATGTTCCGTCGTTATATACTGAATCCCCGCAAGGGCAATACTGGTATGAGAATGGGGTGAACAGAAAGAGTATCTACGCCTTGGTTATTGCCGGTTTCGTCGCCGTCTGTGCCACATTCTGGGTCACAGAGCTTGCCAACTATGCGCTGTTTATCGGTGGTGGCGTTGCCGCCTCGACTTATCGCTTCCTGATGGAGTCTGAGCGCGTGCGTGTCGGCGGCTTAAAGCTGGCGAAACAAAAGTCTTAAAGAGAGCATCATTGCTTTAGGGTGTAAAACTTCCGGTTCGTCTTTGGTTGAGCAAAGGCGAACCGATTTTTATCATAAATAGGAGCAGTCAACCCACCACATCGCAGCCCAATCAAATTTCAATCAATTGTGAATCTACACGCAAAAAAATGACACCGAAGTGTTACCAAGCTGGGCTGCTGATGATGCACTGCGACATAATGACAATATATTGAGGCAGAACTGATGAGTGAATTTATCAAAGACAAATTAAAGTTGATTTCCGTCTCTGTCGTGCTCGCCGCATGTGCTTATTTTATTATGACATCACTGAATATGCTGTTGGGTGACAAAATATTGTGGTTATTGACGATCATAGTTGTATATTGGGTTGGATGGCGTTTAGTGCGGCTCTGGAAAATGTACAAATCAAAGCAAAGTTGATGTTCTAGTATGTTGGCAGATTCCTCTAGTTTAGGCTGATTCGATTTTCAGGAGGGAGGTTATAGCCTCCTACCAGACACAGTAGACGATTATATTCATTACGTGTTGCTACGCTATGGTTTATTATGCCAGTATCATCGTGGTTAGCGGCATAATAAACCCAACGCACTACTTCCACAGGGTAATGTGTTGTTATTACTTTCATTTTTCCTTCTCCCTCTCCCTCTCCCTCTCCCTCTCCTTCTTGCTTTGTTGTGTTGCGTCCCCTTCAATTATCCAAGCGTAAATTGATCCATTTTGGATCGGAAGTGTGATCGGATTTAGAAACAGTACGCCGTTTTTGTTTGTGTTCCACTGCACCGTATTGGTTCATCAGCTGCATGAGAATAGCCCAATGATGTGCGATGACGGAGCGCTATAGTTATGTTTATTGATTTTATAATTAATTAAATCAATAAGATAAATTGTTAATGTTAACATGGCACAATCGTTGCAGAATTAGATTTGATTGTTTCAATCGTTTCATGACAAGATAAGGGACTCAAATGAAATTACTTCGATTGTTTGCTATAGCAGTGGCTTCGGTCATGTGTATGGGATATGCGCTGACTGCGTCAGCCGATCAACTGGAAACCATCCATCAACGTGGGGTGTTAAAAGTGGCGGTGCCACAGGACTTTCCACCGTTTGGTTCTGTCGGGACTGACATGCAACCGCAAGGATATGATATCGATATGGCGGCCTACATTGCCAAGCAGATGAAGGTCAAACTGGAACTGGTGCCGGTTACCAGTGCCAACCGGATTCCGTATCTGCAAACGCAAAAAGTCGACTTGGTGATTTCAAGTATGGGTAAAAATCCGCAGCGTGAAAAAGCCATCGACTTCAGTGAAGCGTACGCACCGTTTTATCTGGGTGTATTCGGTACTGCCGACGAGCAAGTGACTTCAGCGGATGATTTAGCGAATAAAACAGTCGGTGTGACGCGCGGCTCAGTGGAAGACCTTGAGTTGAGCAAACTGGCTCCGGTATCGGCAACGATCAAACGGTTTGAAGATAACAATGCCACGCTGTCAGCGTTTTTATCCGGGCAGATCAGCCTGATTGCGACCGGTAATCTGGTCGTGACTGAGATTGCGACGCGCTATCCGAATAAAGCACCAC
Source organism: Vibrio ruber DSM 16370 (assembly GCF_900163965.1). Taxonomy (GTDB): domain Bacteria; phylum Pseudomonadota; class Gammaproteobacteria; order Enterobacterales; family Vibrionaceae; genus Vibrio; species Vibrio ruber. The sequence continues at coordinate 37,334 of NZ_FULE01000008.1, forward strand.
AGACCAAGTTTTTGCTGAAAAATTCCCCATGCTATGTCGGTGTGATGAAAGGTGAGAGTACGTTGGTCAGCGAAGTGAACCGATTGATTGAACAGGCGAAAGCCGACGGTGTATTGGAGCAGCTTTCACAAAAATGGCTCAAGGCACCGTTTCCGAAAGATTTAGGCGCTTAACCTCCGGGAGAACAGCATGAGTTATCAGCTAGACTATGCCGGACTCGCGCCATACCTGCCACAGTTTGTGGCAGGTGTCTGGACGACAGTGCAACTGACGGTAATTTCTACCGTGGCAGGGCTGGTGGTCGGCACACTGTGCGCGGCAGGGCGAACCGGACGTCAATCCGGGGTACGTTTGCTATGTGCCAGTTACATTGAAGTGACGCGCAATACCCCGTTTATTGTGCAGCTCTTTTTTATATTTTTCGGTTTACCGGCGCTCGGTCTCAAGCTTACCGCATGGGAGGCCGGTGTGATTGCCATGGTGTTCAACTTGGGTGCATACAGCGCAGAGATTATCCGAGCCGGAATTGATGCAGTACCGCAAGGACAATGGGAAGCGGGTAAAACGCTGGGGCTGACCCGACGTCAAATCTTCATTCATATTGTATTGCCACCGGCCTATCAGCGGGTTTATCCGGCATTGGTGAGTCAGTGCATTATCGTGATGCTTGGTTCTGCGGTGGTATCGCAGATTTCGGTCGAAGACCTGACGTTTGCGGCAAACTTTGTGCAATCGCGTAGTTTTCTGAGTTTTGAATCCTACACCTTAACGGCGGTAATTTATCTGGTACTGGCGATTTTGATGCGCCAGGGATTCGCTTATTTTCGCCGCCTTGCATTTAAAAACCCATCGTTATAGGAGAGATTCAGGATGATGCAGTTTACCGATTGGGATATCTTCCGTAACCTCCTGCTGGCTGCGCGCTGGACGTTACTCTTGTCCGTATATGCCTTTATCGGCGGTGGTTTGGTCGGGCTGGCGCTGACTCTATTGCGCAGTACACGTAACCCGTTGTTTACTCGTCTGATCCAGCTCTATGTTGAACTGTTTCAAGGGACACCGTTACTGATGCAGCTTTTTCTGGCTTTCTTTGGCTTGTCGCTGATTGGTATCGAAGTCAGTGCGTGGTCGGCTGCGATTCTGGCGTTAACACTATTCAGTAGTGCGTATTTTCATGATATCTGGCGGGGATGTATTGAATCCTTACCCAAAGGTCAGTGGGAAGCCTGTCGTACGCTCGGGCTGACTTATCTGCAAACAATGCGACATGTCATTTTCCCGCAGGCGATGCGCATTGCCATTGCGCCGACGGTCGGTTTCTCGGTGCAAATTGTCAAAGGAACCGCTTTGGCATCGATCATTGGTTTTGTCGAGCTGACTAAAGCCGGCACCATGCTCAACAACGCAACATTTCAACCGTTTAAAGTGTTTGCCATGGTCGCGTTGCTCTATTTTGCGATCTGTTTTCCTTTATCGATGTTCGCCCGTTATCTCGAATCACGGAAGGTGTGAGGTTACTGGTGTGGAAAAACTGAAAATAAGACGACTCATTTACAGCTCGGAGGCAAAGTATTATGTCACTTATCAGTGTTGATCAGGTTCATAAGTTTTATGGTGAAAACCATGTGTTGAAAGGGGTAGACCTGAAAATTCAAGCCGGAGAAGTGATCTCGATTATCGGCCGGAGCGGTTCAGGAAAAAGCACTTTGCTGCGGTGTATGAACGGGCTGGAAACCTATCAGGAAGGGGCGATCATCGTCGATCAGCAGGCCGTCGAAAATGATGAATATAAACTGCGTCTTTTGAGTCAGAGTGTCGGTATGGTTTTTCAGAGCTTCAATCTGTTTCCGCATAAAACGGTCGGTGAAAATGTCATGCTGGCACCGAAGCTGGTGCAGAAAAAATCTACCGCAGACTGTCAGCGGATTGCGCGTGAGCTCTTGGAAAAGGTCGGGCTGGGCGATAAATTCGACGCCTATCCGGGTAACCTTTCCGGCGGGCAGCAACAGCGCGTGGCGATTGCGCGCTCACTGGCGATGTCGCCGAAGGTTTTGTTGTGTGATGAGATCACCTCAGCACTGGACCCGGAACTGGTCGGTGAGGTATTGAAAGTGCTTGAACAGTTGAAAGCCGAAGGGATGACTTTAATTTTAGTTACCCATGAAATGAATTTTGCCCGGGATGTCGGGGATCGGGTCGTGTTTATGAATGAAGGGAAAGTGTGGGAAACCGGGCCGAGTGAAGCCGTGTTTGCCAACCCACAAACTGCGGAGCTGAGAAGTTTTCTCTCTGCGGTACTTTAACTGAATATTTTGAGAACCGACCGTTGCATACCGAGCGTCAGTAGCCACGATAACAGCGTCCGGCAGGAGATAAAACCAGTGATGAATGACCGAACCTCTGATGTCAATCAATCCAAGCAGCCGACGGCAAACTGTCCGCTCAGTGAACGGATTACCCGTCATTATGCCAGTTTGACAGACAATAACCGGCGTCTGGCGGATTACTTACAGCTCAACCCGGAAAAAGTGTTGATGCTGTCAACCAGTGAAATCGCAGAGGCGTGTCAGGTCTCGAAAACCAGTGTCAGCCGCTTTATTCGTAAACTCGGCTATGAAGACCATCTCGCCTTACGTCAAGAGCTGATGACGGAGCGGGACAACGGCCAGCCGGTGATGATGACGACACTGGATGATTCTGAATTCAATCATGAAGTCCGGGCACTGGAAAAACTCTGGGAACAACTGACCCGACAGGATCACCAGCCATTAATTGAGAAACTGGCAACGGCGAAGCGGATTAAAATCATTGGCTATCGCAATAGTTACCCGCTGGCAATGCATTTTCGTCAGCAATTGATGCAATGCCGGACTCATGTTGAACTGTTGCCGCTGCCCGGTCAGACCATCGGTGAGGATCTGGCATCCATTGATGAGGATGATTTCACGATTGTGATCGGTATCCGTCGTCGCGTGGCAAACTTTGAGAAAATGATGGCTTTTCTGGCGCAACGAGATTGCTTGCTGATTACCGATCAGTCCGGACAGAAGTACGCGCAGCAAGCCGCGCACTACTTCATCTGTTATATGAATAATAAGCTGCCGTTAGACAGCTATGCAGTGCCGATGAGTTTGATTGCGCATCTGGTCAATCAAACGTTTTTACACTTAAACAGTAAATCGACGCAGGTCAGTCGAAAGATCAGCATGAACTATGCGCAGCTCAATGAGTTAGAGTAAGGTTTGCGGGTCGTGATAACGAGACGATAAATACGTGATAAACACATCAACATGGATATAAACAAGAATGGGTATCATCAATAAATTAAAAAAAGAATGGTTTCTGGTTGGCATGGTGGTCGCGATTGCGCTGGCGACCGTTTCTGAGCAGGTTGGCCGTTCCGGTGGTTTGATTCATCTCGATAAACTGACCGGAATCGGGGTTGCAATTGTGTTCTTCTTACACGGGCTGGGTCTGTCTCCGCAAAAGATTAAAGCCGGGGTGAGTAACTGGAAACTGCACGTCTACATCCAGTTGGCGACTTATCTGTTTTATCCGTTGCTGTGGTTGATTTTAGGCAATGGCATGTTGGCATTTATGCCGACAGCGCTCGCCTTTGGTTTCTGCTATCTGTTTGTGCTGCCCAGCACGATTTCTTCCTCGGTGGCGATGACCAGTGTCGGCAAAGGCAATGTACCGGGGGCAATTTTCAACGCATCCCTTTCCAGTATCCTCGGTGTGTTTCTCACCCCGTTATTGATTCAGTTTTTTATGGGGATGACCGGGGTGCAATTAGATCTGATGAGTTCGGTGATCTCTATCGCCAAACTGTTGTTAATCCCGATGATTGCCGGGCAACTTGCCAGACCGGTATTACTCAATTTTATTGAACGGCATAAGTCTGTGGTCAACAAAGTCGACAAGTACGTTATTCTACTGATTGTCTATAATGCGTTTTGTGACTCGGTTGCAAATGGCATCTGGCATAACTTCTCAGTCGGGATGCTTGCCACCGCGATTGGTATTTGTTGCCTCGTGCTGTTGGCGATGGTTCATGCGATTCAGTGGGGCGCGCAGCGCTGTCAGTTTTCACGGCCAGATGAAGTCGCTGCGGTATTTTGCGGAACCAAGAAAACCTTGGCGGCAGGGGTGCCGATGGCGACGGCCATTTTCGGTACCGACCCGAATCTGGGCATGATTTTGCTACCGATTATGCTTTATCACCCGATTCAGATTTTCTACTGTGCAATTCTTGCGAATCGGTATGCCAAACGTGAACAGCCAGCCAGTGAGGCGGCTGCGAACTCGTAAGCGGAGAGACAGATATGGGACAACATCAGGTCAGAGACCAACGTATTTACTGTCAGCAAGGGCCGGATTATCTTGCGGCAACCGATGATGGGGCGTTATCCGGTCTGAGCTTTGTGTTTAAAGATTTATTTGATGTCGCAGGCTATAACACCGGTGCCGGTAATCCCGCATGGCTAGAGAGCCATGCCTCGGCAAAGGCGACCTCATCGATTATCGAAACTTTACTCAGCGCCGGGGCAATCTGTCGCGGCCGGGTTCAGACTGACGAGCTGGCTTACAGCCTGAACGGGCAAAACATTCATTACGGTACGCCTGAAAACCCGGCTGCCCCCGGCTGTATTCCCGGTGGTTCATCCAGTGGCAGTGCCGTCGCCGTTGCTCAGGGAGATGTCGATTTCTCTATCGGGACTGATACCGGTGGTTCGGTGCGTATTCCTGCCAGTTATTGCGGTTTATTCGGCTTACGGCCGACGTTGGGGAAATTTGACCTCACCCACTGCTTTGAACTCGCTAAAAGCTTTGATACCGCAGGTATTTTTGCCCGGGAACTGTCGGTTTTGACGTCGGTTTACTGTGAACTATCGACAGAAACTGTGCCGGATGTGGTCGATCCGATTCCGACTCTTTATCTCGACCGTTTTATGGCGCAGCATCTGAGTGAAGATCGTTATCAGCGGGTGCATGACCGTTGCCGTTGGGCCGGAATTGCGCTTGAAGAGAAAGACTTTATCACACAGTCCGAGTGGACACTGGATGGGCTGAGTCTGCTGTTTCGCAGTATTCAAGGTTATGAAATTATTCAGAAACATGGCCGCTGGCTGACAGAACACGAGGACTCGCTCGACCCTGCCATTTTGGAACGGGTCAAATGGGCGAGAACCGTTGCTGATACCACTTACCAACAAGGAAAACTTCGCCAGAAAGCATTCCGCACGTGGTTATACGCTCAGCTTGATGAACACGGCGGTGTCTGGCTGTTACCGACCACACCTGCCGGGCCACCGTCACTGGATATTTCGCCACAAGCGATGGCCGATTACCGGACTGAGCTGATGGGATTGACCGCAATTGCCGGCTTGTCCGGATTCCCTCAGTTACATTTACCGTTTCAGGGAATGACTGATGGCCCGTGTGGGATGTCGCTGCTGGGACTGCCCAATGAAGAAGGTCGGTTACTGGCAATTGCCGCAAGACTGATGGCCGGAGAGGACAGTCAATGAAATATCAGACAGCATTTACCGCGCCCCATTACCGGGCGGCACAAGCCGGACAAAAAATTCTCGATGAGGGCGGCACCGCCAGTGAAGCGATGGTTGCTGCGGCCGCAATGGTGACGGTGCAGTATCCGCATATGAATAGTATTGGCGGCGACAGCTTCTGGTTAATTTGCCATCCGGGACAACAACCGATAGCCATTGACGGCTGTGGCGTGGCTGCATTGAATATTGATCCGGCTGTATATCGTGCGCAAGGTGATGCATTACCGGCGAGCGGTGGCAGCGCAGCGATCACCATGGCCGGAACGATCGCGGGCTGGCAGCAGGCTTTAACGCTCAATCATCGCCGACACTCGTTGCCGCAACTGTTGCAACCGGCGATCACGGCTGCCCGGGAAGGGATTGAGGTCACTCAGAGTCTGGTCAATGCGAGCGAAAAAACGGTGGCGATGTTGGCGGATATTCCGTCATTTGCTCAGCACTATTTACCGGACGGTAAGACCCTTGAGATTGGGCAGATTCTGCGAAATCCGACACTGGCGACCACTTTTGAGCGGCTTGCAACCGCAGGTCTGGATGATTTTTATCGGGGAGAAATTGCCAAGCAAGCCGCGGCGGATCTGGCAGCATTAGGCAGCCCGCTGACCCTTGACGATTTCCACCACCATCAGGCCCGGGTTATGGCACCGTTATCGGTGCAGACCGGTAAAGGAAAACTATATAACTTCGGTGCTCCGACACAAGGGGTCGCTTCACTGCTGATCTTGTCGATTTATGACCGACTGGTTGCTCAGGCTGACGGTGAGATTGACCACATCCATTTGCTGGTCGAAGCGACCAAACAGGCGTTTATTCTGCGTGATCAATACGTGACCGATGAAGCGGATCTCTCTATATCGTTGCAGCAATTATTGACTGAGCAGAGTATTGACGCGTGTGCGGCACGTATTTCGCCGGTGCAGGCACAACCCTGGCCGCATATCGCCAAACCCGGTGATACGGTCTGGATGGGGGCGACCGATCAGTATGGCACTATGGTCAGCTTTATTCAGAGTGTGTACTGGGAGTTCGGCAGCGGGGCGGTCTTGCCGAATTTAGGATTTGTCTGGAATAACCGGGCGAGAAGCTTTTCGCTTGATAGCGCGCATCACAATGTGCTGAAACCGGGCAAAAAACCATTCCACACCTTAAACCCGGCTTATGCCGAGCTGAACGATGGACAACGGATCGTGTACGGCACCATGGGCGGGGAAGGGCAGCCGCAGACACAGGCCTGCCTGTTCAGCCGTTATGTCTATCAGGGCTATGCGCTGGATGAAGCGATTGCGATGCCGCGCTGGTTGCTGGGACGCACTTGGGGGGATGATACCCACCAGTTGCGGCTGGAGCAGAGTTTATATCTGGCGTATCAGGATACATTGCGCGAGCGCGGTCACGAAATTACACAAGTGAAAGATCAAAATGAACTGATGGGTCATGCCGGTGCAATCACGTTAGATCAAAGCGGTCAAGCCACTCCGGCAACGGATCCGCGCAGTGATGGTGACGCTCTGACCGGCCAGTTTTAAACCGACGATTTGAATCAGATTTTATGGGAGAGATGTATGGAAACCAATCCGCTATTTGAAACCCTCAATCCACCGCAACGGATGTTGATGGGACCGGGACCGATTAACGCGTATCCCCGGGTGCATCAGGCGATTTCGTCGGCTTTGATTGGGCAGTACGATCCGGTCATGACCGGCTATATGAATCAGGTACAAGCCCTTTATCGCAATGTATTTGAGACGCAGAATCAACAGACCTTGCTTGTTGATGGTACCGCACGTGCCGGGATTGAGGCGGTGTTGGTGTCGGTGTTGCAGCCGGGGGACAAAGTGTTGATTCCGGTGATTGGCCGGTTCGGCCATCTGTTGTGTGAAATCGCTCACCGGGTTGGTGCTGCGGTGCAGACGATCGATATTGAATGGGGCGAGGTGTGCCCGCCGGAGAAAGTTGAAGCCGCGATTCGTGAGTTTCAGCCGAAAATGCTGGCTACTGTGCAAGGTGATACCTCAACCACCATGAATCAGCCGCTGGCTGAGATTGGTGAAATCTGTCAGCGTTACGGGGTGCTGTTTTACTGTGATGCAACGGCATCGATTGCCGGGAATGAGCTTAAAGTGGATGCATGGCATCTCGATGCGGTCTCTGCCGGGCTACAAAAATGTCTGGGCGGGCCGTCGGGCAGCGCACCGGTGACGCTCAGTGAACGTTGCGTTGAGGTGATTAACCGGCGCAAACGGGTCGAAGCCGGCATTCGTACCGCAGCCCATCAGGATGGGGAGGATACGCCGATTTTATCCAACTATTTTGATTTAGCGATGGTGATGGATTACTGGGGGCCGGAGCGACTCAACCACCACACGGAAGCAACCAGTATGTTGTATGCTGCGCGTGAGTGTGCCCGGCTCTATCTCGAAGAGGGCGCAACGCAGGTGATCGCCCGCCACCAACAAGCCGGACGGGCGATGGCGGTCGGCCTTGAAGCGATGGGCTTAAGGCTGTTCGGTAATCAACAATACAAAATGAACAATGTGGTCGGGGTTTATATTCCTGAACAAATCAATGGTGATCTCGTTCGCCAAGAACTGTTACATCGCTTCGGTATCGAAATCGGCACCTCATTCGGACCGCTTCACGGCAAAATCTGGCGCATTGGCACTATGGGGTATAACGCCCGTCAGGAATGTGTCCTGATGACACTGGCGGCACTGGAATCGGTGTTACTGAAAGCCAGAGTACCCGTCGCTCCCGGTCAGGCTGTTGCTGCGGCAATGGATGTCTTCAGTGCCTGATGCGGTACATGGTCAAAGTAGGGAAGAGTCACAACATATGAGGCAATCACAAGGAGCGCGTATGCAGGCGGCACACCGGGCCACACAGGTGATGGAAAGAATTCAGACATTAGCCTCATTCAGCGCGATGCCAAACGGCATTCTACGGGCTTATCTGACCGAAGAGCATCGTCAAGCACATCAACAACTGGCGCAGTGGATGACGCAGGCCGGGCTGGAAATCTGGCAGGATGAAGTCGGCAATCAGTGGGGCAGAAAAGTCTCGGCACATCCTGAAATGCCGACGCTGATCATCGGTTCGCACAGTGATACTGTCGCCAATGCCGGTGGTTATGACGGTCCGCTGGGGATTTTACTGGCAATTGAAGCACTAGATGCGCTCAAAGGCGTTGATTTACCGTTTCATGTTGATGTGGTGGCATTTGCCGATGAAGAAGGCACCCGTTTTCAGACCACGCTGCTGGGTTCCAGCCCGGTGGCAGGCATGTGGAATCCGGCCTTATTAGATCGCAAAGATAAAGATGGCGTCACGATTGGCGAAGCGATGAAGCGGTTCGGGCTTGATCCTGACAAAGTGGTTGATGCTGCCCGCAAGCCGGAAGAGACGCTCGCTTATCTGGAAGTGCATATCGAACAAGGGCCGCTGCTGGAAAGTCTCGATTTACCTGTCGGCGTGGTGACTGCGATTGCCGGGGCAAAACGGTTTCTGATTGATGTGTCTGGTGTTGCCGGACATGCCGGTACCGTGCCGCTGCCGCTGCGTCATGATGCGCTATGTGGCACGGCGGAGATGATTGCCTGCATTGAAGCGTTTGCTACCGAGCATGAAATTGTCGCGACGGTTGGCAAGTGTGAGGTGCGCTCCGCAGCGGTCAATGTTATTCCCGGACAGGTGCAGTTTTCATTGGATATTCGCAGTCAGTCGCAAGACAAACTGGACTACTGTGCACCATTACTGATGACACAATTAGCGGCTATCGCTGACAAGCGCGGTTTAACCATAACCCATGAACAGATCTATCAGGCGCAGGCCGTGCCATGTAGTGATCGGCTACAACAGGTCTGGGCAGATGTGGTCGAATCAGCGACCGGGAAAGATGTCTGTTATCTTGCCAGTGGTGCCGGTCATGATGCGATGGTGATGGCAAATATTGCCGAGATGGGCATGTTGTTTGTCCGTTGTGAAAAAGGCATCAGCCATAATCCGCGAGAAAATGTAGAGACTCAGGATGTGGCGGTGGCGCTGGACTGCTTGATCAACATGATCCGTTCTCTGTCACCATCCCGTGCCGGTACTGATTAACCACAAGCCAATATCCTATTTGCCCGGACAGGAACACCGTCCGGGTATTTTTTGGCTGCTATCACTGTTTTTATGGACGTAAATGTTTCACCATCGCTTTATTTTGATATCGAGATTTTGATATCTAGGCCGAGTGAAACCAGAGTGCCGACAAGGGTGGCGACCACCACCGATAACAGCGAACCGATCAAAACATATTCGGTGAGGCTGCGGCTGTCTGATTTGTTCAGTTCACCGAATCTGAATATGGATTTGGCGGTGAAGACAAAACCGACCGCGGCATAACTTCCGACCAGCGTAAATGTCAGGATCAGGATTCGCTCTAAATAACCGATCAACTCACCACCTGCGACAAGGCCATTCATTTGCGGATGGTTGTCAGTCACGGTCATGGAATATTTGTTTAAGAGGCTGCCAATCCCTACTGAGGTCGGTTTGAGAACCAGCACATATGCCAAGGCCACCAGCATACCTTGAGCAAACTTGTCATGCTGAAGCATCGCGCTAATGGTGATATCCGTGGTGATGTAAAATGCGAGCAGTGCAAACACGACAGTATGGAGGGCTTGCTCCGCCACCATATGCATAAATTGATGTGGATTGCGCGTCGCTTGCCACAGGTCAATCAGCACATGAATCACCGCAACAATCGCAATCAAACAAGCCGTGGTACGCCAATCCATGCCAAGCACTATGGCCGGTACCGAGAGCGCAATGCCCTGCAATAACGCATGAATATACAGTTGCGGGGCGCGATAGGTGGATTTGTGCTTGGCTGCCCGCCATCGTCCGGGTTGGAGGTAAAAATCACCGATCAGATGAATCAGTAAAAACGCGATGAAAACCGTCAAAAAATCAGACATTTCTGAACCCTGCCACTTGGTTGATAAATTGTTGATTGAGTGCACTGATGAGCGACCAGCCAGACGCCTTCAGTGATTTACTGACCGTTGCCGTCGCAATACCGAGTTGCTCGGCTAACTCACTCACCGACAGATCCTGATGGCTTTGCAGCATCGGCAGCATGACTTCACACTGGCGTGCGGTTAAGTCAGTCAACTGTCTGTCGAGGTATTGAAAGAGTAAGTCAAACTGTGCGTTGAGTTCCGGACGGTCAGAACTAAAAATCAACCGATGGTTTTTTAATGACTTGAGCCCGCGTCCGGACAGGACAAATGCCTCTCCCATCGATTCCGAGACCGACTCACGCAGATCGGCATGAGCCGCAATAGCGAAGCTAATCCGGCTGTCAAAGGTTTTGCCGAGCGCTTTAATCCCGAGCCGATAAAGGAGGGTGTATCTCAGCGCATTTTCAATATCATGCACCACACTCTGAAATTCATCCCCCCGGATAATACTGTGCGCATTGGATGTGTTTTCGGTACTCATCCATGTCTGAATCTCTTTGATGCGTGTCAGGAGTCGGTCAAACTGCTCAGCGTTTAACTGAGTTGAATTAACGATATCACCACTGATCACGGCAATTGCTTTATCGGTCGCCGCCACATGAAACTCCGCTCTATTTTTCTTGTATTAATTTAGCTTTTTATGGCTAATTATACAAGTTTAGCTGTTTATGGCTAAATTTGGTGGTTTGGCGATATGGGGCTAAACCGACATTGTGTGAATCTGTATATGTTGAGGGCAGGAAATGAGTACGGAGCAATATTCTGGCTTTAAAGTTATTGATTTATCAATTGTGGATATGCGTCTCTTGTCACTTTGTTGAGGCAGTTTTATGAGATCATACAGATGATTATCAATCATAAGTCGTTTTTTCTGCCAAAATTATGCGGATGATTCCTGGCTGAAACGTCAGTGCTATAAAAACGTGGTATCATTTTTTCAATTAAATATTAGTAGATATAATAGAAGCATGAATAACCCAGCTATCGCTGATAAGTATCAACAACTTAGGCTTGCTGTATTAGCTCAGACTCAAGATGATTTTGAGCAGTTTGAGCCTGATTTTATTGGTCATATTGATTTAACAGAAATCAGTGAAGATGCTCTCCACTCTCAGGATAAATGGGATATACCAGTAAATCGTCAAATCGGATGGGATTGGCGACAAGTGCGAGATCAATACCGCAGAGATCATATGGCTAGAGTAGAGCTTGCTGTATGGTATGGTGAAGATTTGTGTGGTCTTATGATCGGCAAAGCGAGTGAAGGGAAATTGGTTGTTAAAATAAACTATATTCAGGGTGGTGAAGTTGAAAATCCTTTAAAAGGGTACATTGTTCCCATTGCTTCACGCTGTGCAGAGTTGTTTGCCGTTGCTATTAAAGCGGATTGGATTGGTATTCAAGATCCAATCGATGATGAGCATTTGTTAAATTACTATCGTGAATTAGGCTTTGATGAAAGTGATCCATTTGATCCTAAAAACAATGCATTGTTTAAACGTGTTGTAGTAGATGAAGACTAAGCTGCTTTCCAAATTGGTTATGATCAGTTATAGTTAGGGCAACTAAGGGGGCTATTATGTTGACTGTAGCAACAGACAAAGCAAATGATGTAAATGTAGATAAAGCTATTAAGCGTATGCAGGTTCACGCTTCTAAGAGTAAGTCATCATTTGGTAAAACTTTAAGAGTTCAGGCCCCTAAATCTGCTTATGGACGCCTTGCCGGGCCGGCCAAAGCATAGGAAAATTCAGATATTAAGCATCGCAATAGCGGTGCTTTTTTTATGCTCGAAAGGCATATACAAACGGTTCAAGAGTGACGCCCCATATCATGCATATGTTGGCCGTTCATGTCTTTCATCATTCCTTTCATCATGTCACGATGCATCAGTTGCTCGGCTTCAGAGCCAATCGTGAACTCATGCTCTATCTTACCCGTATTCATCACGACAAATTGAACCACATCGTTAGGGGCAATGTTTATCTCTTTTTTGAATGTGATCTTCATATCATCAGAAAGCAGGACATGAACAACCTTGTTCGGTTTTACACCGGTGGCAGGCATACCGACATCAGACATATGATCCATATTCATCATATTACGATGATTCATATTTTTGCCATTGTTCATTGAGCCGTGGTTATGCGCATTATTCGTGTCTGCGAAAGCAACAGATGTAAAGTGAGTTTTTTCATCATTATTTATTTCCTCATTAATGGTCGATATCTATCATTGAGTGCAGTAGTATTTCCACGGTTGAATTGCTGCATCAGACCCACCGAAATATTCGTCATTGGGTCCTCATCAAAATCTGGGGGCGCTTAGGATTATAATTTTGCCGGGGCGTTAACGGATCAACAATTGATTGCAGCTTGCAACCAATCTGACTGATGTACTCAGGATGAAAAATCAGGGAGGATAATTCTGATTGATATAGGAGGGATTGGACAACAGATAGATGATATGTAATTTATTATCAATAAAATCATATAGTTAAAATTAATTTTATTCCATGAACACGATTAATGATTACCTTGTTTATCAATCGTAGTGACGTATGAATAAACGCTACTTTTTCGTTTTTTGCCGCTTATAAACCCCATCAAAAGAGACAAGCTGAACTTCTATGACGGCGCCAAAGTATTCGATTTTGACTCGAGGCTCATCTTGCTGCTTAAGCTGAACGCTGAAAGTTTCGTATAGGGATGCCATAAAATTTTTAACAGACTGATCTGAGTCAATTAAATTTGTGTTTAAGTGGTCATGGTTCATGATTTGGCCATTTATTATTGACTTTAATGTAAATAAAAATAACGGTTGATTAAACTTTATGAGTTGTTTATTTTTATTCTTGACATGATTAATTCCGGTTGCTGACCTTATTATGGTGGCTATTTTTCTGGATGAAACCCTCAAAAGTAGGTCATTTTTAAATAAGCGCATCTAATCAAATGTGGCATTATATATGACAAATAAATCAATAAACTCAACGTCAATAAAAAAGGATAATGAAATTTGTAGAGATGGGGCGTTTTTGCAACAGCTAGGTATGGACTACATTTCTATTTATATTGAGACACCTCGAAATTTATCTGTTGTGTCCAATCTTCCTTGTGACATGAAACTTATTTATAGAGATGAAAACCTTTTTTATGAAGACCCAATGATTCGTAATCAGAAGCATGGTTTATTTATGATGCAAAGAGATGAAAAAGAAAGGAAGTTCTCTGAAAAAATCAAATCTAAGTTTTCTGTTCATAATATATATGCCCGGTCGAGTATTATTGGTTCAACTAAGGTGTCTTACGTTTTAGGATGCAAAGATTCTCATTATTCACAATTTAACAATAATTTTGATAGTCGTATTATTGAATTTACAAAATTTATGATTCGCAAATATCGTCATGATATATCTCAAGAGTTATCTGAAATGAAAATGTCTCCAATAAATATTGCCGGGGATTATTTTATTGATCAATTGTTTACGGATGAACAAATAGAGAAACCCAACTATGGTGAATTAATTTGTCTGTCATTAGCAAAAGAAGGACTGAGTATGATAGAAATATCAAATATAACGGGATATACAATTAATACAGTGAAAAGTAATTTAAAAAATAGCAGGGTTAAACTGCAAGCAAGTAAAACAATTGATGCTGCAATGACAGCTTTGAATATGGGATGGATATCGTGACTTATCTAGTTATTGCTACGTTTATTTGGGCGTTTTCATTTTCACTGATTGGCAGTGCGTTAACTCATGTTGATCCTTATTTATCGGTTGTCATTAGAACGTTTCTTTCTCTTTTAATATTTTTGCCTTTTATAAGAAACAACTTTTCGAAAAAATATATAAAGTTTATATTTATTGGTGCAATCCAGTTAGGAATTATGTACTGTTTTTACTTCAATGCATTTCGGTTCATTAGTGTCAGTAATATATTATTATTCACTATATTTACACCAATATATATAATAATGATTAATCAGTTGGTTTATGATAGCTTCTCTCTTAAGAGTTTGTTTTTAGTCGTAATATCTGTTATTGGTGCTTATGTCATCCGGCAAACCAGTATCGAAGAAGCGACCTTGAAAGGTTTCTTCCTGATTCAAGGTGCAAATTTTTGTTTTGGGCTGGGACAAATATTATATAAGAAGAATATCCCTACGGGAATAAAGCAATCAACGGTCTTTCCTTATTTCTATTGTGGTGCCTTTTTGGTTTCTCTGATGGCATTCATAATTTTGGGAGATAAAAGTAAGTTACCAACCACATCGACAGAGATTATGACACTATTCTATTTAGGTGTTATTGCATCTGGTATTGGTTATTATCTATGGAATAAAGGTTCAACACGAGTTTCTGTTACTCAGCTAGCAATTATGAATAATTTGTTAATTCCTGCTGGAATTATTGTCAATGTCGTCTTGTGGCATGGTGATTTTGACACAGTGAAACTCGTTATTGGGACTTTACTAATTATCGCGACATCACTGATTGACATTCGTAATGGTAGAAAAGTTGAAATCAGAAACAGTAGCGATCTTGCTTAGGTTAGCGATAATTTTTTCTATATCATTAACTAAATCTTGTTTAATCATATTGAAAGCATTTTGAGGATCATGCGGTTTTCTGGGAATTGTTACAATACAGCTAAGTTTTTTGGTGCCTTTAACAGTAAATGAAGCCAGATTGTAGTAACCGTGTGATTCCATTATGCGAATATAATCAGAACTATAGTTTCCTTCGGAATTCGGATAATTAATTATTTCTGAATTGGCTTCGGTGAAATCAAAAGTATCATCAATTTCATTATAATGATTACTATAGTAAATCTCTTTATAATTATCAGGCATATTTGATAGGATCTCTTTTTCTTCTGTATCCTGATCTGTGATTCTTAAAGCAATAAATGTTTCATCGAGTTTGATCAAGGTATTGATTTGTTCACTAATGGTCATAATGGTTCTCCATATGTAAAATATTCTATTATATCTACCACTGAATATAATACACAATCAACCCAGAGATGCATCTTTGCGATCTGAAATCACACGCTTATTTATGATTTTACTTTTCTCTTTATGTGTTACTTTCATAAGCGATAGTATGATCACACTTTCAAAGTTATTCACTTTCTCTTTTATTATGTATTGATTTTAAAAATTACTGAAAATTAGTTTATTTAGCATCTTTATTGATTGATTCACAATACACTGATTTACAGAACTCCAAGTGAAAAGAAGATATCAGCCCGGTGCCGAAAGGTATTGGCGCAGGTCATGCAACTGGCAGATCATGCAACTGAGAGAATCGGAGCGCACCAAACCGATCCGCAAGTTTTTTCCGCAGTGGTGCTCTTTTTCCATTATCTGCATCAAAATCAATCATGTGACATTAATTGACGCAACTCATTTTATGTGCAAAATGCTGCGTTCAACTTAATGATATAAAACAGGATAATGGATGAAACGAAACTATTTGCTTCTTGCCATCGCCGGTATGGCGAGTGCATTCTCATGTGTTGTGCCGGCAGATGACACCTTGCCAACCCCTCATTTTGTCAAAGATATGACTGATGTTCTGCAATCAAATCTATCTTACAAAGTCGGTGATATTGACGGTGACGGCATTGCCGAAGTTGTCTATCTCGATCAAGACAACACCATTAAAGCGTTTAAAGTTGCCCCAGCGATGAATGAATCGGTATTCAACCGACTTGCTTTGACGAAATGGAAATTGGTTGATCAGCGTTATGGTCCGGATTATACCCTGTCATTTTTTAGTGATGGTAAAAGGGTCGCTTTGAATACCTCGATGCGTGCCCTTGACCTCAAGGTTGACTCATCAAGAAATCGGATTAGCAATGCGGGGTCATCATCAGTGGGCTATATCACGATTGAAGGGATCACTGACACGAAGATCTGGGGCATGTTGACGGATAGTCATCTGGATGGGCAACGTGCTGAACCTCAGCCATACGAAGCAGTCATTAAATAAACGGACAAGAGCTATTACAATGATAAAACAAATCCTAATTGCAGTCGCTGCGGCTGTTGTTTCTCTCCCTTCTGTTGCATATTCAGAGCGATCTTCCGAAGTATTTACTGTGGTTGATGGTAACCAACATGGTCAGAGAATCGAGTCATTTGAACTTGGCGATGTCGATGGCGATGGTGTTCAGGAAATTATTTATCTGACATCGGTCAAACACCTTGAAGTGGTCTCTTACACCAAACCGATTGACGCCAGTTTCTTTACACAAAACCACAATACGGTATGGACGCTCAAAGATCATAAATATAGCGATAAACTCTTTTTCATTGTTTTTGACGGCAATCAGGGCGGCGCTTATTTCAAACTGGACGGAAGTTTCAGTGAGCTGATTCCTTTAGAGATCAAAGACGGACATCTCTATGGTAAAAGTGGCAATGATGAGCTGTATATCGATAAAGTCACGGATGACATGATTCACGGACAAATTAAGGACAGCCGTATCGACCGTTCTTATCGGGCGGTTCCTTCTGAATTTATCGCCACCAGAATACCTCGCTAAACTGACCTTTGTTAACATGGGTCATCAGGCAGATATCGATACTAAACTCGTTTTGTATCGATATCTGCCCCAGCAGCCTTCGGATGAATGCGCTACGAACTAATCGGATCTGATAATGTCTGTAAAAGGAGACGTCTGACAGGAGACGTAGACCGCGAAGACAAGCAGGAGCCTGAAAGTATGCGAGGGTTGAGTACTATCATTCTAATTGCCGTCGGGTGTTTGATTGGTTATTTCACACCACAGTCGTTTGGAAAACATCACCATAACCGCACCAATATGGAGATTGTCTCGGAAACCATTGCCCCCGGTGTGATGTTAACGGGGTACCGGGAACCTGAAGAAAATGAGCAACAAGGCTCGCAAGGCTACCACTATCTTTATTATCTGCATTCCCCCGGGGAAGCGTTGAGCGACCCGTTTCTGATTACCGATACCCCAGTGTTTAATATGGATAAACTGAGTCCGCATCATTTGAGTATTCGTATCACCGGACATGTCCTGCATTATCAAAGTCTGTCGCAGATTGAATGGCATGATCATCTGACGACCATTGCCGTGGATCTGACGGCTCACAGTGAGGGTGAGCCTCAGGAGACTCGTTCATCAGCCGCACACAGTGGTTGATGATAATCGAACCGTAACCGGCTCAGTTCCTTTATGTTTATCTGAAAAAATCTGCTAATTTAAACAAGATAATGATTCTCGGAGGCAGCATGAGTCAAAGTGCGTTTATAGCAGCTTTATTATTTGATGGGCAAGGTGGTGCGGTTGAGTTGGATCTGGAACAGGTCAATGCCTGGCAACCTGAACAGGGCACATTATGGGTACATATTGATTGTGCCAATGAACAGGGCAGTCACTGGTTGTCACATCAGAGTGGTGTCGGAGAATTGGTGGCGGATGCTTTATTGAGTAATGATACGCGTCCACGGGTCAGCCACGTCAATGAGCAGTCACTGATTTTTTTACGCGGGGTGAACCTGAGCGAAGGGGCAAGCCCTGAGGATATGGTCTCGGTGCGGATTGTGATTGATGCGCAGCGGATTATCTCGACCCGGCGGCGAAAGTTGTTGTCAGTCAGTGATTTAATTCAGTCTCTGCATCAGGGGGAAGGGCCGGTCAACAGTTCTGATTTTCTGGTGCGGTTGTGCCATTACCTGACATTGCGGATTGATGCTGTCACCGCTACTTTTGAAGACCGGATTGCGCAGATCGAAGAAAATGTGCTTGAAGAGTCGAACCCTGCCGTCCACCGTAAAGAGTTGATGGAAATCCGGCGTCAGACCATCCACTTACGGCGCTATCTGGCACCTCAGCGTGAGGCGATGCTGAAAATGGTCGCTGAACGTAAAGCATGGTTACTCGCAGATGACCGGCTTTATTTACAGGAGAGTACCGACCGGCTGATTCGTTCGGTGGAAGAGCTGGATGCGATTCGTGAACGGGCGGTGGTGACACAAGAAGAGTTGGTCAGTCAGGTCAATGATCAGATGAACCAGCGTATGTATGTGATGTCTTTAATTGCAGCACTGTTTTTACCGCTGGGATTTTTGACCGGGTTGCTGGGGGTTAATATTGGCGGGATCCCGGGGACAGACAATCCCGGTGCATTCCTGTGGTTTTCTGTCATGTTGATTGTGGTGATGATCGCTATCTTAGGGTTTTTTAAGTTTAAACGCTGGTTTTAGCAATTTGTGGTGCTAAAACGCAGAGTGCAGGGCTTTCGCGATAAAATAAACGAGTTGTAGTTAAAATAAACGAATTGTAATTAAAATAACGAATCGTAATAAAACGGCTCAGTGAGTATTGCACTGAGCCGTTTTGATATGAAGACGGTATCGGGATGACCGTCTGTCGGGGGTAAGGAGCATGAGTCCAAGTTGACGCCCGAGAGCAAATATCGAGCGCCAATGACGGAGTATTACCAGATAAATTACCGATAGATATACCGATTGACCAGATTTTCCAGATATTCTTGTTGACCGGATACTTTTTGTGGCGCGATATCATTGTCTACAGCGAACTGAGCCAGTGATGTCAGTGAATGTTCTCCGGACAGAATGTCACGACCCAGTGGTTGGCTCCAGTCGGCATAACGCTGGGCGATATGTTTGGCGAGTTGATCATTTTCGATCATGCCTGCTGCCCGTTCGAGTGCCAACGCCATGATATCCATACCACCGATATGACCATGGAACAGATCATCGGCATCAATAGACGGACGACGCAGTTTGGCATCAAAGTTCAGCCCACCGGTGGTGAAACCACCTGTTTTGAGAATTTCGTACATGATTAGGGTATTTTCTTCAACACTGTTCGGGAACTGGTCAGTGTCCCAGCCCAACTGCGCATCACCACGGTTAGTGTCGATGGAGCCGAAAATTCCCAGCGCAGTTGCCGTGGCGACTTCATGGTGGAAACTGTGTCCGGCCAGCGTCGCATGGTTGGCTTCAATGTTGACTTTCACTTCATCTTCAAGCCCGAACTGTTTTAAGAAACCATAAACGGTTGCACAGTCATAGTCATACTGGTGTTTGGTCGGTTCTTGTGGTTTCGGCTCGATCAGAATCGTGCCTTTAAAGCCGATTTTGTGTTTGTGTTCAACAACCATTTGCATCAGGCGGCCAAGTTGTTTGCGCTCCTGACGTAAATCGGTATTGAGTAAGGTTTCATAGCCTTCGCGTCCGCCCCATAACACATAGTTTTCACCGCCGAGTTTTTTAGTGGCACCCATGGCGTGGAAAATTTGCGTCGCTGCATAGGCAAACACTTTTGGATCGGGGTTCGTAGCAGCACCGGCCATATAACGTGGATGAGAGAACGCATTGGCGGTACCCCATAACAATTTCATACCGGTGTCTTGCTGTTTTTGTCCCAGCACATCAACCATTTCTGCGAAATTATTGACGTATTCTTTGATGGAGCTGCCTTCAGGCGCGACATCAGCATCGTGGAAACAGTAGTAAGGCACACCGAGTTTGGTGAAGAACTCAAAGGCAAGATCGGCTTTCAGGCGTGCCAGTTCCATTGCACTGCCGCCATGGTGCCATGGCCGGTCAAAGGTTGCGGCTCCAAATACATCGGCTCCCGGCCAGACGAAGTTGTGCCAGTAGCAGGCTGAGAAACGCAAGTGTTCTTTCATTGATTTGCCGAGAATCATACGGTCCGCATCATAATGATGGAATGCTAAGGGATTGGTTGATTCTGTCCCTTCAAATTGAATAGGGTCAATGTGTTTAAAAAATTCAGTCATGATGGTTTTCCTGTATCAGTGAATAAATGCAGAGCGAATAAACTCAATTTCCACTCATCATGACGGGATTGTTTCGTTGGCGGCAATTGTGATTTTTCTTATTGCCATTATTCATTTTTTTAAATTTGAACTGCGTTGTTTTTTTTAAATACGTGCTTATCTGTATGATCACATAAATAAAAAATCATAACTTTGTTGAATTATTCCATAATAGGCAAACCTGAATTGTTTGACTTTATATATAGCCAGACAATCTCAAGATGAGACGAAAATTTCATCTTGAGATTGTTGGATAGAAAAACACCCTACAAATATAAAAGAGGTCACTCAAATGAAAACAGGTACAAATGTTATTCACCTAACGCTGGTCGTCGCGTTAGGTGGATTGTTATTTGGTTACGATACCGCGGTCATTTCCGGTGCGGTTGAAGCACTGCAAAATTATTTTCAGCTGACGGCAGCCGAGCTGGGCTTTGCGGCCTCCTCAGCTTTAATCGGTTGTGTCCTTGGTGCTGCATTAGCCGGTTATGTCAGTAATCGTTACGGCCGGCGGGGCGCCCTCATTATTGCAGCGTTACTTTTTCTGATTTCTGCGATTGGTTCTGCCGTGCCACAGCATTATTGGACCTTTGTCATTTATCGGATTATCGGTGGTGTCGGGGTAGGGATCGCATCGATGGTTTCTCCGATGTATATCGCAGAAGTCGCCCCACCGGCACGGCGCGGCGGGTTGGTGGCATGGAACCAGTTTGCCATTATTTTCGGGATGCTGGTGGTGTATTTCGTCAACTATGGTATTGCCCTGATGGGCAGTGACAACTGGCTCAATGATGTCGGCTGGCGGTATATGTTTGCCTCGGAAATGATCCCTGCAATCCTGTTTTTCGGGCTATTGTTTACCGTGCCGGAAACACCGCGCTGGCTGGCCCTGAAAGGGCGTAATCATGAAGCGCATGGTTTACTGAAGGCGATGAATCCCCGGCAAGATATCGAGCCGCAATGGCAAGAAATCAAACAGTCATTGATTAAGGTGCATCGGCCGGGCATTATCGCAGCGGGATATCTGGGCGTGTTAGTGATCGGTATTATGCTGAGTGTGTTGCAACAGGTCACCGGGATTAATGTGTTTCTCTACTATGCGCCCGCGATTCTCAAAGGTTTTAGTGATTCCACAACGGATATTGCACTGCTGCAAACAATTCTGGTCGGTGCCGTCAATTTAAGTTTTACCGTGTTGGCGATTTTTACGGTCGATAAATTCGGGCGTCGGCCGCTGATGATGATTGGCGCCGGTTTGATGGCGGTCAGTATGCTCGCTATTGGCACCGCTGCATATCTGGATGCGATTGGGGGGTACCTGTTGGTATTCATGCTGTTATATATCGCAGCATTTGCATTGTCACTGGGGCCGGTGACTTGGGTTCTATTGTCTGAAATCTTCCCGAATAGTGTTCGTTCACGAGCCTTATCTATTGCGGTGTTTGCGCAATGGTTCGCTAATTTTGTGGTGTCTCAGTCCTTCCCGATGATGAATGAAAAAGAGAGTTTCATCTTTCAGCAATTTCACGGCGGTTTTCCGTTCTGGCTCTACGGGATTATGGGAATATTTACGGTTTACTTTATTTATCGCTGGGTTCCGGAAACCAAAGGCAAGTCACTGGAACAACTGGAAACGATCTGGCAGCATGACTCGACTCAAGGCGAGCATCGTATGAAACCTGCCGGTTTGTCTTAACGGTGATGGTATGCGTTAGCCTGGACGGGGTCAGCGTATGATCACAGATTGACTGATAAGTCTTTCTGCGCAGTCGCCCACCGAAGTCCGGTGGGCCTGCCCGTCAAGTCATTCAATTGACTGGGTTGTCGCAAGCGACGGGTTACAACGCATCACGATGTCGCCATCGGTCATTATGCTGCTCGCGAAATTCTTTCGGGGTACATTGCTGATGTTTTTTAAACACGCTGTACATATATTGCAGTGACGGGTAGCCACATAATTCAGCGATTTCGGCTACCGGCAATGATGTGGTGCCCAGCAGATGGCGTGCCTGCTTTAACTTCGAGTTATGGATTTCCTGATGAATGGAGTGTCCGCACTCTTCTTTAAAACGGATTTCCATGTTGGAGCGGGATATGCCGACATAATCAAGGACCTGCTCAACCTTAATGCCTTTACAGGCGTGATGACGAATAAAATGCATCGCCTGAATCACATACGGATCTTTCAGAGCCTGATAGTCGGTGCTTTGTCGGGCGTGAACCTGTGTCGGCGGCACCAGCCGACGCGTTTGTTTCAGGCTGTCTAATTGTTCGGTGTCTTGCGGATCGGTGGTCAACAGGCGGTGCAGTAGTTTCGCCGCCTGATAGCCCATCTCTTTACACCCTTGTTCCACCGAAGATAACGACACACGGCTCAGGTAACGGGTCAGCTCTTCATTATCAATGCCGATCACAGAGATCTTGTCCGGTACCATCAACTTTAAATGATCACAAACTTGCAGCAGATGGCGAGCCCGGGCATCGGTAACCGCAACAATACCGACCGGTGTCGGCAATTGCTGCAACCAGTCCGCGAGACGGTTCATATCGTACTGCCATGTTTGCGGGCTGACTTCGTTGCCCCGGTAAACCGAGCCGGAATATCCCTCGCGTTGTAAGAGATGAATAAAGGCTTGTTCCCGCTCATGAGACCAGCGTCGCCATGATTCTTGCGGCATTCCGTAGAACGCGAAATTTTCAATCCCTTTACTTTTGAGATGCTGAAATGCCAGTTCAATTAAGGCCTGATTATCCGTCGCCACATAGGGGACATTCGGATAATCGTCCGGATGTTCATAAGAACCGCCAATCGCAACAACCGGCGTCGTGGTATTTTCAAGCAGCGCACGGATATCAGGATTGTCGAAATCGGCAATCACACCATCACCTTTCCAAGTATGGAAATTTTCCAGATGTGTGGTGAACTCTTCTTCAAGATAAATATCCCAGTTGCATTGGGAAGCCTGTAAATATTCACCGATTCCCTCGATTACCTCCCGGTCATACACTTTATTGGCATTAAATAATAGCGTAATCCGATAACGGTGATCGATGAACTGACGATATAGATTGTGAGGGTAAGGTTTCAGAGCGGTCATGGATAGGTTTTTATTCATAAATAATATTAATTATATTTTGTCCATAATTTTTAAGTCTAACAGGCAACTACAGTGTTAAATGTGATCCTTCACTCAGTCGTTAAATCCATGAAGCTATCTATGAAAAATCGTAATTGTGTCATGAACTGAGAGACTTATGATAATGATTCGATAAATAAAATCATCACGAAGCATCAATATATCCGGATGACCCTATGACACCATGGTATATTTTCTAAGGTTATCCGAGCGATTGGCTGAAAATAAAAGGGTAGCTTATGTATGTTGGAATTGATTTAGGGACATCCGGCGTTAAGGTCATTGTACTGGCTGAAAATGGTGACGTGGTGGCAAGTGAGGTTGTGTCACTTGAGATTTCGCGTCCGTTTCCACTGTGGTCAGAACAGGATCCACAGCATTGGTGGCAAGCCACGGGGCAAGCGATTGAGGCACTGGGAAAACAGACAGATCTCAGTGCGGTGAAAGCTATTGGGTTGTCCGGACAGATGCATGGTGCGGTATTGCTCGATCAGCAGGGGCAGGTGTTACGTCCTGCGATTTTGTGGAATGACGGACGCTGTCAGGCGCAATGCAGCGAACTGGAGCGGCGCGTCCCCGATAGTCGCCAGATTACCGGGAATATGATGATGCCGGGTTTTACTGCGCCGAAACTGCTGTGGGTGGCAGAAAATGAGCCGGAGACTTTTGCCCGGATAGACAAAGTGCTATTGCCGAAAGATTATTTGCGTTACCGGATGACCGGCGTGTATGCTTCGGATATGTCTGATGCTGCCGGAACCATGTGGCTTGATGTCGCCCGGCGAGACTGGAGTGATGAACTGCTGGATGCCACCGGTCTGGAACGGCGTCAGATGCCGGATCTGTATGAAGGGAATGCGATGACCGGCACCTTGAATCGCGAACTCGCCAATGCATGGGGAATGCCGGAAGTACCGGTTATTGCCGGTGGTGGCGATAATGCCGCCGGGGCTGTCGGGGTCGGGATTATTGAGCCGGGGCAGGCGATGCTCTCTTTGGGAACCTCCGGGGTTTATTTTGCCGTTAGTGATGGTTTTCTTGCCAATCCGGACTCTGCGTTACACAGCTTTTGTCATGCATTACCCGGAACATGGCATACTATGTCGGTTATTTTGAGCGCGGCATCTTGTTTATCCTGGGTATGTGATTTGACCGGATTTGCCGATGTGACTGAGATGTTGCGTGAGACGGAAAGCCATGCAGCGCCCGATTCTGCAGTGGTATTTCTTCCCTATCTGTCGGGAGAGCGGACACCGCACAATGACCCGTATGCGAAAGGTGTTTTCTTCGGTATGACTCATTCGACTTCGAAGTACGAGCTGGCTCAGGCGGTCTTGGAAGGGGTCGGATTTGCGTTTGCCGATGGGTTTGATGCACTACATCAGACTGGGTTAGTGCCGGAAGAGGTGGTTCTGATTGGCGGCGGGGCCCGCAGTCAGTATTGGCGTCAGATGTTGGCAGATATTGTCCGCCTGCCGCTGGCCTATCGTCAGGGCGGTGATGTCGGCCCGGCGCTTGGTGCTGCACGACTGGCGATGTTAGCCGTCAGACCCGAAATGACTGCACGGGATATTTGTGCATCACCGGTCTTGATCGAAAAACATCTGCCGGATAGCGAGAAAACGACACATTACCAACAGAAGAGAGCGGTTTATCAACAATTATATCGTCAGTTAAAGCCACTCTTTGTATAAGTTATTTTTACTTTGGCTGATGTCTGTCTGCCGGTGATTGGCAAATCATCAGGCCATCAAATCAATAAGGAGCCTTGCGGCTCCTTATTTTTATCGGGCTTATTTTGACTGGCACAAATGTGTGCCAGTTTCATGCCGCTATGTTATATCGACTATGTTATATCGACTGATATAATTAAGTCGATATTATTAAACCAATATTATTAAACCAATCGCGTTATGCCGTTTGAGTGACATTGTCTGCTTCTTTCGGGGTCTGGGTCAGGTGGGTTGCCTGTTCCGCACCGTGCATCCACATGACCAGTTTGTTTGAAAACAGTAGCAGGATCAGGCCGGAAACGGTGGCGGTGACGGCAATACCGCCGAAAATCGCTAAAGCACCGAAATCGCCGACATGGGCTCCGATTAGCCCGGCAATGTAGTTGGCAACCGCATTAAATCCTAACCAAACACCCATCATCAGTGAAGCCAGACGCAGTGGTGCCAGTTTGGTGGTCATCGACAGACCGATAGGTGATAAACATAATTCCCCGATGGTATGAAAGAAGAACGCGCCAACCAGCCAGAACATTGAAGTTTTCACACTCAGATCGCCGCCTTGTTCCAAAACCGCGCCAATCATACACAAGAAACCGATCGCCAGAAAAAACAGCCCAAAGGCAAATTTGATCGGTGAATTCGGTTCACGGCTGCCAAGTTTGACCCAGAGCATCGCAATCAGTGGCGCGCAGACAATGATGAAAAATGGATTTAAAGACTGGAACCAAGCTGCGGGCACTTCAAAACTGCCGATCATCCGATCAGTATATTGCTGGGTGTAAAGGTTCATCAGGCCACCGGCTTGCTCGAATCCGGCCCAAAAGACAATGACAAACAATCCCATGATGATGATGACCTTCATGCGATCAATTTCTTCTTTGGTTAACGGTTCTTTTTTCACCGATTTCTTCTGCTGTAAATCCCGTGCGGCAGCCGGTTTGAGGCCGATGTCTCCCAGCCAACGCTGAGCAAACAGGATTTGGATCACGAAGCTAATCAGCATACCGATACCTGCTGCGACGAAGCCTGCTTTCCAGCCGAAATTATTGGTTGCGATACCGGAGATAATTCCCGCAAGGAGCGCGCCCATATTGATGCCCATATAAAAGATAGTGAATGCACCGTCACGACGATGGTCGCCTTCGTTATACAGGTCTCCGACCATGGTGGAAATATTCGGTTTAAACAGACCGTTGCCGATGATCAGTAACGCCAGTCCCAGATAGAAGCTGTGTACCGCGTCAAGACCGAATAACTGATGTGGCAGCGCCAGTGTAAACTGACCAATCGCCATCAGGGCACCACCTGCGAGAATCGAGCGACGTTGACCGAAATAGTTATCGGCCAACCAGCCACCGATTAAGGGCGTAATGTAGACAAGCCCGGTATAAATGCCATAGAGATCCAATGCCTCTTTAGCTGACCAGCCCATGCCACCGTTGAGTGTTGTGTCTGTGAGGTATAAAACCAGAATTGCTCGCATTGCGTAGTAGGAGAATCGTTCCCACAATTCAGTGCCGAACAAAAGAAACAGGCCACGTGGGTGACCTAAGAATTGATGATTGTTGTGATTCATATTTGCTTTGTTTGGATTATTTATTAGCTTTTTATTTTACTTTAATGTTACATATTGGGTAAATGGTTTGGTTTTTAACATTTATGCAATATATTATAAATTTGTATTTTTAACTTTTTGAAATTCAACCATTTTGTGAATTCGGCAGCAAAGTAAGCCAAGTGCGGTGAACTAAGTTTTCATTTATGAAACAATTGTTTGCATGGTTGAGAGAGATAAATCAGCAAAATATTAAAAATTTGTGACGATGATTTTATATGGTTATAAAAAAGCCAGCACGAATGCTGGCAAGGTCCCACAAATGATCAGCATGTTAGGGGAGTCCGGTTTAATCGGTACAGATCCCCAGCAAAGTCCAGGCGTTATCACTGCCGGGAATTGATGTTGTATACCAGTTGGCTTGATAGAGTTTATTCTGATACACCATGTGATCGCCACTTTCGCTGTGATCGTAAGGCCCACCTTCCCATGATTTACGCGTCCAGTTCGGGTAGACATTGACACCGGTACAATTATTCGGACTTTGATTGTCGAGTTTGTCGGGCCAGTTGGCGATAATCGATTTTACTTTCTTGCCGGATGGTGTCAGCGTCATGGTATCCGGATAGAAAGTTGATGCGCCTTCATCTTTATCGTTTAGCGCCCAGTTCGCATTACTGAGGTTATATGTTTTCATGAAATTGACCCAGGCATCGGTTTCGGCTTCATTGACATCACCATCACCGTCTGCATTGATAGTTCCCCATTCGGTCACGAACAGCGCAATACCATTATTCATTGCCGTAATCGCTTTATCTCTGAGATATTGTCCATGTGTGCCGGCATAAAAGTGGAGTGTATAGGCGATATTTGTCCCGTTGATCGGGTTCCATGACGCGGTATCGACGTCTTGTGACCAGCTTGGGGTGCCGACCACGATCAAGTTATCCGGATCAATCTCCCGGATTGCAGCAATCACTGTTTCTGCATAGGGTTTAATGACATTATTCCAAGAAATTTGGAGTGGTTCATTGTAGATCTCATAAATGACGTTGGGGCTATCACCATATTTTTGTGCCATTTCCCGGAAGAAACTGACCGCTTCTGCAACGTTATCTTCAGCATGGTGAGAGTGCCAGTCAATAATCACATACATATCGTTAGCGATGGCAGCATCGACAACAGTCACGACTTTGGCTTTATTCCCTGCCGGATCATCGAGGTAACCCCCTTCTTCTTGGATACCCATGGAGGCTCTGACAATACTGGCATCCCATTCTTCCCGGAGCATTTTGACAATATCTGCGCGATAGAATTTTTCACCGCCCCATTCATTATTACTCCAGAACAGGCTATTTCCTGAGAAACTTTTGATTGTATCTCCTGCATATATTCGATTGCCGGAAACCGATAAAGGCTCCACCGCACATGCTTGCTGACTGAGCCCGATAAATAAGCATCCCAGACAAGAGAGCAATAATTTTCTGGCAGGGACACGACTTTTTTTCATTGATAGACGTAGCATTGGTAAATATGACATCAGGTCACCTCTAATTAACATGACGTATCATTCATTTTAAATTGAATGACTTATGACTATTGTATTGTTAGCTTGAAATATTTTTCACGATTACCACCAAAATAAACGGGTAACTGCTATAAATATAGGTGGTAAAAATAAAGAAGTGATAAACAACTATAATAGTTGTGACAATCCGCTCGGTAGTCGATTTCTATACTTTTATTTATATTATTACGGGGGTTGTTTTACTTTTGTTAAAACAATAGCTGTGATCGGGTACCCGATGGTCCGGGTGATTCAGGTGGAAAAATAAGGAGATAAAAGATTAGAAATGGTATCGATATAAAATTCCGTCCCATAAAATAGGACGGAATGATGACATAATTCGGTCATGCTTTTATCTATATTAAATAAAAGGCAACCATGATCGCTTTGTTTTGCCAATAGATTTAGTTTTGCCAATAAATTTTATTTTGCCAGTAAATTTACAGTCCGTATTCTGAAGGCAGGCGATTATCATTCTGAATCATGATTTTCAGTTCAGATAAATATTGCAGATCATCTTCATTATTTTCCCAGTAGAAATGACCAAATGCTTCAACCGCTTCGCGCATTAAAATTGCTTTGACTTTTTTGACACCGGATTCGCGCAATAGCTCATAAAACAGCTGATCTGCATCTGAGCGGCTGAGCAGATGCGTATAATAGAGCCAATCGTGAACCACCGCAGCGGTCATAAACCGTGGATTAAAAGGGGTTCCGATAATGCTATAAGCAGCACTTGGAATACTGGCACCGTCATACTGAAAAAACTTTGGTACCCGGATGCTGACACCTTGGTTCACGATGCCAAAATCTTCAGCAACTTCGTAGGCTTCATCAAGCTTACTGCTGTGCGGCTCGGTAACCGGAAATAAATATAAATTGCTCATACTCATATTTGAGTCTCCATCTTGAAATGTGTGAGATTGGGTTATGTATTCGTCCGGACGGCTGAGGCACATGAACCGCAGCAGACACAGACTATGTGTTTCGATGACTATTGGGTAGGGGGGCTTGCGAACAACTTTGCGAACAAAAGCAACGTTTACAGTGGGTTATATTAGTTGTTATGCCGCGAACGTCGGAGAAAAAGATGACAAACCGCCACTCAAAATACAGTCTGTGCATTCTATGTTTTTTGTTGCATACTGGTATGGATGTCGAACCGAGCGTTGTATTTTTGAGCAAATCATCCGATCAAGCCCACCGGATTTAAAACCAGAGCGGAGGAAAGAATGAAAGCAATTGGCGAGAATATCTGGATATTTGACGGTAAAGCTGTCCCATTTTTGACGTTGCCTTATTCAACCCGGATGACGATTGTCCGGCTTGCTGATCAATCCTTATGGGTCCACAGTCCGATTGAATTAAACCCGGAATTGAAGGCCTCCGTCGATACCTTAGGTGTCGTGAAGTATTTGATTGCTCCCAACCAACTTCATCATCTGTTTATTTCCCAGTGGCAATCTGCCTATCCTGAAGCGCTCTCATATGGGACGGAAGGGGTTCGTCATAAACGTCAGGATTTGACATTCAATGCAAGTTTGTCTGCACAGGCAGACTACCCCTGGGCTGATGAGCTGGATGCAGTGCTATTTACCGGTTCTCAGGTGATGCAGGAGTGTGTCTTTTTCCACCGACCGAGTGAGACGTTAATTGTCACCGATCTGATTGAAAATTTCTCACCGAAGGCTTTCAATTGGTTTCAGCGGTTGTTGGCTAAGCTGACCGGAATACTGGCGCCGACCGGTAAAATGCCACTGGATTGGCGGTTAAGTTTTTTGATGGGAAAGGCAACGGCCCGGACACATTTGGAGAAAATTCTGAATTGGGAGCCCCGGACCATTGTGATGGCACACGGGGTCATTGTGACTGAAAATGCCGATCAGTTTTTACGTCGCTCATTTCGTTGGCTGTTGTAATGTTAATCATGCGAAATGTGTAAGGGGAATTCGTAGAATGTGATAATTTGCTTGGCACTGTTAACAGTGACTCATCATAAGGAATAAATGTGGCAGCGTTTGATCGGTTTTCAAAAGCGAATAGATTATCAAAAACAGATGACGGGAGCTTGAAAGACGGAAGTTTATTCGAGCTGATTGCTGATGATCTGGAAAAACAAGGTTACAGCATTCGTCCTGCTGCATTGCCGGAAGCGATCTCCGGCTCATTATTTCACCACCAGCAATGTCTGAATGCCAACAAATATATCGATGCCGGAATCGGGCGTCGTGACGATTATTTGAAAAACGACTTTGTCAGAACCGATGAAATTTGTTGGATTACCGGGCAATCGGATTCCGGGCAGGCATGGATCGATTGGACATCGCAATTACAGCGTTACCTCAATCAACGACTCTTTCTTGGTCTGTTTTCGTTTGAAAGTCACTTCGCTCATTATCCGCCGGGGGCTTTTTATAAACGACATTACGACGCCTTCCGTGGTGAAGCGAATCGAGTGTTGTCAGTCGTGACCTATTTAAATCCGGACTGGTGCAATACCGATGGCGGAGAGTTGGTTTTATACCGGGATGATACTGATCAGGAAGGCATCAGTGTCGTACCGCTGTATGGAACTATTGTGGTTTTTCTCAGTGAAGAATTCCCGCATGAAGTCCGGCCCGCGACGCGGGACAGGTATTCGATTGCCGGTTGGTTCCGGGTCAATACTTCGATTAATAACAGAATTGATCCACCCCGTTAATTTCAGTCTATCGTCAGGAGGAAGTATGAGTCATTTTCAAGGGTCGTGTCTTTGTCACAGTGTCCGGTATGAACTGGTCGGTGAATTACAGAAATTTTTCCTGTGTCACTGTCAACGGTGCCGTAAAGAAACGGGGTCAGCTCATGCGGCAAATTTATTTATCAAACCCACCACCTTTGATTGGCGAAGTGGTGCTGATTTAGTAAAAACATATCACCATCCGGACTCCCGATATGTAAAAAGCTTCTGTCAAAACTGTGGCTCTGCCGTGCCGAGTGTGATCGACCACACGATGATTGTGCTCCCGGCAGGGAGCCTCGATTCGGATCTGCCACTCACACCTGATGCGAATATTTTTACTGACAGTCAGGCGAACTGGTCAAAACATTCAGGTAGCCTACCGAGTTTTGCCCAACTCCCTGAGTGAACCGATTCGTAGTTTGTGTGACCCGGATTTTCATTGAATGAGCGTTGCGCTCAACGTTGCGCTCAAATAGTAACAATCGATCATTGAACGAATATTGAGGTTTCTGACCCCTTCAACTAACTTAAAATTATCATTTTATTTTTTGGGGTCACGCAAATTAATGTCATCTCAATTAAAAGACATAAAATATGAAGTCAAGGGTGTGTCTACCGGGCTGCATTGGTATCACTGGGTTGTTATTTCATTGTCGCTGGTATTAACCTTTGGTGCTTACTACATTACCGAGCGTCAGACTAATCTTAAAATCGCCACTCAATTTGAATTTCAGTCACAGCAGATCGTCGAGCTGGTACAAGAGCGAATGATTCGCTATGAAGAAGCATTATGGGCAGGGGTTTCCGCCTTGAAAATGTTTCCGAGTGACGCCTCGCGAGAAGACTGGCGAACGTTTGCAGCAAGCCTACAGATCGATCAGCGTTTTCCGGGGATTAACGGCATTGGTGTGATTCACTATGTCCCGTCGGAAAAACTCTCCAACTATCTGGCGTGGCAACGGGCATCCATGCCTGATTACGGTCTTCATCCTGCTCACTCAGAACCCGAATACTGGCCGATCACCTATATCGAACCGCAATCTGAAAACCGCAGAGCGGTCGGATTAGATATGGCACATGAAATTAACCGCTATACCGCAGCAAAAAAAGCACGCGATACCCGGCACGCGAATATTACCGGTCCGATCACTTTAGTGCAGGATGATCAGAAAACACCGGGATTTTTATTTTATGCCCCATGGCACTCATCGAGCCGGTCTTCTGACCGATATGGTGGAAGCGACAGCGAGTTTAAAGGGTTGGTTTATGCGCCTTTCATCATGTACAAATTGATGGACGGCACCTTAAAAAATGTCAATCGTCTCGTCAATTTCAGCATTCATGACGGAGATACGCTGCTGTATTCCGAGCTGGACTCGAATTCTGAAAATCTCGATGCCGACCCACTTTTTCAACGCGAGATAACGCTGGAACTGTATGGACGACTATGGCGTTTTCATCTGCAATCGACACAGCTATTCCGGGCGCAGCAAAACTATGCTCAGCCTTTAATCATTCTGTTCGGTGGCCTGATGATTGATGTGTTGCTTTTCGCCATTTTCTTCGTCCTTGCCCGATCAAATCGTAATGCGGTTGAGTACGCTCAAAAAGTCACGGCCAGTTTAAAATTGCGTCAGGAAGAACTGGAACAGGCCAGTCAGAACCTCCAACAAAAAAACCGGGATTTGCAAGAGGCAAACAACGAATTGGATCAGTTTGCCTTTGTTGCCTCACATGACTTAAAAGCGCCGCTCAGGGGGATTAACCAGTTGGCGCAATGGATCGAAGAGGATAGTGAAGGGGCGTTGACCGACACAACTTATACGCATCTCACTTTGATGAAAAGCCGGATCGCTCGTCTCGAGAGTTTATTAGATGATTTACTTACTTATTCGCGTGTCGGCAGAAATAAAGAGTTACCGAATTCAGTTCAGATTGCACCTATGATCGATGATATCTTTCATTTGCTGAATCATGATGGTCGCTTTTCATTAACACTCGAAGCACCGACGGAAAGTGTGATGACGATTACCACCCCGCTGGAACAGATCCTCAGAAATTTGATCGGGAATGCCATGAAACATCATGATCAAGACACGGGGAATATTGCGATTCATGTTTCTCAGTTATCACAATATCTGCACTTTGAAGTCAAGGATGACGGCCCGGGCATCCCCGTAGAACATCAGCAGCAAGTCTTTGAACTTTTCCATACCCTGAGACCGCGGGATCAGGTCGAAGGCAGTGGGATGGGGTTATCGATCATTAAAAAAATATTAGAGCGTTATCACTGCACATATCAGATTCAGTCAGATGGTCAACGCGGGCTGGTTTTTTCATTTTACTGGCCCATTGGTATGAAATCACACAATACAGAAGATGATGAGAGAGACAAAAAATAAACCAGTGAGTATTTTGCTGGTCGAAGACGATGACATCGATGCGATGAGTGTGGAAAGAGCGATGCGAAAAATGCAATTGTTCAATCCTGTCATTCGTGCCATTGATGGGATTGAAGCACTGGAAATTCTGCGTGCAGGTCAGGTTGAACGCCCCTTTATTATCCTGCTCGACTTAAACTTACCGAGAATGGGCGGGCTGGAGTTACTGCGGGTGATTCGTGAAGATGAAGCACTCAGGGATTCGGTTATCTTTATTTTAACCACATCAAATAATGAAGAAGAAATTGCGCAGGCATACCAAAAGAATGTTGCCGGATATCTGGTTAAATCGTCTGTAAACCAAAATTTCGACCCGATATTAGCATTTCTTGAACACTACTGGCGATTGGTTGAAATCCCGCATTGAGACGAGGAGTTTTATGGATATTTTGATTATTGATGATGACGCGGTTGATCGGATGTCTGCCATAAGAACTTTGCGCCAGTCAGAATTGAGTTTAGATAAAATTGATCAGGCTGATACTGCCACCGATGGTATTCGTTGCGCGGCTGAGAACGGCTATGACATCATTTTACTCGATTATCAGATTCCGCCTTCAAACGGTATTGAAATATTACGTGAAATCCGTGGGGGAAACGACTACTCCACCGCAATTGTCATGCTGAGCCATAGTAATGATGAAAATCTGGCGTTGTCCTGCATTGAAGCCGGTGCGCAAGATTTTGTGATGAAAAGTGAAATAACCGCGTCACGCTTGAAACGTGCGATTTTAATTTCACAAGAGCGTCACTCACTCGAACAGCAGGTTCGGGAGAGCCATGAGCGGTTACGCTATATTGCTGAGCGTGATAGTTTGACCGGGTTACGCAATCGATATTTTTTTGATGAAGCACTACGGGATGCAATTACCAAAAATTCGCGCAGTGGTGAGCAACTGGTACTGATGCTGTTAGACTTGGATAATTTCAAAAAAATCAATGATGTACTTGGCCATCAAGCGGGTGACAGCCTGCTTCAGGAGATTGCCCGGCGTCTGGAAAATCCGATCCGCAAAAGTGACAAACTGTGCCGTTTAGGCGGGGATGAATTTGCAATTCTCGTTTATGACCTGCCGCAGCTTGAGCATGTCCGGTTACTGGCTGATCGCATCTTAAAATCTTTAGAAAAACCGATGATAATTCAGGGGCAAACTGTCGCTGTCACCGCAAGTATCGGGGTCGCGACTTACCCGTTATGTGCGACGGATGCGACGGGGTTGATGAAATGTGCCGACGTCGCGATGTATCGCGCTAAAGAGCTTGGTCGCAACCGCGTTCAGTATTATTCCCACGATTTTCATCAAAAAATGGTATCGCGGATGCAACTGGAATTTGACTTAAAGCAAGCGATTCAAGGCGATCAGTTGATTCTGTTTTTCCAACCTCAGTTGGATACACACTCAGAACAGTTGGTCGGTGTCGAAGCGTTGATTCGTTGGCAACATCACGATTTAGGCATCATACAACCCGATGAATTTATTCCGATTGCAGAAGAATCTGACCTGATAATTGATATCGGCCGCTGGGTGATTCAAGCCGCTTGTCGCCAGTTTAGCCAATGGGTCGATGCTGCACAGGGAACGCACATTCACTTTTCTATTGCGGTCAACCTTTCCGCACGTCAGTTAAAGGATCATGCATTGTCGGAGTTTCTACAAAACTGTTTAAAACAGTACAATATTCCTGCAGATCTCGTTGAACTGGAGTTAACGGAAAGTCATCTGGAAAATAGTCTCAGTGCGATTGAAATGCTCAATAGCCTGTCAGATACCGGGGTAAAACTCTCATTGGACGACTTTGGAACCGGGTACTCTTCTTTATCGCACTTGAGTCAGTTCCCGTTCAGTATTTTGAAAATTGATAAATCCTTTGTGCAAAGTTCTGATGATGAGAAACAGCGGACTTTACTCAGAGCCATTTGTGCGTTTGCTCACTCACTGGGATACGAAACCGTAGCCGAAGGGATTGAAACCGAAGCACAAAAAAGCTTTTGCCAGTCACTGAATGTGAACCGACTCCAAGGTTATTTGTTTTCACAACCTATTCCGGCACAAGCGTTCGAAAATATCTGGCTTCAGGGCACGATTTAACGACCCGGACACGAGCGATGCAATACATCAGATCTGCATCGCGGTGACGGTGCCCTGATGAATGGCTCGTTTAGCATCGAGTTCGGCTGCGATATCAGCGCCGCCGATCAAATGAAAGGGTTTATTCAGCCCCTCAGTCAAAGTGCGTAAAGGCTCCTGTCCGGCACAAATGATCACATGATCCACGTCAAGGCATTGCTCTTCCTGATTGACACGCAGCCACAGCCCGTCATCATCGATCCGCAAATAGTCACAGCCTGATATCATCCGGACGCCTTTTTGCTGCAAGCTGGTACGGTGAATCCAGCCGGTGGTTTTCCCTAACTCAGCGCCGACTTTGGTGGTTTTTCGCTGCAACAGATAAATCTGGCGCGGTGATTTTGGGATATGGGGTTGAACGCCTTCGATCCCACCGCGAGCCTTGAGTGTCATATCAATCCCCCATTGCTGCATAAATGTCCGGGGTGTCGTCAGGTCTGTCTGGTGCGTTTCATGCGACAGATATTCCGCGATATCAAACCCAATCCCACCGGCCCCGATGATCGCAACTCGCTGGCCGACAGGGTCGTGGTCACGTAAGACATCAAGATAACTGAGCACTTTCGAGTGATTCATCCCCTCAATCGCGGGAGTTCGGGGGGAGACACCTGTTGCGATGATCACCTCATCCGCATCCGACTGATTGAGTTGTTCGACATCAACATGTTTGTTGAGCTGAATATCGACCTGCAACAACTCAAGTTGACGACGAAAATAGCGCAGTGTCTCGTGAAACTCTGATTTTCCCGGAATCTGTTTGGCAATATTAAATTGGCCGCCGATTGCAGAAGACGCATCGTATAGGGTGACGTGATGACCGCGCCGTGCCGCTGTCACCGCTGCGGCCAGCCCGGCCGGTCCAGCACCGATAACCGCAATCCGCTTCGGCTGAGCCGTGAGGCTGACCACCAATTCGGTTTCATGACAAGCAAACGGGTTGACCAGGCAACTGGCGATCTTACCGACAAAGACATGGTCGAGACACGCTTGATTACAGCCGATACAGGTATTGATTTCATCACTGCGACCATGCCGGGCTTTGTGAACAAATTCGGGATCGGCCAGAAAAGGGCGCGCCATGGAAACCATATCGGCATCTCCGCGGGCGAGTACGTTTTCAGCCATTTCCGGAGTATTAATCCGGTTGGTGGTGATCACCGGGATGTTAAATGCCTGACGAAAATGTTTCGTGACCCACGTAAACGCTGCCCGGGGGACACAGGTTGCGATGGTCGGGATTCTGGCCTCATGCCAGCCAATACCGGTATTGATCAAAGTCGCTCCGGCAGCTTCGATGGCCTGACCGAGTTCGGTGATTTCTGCGGCACTTGAGCCCCTCTCAACCAAATCCAGCATCGAAAGGCGATAGATGAGGATGAAATGCGGCCCGACAGCTTCCCTGACGCGTCGTACCACTTCCAGCGGGAAACGGATACGCTGGTGATAGCTTCCTCCCCACTGATCGTCGCGTTGGTTGGTGCGGGTGGCAATAAACTGATTCAGCAGATAGCCCTCTGAACCCATGATTTCGACACCATCATAACCGGCCTGTTGTGCATTCAGTGCCGTTTGCACAAAGTCACTGAGCTGTTTTTCAATGCCTTGCTCATCGAGAGCCTTCGGTGTGAAGCGGTTAATCGGTGCTTGAATCGCCGAGGGCGCGACCAGTGCGGGGTTATAGGCATATCGTCCGGTGTGCAGGATTTGCAGGCAGATTTTTCCGCCTTCGGCATGAACCGCCTGTGTGACCATCCGGTGTGCCTGAATCTGTGCAGCGCTGGTCAGTCCGGGACTCTGCGGATGGGTGGCGCCTTCAGGATTCGGGCCGATACCGCCGGTCACAATCAAGCCGACCCCGCCTCTGGCGCGTTCAGCGTAGTAAGCTGCAAGACGTTTTTCACCGTGGGGGATATCTTCTAATCCGGTGTGCATCGACCCCATCAACACTCGGTTTTTCAAGGTGGTAAAGCCTAAGTCCAATGGTTGGAATAAGTGTGGATAGCGCGGATGAGCCGATGCAGTCATGAATGATGTCCCTCAATGATTCGCCTGACAGTGTCAATATTGTCGATGATTTTGACACTGTCAAGATTCATGTTAATTTACAGAGTATGAAATCAAGAAAATTGAACTACCATCATGGTGATTTGCGCCGAAGCCTGTTGCAGTCAGCCAGCCTCATGCTGGGAGAGACCGGAATCGAAGGGTTGTCACTACGTAAACTGGCAGACCACGTCGGTGTGTCACGAACCGCGTTATATCACCATTTTCAGGATAAAAATGAATTACTCTGCGCGTTGGCTGAGCAGGGGTTTCATCACTGGTATCAGCGTACCCGTCAATTAATCGCAAGCGCTGAGTCTGATCACCACGAGACGTTTCGCCGCTTCTTCTATCACTATATTCATGATGCGACCACAACACCGGAAACATACGAGCTGATGTTTGGCCGCGCGATCTGGAAACAGGCGCAAGCGACGCCTGCATTAAAAGAAATTGCCTACCGCTGTTTTCAGTATCAGGTGGAAATTACCGCTCACTGGCAGCAACAGGGGCTTTTCCCTCAGGCTGAGGCTACCGTGCGCCTTGCACAGGTCATCTGGAGTACCATGCACGGTTTAGCGCGATTAGTTATTGATGGCGTGTATGCCGATAGTCAACATATTGATGATATGTGTGACTGTGCGATTCGGATGTTGCTGACATCGAAAACTGAGGAATGAAACAGAGACAGAAGAAAAACATGTTGGGTATTGCCTTGGGCTGTGGCGCCACCCAAACATGTGGGGGAATTTTGCTAAAAATTACTCAGTCGATTGGAATCAACCGATAAAATGTGAGCTATGCGCTGAATAGAATCTCTCCGGATTCATTAAGACAAAGATGAGCTTGATGATTTTTGAGTAATTGAACGGCAAGCATCGGACTGACGGCTAACAACTCACCTTTGGTATGGGAAATCGGCGCTTCCCATGCGTGGTCTCTGTGTTTTCCGTTTTGATCAAACTGAACTAAAACTTTCATATTTACTTCTCCTCAACAACGGTTTTTATTGAATTTTTTTAGTAACCTGAAAGTAAACGTAGCGTAAATGAACTGTTACTTCATTAGCTAAAAGTGAAAGATTAATTTGATAAAATGATTATTAATATCATTAGTAAATATTACATCATACTTACATTCGATTATCTTACTATAGCTATTGAATATGGAGTGATTGTGCCTGACAGTACATCAGGTGAGCGGAGATAGTCGGTTCCTCCCTTGCGTGCTGATAAGTCAGGATGATTTTCCTTATCAAATTTTGAATATGGTTCATAAAGTATCACCTCTATCCGTGATCTCACCGAGTGATGGCAGTTGCTGGTGTCATATACTGAACTGTACTGCGTCCTTATCAGCGACAGACCTGTTACCTGTGTCAAGTCGTTGCGGTGGTGCAGACTGATGAAACGGCCGAAGCATATGATCGATAATGTGGAGAGATATGAATGAGAATTGTGATTGCCCCTGATTCATTTAAAGAGAGCCTGAGTGCTGTTGAGGTGGCTGAGATTATAGCGCATAGCTGGCAGCAAGTTTTCCCTGAGGCGGAGTGTATTCACAAACCGGTTACCGATGGCGGGGAAGGGTTTGTTGATGCAATGGTCTGCGCTTCTCAAGGGCAAAAAATCACCGCACGGGTTCAGAACCCGCTTGGGGTTACTATTGATGCAGCGTGGGGACTGAGCCACGATCGACAAACGGCATTTATCGAAATGGCGGCAGCCAGCGGATTGGCGTTGCTGGCGACTGAGCAACGTAACCCGCTGCTGACCACAAGTTTCGGCACCGGAGAATTGATCCGGGCTGCACTTGATGAGGGCGTTCGTCATCTGGTGCTGGGCATTGGTGGTAGTGCGACCAATGATGGTGGTGTCGGGATGATGCAGGCTTTGGGCGCATCGTTTGTTGATGCACAAGGGCAAAAGTTGTCGCCCGGCGGAGCGATGTTGTCTCAGCTTGATTCGATTGATCTCTCCGGTTTAGATTCACGCTTGCAGTCATGTCAGATTGAGGTGGCCTGTGATGTGACGAATCCATTGACCGGGGAGACGGGGGCGTCGGCGATTTATGGGCCACAGAAAGGTGCAACACCGGCAATGGTACGGGCGCTGGATAGAGCCTTGACAAATTATGCCGGGGTTATTGAAAGACAGCTCGGTAAAACCGTTGACTCGCAGCCCGGAGCCGGGGCTGCCGGTGGCGTGGGTGCCGCGCTGATGGCGTTTCTCGATGCACAATTGTCCCCGGGGATTGAACTGGTGATCAAAGCATTGGATCTGGCACCGGAGATTGCCCGTTGCGATTTAGTGATTACCGGTGAAGGATGTCTTGATTCACAGAGTCTCAATGGCAAAGTACCGGTTGGGATAGCCCGGCTTGCAAAACGTTACGGGAAACCGGTGATTGCGATTGCCGGCAGTGTAAAGGCAACCCACCAGCAGCTCCGTGAGGTTGGTATTGATGCCGCTTTTGGTACGGTACAATCAGTGATGACACTTGAAGATGCATTGACTCAGGCCAGTCATCACCTTGAGCAGACCACTACTCAGATTGCTCGTTTGGTACACATTGCTGGCAGGCAGATCACAAGTGAGTCGGTATAAAGCGCAAAAATTTGTGGTTCTCAGGACAAAAAATCAGCTAACATCTTGAAAATTACCTATAAACCGCCACAATTTGATTAGTAAGAAATCGATAAGTAAAAAATAGATCGTCATCAAGCGAAGTGATTCAATTGATGAATTTCGGTGGCAGCATAAAGTTTGGCGGCCCAATACTCGTGGGGGAATCGGATGAAACGACCATGGAAGTCATGGATAATATTAATGCTGTTGAGTGGGCTGATGGGATGTAGCAATACGGGATCTGTCACAAGCGAGTCAGTATCGGCAAGCCCGCGTGAGGCGAACCATACGGAACGCGAAAAAGTCATGCAGCAGATCGATCAATCTTATGGATATGAATTCGCGCCCCAAAGCGATGTTGCAACGCAGGAGACATCGAGCACCCCTGCTGGTGTGAGTGACATGCCCGAGAAGATGACCGTTGAGCCGGATCGCGAGAATAAAACGGCTTTGGTTGAGGCTCAGGAGATGAACCCTGTTACCGAGGAATCTTCCCCTCAGCCGGCAAAAGCCGATCAGCAAGATTGGGCCTACCTGCCGGGAATCGATGAAAAGTTTCCGACTCAGCTCGATCAGGATGCAGAAATATCCCGGTTATCGGTGACGGATATCAGCTATTTTCAACGCAGTGGTCAGGACTGGGTTCAGTTCAGTATGCAGTCGGGTCAGCGTAAAAGCGCTTCCGTCAGTTTACCGATCATGCGTTGGATGAATACCGCATCAGGCAAAACACATACGGCCGATGAACGACATGCGGTGGTGGTGACGTGGGTTGAATTTGGTCAAGCGATCAAAGAGCGAACTGAATTTATGTTGGTCGATGCTGCGCAGCAGAGTCGTTACCCCGTCAGGATCGGACAAAGCTTTTTCCGGGATATGGCGTCGCATGAAACCGCTCAGCTTATTGAGTTTTTTCACTAATAATATGAATAAAAAATAAAATGATGGTTTAAAAACAAGCATTTGATATGACCTATTACTCAATGGCCTCAGATATTTTGATTTCTGAGGCCATTTTTTATCAAAACTATCCTTGTAACACGCCAGTTTAGCTCTTTATCCAATAGAAGACTTCAATTCAACGACACGATCACAAATTGATATTTCGTTTTAAAAATATATAGACGAGAATAACAAAAAAATGAAGTGCTATCTCTCTTAAATTCAATTCGGTGATACGCTATATGCGATCTGATTTATATTTTGGATCTATATATGAGTGGTTTGTCATGCTGTTCTTCATTTGTGGAGAAACTGCCTGATAAACCTCGATATCAGCGTTTTAACGCAAAGGAGAAAACATGAAGGAAAGAACACAACGACAATGGCTAGGTTTCAATACGAGACAGATCCGGGGCAAAGCTGCACCAGTTCTGACAGTTATCGCTGCCTTGATGATCCCATTTACAGGGGCAATGGCCAGCAGTGAAGCAGATGTCAGTACGGCATCGTCAGGTTTTGCTGCATATTATGCTTCAGAGTCATTTGCCGGACTGGCAAATAATGGTGGGGTTGAAGATGGATTAACTAACTGGTCATCGATTGGTGGTTATATCACCCGTACCAATCAGGCAAGTCATAGTGGTGCGGCAAGTGTACAGATTTTAAACCGCAACGCGACTTGGAATGGCATTACATTTAAGCCTGCGCCATTAATCAATGGTAAAAAGTATAATGTATCCGTCTGGGTCAGACTGGCTCCGGGATCTCAGAGTACTAACATTATCCTGACTGGTAAACGGACAGATGATAGTGATAGTTCGACCACTAACGAATATACCCGGATTGCAAGCGCACGCGCCACCGACTACCAGTGGACTGAGCTGAAAGGTTCATACACCCAGTCCGGCACACCGTTCCAGCATTTCATCATTGAATCTGACAATAGCAGAGTCAGTTACTATGCAGATGACATGTCGGTTGAAGATGTTGGCGGTGGTGATCCCGGCGATCCTGGTAACCCCGGAAACGGTAAAAAATTCGTCGGAAATATCACCACTTCTGGTCAGGTTCGCGGGGATTTCGCCAGATATTGGGATCAGATCACACCTGAAAATGAAGGTAAATGGGGATCCGTTGAAAGAACGCGTGATGTTTACAACTGGAGTGGGGTTGATGCCTCTTATAACTATGCGAAACAGCATAACATTCCGTTTAAACAGCATACGTTTGTCTGGGGAAATCAGTATCCGACCTGGATGGATAGATTAAGTCCATCTGAGCAGGCGGGCGAAATCGAAGAATGGATCCGTGATTTCTGTCATCGCTATCCTGATGTTGCGATGATTGATGTTGTGAACGAAGCAACACCGGGCCATGCGCCGGCTGAGTACGCCAGAAGAGCCTTTGGTAATGATTGGATCATCAAGTCATTCCAACTGGCACGTAAATATTGTCCGAATGCAACATTGATTCTGAACGATTACAACGTGTTAAGCTGGAACACAAATGAGTTCATCGCGATGGCAAGACCTGCCGTACAAGCTGGGGTTGTCGATGCAATCGGGCTACAAGCACATGGTTTGGAAAACTTCTCAGTATCTCAATTGCAAGCAAATCTGAATAAGATCGCAGCGTTAGGGCTACCGATTTATATTTCTGAATATGACGTTGCCAGAGGGAATGATCAGGAACAACTGAATGTCATGAGACAACAGTTCCCGTTATTCTATAACTCTGATGCGGTTGCTGGGATTACGTTGTGGGGATATGTTGTCGGCAGAACATGGGTCGATGGCTCTGGTCTGATTTATGATAACGGATCACCACGTCCGGCAATGAATTGGCTGATGAACTACTTAGGCCGATAATCAATGGAGTGATGCAGATATGTTCTGTTCACCATTTGGAACCGGTGGTTGAACGAGCGTATTGATCTACTACATTGACGATCCCCTCGGGCATTTGTCTGAGGGGATTTTTCATATCTGGGGATTGGTAGCGGGTTATTTATATCCGGTTATTTATTGCCGGTCATTTGGAGGAAGCATCGCGATAGTGACATCCGTCATGACCCATCTTATGGTTGATAGTTGAGCGTCGAATATAAAAAAGCCAGTGGGATGATTCCCACTGGCAAACCGTATTTCATGGT
Organism: Vibrio ruber DSM 16370; assembly: GCF_900163965.1. Lineage (GTDB taxonomy): Bacteria > Pseudomonadota > Gammaproteobacteria > Enterobacterales > Vibrionaceae > Vibrio > Vibrio ruber. The sequence goes on from NZ_FULE01000008.1 coordinate 80,813, forward strand.
GCAATAGAGTGCACCGGGAGATTTAGGAGACTGCTTTTGCTTTGTCTAAAGCTAACTGAGGTTTGAGCATTGCATAACCGATACCGGTGATTGCAGTACCAACCGCGATAGCAACCAGATACATCAGCACTGGTGAAATTGCATTTGGAATCAACAGTACGAACAGACCACCGTGAGGCGCCATCAGTTTTGCACCGAACAGCATTGACAATGCGCCTGTCACTGCACCACCTGCCATACAAGCCGGGATAACGCGCATTGGGTCTTTAGCTGCAAATGGAATCGCACCTTCTGAGATGAAGCACAGACCCAGCACGAATGATGCTTTACCGGCTTCTTGTTCACTTTTCTCAAATTTGCTTTTGGCAATAAAGGTTGCAACACCCATACCGAGTGCAGGCACCATACCGGCAGCCATGATTGCAGCCATTGGCAGGTACTGTTGAGAAGCCAGCAGACCCACACCGAAGGTATAGGCTGCTTTGTTGACCGGGCCACCCAAGTCAAAGCACATCATTGCACCGAGAATAATACCCAGCAGAATCGCGTTGCCTGATCCCATGTTTTCAAGGAATGAGGTCATCGCTGCCATGATATTCGCAACAGGCGTACCCACGATATAAATCATGATCAAACCCGTTGCCAGTGTGGCTAAGAATGGGATGATCAGAATCGGTTTTAAAGCTTCCATTGACTGAGGCAGCTGCACTTTATCTGCGATCAGTTTAGCTGTATAACCGGCGATGAAACCGGCAACAATCCCACCAAGGAAACCAGAACCAATCGAGCTGGCTAACATACCACCGACTAGGCCGGGAGCAAGTCCGGGACGATCGGCAATCGAGAAGGCAATGTAACCTGCCAGAACCGGAATCATCAGAGCAAATGCTGAACCGCCACCGATTTTCATCAGTGCCGCAGCAAGTGTGCCTTCTTCTTTAAAGGCTTCAATCCCGAAAACAAATGACAGTGCGATGATCAAACCACCGGCAACAACCACCGGCAGCATATGTGATACGCCTGTCATCAGGTGTTTATAAACCCCTTTTTTCTCTTCGGTTGCCGCTTCACTGGAACCGGCAGACCCTTGATAGACAGTTGCCTGAACGAATGCTTTTTCGATCTCTTCTTTCGTTTTCTTCAGTGCCGGGCCGGTTTTGGTCCGGTAGAGTTTTTTACCGTTGAAACGATCCAGTGCGACTTCAATATCAGCGGCGATGATAACGAGATCAGCCGCGGCAATATCTTCGGCTGTCAGCTGGTTTTTTGCACCGACCGAACCGCGGGTTTCCACTTTAATCTGGTGACCCATCGCTTGCGCGGTATTTTCCAGTGCTTCCGCAGCCATAAATGTGTGTGCAACCCCGGTAGGACAGGCCGTAATCGCAACGATTTTCTTGGCTGTACCGGCTGATGGCGCTGACACAGTCGCGACAGGCTGCGCTTTATCAAGGACTTGTGCCTGCTCCGCGGCTGTTTTCAGATAAGCGGTCGGATCCGCTGTACATGCGGCAATATCGCTTTGGTAAACTTTTTTGCCAACGAAACGGGTGGTATCAACAGGTGTATTGGCAGCAATGACAACCAGCTCAGCTTCAGCAATATCGGCATCGGTGAGGGTATAGCCATCGACAACGGAAGAGTGACATTCAACCGTTGCTGACCAATTCAGAGACTTTGCTGCTTGCTCTAACAGACCGGCAGCGAGAATACTATTTGCGACGCCGCTCGGGCACGCGGTAATAATGGCAATTTTCATAGTTACGACCTTATTGTTGTCCTTAATTACTAGCCTCAGGGCTATACGGTTGTAATTGGATCTGCTGTTGTAGGGTGTTTAACTCTTGGATATCGGCGACACCGACACCCACCTGACTCACTGCTAGTGCAGATAGTGCCGTTGCAAAGGTAAGTAGTTCCTCCTTCTTCATGGACTGCATGTGTCCCCAGCACAGCCCGGCAACCAGTGTATCCCCGGCGCCGACGGTACTGACGACATTCATCCGCGGTGGTTTTGCATGTAGCCATTGATTGTTGTTAAGCCACATCACCCCGTTTGCACCCATTGAGACGACGATATTCTCAATATCTTTTGCGGCGAGTTCACTCGCTGCTTGCTGGCATTCGGCCGCAGACTCAAGCGGTCTGCCGACGAAATGAGACAGTTCTTCATCATTGGGTTTAATCAGCCAAGGATGCGCATTCAGACCGGCAGCAAGCGCGTCACGGCTGCTGTCGAACAACACTTTTTTACCCAGTTGGTGCAGTTTCTCGATCCAGGATGCACACAGCTGAGGTGAAACGCCTTGCGGTAAACTGCCCGCCAGAACGAAATATTCGTGGTCTTCGGCCAGACGGAACAACGTTTTTTCAAATTCGTCAATGGCTTGTGATGACACTTCAACACCGGGGAAGTTGATATCGCTGACTTCACCGGAAGTTTCAACCAGCTTGACGTTGATTCGGGTTGCTCCGTCAACACGGATGAATTCATCCGTTGCACCCATGGCTTCAAATAACTGACAAAAGATATCTTGATTGTCTTTGCCCAGAAAACCGGTCACTGTTACTTCAGCACCCAGGTCACTGAGTACCTGAGCGACGTTGACCCCTTTTCCTGCGGCATGAAGCGAGCCTTGATTTACCAGACTGACAGAACCAACCTGCAAGGTGTCAAGGCTGCCCGTCAGATCCAGTGCCGGGTTGAGTGTAATGGTGACTACTCGGTTCGTCATAATGCTCCCTTACTGTTCGCCTAAACCGGCATTAATTGCCGCACCCAGTGCTTCAATAGCCTGGCTGGCATCAGCGCCGTTGGCGGTAAATTCAAGTCTGTGTCCGCATTTCACGCCCAGTGCGATGACTTTCATCAAACTCTTGGCATTGACTGCTTTCCCATCACCGTCGAGGTTGGCGACTTTGATGTCAGATTCAAATTTCTTCGCTTCCGCCACCAGCATCGCTCCCGGACGCGCGTGCAGGCCATGAGCATTTTTCACTTGGAAAACCGCAGTGTTGGCGTCGTTATCTGCGCCTGCCGGTGTTGATTCGGCTAAACCGAATGCCGCCAGAACTGCCTGCTTGTCACTGGTAAATAGGGTGTCTTGTTTTTTCTGGAACACAATGTCAGTGATTTTTTGCATCAGTGGCTGATGTGCACCATTGCAAGCTGCAACCACAAGCAGTCCTTTAACCGGCTGTCCTTGTACGTCAAAAGCATCGCTGGCAGTAATGAATGCCAGACCGGTGCGGGTAACACCACGATTGCTACTGGTGAGCCACAGCCCGCCACCGAGTGGCGTTGCTTCTTTGGCGATCACGTCTGCAACAAAATCGCTGCTGACACACCCTTTGTTTTTCAGCAGGCCACTGGCTACGGCTGTCAGCGGTGTCATATCGGTTGCCGGGAATTGCAGTTGAATCAGTGAGTCATCAAAGTCAGCTTCAAACTGAACGTCACCATTGAGCAGGGCGATGATTTCCTGCGCTTGCGTTGCCTGTTGCAATTTTTGCTCAACACCATCGGCTGACAGCACTTTGGTCAGTTGTTTCAGAATGCCGAGATGTTCATCAGATTTGGCGGCAATCCCGATGGCAACATAAACGGTGTTGCCATCGCCCCAGTCAACACCCTGAGGAAAATGATGCACCGCGACACCGGTTTCTTTGACTAAAGAGCGGGTGTCGGTTGTTCCGTGGGGAATGGCAATACCATTACCGAGGAATGTTGAATTTTGTGCTTCCCGGTTGAGCATTCCATCGACGTAACCCGTATCGACAAGTCCTTTTTCACTCAGATGGGCAGCAATCGCGCGAATCGCATCTTGTTTGTTCGATTGAGACTGTCCTAAGTGGATGTCATTAGGAGTGAGTTGCAGCATGTTTGGCCCCTTTCATTGCCTTATTTGGCGCTTTGAGTGCGGACACATCCGATAGCTCTTTGGTGGAGTTTCTGGTCGGGGATCTTATCCCGAGTGTCGGCACAATCGTTTTATTAGTAAAATAGCTGAATCGGTTCAGTTTCTATTTAAAAAAAGTCAGCAAAAATCACTTCACGTGGCTCATAATATTGAAGTCATCTAATAAATAGTCCAAAAAACTAGATTTCGCTATCATTTTTGAATTTTGCTGAATCCTTTCAGCTTTTATAGTGAATCGATTCAGCATATAGTTCAATCCTATTGAGGATCTTAATTTTTATTTCTATGATCCGACGCACACTAAAAAGAGTAGCGATATGACACTAGATGAAATTGCCAAATTAGCGGGCGTGTCTAAAACCACTGCAAGTTATGTGATCAATGGAAAAGCACAAAAGTATCGCATCAGTGAAAAGACCCAGTTGAAAGTTATGGATGTGGTAAATGCGCATAATTACCGTCCCGATCATACTGCTTCTGCTCTGCGTGCCGGGAACAGTCGGTCATTCGGCTTAATTATCCCGGATTTGGAGAACACCAGTTATGCACGTTTATCTAAATTACTGGAACAAAATTCCAGACAAGCGGGATATCAAATCCTCATTGCCTGCTCAGATGACAATCCTGAAACTGAAATATCCGTCGCCAATACACTGATTGCTCGCCGGATCGATGCACTGTTTGTTGCCAGCTCAATTCCCAATGCCAGTGAATTCTATTACGGGCTGCAGCAAGCCGGGACACCGGTCATTGCCATTGACCGCCCGTTAGATGATGAGTTTTTCGCTTGTGTCGTCAGTGAAGATTATAGTGCTGCCTTGGAGCTGACCGAATCGGTGCTCGATGATCAGCTTCAGTCGATTGGTTTGATTGGCGCGTTGCCGGAGCTGAGTATTTCTACTGATCGTCAGTTGGGGTTTGAAGCGGCGGTGAAAAACAGAGGAATTCAGATTTTAGAAGGGTACGGCAATCACTTTAACCGTGAAGAAGGAAAGAGAGTCTTCTCCGGATGGGTGGATAAAGGCACCGTGCCGGAAGCCATTGTCTCGACCTCATATACCTTGCTGGAAGGGATTTTGGATGTCCTGCTGGAACACCCGCAGCTGATGGACAACATCCGCCTGGCAACCTTCGGGGATAACCGGCTACTGGACTTTTTACCGCTGAAAATTAACTCCTTACCACAGCAGTTTGAACTGATTGCCGACAGTGCGCTGGCCGTCGCTTTAAATGCAACAGCCAAACGTCATCAGCCCGGGATTGAGTTGGTTCCGCGGAAGTTAACTGTGCGTCGCAATCCAAGCCTGTCATGATGGCGTAAATCATGACGTGGTTGATGTAAGTCGGGTGACCATCTGGCACAAGGTTATCCTGATACAGGTACACAGATACAGATCGTCACCCAAATCGAGCCACGCACGTCATCAGCATGGTTTATAGCTGTCCGACGATTGAAAACATCATCGGGATACTGAACCGATGGCGATAAGTTCCAGAACCTTCAGAGACCTCATACAGATTCGGAAAACAGTTGTAATTACTGTAGGGGTACTCTGCCATTTCAAAAGTAATCCCGGCATTTGTGAGCGCGTTAATTACATCGGACAGCGGATGTAAATATTCATAAGTGGTATACGACCCATGATCATCAGGACTATTGACATATGATTTCTGGTCTGAAAATGTGACAGCGTCACCTTGATTGCAGTAATCATACCCAATGCTATTGAATTCATCGTCGAGTACATTGAGAAACGGATGAAATTCAACCATCACCAAGCGACCGCCATCTTTTAAGTGCCGGCGGATCACTTGCGCCCATTGATTCAGATCGGACAACCAGTTGATCACCCCATAAGAGGTGTAGATGATGTCAAACTTCTGATCCAGTTGCAGTTCTAAGACATCTTGGCAGACGAATTTTGCCGGTATATTCAATTCAGCAGCCAGTGCTGTGGCAGTTTTGATCGCCTCAGGTGAATAATCTACCCCGGTTACATGCGCTCCGGCATGTGCTAATGACAGGGTATCTTGGCCAAAATGACACTGCAGATGAAGGATCTTTTTACCTTGCAGATCCCCCAGCAGTTGTTTGTCGAGCGCTTTGAGCGAGTCAGGGTTTTTCTTGAATTCATCCATGGCGTAGAAATCGGAGCGGACATGAATCGGCACCCATGCGTTCCATACATGAATATTTTTAGTATTCACAGTTGTCAATTTTGGTGATCCTCATTGATACGTTTGGGGAAAATTTTACCATATGCATCGCAAATAGTATCGAGACATTGTGTTTCGCTTCCGGAAAAACCAGTCGATGCCCACCCTTTGGGAATGACTTTATTCTCCGGCCAGATCGAATATTGCTTCGATTGATGATAAACGACTTGATAATTCATACTATCTCCGTGTAACTGGAATCGCGTTATCTTGCACTTCGTTTTGGCAGATAAAGTGCAAGATATGTTTAACATTAACAATTCTGTTTTTACTAATCGGTATTTAACGTGTTAACAGTAACTGGTTGTAATATCAGGCAACCACTCTCTATCTGTTTTTCGTTGGATATATCACAAGTATCTGCAACATTTTGTGCCTTTATCGTAATATAATTACCTTCTTTCCATTGCTCTAACAGGTTGTCGTAGTTTTCATCTAACGGGTTTTCAGACTGGCCAAGAGGGTGGATAAACAGACTATCATCCAGATCATTTAAATTAATGATATGTCGATAACTCGCACCTTCCACTTGAGTAAATGAGTGATCATAGCCGCCATCATTGATTGTCTGATTACCACCAGCGGTACTCACCTGGCGATTGAAAATATATTTAAGGAGTGGTACATCACCAAAGACACTGTTCTTAAAGCTGGCAATGTGAATCTCTCCCCAGTGCCAGTTTTCGGGTGTATTTCCTTGATCATCGATAAGTTTTTGCATCGCGACTTGTAAGCTATTTTGCAAGAATGCATCACAATCAGAAAAACCGGCTTTTTGACAATACTGACCGTTGTGGCTTAATTGTGAGAAAATGAATAATGGCTCATCTGAATCGGACTGATATTTGCTCGGATAAAGGCGGTTTATCTCTCTGTCCCAGTATGCAAATATACTGGCAGCAATACTGTTTTCAGTCATATGTCCGTCCCAGCTCTTGAGATATTCAAGTCCTTCCTTACTCTCTTTATTTAATGGTTTTGTCGTCAGAAGGATAGGGCGGAGCTGGTGCCAGATTTCATTTTTAACATCATTCTGAATATCAATATTATCTTTCATTGATAATTTTGATTTAGATGAAATTAACTCGATGATTCTTTCTACCCGATATGGGGCAGCCATCCATCTTAAATCTATTTGATATGGGTAACTGTCTGGTGCCGCTTTATTATTAGCAGAAGCAATAAAGCCGGTTTTCGGATTATAGCTTTGTGGTAATTGATCGAAAGGAATATAACCTTGCCAGCCTTGCCAAGACTGACTTGAAACAAGCCCATAGGCAGTTTGGGCACGTAGCGGAACCTTTCCGGCCAGTTTATAACCGATATTACCCTCTGTATCTGCATAAACAAAGTTTTGCGCTGGTGTCACATATGTACTGAGCGCTTTCAGAAAGTCTTGCCAGTTGCGGGCATAATTCATTTCAATGAAGCTGCCCACCGTGACATCCGTGTCCATTAATGCTGACCACTGAATGGAAATATATTTGTTATCTTGATTTGATGGCAAATCAATATAGTCATTAATAATTGGACCATTCTTAGTGCTGAGCACCTGATATTTAACGTCTTCTTCACCTTTTACTTTGATGACTTCATCTCGTGAGAAAATTTTATTATTGCCATCTTCAACAATTAACTCTAAATCATTAGGATTGACATTCGTTGAGCCCCATGCGATGTGATCATTATGGCCTTCGATTACTCCGGGGACTCCGGGTATCGTTGCACCTGTGACGTGTAGGGTCGGCCCTTTGATCTCGGCAAGGTAGAATAAGGATGGCGAAGATAAACCCAGATGTAGATCATTGGCTAATATAGGTTTGCCTGTGGATGTTTTTGAACCGGATAAAACCCAATTATTCGAGCCCTTTGTATGATTCGGAAATAAGTTCGTTACTTTTTTCACTGCAGCTGAAGATGCAAAAATACTGTCGGCATCCGCTGAGTTTTGAGAAATGATTTGAGAGTTATCAACAGAATCTTTATTGCTGAATGTGATCTGTCTGAGATCTGACTCTGACATAATTGTCGGACCTGAATCAGGATACTTCGGATGTAAAACCGGGATCATCGCTTCACCTAAATCATTCATGATCTCCTGATTTTTCAACTTCTCACTCCAAGTGGACTGTAGATTGTAGGCCAACATTTTCTGCCATGCGATACTGTCTGTTTCGGACCATCTCTGTGGCTTAAAACCAAAGATTTTAAATTCTATTGGCAGCTTCTGTTGCGCTATAAATGCATTGACGCCTTGTGTATAACTCACAATGAGTGCTTTCTGTTTTGGGGTGAACTTCGGCCATGACTGTTCCGCTGAGCGATAAAATCCCCAAGTGCGCATAAATTTATCAGTTTCTACGGTATCGGCACCGAACACTTCACTGAGTTGTCCTTTAACCGTTAAACGTTGCAGCTCCATTTGCCAGAATCTATCTTGTGCATGTAAATAACCTAATGCATAAAATGCATCGGCATCTGAAGTCAAAGCATCGATATGTGGTATACCATAGTTGTCACGAAAGACGAAAACCGGCCCATCTAATCCGTTTAATTTGACAGTTCCCGTTCGCTGACTCTCTGTTTGGCTGAGGATATAATATAAGGACGCTAAAATTAGTCCTGATATTAAAAGTAATATGTAGAAAATAAATTTTTTAGATTTTATCAGGTTCACTTTTTCACCCATATTGAATTCGTTTGTATCATAACTTTCCGGCTAAACCTTTAGCATTTAAAAGAGGCAAGTTGCTCATTAAATGGGATTGTTCGACGGTCTATATCAATCTTCATCCGATGCATCCAAAAAGAATCCATACGAAGCGCATCATTCGCATGAGCCAACTGAGTTCTGCAACTTTTAAAACCGGGGCCACTACCATATTCCAAATGATCAGACCAGGTTAACGGGGTATGTTTTTGCTCCTCAATGGTTGGTGCCAGTTCCCATACCGAGTCATTCCCCGACATTTTATTTTCTAGTGATGCTCTGATTTTATCTCCGATTTTAAAGTGAGCTTCCCGGAATGGAATGTGATATTCCTTGACCAGATGTTCACATATATATGTGGCGCAAGTTACATGCTTAATAGCAGATGACGTTGTATTCGTCGTATTTACTGTTAAAGAATCGATATGTTTTTGCATGACTCTAAGTGATTTTTTACATTGAAATATACTTTCGTGGAAAGGAATGATCGCTTCCGTACCAACTTCTACCGAGTTAGAAAAAGGGGTTTTCTGCATGGTGTTAAACATTTTTGCTTGATTCGATATGATCGATGCACAATATCCTTTTACCTTTTCCAACAAATATGGATTCTTTTTTTGGGGCATCATTGAAGAACTGCCACATAATGAATCTGGCAACTCAATGAAAGAGAATTCATTTGTTGCCCAAATATGGAAGTCAGTGGCAAGACGGCTGATGGTAACGGCAATCGTGCTCAGGGTATTTTGGATTCGCAGAGCAATATCGCGATTCGCGATGGCATCCAATGCATTTTGGGCAACAGATTGAAATCCTAACGCATGAGCGACTTCGGTCGGATTAATCGGGAGTGTTGTTCCTGCACTGGCACCACTTCCCATCGGACACGTTAACAAATCCACAAAGTGATGTTTCAATTCAGCCATGTCGCGGGATAGAACCTGATCAAGTCCTAAGTAATAGAAGGCTAAATTGCTTGGTAATGCGGTTTGATACTGGCTGTAAATCGGGAAAACAGTGGATAAGTTTTCTTGCGCTTGACGCAGCAAAGTGGCACGAAGTAACCAGAGTGATTCAAAGATTTCTATCGTTAACTGACGTGCAGTCAATTTAAACAATGTTGCATTAATATCATTACGGGAGCGACCGGTATGGATTTTGCCGGCAATATCAATCCCTAATTTCTCAATTAAGTAATTTTCGTAGATCAGATATGTACCACGTGCAGAAACGAACGATTTCAGCTGCGCGAAATCATGTTTCTGTAAATCAGATATTTCAGCCAATATTTTCCGGGTTGCTTCATCGGATAAAAAACCCTGATTAAATAACATCATGACATGGGCTGAATCAATCCATGACAAATGCAGGTACTCTTCAGATAAATCATGTTGGGGGTAGCGTTGGGCAATCAGATGGTGTAGTTCTTCATCCAGTGCAGCGGCTAACCGACCGGTGTTTTTCAGTGTTGAATCCGTTGTTACTGAGTCATGACTAAAGACAATGTCAGCATTGTCTATCTCATTTTCAGCCTGATTGATCGCGGTTTGATTCTGAGTCGAAGTGGTAATAACAAAACCTAAACGGTCACTGAAATCATGGGCTAAAGAGATATATGAACCCAACGGTTTTGTGATGCGTATGGCACTGTCGGCTGGCTTCCTCAAGTCTGTGAAGTAACCATTTTGGTTGGCAATGATAAACCGAATACAAGCGTGCAAATGATGCTGACTCTGTAGTTGAGTCGGCTTGCCTGTATATAAGCGCAGAGTTTGTAACACCAGATCTAACCCTGTCGCCTGTTTAATCAGTTCCGGGATCATTCCCCCGGCCAATCTGGGATTAATTTCAATGAGGTAGGGGGTGTTATGCCGTACCCGGATTTCAGTGTGAGCTGGACCAAAGTGATAATCTATTGCGTTGAGAGCATTGATAACCAGTGCTTCGATTTTGGCACTAAGCTGAGGATCAATCTCAGCGGGGAACTCGTGACCAGATTCAATAAAGTAGGGCGGAGATGCAAGATGTTTTTGGGTGATCCCAATAACGTGAGTGGTACCATTGTGAGAAAATGTTTCTACAGAAAATTCCTCGCCTGCAACATATTCCTGTACTAACACACTCTGCTTGGTTGTCGATAGAGGGTGACTGACCTGTTGCGCGAAAATCTTTTCAACGTGTGTCTGAAGTTCCGTTGAGTCATTACAGAGTTTGACGAGTGAACTGCCGGAACCTGATGTCGGCTTGGCAACAACCGGAAACTTAAAATGCCCCGAATGACGATCGAAAGCTTGAAAATCACAAATTTCAACCGTATGTGGAATGGCCAGATCAGCCGTATTCAAGATATGACAAAGCTGAGCTTTATTTCTTGCATGGCTCACAGCCGTTGGTGTGTTTGCGGGCAGACCAAACGCCTTCGCAAGCTTAGCTGCGATCTCAATATAGTATTCAGAAGAAGAAAATATCCCCACTACATTTGAATACTGAGAGATCAGCTTGAACAAATTATCATCATCTTTCGTGTCACAAATAACGGGATGTATAAATAATTTGGTCAGAAAAGGATATTTTTCAGGCGTACTTGTCAGGAAAACAGGCACAAGCCCTTCTTTTATCGCTAAGTCTACAAATTGTTCGCCAGAGCCTGATGTGTTGCTCTCAATAAATATAATATATTCATTATTCATGATAACTGAGCTCCAAAACTTCTTCATAAGTTCTGCGTCCCCAGTGAAACGCACACCATGTACCAACGGCATCACGAGGGTGATCAACTTGTTGCGGTTTTAAGGTTGTGGTCGGGCGATAGAAATCCTGCTGACTTCTCCATGCTTCGTTGTAGACCGTATCTTGATAGCGATACCCTTCATCAGGAGCGATAAAAACATATTGGTTCGCTGGATCGGATTTAGCTTTATAGGCTGCGACTTGATAAGCTGCACCACTTGTTGGACCACAGAATAAACACGCCTTTTCTAATAACTCGAGCGTATTGTGATACGCATCTGAGGCACAAACCCAATGGATTTCGTCATACAGTGAATGGGATACATTCTTGGGTAAGAGGGTATTGCCTAAGCCGCGTAATTGTCTGATGCCATTGGGTTGTCCGAAGAGAACACTATTAAACGTGTCCACTCCAATTAAAGGTATTCCGGGATGGTAGGTTCTCATACCACGAATTGTGCCACCAGTGGAGCCACCTGAGCCGACGGAACCGACAAGAACTAAGTTTTTTCCCAGTTTTTCTACGATTAAACGCCCCAACGCTTCATATGACTTACTATTGTCAGGGTTATCATACTGCCGCATCCAGAACGAATTCGGGTTATCTTGAAGGTACTGATGCAGGGCTTTTAATCTTAAATGTTGATAGGAACCCGGTATCGACGGATTCGTCACGATAACGATTTCTCCACCGAGTAATTTCAGCTTTCGGTACAGGTGTTCATCAATCGCAGGATCACCGAAAATAACGAACTTTAAGCCAAGCTCGCGACAAACCATTGCAACACCTAAGGCGAATGTCCCAGAAGAGGTTGCAACAATGGTTGTATTACTTTTTATTTCTCCACGTTTAATACCTTGTTCAATGATATATCTTGCCGGAAGTATTTTCATGACAGAAAAAACACAAGCATATAAATTTTCTCTGACATGTACTAATTTTGGCATGCTAAACGCGATTGAGGACTTTTCAAAAATCTCTAATTGGGTAGAAACTTCCATGGTTTACGATCCATATAAATTTGTCTGTTAGAAATTGATAGTAAGAGAAGCTTATTTCACTGTGATAGGTTTAATCATATTTTCTCTGCAATAAGTTCTCACCAATAATTAATTCATTTATTTACATTTGATTACAAATTATTAATTTTTTAACTACATACCCATAACGCTAGTTTATACTTTGTCTGAAATATATATATAAATAATGTATCTTCAGATTGTAATGCTCAATAAATTCATGACAATACGTAATAACTATTCACGTTAGCCCTATGTGGCATGTGTAATTAAATGCTTTTACAGTAGTTTTTGCCAAATTTTGTTGAAAACTATACAGAACAAAGAAGACAATTCAAGTGAAATTTTAATCGATATTAATGTTATTAAGTAGTTCATAAAACTGATTTAATGATTTTTTATTGGTTAAATATTCTGTTTTATGTTGATTTTATAGTTTATATGGCTTTTTAATGAGATCAAGATCATACAAGACCAAAAAATTATTATTCTCGGTTGAATAGGTATTGGATGTGGAATAGCTTAAAGTAAGTAGTCAATTTTATTGAGTCAAATTTTATTTTGAAATGGCGTAATTTTTAGTCGTTCGTTGACGATAATTATAGAATTATTAATATTTGAATAAAATAATGTGATTCTTTGTCAAATTTACACATAAATAAATGCTGCCGACCATATTGAATATGGTTGGTAAGTTTTTTGTGAAAAATAAACTCTGAAAATAAAGTGGGACTTATGCAATATAATTTTAGAAATGATTGCTTTTGGAATGCTATTCCTGCTTGGGAAAATATAGGGCGAGAAGCGTTTTTTGACTATAAATGGCAATTAAAAAACTCAATTCATTCGTTAGATAGAATTGTAAGTTTATTGTCGGATATTGTTGACCCGATATTTTTGGCTGATATCAGGAGCGGGCTTGAAAAAAGTGCAATGAATATTCGGATTACGCCTTATCTTTTCTCACAAATCGATTGGTCAGAGCCATATCATGATCCACTGCGAAAACAGTACCTTCCGCTGGAAAGTGAAATGAGAGCGCCTCATCCGTGGAGTGATGATGACAGTTTGGCAGAGAAACAGAATGGTAAAGGTTCTCTTATCGTTCACCGTTATCCTGACAAAGTGTTGTTCCTGCCGATTACGGTCTGTCCGGTTTATTGTATGTACTGTACGCGGAGTCGGCTTGTCGGTGGCTCAACAAAAACCAAAGAAAAGGATATGTATGGTCCAAAACCCAAAAACTGGACCGAAGCATTTCATTACCTGAGAGACAATGAAGACATAGAAGATGTGGTCATTTCGGGAGGGGATCTTTATCAGATATCAGCTAAGCATATCGAGTTAATCGGTAAATCATTATTAGATATCCCCAATATACGCAGAGTCAGATTTGCAACGAAGGGGTTAGCTGTTTTACCCATGAAAGTATTGGGTGATCATGATTGGACGAATGCGATTTCTAATGTCGTTGAATATGGACGGGAAAAGGACAAACAGGTATTTCTTCATACTCATTTTAACCATCCCAAAGAAATTACAGAGTGGACTAGAGAGGCGTTATCACTTCTTTTCAAGAAAGGAATTATTGTTCGTAATCAGTCTGTTCTATTAGCGGGGGTGAATGATACCCCGGAAATAATGAAGACGCTTATTAAGTATCTCTCATATATGGGGGTTCAGCCTTATTATATTTATCTCCATGACATGGTTCCGTATTCAGAACATTTGAGAACATCATTAAAAACAGCAGTTTATATCGAGAAATCCATTCGTGGAAGTACGGCTGGTTTTAATACCCCAACGATAGTTTGTGATCTGTTGATGGGAGGCGGGAAGCGTCAAATCTGTTCTTATGAATACTATGACGAATTATCCGGTATATCTTTATGGAAATCTCCAAACCTCGATCCGGATAAAATTTTCTTTCATTGTGATCCTCTGGATGAACTCAGCAAAGAGGGTCGTGAAATATGGTGCGACAAAAAGAAATTAGACGCTCATAAAGACCTGTTAATTCAAAAAATCAATCAATAGTATTGGATCTTAGCGAGGAATAGATCGTGGAAAAAACGAATGAAAATAATAGCATGGTAAATTGCTTTAATGAATGGGATAAATTAGAAGAAGTTATTGTTGGTATTGCAGATGAATCAATGGTGCCGACATGGCATTCATATATGGGACCGGTATTACCAGAGAAACAGCATGACTTTTTTAAAAAAAATGCAGGTAAGCCGTTTAATCATGAATTAATTCGTAATGCTAATCATGAATTAGATATGTTTGCTCAGTTATTGGAATCACGAGGTATTGTTGTTCGCCGCCCGACTAACTATGGTTTTGCAAAACCTTACGCAACACCGGACTGGAAAGAAGATAATAGCCTTTATGCCGCGATGCCGCGTGATTTATTGCTTGTGGTGGGTAATGAAATTATTGAATGCCCTATGTCATGGCGCTCCCGGTATCATGAAGTGAACGCTTATCGCCCGCTGTTGAAAGAATATTTTGCCTCTGGATGTAAATGGTCAAGCGCCCCTAAACCACAGCTAACCGATGAACTTTACCAAGAGAATTTTGTACCGGGTAAAAAAGGTGAGCGTTTTAAATCTTGTCTTACTGAGTTTGAACCGACTTTTGATGCTGCTGATTTTGTTCGGTGTGGCAAAGATATTTTCGGTCAGTTAAGCCATGTCACGAATCAGAGCGGATTTGATTGGCTAGAGCGGCATTTGGGGGATGAGTACCGTCTTCATCAATTAGAGTTTGACGATCAACATGCTATGCATATTGATACGACATTTATGCCGCTTGCGCCCGGCAAATTATTAGTTCATCCGGACAAAATCCGTACTTTACCGAAACAGTTTAAAGATTGGGATATTATTACCGCACCCACGCCATGTTTCCCTGATTCTTATCCACTCCATTTTTCGAGTAAATGGATCAGTATGAATATTTTTATGATTGATGAGAACATCGCAATTGTCGAGCAAGATGAGAAAAGTATTCAAGATACTTTAATGCAGCATGGCATTGATGTGATTACAACACCATTTAAAAACTTCAACGCACTTGGTGGTTCTTTCCACTGTGCCACATTAGATATTCGTCGGCGCGGAAAATTACAATCATATTTCAACTAAATTAAATTTACGGGGTAAAGAATGTTCACATTGACGCGGTCGCAAGAAAATATTTGGATTGATTGTAAGTTAGGTGATAACAACACTAGCTATAATACATATTTTGTATTTGATATTGTTGGTAAGTTTAATAAGGATGCATTAAAAGAAGCATTCTCTTTATTTATCAACCGTTATGAAACAACGCGATCTTATTTCTTAGAGACAGATGGCATTCCGTATCGTTATTTAGTCGATCATGTGTCAGTAGAATTCATTGAAAAGGATATTGTTTTCAATGAACAACTTGAAAATATCAGTGAACTTTCAGATATCATCTATTGTCATTTTAATTTAGAAAAATTACCCCTGTTTAAAGCCGGATTTCTCACTATATCAGAGGAGAGAGCTTTATTTGTTGTTAACTTCCATCACATTGTTTCTGATGGATTATCCGGAAAAATTCTGATTGATTTTTTAAATAATGAATATAACCGTATCGTCAATGATACGGTTCCATTCAATGAAACAAATGATTCAATCGATCTGACTCAGGTCTTGGAGATCGAAAAGGATTTATTTACTCATGAAAAGAATGAGACTGATAGCAACTACTGGTGTCATTTACTCCAAGATAAGGAACAGGCTCTTGAACTGCCATTCAGAAAGTATAAAGAGCAAGATGAAAAATTTAGTCGATACCATTTCTTCCAGCTTGGTGGAGACTATGTTCAACAAATCAAAAATTATTGTATCAGCAATAGAACATCACCATTCATTGTGATGCTGACAGCATACTCGGCAACATTGTCGAGATTTTCTAATGCGAATCAATTTGCCATATTGCATCCGGTACAGGTTCGTCGTCCTCAGTATGCTAAATTACCGGGTTGTTTTGTGAACAATATTCCTTTTTGGGTTGATTTAGCAGGAAATGATGATCTGGGTACATTGGTTAAGAAAAATACGCAACAAAGAATCAAATCCAAAAAACATCAGCTATACACATATACTCAGATTCTAACTGATCTAAGAAATGCCGGTAACATAACTGACGGTAAAGTGATCAATGTCGGCATCAACGAAGTTGCAATCAGTCAAGTTAAACTGATGCTGGACGACTGTGAAGTACACAATATTACCCCAGAATTAAATGTGAGTGATCATGATCTCTATCTTGAATATGAATTATCAGATTCCGGGGTTGACTTAAGAATTAATTATAAAGAAAGAAAATTAAGTAGTGCCTTGATTAAAAGTTTTACATCATATTTCAATTATTATCTGGATGCATTGCTTGAAGGAAGCACCGAGAGCCTCATTCAATTAAATGAGCGTTACTATCAAAGCCATTTGTCAGATGCTTCGATCATCAGTGGTGAACGTC
This sequence comes from Vibrio ruber DSM 16370, assembly GCF_900163965.1. Lineage (GTDB taxonomy): Bacteria > Pseudomonadota > Gammaproteobacteria > Enterobacterales > Vibrionaceae > Vibrio > Vibrio ruber. The sequence goes on from NZ_FULE01000008.1 coordinate 97,925, forward strand.
GTGATGATGATATTTCAGTCATCACGAATGCGATTGATGCCCATGCTGCTGCTTCGCCCGATAAAATCTCACTGATTACAGAGCGGCAACGCTTATCATATGCTGATTTGCAGCAAGAGATCTTAAAAAGAGCGACGGTTTTTCAGCAGTCAGATATTCAGCCAGAAACGGTTGTATCAGTGCTGGTTGCAGATCGGCTTGAGCATATCTTATGTATGCTTGCCTGTTTTAAAATCGGGGCTGTGTACCTTCCTTTAAATACCAATCTCCCTTATAAAAAAATAACGGATATTCTCGATTCAAGCACAACTTTCATCATTGCAGACCGACATTCATCTTCGCAAGAGCTGGAATCAAATGGTTATGATGTTATTTATGCTTCAGAGCACGTTGACAGCGTAGATACAGGCAGTTTTCAAACTTATCATCATCGACCAAACGATGGCGCAGCCATTATCTATACATCAGGCACAACCGGTAAACCCAAAGGCATTCAAATTAATCATCAAGGGTTGATGAACTATGTGAATTCAGTCGGCAATCATTATCGTATTTCGAGTCATGATATTGGTTTGCAATTTGCCAGTATCGGCCCGGATACCATTCTGGAAGAAGTCCTTGTTCCGTTAAAATTTGGCGCAAGTTTGGTTATTTCTCCTGAAATTCATGACGCCTATCAATCACTCCTTTCATTAGTGGCCCGTGAGAAAATCAGTTATCTGACATTGCCCACCGGCTATTTCTCCAGCTTACTTGATTTTGTCATCGATTCTGATTGTCACCATGATTTAGCGACATGTCGTTTGATTAACGTCAGTGGTGAAAAACTCTTCTATCATGTGATCGAAAAATGGGAAAAATGCGGTTTGAATGATATTGAACTATTCAATATCTACGGCCCGAGTGAATCAACGATTGCAGTTTGCTATCACAAAGTCGGGAAGCCAGAGGATTACGCTGAAAAAGATATTCCTATCGGGTTACCGATTGCAAATACTGAATTATATGTATTGGATCAGAACCTGTTACCCGTTCCGCATGATGTTGAAGGTGAGCTTTATATCGGCGGCGATTATATCGCCGATGGTTATTTTAATGATGATCAGTTAACACGGCAGTCTTTTATCAATATCCCGTTGGGTCGACCTCAGTCACAGCGAGTCTACAAAACTGGTGATATCTGTATTTATTCACAAGACGGGCAGCTATACCATCGCCATCGTCAAGATAACCAGCTAAAAATCAGAGGCTATCGGGTTGAAACCAGTGAAATTGAAAATGTGTTATTGATGGTGCCAGCGATCGATACTGTTGCTGTTGTACCTCATGTTTCCAATCATCACGAAGTTCAGTTAGTTGCGTATATTGGTTCGCTGGATGATGCGATCGTGAGCCGGGCGAAACAAGTCATTGCGCAACATTTACCATCCTATATGATGCCTGCGCGATTCATTTGTCTGCCAGAATTACCCTTAACAGCATCAATGAAAGTTGATAAGCAGCAGTTATCACAACTGGCGCTGCCTGCTCACTCGTCAGAGAAAGTGTTGCCTGAGAATCAATTGGAAGAAGAAATTCATCATATATGGTCTCAATTCATGCCACTGGCCGATTTTGGTGTCACCGATGATTTTTTCTATGTCGGTGGTAACTCACTCAAAGCCATTCAAATAGCTTCAAGGCTGACCAAGGCATTTGGCTACGGTATCAAAGTTTCAGATATTTTGAACTTTCCGACTATCCGCGATTTTGCCCGGCAGTTAGAGATTAAACTTCGGCAACATCCTGAATATTCTGTCAATTTATCTGCAGAAAATTCGGATGTTCGCGACGATCATGCGTTGAGTGCAGCCCAGTTAAATTTATGGTACATCCATCGATATGATCCATTATCACCAGCCTATAATGCGGTTGATTATCTCTGTATCACTGGCGATTTAAATGAGTCATGGTTAGCACAAAGTTTACAGGCAGTTATTGACAGACATGAGCTTTTGCGCTCAAAATTTTCTGCCACCGATGTGAAACCGACCAGAATTGTTGATGCAGTAATCGATTTTCAATTAACACAATCAGATTACTCGGATTTGAATGCTGCTGAGGCATCTATTCAAATTGAACAAGCGCTGAGATGGCATAGCCAACAACCCATCAGCTTAGAATCCGGGCCATTAATTCGAGCCCATCTCATTCGAAAATCAAAGACAGAACATATTCTTATCTTAACGGTACATCATATTGTGACAGATGCGTGGTCGATTGCATTGATGAGAAAAGAACTGGTTGAGTTTTATCGTTCGTTTGAATCGAATCAACCGGTTAATTTAGAGCCGATTCATAAGCGTTTCGGGGATTATGTTGCGATGGAGAAGTTCGAGTATGAGCAACATCATGGGGAAGCGCTTCAGTTTTGGAAGAATCATCTGTCCGGAACGATTCCGACGTTACAGTTACCCAATGACAAAGTACGCCCGGGGCAGCAACAATTTAATGGTCAGTTACACACGTTTACGATCCCGAAAACGACAGAAGCCAAATTGAAGTTTTTCATTAAAAACAACAATACATCCATGTTTGTCGCTTTGTTATCAGCGTATCAGAGTTTTTTACATCGATATTCACAATCACAAGAAGTTATTATCGGCCTGCCAGTCCAGCGCAGGAATGATCCTGAATTTGAAAAAATGATTGGTCTTTTTGTCAATACTTGGATATGCAAGTCAACAATTTCGGATGAAACGTCATTTGCTGAGTTAGTAAAGCAATCGGCCTTGCATACCCGTAATAGTATGGATCATCTGTGTGTCGGTGTGGATGAACTGATTCGGGAACTCAACGTTGAAAGAGATCCCGTACGACATCCGCTTTTTCAAACAATGTTTACGCTGCAAAATGAGCATCATTCTGAGCTTAAAGTCGGAGACCTGACATTTACGGATTATATATTCGATAACAAAATGTCCAGATTTGACATTTTGCTTGCGGTCTATGAGCGTGACCACGATCTACTTGCTGCATTTGAATATGATAGTGATCTATTCAGTGAGGCTAGAATTGCCCAATTCAGCCGGCACTTTGTCAATCTGCTCGATTTACTGTTAGAGGACACCGAGGCGCCGATTGAATCTCTGCCGTTGGTGACTGAAAATGAGTACCGGATCTTAATCGATGATCCAAATTCGTCATCAATTAAATACGATAATGACAAAACCTTCATCGAATGCTTTTTATCGCAATGTCAAAAAACGCCGAAGCATATTGCTGCTATCTGTAATCAGTCAAGCATCACCTATTTACAACTTGCTGACAGAGCAAAACAAATTGCAATTATGTTGCATGAGAAAGGATGTCAGCGTGAGAGTCAAATCGGCTTATTGATGGAAAGAAGCATCGATTACCTTGCCGCTATTTTGGGATGTCAAATGGCGGGCTGTTCATTTGTTCCTTTAAATCCTGATGGACATGCAGAAAAAACCGCGTTCATTTTGGAGCAAATTCATGCTGAGATCGTATTTGTCGATGACGACAACGGTTCAATACTGAACAATATCGATCATCACTGTGAACTGATACCGATTGGCAGAACGTACCATATCGATATATCCGGATTTGATGATACTTGGTTCCCGCGGCTTGGTGATCTGGCCTATACGATTTACACGTCTGGTTCAACAGGACAGCCCAAAGGGGTAATGATTGAACATGAAGGGATGATTAACCATCTGTACGCCAAATGCTTCGATCTGGATATGGATGAAACTACGGTACTGGGGCAGATTGCGGTACAAACATTCGATGTATCGATTTGGCAGTTATTAAGTCCGTTATTGTGCGGTGCAAAATCAGTGATTTTGCAAGGAAACAATGCATGGGAACCAAATCTGTTACTGGCTGATATTCAGAAATTCAATATCTCTTTAATTCAGTCAGTGCCATCCCATTTAAAACTTTTACTAGATGTTCTCGAAAGCACTCCGAACCAATTTGACATCTCTTGCCTGAAACAATTTATCTGTAATGCTGAAGCATTACCGACGGATCTGGTCAAACGATGGTACGCTTTACCATTCAATTGCTTATTGATCAATGCGTATGGCGCAACAGAAATTTCTGATGACAGCATCCATTATAAAATAGTAGATGACCGCCATTTCCATTTGCCGTACATGCCCATTCATCAAAGTTTACCGAATATGAAAACGTTCATATTGGATAAATTCTATAACCCGCTGCCGAAAGGTTTAACCGGTGAGATTTATATCGGTGGTATTGGCGTCGGTCGCGGATATCTCGGCGATCCGAAAAAAACGGCCCGGCAATATGTTCCGAATCCATTCCCTGATTGCCCGGGAAGCCGGATATATCGAACCGGTGACATCGCCAGATATCTGGATGATTATGCAATAGAATTTGTCGGAAGATCGGATTTTCAGCTGAAAGTTCGCGGGCTGCGGGTTGAAGCCGGAGAAGTCGAAACGGTGATTAACAGTTTCGACAAGGTCAGAGAATCAGTGGTTTGTTTAAACAAGAGTACAGGGCATGAAGCACTGGTTGCCTATTATGTTACTGATAATAAAGAACCGATAGAGACGGCCTTGCTGCTTAATTACTGCCATGAAAAGCTCAGTGATTATATGGTGCCTTCTTACTTTATCCATGTGCCGTATTTTGAATTATCCGACAACGGTAAAGTTGATCGGAAAAAACTGCCGTCAGTTGAGTCACAACATATATCCGATGGCGCTAATTTTGTCAGCCCGCAAACTGTAACGGAACAGCGCATCGCTGCCATTTGGTGTCATGTTTTTCAATTGAGTGCTATCAGTATCAACGATAACTTTTTTGCGATTGGCGGACACTCGCTGCTGGCGGCTGAGACGATGATTAAAACCCAGCAAGCAACAGGCTTAGAGTTAGCAATCAAAGTATTATTTGAAAACCCAACGATCAAACAACTCTCCGCGTACATTGATTCTGTTTCAGCGCAGCATCAAAACGTTGAACACATCACCGATGCGCTCAAGCCACTCGGTTATCAAAGCCGGTTTGAGGTCGCTCCGTGTCAAGTCCCTGAATGGTTTGCATTTAAGTCAGCACCGGATAGCTCATTATATAATGTCAGTATTTCCAATCTTTTCTTAGACGGAGAATTAAATCGAGATGCCATGATTCATGCATGGAATATGTTTATATCACGGCATCATGTATTGAGTTCCCGGTTTGAATATTGTGACGGTGTTCCTTATCAAATTATCGCTGAACCAGCGGAATTAGATATAGAAACGGTCTTTATTGATCGTACCGATATTGAACCAAACCATCTTGTTGACACTGCCAATGATATTGCTGCCTATTACGGGAATATCCCATTTGATCTTGATAATGGCCCCCTGTTCAGGTTGAAAATCGTTGCTTATCCCGGAGACATATATCAGGTTGTTTTTGTTGTGCATCATATTATTTGGGATGAGACATCAACTATCAATTGCTTGAAAGAAATATCGATGATTTACAACAATGTTGTCAATCATACACATCTCCCTTTGCCAGAAATTGCGTTGCAATATAGTGATTATGCGATCTGGATGAACGGATTAAATAAAGAAGGGCGGATTGAACATCATCGTCAATACTGGCTGAACCAATTTGCTGAGTTACCACCGCCACTTGAATTACCGACCGATTTCCCCCGGCCACCGATTCAAACTTATGATGGTGCAACAGTTGATTTGAATTTCTCGGAAGCATTCACGAAGAAAATTGACTTCACCCTACAAGAAAATAATGTCACTTTATTTATGTTCATGTTGTCAGTTTTAAATACATATTTATATAAAGTGACTGGTCAGGATGACATTGTCATCGGCAGTCCGATAGCCGGCCGAGACAGTGATAGCCTGAAATCTTCAATCGGGCTGTTTGCAACACCATTGCCGATGAGATCGTTTGTCCGGGATAATGTTGCATTTTCGTCATTGTTGAGAGATGTGAAGCAAACATCGCTCGATGCGTTTGAACACCATTATTATCCTTGTAATCAATTGATTGAAGAATTAGATCTGCCAAAGGATCTTTCCAGAACAAAACTATTTTCAATCATGTATGGTGTTCAGAATGATAAAAATGAAGAATTAGATAAATTCCATTTTGACGGGCTCAAAGCATCTTTCGATTCAAGACTAGAGGCGACGGAAGCGCATTCAGCCAGATTCGATCTCACCTTTGTTGTGGACCGGTTTGCTGAAGAGATTACTTTCTACTGTATCTATAATACCAATCTGTTCAGGGAAGAGACGATTACAGAAATGATGAATAGCCTCCATCATATCACTGAACAAGCGATCGCCAATATCGATATTCCGATTCAACATATTTCTCTGTTGAGTGAAGCAAATCAGTCTCATATATTATCCGATTTTAATCAAACAGATAATATGATTGATAACACTCATGATTTGGTCTCTGGTGTCAATCATCATGCGCATCATCATCCGCAACAGCTTGCAGTTGTCGATGGAGAGCAACGTTATACTTATTCACAACTTCGCGATCATGCGAATAATTTAGCAAACCATATGGTTGATTCCGGTGTTAATGCCGGTGAATCGGTCGTTGTTTTCTTAAATCATGGTGTGCAACCGATTATCGCAATGCTCGCTTGTCATAAAATTGCCTGTCCGTATATACCTGTCAGTGGTGATACTCCCGTTGAGCGACTTTATGATATTTTTGAGATCAGCTGTTCAAACTATATGATATCTGAGTCAGGGTTAATCAGCACTTGTGATTTGTCATGTCGTTTATTTGATATCAATGACATTCCGGAAATGTCGGATTCATCAGCGTTTATTGATCGTGAAATATCCGGTGAAGATCTGGCCTATATTATTTTCACCTCTGGTACAACAGGCCGGCCAAAAGGTATTCCAATTCAACACCAAGGATTAGTGAATCTTCTCAGTTCAACTCAACGTCATTATGACTTGGTTGATTCTGATCGTGTATTGCATCTCACGACATTTGCATTCGATGCATCGGTTTTAGAAATTTACTGGCCGCTCTCCCGTGGCGCATCCGTTTATATCCCGGGTCATGCGATTAAAAATAATGTTGCTGAAGTATCTAATTTTATTGATGAAAATCGTATCACCATTTTGCAGATGGTTCCTACGTGGCTGGATACTTATGTTGATTACCTGACACATGCCGATCTGAACGTTGCCAAAAGCGTTCGATTAATCATTTCCGGTGGCGCGCCATTGACTCGCGTGATTCGAGATAAGTGCTTGCGCTTATACGATGGAAGACTCAGCAATCACTATGGCCCGTCGGAAGTCACTGTCGATGCAACACAATTCGATGCAAGGGAAGCATTTGTCGGTGATATTGTCCCCATTGGCCGACCTATCGATAATGCCCGCATCTATGTTTTGGACAAGTATTTGCAGCCTGTTCCGATTGGTATTCCGGGTGAGATCTATGTTCAATCACCGGGTTTAGCGCAGGGGTATCTGGGCGAAGCAGATAAAACTCGTACGTCATTTATCGTAACCGAGATTCAAGGTCAGTCGGTACGTTTATTCAAAACGGGCGATCTGGGGAAATATGACCAATCCGGCACCATTTACTTTTTGGGTCGGGGAGATCGACAGGTTAAACTCGGCGGTAATCGGATTGAGTTAGAAGGAGTCGAAAACGCCCTTGAGCAGCTGCCTTTTGTTTCTGGTGCTGCGGTGAAGTGTTTTAAAAATGAAGCGACCCAAACAATGACAGCCTTTGTCGAGCTGCAAAAAAGCATCAATGTGATCAATCATCGCGGTCAGGATTTATACCTGTTTACCGTCAGCCAGCAGCCCGCACAGAAGGCGGTGATGGATGCGATTCATGTTGATATATGGCCTGAATATTTTGCAGGTAGTCATACGCTGAAAGTCTATTGGCCTGAAATTTATCAGTCTTTCCCGGACTATCAGATCACCGTCACAGATGCTGCCGGTAGTCTGATTGCGATAGCCAATACCGTGCCGATTTACTGGTCCGGCAAGGATGAAGATATTCCTACAGGGTGGGATCAGGGCATCCGGCAAGCCATTACCGATCAACACCACCAGCCTAATTGCCTGATGGTTTTAGCCGGTGTGGTTATTTCTGAGCAACAAGGACGAGGATTCAGTCAGTCTTTAGTCACCGCATTTCAGGCTCTGGCCAGTAGCCATCACCTCGATTCAATCTTGGTTCCGGTGCGGCCGATCGGCAAAGTCGCTCAGCCAGAGAGTTCATTAGATGAGTGGTCTGAATATCGCAGAGACGACGGTAAATTAGTCGATTCTTGGTTACGTGTTCATGAATCGATGGGCGGACGAAAGGCTGCGATATCAACGCAATCTCAGTATATTGAAGGCAGTATCGAAGACTGGCAACGGTGGACCGGGCAAACACTGACCAATTCCGGTCATTTCAAGTTGCCACAGACATTACAGCCGGTAACAGTCGATATTGAGCATGACCGAGCAGTTTATTTTGATCCGTGTATCTGGTTTGAGCATCAGGTAGGGGCCAGCACATCCTCGACGTTTACACAAATTGATGAGAGACGAATTAAGGCTGAACTCAGTAAAAAGTTACCTTTTTACATGTTACCTCATCAGGTGGTGTTTCTGACTCAACTGCCTCAAACGACAAGCGGAAAAGTAGATATGAGTCGTTTGCAATCTGTTGGACTGAAGTCAGTCGCCAAAGCACCGGTTACCAATACGCAAATAGCGTTACACGATTTGTGGCGTCAGATATTAAATGTGGAAACAACATTTGGTATTGAGGATGATTTCTTTCTTCTCGGTGGTCAATCGTTACTGGCGGTTTCGTTATTGAGTCAGATTGATACTCAGTTTGGTGTGAAGGTTCCACTGTGTAATTTTTACCTGAACCCGACGATATATGGTTTGGAACAATTGATTACTGAATTTGTTGAGTGAGGCGTAGCTCATGTTTGAAATTCCTTCTGAGCCGTTGATTGATATCCTGTCAGAACCACAGGATTCGAGCGGCCTCTGTCATTTTGGTTCTGGTCAGTCTTGCTGCACATTTGGCGAGTTACTGCAAGGTGTGTTACCCAACGGGCAAGATTTTCTGGTAACGCTTCCGGTTCAGCGCTACGTGAGCGCAAAATTTTATCTCGGAGAAGAGGAGGCGGGCTTGCAGGTTTGTCCGCCACACAAGACGAAGGCACTGGCTTTGGCACACGCACTGTTGAGCTGCTATCAATTGCCATTGCACGGTGTACTTGAGATTGCGTCGGATATTCCTGAGAGTAAAGGTTTAGCCAGCTCATCAGCAGACCTTGTGGCTGCTGCACGGGCCATTATCGACCATTACCAGGTTTGTATCAGCAATGAAGAACTCGCCCGGATGTTGTGCCAAATCGAGCCAACCGATGCAGTGATGTTTCCTCACTGTGTCGCGTTTCATCAAAATATCGGACATGTTATTGCTGATTTGGGGGCGTTGCCCGAGCTGTTTATTATTGCGCATGATGAGGGGGGCAGCGTTGATACCGTCGCCCATAAAAAAACACTCCCCGGGACTGGTTCCGCGGAGAGAGAGCAATACGCGCATTTATTGGCACGTCTTCAACATGCAGTCAAACAGCGTGACTGTCAGGAGATCGGCCATGTCACCACAATGAGCGCAATTTTAAATCAACGGCTGAGGCCGAATAAATATCTGAGTTTATTTGTTGATATCTGTGAGCAGCATGGCGGGCTTGGCGTTGTTGTCGCACACAGTGGCACATATATCGGTATTCTCCTCGATGCCAATGATGTGCAACTGGCCGAAAAGAGAGCAGCCATTGAGAATGTATTAAGCGCTAATGGATTAGCGCCTGAAACGTTTCATACCTAGGGGCTGTTGACCTTTCGTGGTTGAATTTTGTTCAATCTGAACGGGTATTGATCGCGGCGCGGGGCATGCCGCTTAGCTATCCTAAGCAAATGGTAACCATATTGATGGCGCCGGAGCGTCTCAAATTGCTGCATCACTATTTTACTTTCTTAGCCTTAGCTCCGAAAGATGACGCACAATCATGTTCTCCGAGTTCAGAGACATCAGTACTCAGTGCGCCAGTCACTCTTGCAGAGATGCAAGCGTGACCAGAAGATCTTTTTGTTTTGGCTTAGTCACGCGTTGTCCAGAACCAGCTTTTACGGGCGTCCTGCCCGGAAAAGCCTAACCATTCTCCCGGAATGGTTTTCTTCGGTGGGTGGTTAATTTGAGTGGGGTGACACATTTTTAGAACGAAACTCAATTGATCGATGAGCTCAGGGTGAAAAATCACGGATGATTTTTCAGGATTGCCTGAGCAGGATGCGAATCAATCCGACCCTGATAACAGGCACTGAACTCAACCCCTGGGCCTTTTGGGGTACTTTTTCGGCCTTGAAAAAGTACCTGGGGCGCAGTCGGAGATGTGATTGAACAATTTAGTTGGACACTCGAAGTACGCGTGTGTTCGGTAAACTCAAATCAATTTCTAAGACTAGAGAGACTTTGTTATAAATAATTTACTAACTAAATTTCTAATAATTTGATTTGTTCATCATAAATTCTTAGGTAAATAAGAAATATTTATTAGTAAATTGACGATAAGGAAGTCTATTTTTTTTACTCAACTATAATCATATGGATTTGCAGTTAATCACACATGAAGAACTATATGGGTTATCAATTTATAGATGATTGGTTTTTTGTTCTCAAAATAATGTGGTTAATAACTTGTTAGTCATTATTGCCTTCTTGTAGTGGCTAAATACCATGAAAAGGAATTAAAAATGAACATTTCCGACGCTTTAAAAAAACATGCTCCTCAAATGCAGAAAATGTACAACCACCCCGTTTTTTCTGCTCTGGCAAGTGACTCTAATCAAGCAATCTTACCTGATGTATATAAGGCCAATGTCGCAGCAGTAAATAGCTGTGTATCTAGAGTTTTAGATAGTCAGTTACCAACTCTGCAATTGCCGCCAGATAATTGGTCTGAATTTTGCCAAACCTATACAGAGGCTCAATCAGATGCACTTATATGGGTAAACCAAGTTGTGGCTCGTTTGGATAATGTCCCGGAAGATGTACAAAGCTATAATGGTGATGTTATGGCATTGCTAAAAGATGCGATGGACATGGCAAAGTGCATGATAAATTATCCCGCTCGTCGCACGATGTATGTTTCGATGCTTAATCAAGATTTAACTATGGTTACTAAAAAATTGGACATGGTTCTTGGTTTTGTTCAAGGTACAGTTGATGCTTTAAAAAATTTCCAAAATATATTGCCAGAAATGGCACAGAAACTTCAGAACCTTGCAAATATGGCAAGTAAAGAAGAAGGCGTTGATCAAAAGAAAATTGCTGAATTGAAAGATGATATAGCAAACTTGAATAAGGAAATTGATAGCTTAACAGCAGCTATTGTTGCATTGGGGATTGCAGATGCAGCGGCTATTGCACTTGGAACCCTTGCCACTGTTGTTGCGTTTCCTGTTGGCGCGGTAGCTTGGCTATTCTGTGCTCCTGCAATTGCGGTTGCAACAACTTATATTGTACTTGATGCAGAAAAGATCAAAGCAGATAAAGCGAAAATTGAAGCCAAAGAAGGCGAAATGGACAAACGAACTCAAGATGTGGCTACATTGCATTTATTAGCTCAGACTTTCCAACAGTTGGCTGATTCTTCAAAAGAAGTACAAGATAATTTAGAACAGATTGTACAAAATTGGAATGGGTTAGTTAATGACCTTTCTGGGAGCATTGCTGATGTTCAAAAAGCTGCTTTAGATTGTGAGAATTGCGATGATCAGGCAATTGTTGATGATTTAGAACAAGCCATTACCTGCTGGAATGATGCTTATGGTGATGCAGGAAACTTAACGATTGAACTAAACCATTCTGATGCCAATATTGAGCTTGGCATGAATCAGGAACAGGTTGAAAAAGCATATAAATCAAGTAATGTGGTAGATATGGTAACGTACTTTAATGAATATTCTCATACTGCCAAATCACAGAAAAAATGATCGTTAAAATATACAGGAAGTTTATTCATAGTTAATAAAGCTCCTATCAATAAGCCGTTCCGCAAGAAGTAATGCCACTCGCTTAAGCGCGAGTGGCATTTTTGTTGTCATCCCTAAACCACCGCCTTGGGCGGTAGTGATTGTCCCTTTGGGCTATTGAGAAGTGCCCATGTTAGAAGTAAACCTCTTATTCACCACAAGTAAGAGGAAACAAAAAACATGGGCGACTATAGAAGTTCATCATATGTCTATTGGCGTTGTAAATACCACATAGTTTGGACGCCGAAATCCAGGTTTAAGATCTTAAAAGGAAATGTAGGTAAGGAGCTTTATCGCTCGATCTATATTTTGTGCAATATGAAAGATTGTGAAGTGTTGAAGTTAAATATTCAGCCGGATCACGTTCACTTGGTAGTGATAGTTCCACCCAAAGTATCTATATCGACGTTAATGGGGATATTGAAAGGTCGTTCAGCAATTATATTGTTTAATAAATTTCCGCATATAAGAAAGAAATTATGGGGCAATCATTTTTGGGCGAGAGGGTATTTTGTTGATACGGTTGGTGTAAATGAAGAAATCATCAGACGGTACGTCAGGCACCAAGACAAGAAAGATCAAGAATATGAGGTACAGTTAGAGTTGAAGATGAACTAGCAGCGTAGGTATGCCCCCTTTTAGGGGGATGTAAACCAAATCCGCCTTCTAAGAAGGCGGATTTTTACTTTCCACACTTAAAAAATACAAATAAAATCAACAGCTTAAAAACAAGTATTTTTAACAAGGTAAAAAAGAGATTTTTCGACTAACCTTTTGCTGTGACAGGGTTTCTCGTGATAAGTTTATTGTTCACTGCCGCATAGGCAGCTCCTTACTCAGAGTGGCACTCAGTGCATACCGGTGCCACTCCGTTCGCTTTCAGCCTATCGCTGGCTTACTCATCAAGCATCATTTCTTCTTTCCGCAGATTGATCTCATCAAAGGTAATCAGATTATTGAGGTACAGGAGCACCTCCCGAAGTTCATTTTGATCGACACTGGGATGGGTATTGGTGATAAGACAATCAATCAGATAGCCGCGGGCGGTCAGGTGTAAGTCGGGATTTAGAGATTTAGGCATAATGACCCTCTTGATGTGGAATATTAAAAACTATCACCACTCAGAGGTTCCTAATCAATGGGTGGTGAACTGGACAAGGTTAGGAACTACCGCCACATCAAAAACGGCCAGCATAGCTGCCTATGCCCAGCTCACCATAATCGGAACGAGTAGGCTACACATAAATATCAATCGTCACAAGACTGATAGATGCGTGTCTGATGTATTGCGGGGTTCCTAATCCCGACACCGTTTTTTTCGGTGCCTGTGCAGCGTATGTTGCATCGGGAATGTTGGCGAGTGGTCGTGGTGCGAAACGCGTGTGGTGTAGTGAAATCTCATACTTTTCTAATACTTGGTTTGTCATTTTTTTGCGAGTGATTTCAAAGTATTGGGGATATTGACCTACGGTCTCACTGTTTGTTTTTTCTAGCCTCTGGCACTGAGTTGTGACGCACATTTTGTTCCTCGATTTCAGAGACATCGGTGCTCAGTGCGCCAGTTCATCTTTCAGAGATGAAAGACGAACCAGAAAATCTTTTTTGTTTGGCGGTGTCACACGCGTTCCAGAACCAGCTTTTACGGGCGTCCTGCCCGGAAAAGCTTAACCATTCTTCCTTGAATGGTTTTCTTGGTTGGGTGGCTGATTTGAGTGGGGGGAAACACTGAATCAACGAAACTCAATTGATCGATGAGAATAGCTGAGCAGAAAGAGGTGGAATTAATTGCGCACTGAACTCAAGATAGCTTCATCACCTGCCATATGGAAGGCCTTTAAAACCACTCCTAAATGTTGGTAGATTGTAAATGCCGAAATTTGTATTTATAAATCAACTGACTACAATTAGAGTGTTCCCCGTATGTACGGGGATGAACCGGCACTAAATGGCCTCGCGAGCAAATCTATCTCGTGTTCCCCGTATGTACGGGGATGAACCGGGAGGCTCGCCTCCCCGTTATTTAATTATTAAGTGTTCCCCGTATGTACGGGGATGAACCGTCCGCCAACTCAACCTGAAACATAGGATATTGGTGTTCCCCGTATGTACGGGGATGAACCGCGGTGCATTACGGAAATGCCGGATACCTTGGAGTGTTCCCCGTATGTACGGGGATGAACCGTAGATATCGATAAAAAACTGGAAGAGCTGAGAAGTGTTCCCCGTATGTACGGGGATGAACCGCAATGGATCGCGTTATTGGATTCGCGAATCTAGTGTTCCCCGTATGTACGGGGATGAACCGTTCGTGTTGAGAATGCCGAGTTTATTGAAATCGTGTTCCCCGTATGTACGGGGATGAACCGAAATTAGCGAATTCTTTAATGAGACGTCAGCGGTGTTCCCCGTATGTACGGGGATGAACCGATTTAGGCCGAAATACTCATTAACATTTCTTAGTGTTCCCCGTATGTACGGGGATGAACCGTTGTTGCCATGAACGATTTTAAAGCTAGACAGGTGTTCCCCGTATGTACGGGGATGAACCGCAGTATAAGAAGACTCTTGGTTCTCTTGGTGGGTGTTCCCCGTATGTACGGGGATGAACCGTGATTGAGCATGTTTGAATATATATCCCCTCTCGTGTTCCCCGTATGTACGGGGATGAACCGGGTTATTTCTCGCGCCCCATGGAACTGTGTAGGTGTTCCCCGTATGTACGGGGATGAACCGCTGAGCCAATGCGAGCGGGGAATTCACACCCCGTGTTCCCCGTATGTACGGGGATGAACCGCATCTGAACATGGTGATCTGGAGCTGTTTGCAGTGTTCCCCGTATGTACGGGGATGAACCGGCTTGCGTTAATGGACTGCATATCCGCAATTGGTGTTCCCCGTATGTACGGGGATGAACCGCCTGGCCGAGGGGGACTTCGGGCTGATCGCTGGTGTTCCCCGTATGTACGGGGATGAACCGTCTTAAATTTTTACTATTGAACGCAAAACCAAGTGTTCCCCGTATGTACGGGGATGAACCGGCGGGAACGCCAGGTGCTATGTGCAGTTCAACGTGTTCCCCGTATGTACGGGGATGAACCGGACGCTCTCATTGTAATGTCTGATGCCCTAGCGTGTTCCCCGTATACACGGGGATGAACCGAAACTCCGGAAATATTTGATACTATCGCTATAGTGTTCCCCGTATACACGGGGATGAACCGAATCAAAATCTGGGGTGTTGCCAGTTACATCATACGTTCCCCGTTTATACGGGGATAATTCACGGGTGATTGAGCGCTGATGAAGAGAGTAATTGATTATATTGTTATTAATTGTGTGAATAAGCTTGAACTTCTTCTTGGTCTGTAATTTTTCCCGTATTTAGAACAGGAGGTGTGCTATTTTTGATGACATTCAATTGATGACTGGAATCAACCTCTCATGGAAGAACCTGCCTACTTCTTGTACTGGGGCAAGGCGAATCAAGCACTGACATCTCATGGGGATGGCTACCATCTTTTGCCTTATCATAGTCTTGATGTGGCGGCTGTCGGGCAACAACTATTACATCCTGAAAAACCACTCACCTGTGAGTTGGCCGAATTTCTGGACATTTCACCAAGTCAGCTCAATTGTTGGTTTACTTTTGCGCTGACACTACATGATTTAGGCAAGTTCGCTTCTGCTTTTCAGGCGTTACATCGGCCACCCGACAGTTCATGGTTACCACATTGTCGCCGCACATACGATGGCAGCGAATACCGGCATGACCGATTGGGGTTATTCTTTTGGGAAACACTGAAAGATCCTTTCTATGCAGAGCTTCCTACATTCGCATCATATTCTGAAAATGAACAAGATCGTATTGATCAAACCTTGATGATAATGCTCGATTGTGTCTTCGGTCATCATGGTCAGCCGGTTGAAAGTGCAGCAATGGTAACCATGAGAAAGTTTACCGAATCGCATAATCTCGATGCCGCCGGGCAGTTTGTTCATGATGTTTATCATTTAATCCAGCCGGATATACCGTTAGAAAAGCTCACCGATAAAGCATGGGCCAGCCGTCTGGCGCAGGTGAGTTGGCAATTGGCCGGTATTGCTGTGCTGGCTGACTGGGTTGGTTCAAATCAGGCGTATTTTCACTATCGAAGTCAGCCCGAAGCACTCTGTGATTACTGGCGTAGGGCGCAGAATGTTGCCGTCAGAGCAATCCAAGCGTTCGGTTTAGCACAATCGAGTCGTCCGGCACCATTTCAGTCTGTAGAGGCTCACTTCCATTTTCAACCGACACCACTGCAACAATGGGCTGAAGAGGTACCGCTCGATGATGCTCCGCAGTTATTTGTGTTAGAAGATGTGACCGGTTCGGGGAAAACAGAAGCAGCTTTAACACTGACACACCGTTTGATGGCCGCAAATGTCGCTGACGGTTTTTATTTCGGTCTGCCGACGATGGCAACCTCAAATGCGATGTTTGACCGAATTGCAGACCACTACCAGCAGATGTTTGTTGCTGAGCAAGAGAATATACCCAGTATCGTTCTGGCTCATGCCGCCCGGGAGATGAATGAACGGTTTCAACAAGCGACAATGGAATCCGGGCCGAGGGATATGAATTATGCGCACACGGATCGCAGTGCGACAGCACAATGTAATCAGTGGTTAGCCGATTCGCGTAAAAAAGCATTATTAGCGCCCGTCGGGGTGGGAACTATCGATCAGGCATTATTAGCGGTATTACCACGTCGTCATCAGTCGTTACGTTTATTAGGGTTGCATCGAAAGGTACTGATTTTTGATGAAATACATACGGCAGATGACTACATGTTTGAGCTGCTTGAAGCGTTACTCAGACTCCATTTGCATCAAGGCGGGTCAGCCATTTTACTCACAGCAACACTCTCGCTGAAACAGCGCCAGCGTTTGACTGATATTTGGTTAAATTCTGAGTCAGAGCCGCGTTTACTTCTCACACAAACCCACTTCCCGTTAGCCACCCAACTGAGCTATGGCAGCTCGACACCGATCCGAGAGCAGGCTTTGGCCAGTCGTGCGGATGTCAGCCGGGCGGTTCAGGTTGATTTTATTCATCATGAACAAGCGTGTGTGGAACGAATTGTTGCGGCTGTGGCACAGGGGCAATGTGTCGTCTGGGTGAGAAATTCGGTGGATGACGCATTGGCGGCCTATCGATTGCTCAGTGCTCAACTGGCAAAACCAGAAGACTGTTTGTTATTCCATAGCCGTTTTATTCTCGATGATCGGCGGCGAATAGAGACGCAAGTTTTACAGTGGTTTGGTAAGAAAAGCACCGGGTCAGACCGGCAAGGTAAGGTCTTGATTGCGACTCAAGTCTTTCAGGAAAGTCTGGACGCCGATGCCGATGTGATGATTTCTGATTTATGTCCGATTGATGATCTGATTCAACGTGCCGGGCGGTTACACCGCCATACTCGTGATGTGACCGGATGCCATACACCCAAGGTAAGTGATCAACGCCCGGTACCGGTTTTATATGTTCATGCACCGGTGTGGGAAGAGGAGCCGGCGAAGGATTGGTTGAGTCAAAATTTCCGCAACACGGAATTTGTTTACCGTTCACCGGGGCGTTTATGGCTTGCTCAACGTATTTTACGCCAGCTTGAAGCGATTCGAATGCCGGAACAGGCGCGGCAATTAATTGAAGCGGTCTATGGTGATACCGCAACAGACCGCATTCCCATCAGCCTGCAAAGTCAAGAAGAAGCACTGATGGGTGATGAGTGTGCCAAAGCAAATCAAGCTTGGTCTCAGTTGATTGACTTCCGGTATGGTTACCATACCAATAGCTCAAAATACTGGACAGAAGATCATCAGGAAATCGGTACCCGTTACAGTGATGTTGAAACGGTGAGTGTGCTTTTACTCAAACGAACCGAAGATGATCAGTTGGTTCCTTGGGTTGATGATATGCAATTTGCTGTGGCTTTGAGTACGGTCAAAGTCGGCAAGAAAAAATTTGCTGACCATTTAGCGATGCTTAGTGAAGAGCAGATCCAATCCGTACACCGGGCGTACCCGGCAGCCAAATACTTGCAACTCTGGATGCCAGAGATGGACTCTCGATTTGCTTATGATGAAACAGCAGGTTTTTGTATGGAGCAAAAACAGGAGGTGTGATGAACTTGTTACAACAACCTTGGTTGCCATTCCGCATGCGGGATGGCACCGAGAAAGTATTAGCGCTGACCAGCATTGGTGATCCGGATGTTGTGGACTTTGCCCTCCCGCGCGCTGATTTTCAGGGTGCTGCTTACCAATTTACGATTGGGGTGCTCCAAACGGCTTTTGCCCCCCAAGATGCCGCTGAATGGCGTGAGCGCTTTCGGCAATCACCGTCCGTGGCTCAGTTACAGGCAGTGTTTGAACCGATGGCTCATGCCTTTGATCTGCTTGGTGACGGGCCGTTATTTATGCAAGACCTTGACCCGTTGGATGACCAGAAGCCGACGCCCGTTTCCGCGCTGTTGATTGAAGCGCCGGGGGCGAATGGCATCCGGCATAACACCGACCATTTTATTAAACGCGGGATTGGTGATGTGATGTCATTGGAAATGGCCGCTCTGGCCCTCTTTACCATGCAGATCAATGCCCCTGCCGGTGGTGTCGGGCATCGTGTTGGTCTTCGTGGTGGCGGGCCGCTGACGACGTTAGTTTTACCTGCAAACAGTGACTATTCGTTATGGCAGAAGTTATGGCTGAATGTGATCAATCGGGAGATGTGGCGCTACGATGATCCTGATTTTCATGATGGTCGTCTTTTCCCTTGGCTTGCTCCCACACGGGAAAGCCAGAAAAAGAATAGCGAAATTTATCAGAAAGATGTGCATCCCTTACATATGTTTTGGGCTATGCCGCGTCGCATCCGCTTACTGGTCGATCAGACGGTGTGCCAATGCCAGATTAGTGGCAGAGAAACCACATTATCAGTCAGCCAGTACCGGACTAAAAACTATGGCGGTAATTATAGCGGCAACTGGGAACATCCGCTCACACCTTATAAATGGGATCCGAAAAAACCGGATGAAGAACACCTGTCTATAAAAGGGCAGCCCGGCGGGATCAACTATAAAATCTGGGATGTACTGACGTTCGATAGCCCGAATCTGGGCGTCAGATGTGCTTCGGTTGTGAAGCATTATCAGTCCATCGCATTAAAAGCGAAACTGAACGAGCTGCCCCGTTTGTGGGTGTTCGGTTATGACATGGATAACATGAAAGCCCGGGGCTGGTATTCAGTCGCGCTGCCTTTATTCGAGGTGGAACACTCCATACAAGACGAGATTGTCAGTGAGGTGCAACGCTTACAAAAGCTTGCCAACGACGCGTTATGGCATACCCGGGCGCAAATCAAACAGGCGTGGTTCGAGCGGCCGGGAGACATCAAAGGGGATACCTCTTTTATTGATCTGGCCTTCTGGCAACGGAGCGAAACGAGCTTTTTTATTGCAGTTGAACAGATGGTTGCTCAGGCTCAACACGGTGATCAACTCGCCCCCGAACAAGCACAGCGGTGGTTTGAACAGCTCCAGCGCCTTTGTCTGGCACTGTTCGATGAATATGCCTTGTCGGCTGAACTTGTTAACCAGCGCGATATGGCAAAACGAATTAAGGCACGCCGGGCATTACAAGGCTGGCTCTATAGCAGCAACGATAAAAATCCAGTCCGGAAGTTTATCAATGATTATCGAATGACAACAATACAGGATGCGGTGTAATGGAACAGAGTAAGCCTACATCTTTCTCCATCCGTCATCATAGTGCGGTCAGGTATACCTTACAGCGCTGGTGGCAAAGCATGGTGTTATCGAAAGATGAACTGAAAAAAACAGATATTTATCCGGCCCCGAGTGGTGTGAAAGCTCGTTTGAAACGGTGTGATTCGGTTGATAGTGCCATGATGACGGAAGGGTTCCGGCTGTTATGGATGGCGCTCCCCGAAGCGTTCACCGGGCAAGCCAAGCCACAAGATATTGAATGCTGGGCCACCATTGCCGCGGCATTGGTTTACATTCCGGCTGAATCTGAAACCTCATTTGCCCGAGCTGCGGGAAAAAAAGGGGACAATGATAAATCAGTGGTCAGTGAAATGCGTTTTGCGCAACTGCAAGCGGCTAAAACACCAGACGAGTTTCTGCGTCGGTTACGTCGCATCCTGCAACAGGTCAAAGGTAAAGTCTCGCCATTAGCGCTGGCTCAAGACATTGAACAATGGTTTCAGGAACATGACAGTATGCGTCCTCACAAGGCAGATAAACGTATTGCTGTGCAATGGGCCATGGACTACTACCGGGCTGCCGGACACTAAAAACACATGTGAACCGACATGTCATATCACTTTTTAATGCTTCGTACGACATTTAATGCTGTGCACGATACCGTGCTGCGAACCTATTGATGAATGAAGGATACCTAACAATGAGTCAGTTTATTCAGCTTCACCTACTTACATCTTATGCCCCCTCAAATCTGAACCGTGACGATTTAGGCCGACCTAAAACAGCCGTCATGGGCGGGGCTGAGCGCCTTCGGGTAAGCTCTCAAAGTTTAAAACGCCATTGGCGAACCTCTGAGCTGTTTGAAGCGGCGATGGCCGGACATTTAGGCATTCGGACCAAACGGTTTGGTCTGAGCTTATTTGAGGCACTCACACAGGCGGGCGTCAAAGAAAAATCGGCACAAAAATGGGCGGCAGAAATGGCCGGTCAATACGGCAAATTAAAAAAAGACTCGCTTGAAATTGAACAGTTGGCTCATATCAGCCCGGCAGAACAAGATGCTGCACTTTCGTTAGTTGCGGTACTGGCGGCAGAAGATCGTAGCCCCAGCGCTGAGGAACTTAAGGCGCTCAAGAACAAACAGACGAGCGTGGATATTGCACTGTTTGGCCGGATGTTAGCGTCTTCTCCTGAATTTAACGTCGAAGCCGCCTGTCAGGTTGCCCACGCGATTAGTGTCCATTCGGTGACAGTCGAAGATGATTATTTTACAGCCGTTGACGATCTCAACGATGGCAAAACCGATGCTGGTTCAGCACATATCGGAGAGGCCGGTTTTGCGGCTGCGCTGTTCTATAGCTACATCTGTATTAACAAAACACAACTGATCGACAGTTTACAGGGCGATGAAGCGCTGGCGAATCAGGCAATTCAGGCGCTGACTGAAGCGGTTGTCAAGGTATCGCCCAGCGGGAAGCAGAACAGTTTCGGTTCACGCGCTTATGCGAGTTTTGTGCTGGCAGAGAAAGGTGCTCAGCAACCGCGTTCGCTTTCTGTCGCTTTCCTCAAGCCGATTATGGATATCGATATGGGGGAAGCTGCCGTCAAAGCGCTGGAAAAACAAGCGGAGAATTTCGACGCCATTTACGGTGACTGTGCCGACAGTCGTTATCGGATCAATGCATTTACCGGAGAAGGTTCTCTGACACAATTGCAGCAATTTGTCGCTGAATAAGGAGGGAGAATGAGATCTTATCTCGTATTTCGTCTTTATGGCCCAATGGCGAGCTGGGGGTTACCAGCCGTCGGCGGGGATCGACAAACAGCCGTTGCCCCGTCCCGTTCCGCGATTTTAGGTTTGTTGGGGGCAGCATTAGGAATTCGGCGGGATAATGAAACGCAACTGCAAGCATTACAGCAAAGTGTTGAGATTGCTGTGAAGCAACTTGTTCCCGGCACGCTGATTCGTGATTATCACACCACTCAAGTGCCGTCGGCGGATCGGAAATTTACGCACCGGACACGCAAAAGCGAACTGGCTGAATCACACCTCAATACGGTACTTTCCAGCCGGGATTATCGATGTGACGGGATGTGGACGATTGCGGTGACTTTGACGCCTGAGCCGGGTTATACATTAGCGGAGCTTCATTCCGCCCTGAAAACACCCGTGTTTCCGCTCTATTTAGGCCGTAAATCTTGCCCGCCCGCTGCGCCGTTATCACCACAAATTGTGGCTGACAGTTCTCTTCGATCTGCTTTAGACACTGAATTTCACATGCTTACCCGGAGTCAAAAGGCTGATGACTTTTTGCTACGCCACAATGGGTGGGTGACCTACTTTTGGGAGAACGATCCTCAAGCGATTGAACCCGAAGAT
Organism: Vibrio ruber DSM 16370; assembly: GCF_900163965.1. Classification (GTDB taxonomy): domain Bacteria; phylum Pseudomonadota; class Gammaproteobacteria; order Enterobacterales; family Vibrionaceae; genus Vibrio; species Vibrio ruber. Next base: position 120,175 of record NZ_FULE01000008.1, read on the forward strand.
TCAGAGTCGGTTGTCACGACTTTCCCTTGGGATGAACCGGAAAACCGGCACCGTTGGCAGTTTCAGTCACGCACGATGTATCAACTCTCTGTCGCGCAATCTAGTGCGAAGAAAGACAGCGGATCATCAGATCCGGCAAATGAGAGGGTATAAAACATGCAATTGTATTTATCAAAAGTCACGCTGAGCCCCTCGGCTAATTTAGCCAAGGTTCTGCTTGAGCTTGACCAAAATGACGCATACGCCTCTCATCAACTGTTGTGGCGTGAACTTTTTCATCGCGATGAGAAACGTCAGTTTATCTATCGCCAAGAGGTCGATGCGCATCAATTACCCCTCTTTTATACGCTTTCGAAAACCCAGCCAGATCCATATAGCCGTTATTGTCGGGTCGAGAGCAAAGTCTTTGCACCACAGCTTCATGCCGGGCAGAAACTGGCTTACCAATTACGGGTTAACCCGACGGTTTGTATCACCAAAGATGGCCGCCAGCAGCGGCATGATGTCGTGATGCATACCAAACATCAGCTTCGGGATGAACAACTACAGCCGCATGTGTTGCAACAACATATGGATGACGCCGTGCATCAGTGGCTCGGTCATGAATCTCGCTTAAGCCGATGGGGAATCAAACTGGATACTCAGCCTGATATCCAGAGTTATACCCAGCATGGCAGCTATAAGAAAAATCGTCGGGAACAGCATAAACATCATGTTCGGTTTTCGAGTGTTGATGTGCAGGGGATTTTGACTGTCACCGATCCTGAGCGCTTTTTAAGTCAATATGCAGAGGGTTTTGGCAGAGCCAAAGCGATGGGATGTGGCCTGATGTTGATCAGGAGGATCTAATGTCATTCATTCCCCTAAAACCGATCCCGATGAAAGAGCGGAATTCGATGATTTTTGTCGCGATGGGGCGAATCGATGTGCGTGACGGGGCGTTTGTCGTCATTGATGAAGTCAATGGCGAACGGATGCATATTCCGGTCGGGTCGTTGGCTTGCATTCTGCTCGAACCCGGTACGCGGATTAGTCATGCTGCGGTGAAGCTGGCCTCAACCACAGGCACATTACTGATTTGGGTCGGTGAAGCGGGTGTTCGTCTTTATTCTGTGGGGCAGCCGGGTGGGGCGCGATCGGATCGTCTGCTTTATCAGGCCAAGTTAGCGCTGGATGAAACGCTCCGTTTAAAAGTCGTGCGCAAGATGTTCGAGCTTCGCTTTAAAGAGCCTGCGCCAGAGCGCCGGAGTGTCGATCAGTTACGGGGGATTGAAGGGGCGCGGGTACGTAAAACCTATGAAATACTTGCCAAACAGTACGGGGTTGACTGGCAAGGGCGGCGGTACGACCCCAAAGACTGGCAAAAAGGGGATATCACCAATCAGTGTATTAGTGCGGCAACGGCCTGTTTGTACGGGGTGACTGAAGCTGCGATTTTAGCGGCCGGGTATGCCCCGGCGATTGGTTTTTTACATACCGGTAAACCGTTATCGTTTGTGTATGATATCGCTGACATTATCAAATTTGATACCGTGGTTCCTGTCGCATTCAGGGTCGCGTCGTATCGCCCGCTTGAACCCGACAGAAAAGTACGTCAGGAATGTCGGGAAGCCTTTCGAAAAAATCAGACCCTTAAAAAATTGATTCCTCTGATTGAAGAGGTATTAGCCGCCGGAGAAATCGAGCCACCGTTGCCGCCGGAAGATGCACAACCTCCTGCGATTCCTGAGCCTGAATCTTACGGTGATGTCGGACACAGGAGCAAATAGTTATGAGTATGTTGGTTGTCGTCACAGAGGCCGTACCACCCCGCCTACGTGGCCGGTTAGCCGTCTGGTTATTAGAGGTACGTGCTGGAGTGTATGTCGGAGAGGTCTCGCGACGAGTTCGTGAGATGATTTGGGAGCAAGTGACGCAACTGGCGGAAACCGGCAATGTGGTCATGGCGTGGGCCACCAATACTGAATCTGGTTTTGATTTTCAGACGTATGGCGAAAACCGCCGGGAGCCGATTGATTTTGAGGGGTTGAGGCTGGTGAAATTTAAGCCAATCGAGAGTGATATGTAAGCTGCTATAAAAAAGATAAGCGCGGCACTGTGACAGGCCACCGAACACCAGATCGTTTGATGATTTTCGGTCAGATCACTAAGCGTCAAAATAAGGAAAAATGTTGGTAGATTGTTAACTTGGATATTTGTTTATATAAATCAAACGCCTACAATTAGAGTGTTCCCCGTATACACGGGGATGAACCGCGGCACCTTCCAAACGCTTGTACGTAAGGTCAGTGTTCCCCGTATACACGGGGATGAACCGGCTCAACTGAGACGATGAAAAAATCAATCGGAGTGTTCCCCGTATACACGGGGATGAACCGCGGCAGGTTGCCATTGATAACAAAGAGATAGTGTGTTCCCCGTATACACGGGGATGAACCGGCGTCAGCGCTGAACTTCATCAGGGCCCTTGAGTGTTCCCCGTATACACGGGGATGAACCGCTCACTGTCTGCTATCACCGGCGCTGCCGGAAGTGTTCCCCGTATACACGGGGATGAACCGATAATATTCCCGCTTGTTAACTCACCATATGTGTGTTCCCCGTATACACGGGGATGAACCGGGGTGCTCACTGAAGGCGCGTGAGGCTGTAAAAGTGTTCCCCGTATACACGGGGATGAACCGCCAGCAATTAAATGATGAATTTGGCCGCCAGCGTGTTCCCCGTATACACGGGGATGAACCGCACCGCTGGAGATTTGAGATCGTCATTAGAAAGTGTTCCCCGTATACACGGGGATGAACCGTGTTGGTACTGCGGATGTGATTTACCAGAAAAGTGTTCCCCGTATACACGGGGATGAACCGTAGCCCCTGACGTGTTATTTGATGGACCATTTGTGTTCCCCGTATACACGGGGATGAACCGTTCGTCATAAGGCTTGGCGTCGGCCATGGTGCGTGTTCCCCGTATACACGGGGATGAACCGGCGGATTGAAACCACTCAATCTTTTCGCCAAAGTGTTCCCCGTATACACGGGGATGAACCGGCTAATTTTAACAACGGCAATTTTGGTGTAAAGTGTTCCCCGTATACACGGGGATGAACCGTAGCCCCTGACGTGTTATTTGATGGACCATTTGTGTTCCCCGTATACACGGGGATGAACCGTTCGTCATAAGGCTTGGCGTCGGCCATGGTGCGTGTTCCCCGTATACACGGGGATGAACCGGCGGATTGAAACCACTCAATCTTTTCGCCAAAGTGTTCCCCGTATACACGGGGATGAACCGGCTAATTTTAACAACGGCAATTTTGGTGTAAAGTGTTCCCCGTATACACGGGGATGAACCGCGACTTTAGCCACTAACTGGGTAATCCGTACAGTGTTCCCCGTATACACGGGGATGAACCGTGGGTTTCTAATTTTGAATCAAACATTAACGGTGTTCCCCGTATACACGGGGATGAACCGGTATCTTTGAGCTGTCCGTTTGAGTTGAACGCGTGTTCCCCGTATACACGGGGATGAACCGGAGTGGCAAGAACAATCATTCCCTGAAATCGTGTGTTCCCCGTATACACGGGGATGAACCGTCTTGTGAAAATTCACGCCAACAACACCGCTAGTGTTCCCCGTATACACGGGGATGAACCGTCTTGTGAAAATTCACGCCAACAACACCGCTAGTGTTCCCCGTATACACGGGGATGAACCGTCTGATTAAGTCTATTCAGTCCGATTACATAGGTGTTCCCCGTATACACGGGGATGAACCGGTAAAAAATGAAAAATGCGAATGCACCAGCAAGTGTTCCCCGTATACACGGGGATGAACCGTGGTATCACCACCCGTACCAGTTGCAACCGTCATGTTCCCCGTATACACGGGGATGAACCGCAGCTCGAGACAACTCAACGCTTGAGGGTCGCGTGTTCCCCGTATACACGGGGATGAACCGACAATTTACGGGGATGCTGAAATATCATGACCGTGTTCCCCGTATACACGGGGATGAACCGCGATCCATCTCGAAATTCGATGTTATCACCAGGTGTTCCCCGTATACACGGGGATGAACCGTCGCACGATTTAGCGGATTCGTTTATTATGGGGTGTTCCCCGTATACACGGGGATGAACCGGCGTCTGGCCTTACGGTTATACTATGCCTATTGTGTTCCCCGTATACACGGGGATGAACCGATGTTGAATTGCTTCTTTTGTCATTGACATAGGTGTTCCCCGTATACACGGGGATGAACCGAAATCTGTGAACTCCGCGATTCAATAATTGGCGTGTTCCCCGTATACACGGGGATGAACCGAGAACCGCCAGAAACATCTAATGAAACATTTTGTGTTCCCCGTATGCACGGGGATGAACCGGTGCGACGGTCAAAACAAACACTGACAGAGACGTGTTCCCCGTATGCACGGGGATGAACCGACGAATGGATGAAGACTCAGCCAAAAAAACAAGTGTTCCCCGTATACACGGGGATGAACCGATAACTCTTGGTCTTACGAATATTGCGGTCGCGTGTTCCCCGTATACACGGGGATGAACCGGCCGCGTATGAAGCAGCAAACCAATCTGATTGGTGTTCCCCGTATGCACGGGGATAAATCGATGTGTGGAGTGGCACGCAGTGCATACCGGTGCCACTCCGCTTGTTTTCAGCCTATCGCTGGTTTACTCATCGATCATGATATCTTCTTTCCTCAGATTGATCTCATCAAAGGTAATCAGATTATTGAGGTACAGGAGCACCTCCCGAAGTTCATTTTGATCGACACTGGGGTGGGTATTGGTGATCAAACAATCAATCAGATAGCCGCGGGCGGTAAGGTGGAGGTCAGGATTTGGTTGTTGGTTTTGTATCATAAGTATTCCCTCTGAGGATTCATGTTTTCCACCACTCAAAGGTTCCTAATCTTCGGGTGGTGAGTTGGAACAGGGTTAGGAACTACCGCCTCAAAGGGTAACGGCCAGCTAACGCTGCCCTGCCCAACACACCATAATTAAGACGTGCAAGGCTACACATAAAGCCTATCTGATACAAGATGGCATTGATGTCCCTTTGAGAGTCATACAGGTTCCTAATCCCGACACCGTTTTTTTCGGTGCCTGTGCAGCGTATGTTGCATCGGGAATGTTGGCGAGTGTTCGCGGTGCGAAACGCGTGCGGTGTAGTGAAATCTCATACTTTTCTAATACTTGGTTTGTCATTTTTTTGCGAGTGATTTCAAAGTATTGGGAGTATTGACCTACGGTCTTACGATTTGTTTTTCCTAGCCTCTGGCACTGAGTTGTGACGCACAATCGGTTCTCCGATTTCAGAAACATCGGTGCTCTGTGCGCCAGTTCATCTTTCAGAGATGAAAGATGAACCAGAAAATCTTTTTGTTTGGCTTGGGTGAGCGCTTTCCAGAACCAGCTTTTACAGGCGTCCTGCCCGGAAAAGCTTAACCATTCTTCCGTGAATGGTTTTCTTGGTTGGGTGACTGATTTGAGTGGGGTGAAACATTGAATCAACGAAGTTCAATTGATCGATGCTCTCAGGGGAGAAATTCATAACGAATCTTTATTTCTGTCTGTAAATAAATGGTTTTATTGAATTTATCTTAAATTTTTTGTTAAAAAACCAATTTTAGACACGCAATTGTTTTGAATAATCATAGAATTACATGAACAACAATGAAGTGCCTGCTTTTGCAGGAAAGGGGCTGATACAAAAAAGAGCCACAACATCATGCGGCTCTGAATAGGTTCCATTTTAAACAATAGTTTTACTTATGATTGGGCTTGATTTAGTAATGACTGACTAATTCAATGATTTTAGGGTCAACACCTGCGATTTTATGAATCAATTCACGAACGGAACAACCGTCATCTTTTTCATCAGGGTTAGCACCATATTCAAGCAATATTTTCACAACCTCATAAGGAATTGGCATTCGATCAAAAGCCATTCTCAACGCACTAATACCATCAGCATCTTGGTGCTCGATCATCTTATCCGCACCGTTTTCCAACAAGAGCCGAATCCCCTCAACATTGCGTTGACGAACCGCATAAATTAGAGGCGTATAGCCATAGCTATCAATTGCGTTGACATCCAGCCCTTGATCAATCAGATATTGGATAGATACCGGTGGAGTTTTTCTAGTTACCGATTTGAATGCGTAATGTAAATATGTCCATTTATCATTAGCCGTGATACGATGAATGTCCTTGCCGTTTGCAATTGATCTTTTCACAGTTTCAATGTCACCACGAACTATAGCTGAGTAAGGTTGATTATCTACATTATTCATTGTGATCTCCTGTCACTTAAAAAGTCTTTCATGTCTTCCAAAATATCCTCTAATTCATCACTGCCCGGTTTCTCATTGACATGACTAAGATTGGTCTTGGCGTCCTCAATTAGAAAATAGTCAGGGTGTGAATTCACAAAATCATTCAATTCTTCCTGAGTCATACCTATCTGGTCAGCCGCTCTGAGTATCCGTCGGTTTTCCAAACCCTCTCTATGCCCATAGTGCCAGTCGGTTAAGGCTTTACCTTTTTTATCCGTGAAATTACCATTTTCATCTCTCAAAGCCTCTGCTTCAATCTGCCTTTTGGTCTTAGCCCGAAGGGATGTTCGGTTTAGCTCCGGTTTGGGGTATTTACTCGCACCAAACTGACCATTCGGTTGACGCACTTGATGACTATACACCACATACAGTGGTGGGAGTCCGGTATCTGCCGGAAAGGTCAGAATATAGTCTTGTAAATCTGCATCAGCGATTGGCGTGATGTAGGTGTTATCAAATTCTTGGCCTTGCTCAGCCTCCGGATACACCCAGATATTGTAAGTTTTCAGGTCAGGAATGGGATTGACAAGGATTGGTTTACCACCAAAATCGCCACTCATCGGTATCCATTCAATAGTGACATCCGGCTCTAACGCAACGACAAATTTATCACCGACCCGAGTCACTTCACGTTTGGGAATATTCACCCCATTGACATGATAACCGTAAATCCGATTATCAGCATTGAACCCTAAGCGGATATTGGTTTCAACCGTGGTTTTATCCATCAGGTCATTTTCATTGTTCAGCGTGCCGTCACCAAGCTGGCTGGGCATAAATGCAGCCAGAATGCCAGCGCGACCGACAATTTTCATCGTCAGGTTTGGTAGCTCTGCCAGTGCTGCACCACCAATACGCGTTAAAAAAGCGTCTTCAGTCGCTGCCGTCCCAACCCCCTGACCAATCGCCAGCGTATAGGCAGCATACTCACCCAGAGATGAGGGTTGCTCTCTTTGTGTACCGATATTACACGTTCCTCTCGGTACAAGGGCAGATTTGGCAAAACGTGAGGGTTTGACTGGTGGCCTGTTAAACGTGTCTTGCCATGATGGCGGGGGCAGTTGAATGTTCTCTGATTCCTGTAATCGTTCCTGACGCTGTTTTGCCAGCCGCTGCGCTAAAGTGAGTTTCACTTGATTGTGTTCAACATAAGGTTCGGTATACACCGAGGCGTTAACACTGCCAGCGTAAGATGAACCAATGCCATGATTGACCAGCTCAGCCCGTGCGGTATAGGCCTTGTATGCCAGCCCGTCGAGCTGAGGCTCAACCTCGGGATTGACTCGCCAGTATCGATTGCCCCATTCATCCCGATCCCGAATCAATAAGGGGATGGATGGTGTATCAGTGAGTAAGACTTGATGGCCGCTGCGAAGCTGCTCAAGAAAATCAGAACAGCGCATTCCGGCAGGCGTCACGGATTTGATATCCGATTCGCGCAGGGATGAAAAATCCCCTTCAACCTGAGCAAATTCATAACTCATCAGGTTGTAGATTTGGATGGTTTGATAGTTCATTTGACGTTGTTTATGTATGAATTCAGTTCATATCGATATAGGAAGAGCATTGTACAACAGCACAATAACAGATGATCTATTATCAATAAAATCAAACGGTTAATATGGTTTGCATTCCATAAACAGGGGGATTTACTGCCTTATTGATGAATAGTAATCGCGTTGATGTTATTTCTCAGTGTAAACAGCCTCCGGCACCCAAATTTGACGCACAATCCGCTTTTCCGATTTCAGAAACATCAGTACTCTGTGCGCCAGTCACTCTTGCCAAGATGCAAGAGTGACCAGAAGATCTTTTTTGTTTGGCTGAATCGCACGTTGTCCAGAACCAGCTTTTACGGGCGTCCTGCCCGGAAAAGCCTAACCATTCTCCCGGAATGGTTTTCTTGGTTGGGTGGCTGATTTGAGTGGGGTGAAATCTTTTTAAAAAGCCAACTTGATCGATGTTCTCAGGGTGAAAAATCAGGACGATTTTTCAGGATTGCCTGAGCAGGATGCGAATCAATCCGACCCTGATTCAGTGCGCTGAACTTAAACTTTAGGCCTTTTGGGGTACTTTTTCGGCCTTAAAAAGTACCTGGGGCGCAGTCGAAGATGCTAATGAAACCGAGGAAAGTGATTGCGTCCCAAACTGCTACATTACAAGTTTTATATTCCCAGCTTCCGGCACCCAAATTTGACGCCATCAGACCCTTTATTTTTCACCCTTTAAAAATACAATTAAAATCAACAAGTTAAAAACAAGCATTTTTAACAAGGTAAAAAAGGGATTTTTCGACTAACCTTTTGCTGTGACAGGGTTTTGCATCATAAGTATTCTCTTTGAAAGTGAATGGTTCGCCACCAGACAAGATGGCATTGATGTCCCTTTGAGAGTCATACAGGTTCCTAATCCCGACACCGTTTTTTCGGTGCCTGTGCAGCGTATGTTGCATCGGGAATGTTGGCGAGTGGTCGCGGTGCGAAACGCGTGTGGTGTAGTGAAATCTCATACTTTTCTAATACTTGGTTTGTCATTTTTTTGCGAGTGATTTCAAAATCTTGGGGGGAGATGTGAATGATGTCGGCTGATCATAAAGCAGAATCATACCTATTTCTCGGTCTGATTGATTCGTCATGATTCAGATGTTGTATCTGCTCGCAAAACGACTTACTCATGTCGACATTTGTTACGATTGTGATAGTTTTAAATAATCAGTTCCGCATCGTATAACGACATATGGTTTACATCGAAAGCATCATCAGAAAGATGAAACAAGGTCAGACTGGCCCCTACCTTTGTGTCGGTGACGATAACAATCAGTATATTGTGAAAGGGCCGAATACCACCTATCAAGGACTAATCCATGAGTGGGTATGCGGTAAACTTGGAAAGAGAATAGGGCTGCCAATTCCAGATTTTGAAATTGCTTATGTTGATGGTTCTCTGCTTGAATTCGGACATTATGAACTGAGAGAGGGGGAGTGGTTTGGTTCGAAGTATCAAGAAAATATTCAAGATGTTCCCTATCAGAAATTAGGTGATTTGGACGTTGCTGGGTTAAAGCTATTGTTTTTATTCGATTATTGGATAAAAAATGGTGATCGAAACCTGACCGCAAGTGGGGGGAATCCAAATCTGTTTATTTGTTCGGATATGACGTCTTTTATCGTTCTTGACCATAACCTTGCGTTTGATTCTGAATATAATGATACTTTTCATCGGATCAAAAAGCTCCATGTAGGTTCAAGTGCTTGGTTTTCTGGGCCGCGGGATTTGCTGGCTCAAAACGCTTACGAACAACAACTTGAAGAATGTTTTGATGGGTTAGATTCTATACTTGCATCTATCCCTGAAGAATGGCTCGATAACTGTGGGCATAATAGTATTGTCGAAGAGATTCGAGTAACATTGGCGCGCTTCAGGACACCGGAATTTTGGGAGGCTATAAAATGAAAAATCTAGTTCGTTATTCAGTGATACGTTTTATGCCTTTTACTGAGACGCAAGAGTTCGCAAATGTCGGGATTGTTATTCATGCGCCTCAGGCCGGGCGTGTTCTTTTTAAGTTGGCAAACAAGAGATTCGGGCGTGTTTCTCAATTTTTTGATGATCTTGATGGGCAACTCTATTCGAATGCGATTGAAATGTTTAACTTTGAACTTCAGCGTATTCAAGATTTTGCTCAAGGAATGCGTGCCAAAGAGTTAGCCGGATTTATGGATGAAGTGACTCGCCAAAGAGAAGGCTTCTTAATCTTCAGTGAAACAGCAGCACTTTTAACGAGTGATTCACTTGAAATTGTGTTAGATAAGCTGTTTGGACAATATGTGGGCAGGAGCTTTAATACGAAAGAACACCGTGAGACGCTTTTAATTAAAAATCTGAAGAAACACCTAGATACTGTCACGAGGTACAAATTTACTAAAAGTAAGCTTGATGCGGAATATGTTTCTTTTGAATTACCTTTGGTCGCTTCAGATCATTTAATCACAAAAGCGATTAAGCCGTTGAGCTTTTACCAAGATAAATCTTTAACACTGATAGACCACGGTGAGTTTTGGATTTCAAGAGTAAAACACTTACTCAATGCTAAAACGCTTGATGCAGATAACTTTCTTTTTGCAATTGATCGTCCGGCATCATTCGAAGATGAAAACCTTGAGGCAGCATTTCAATCCTTGTCAGATGAAATGCACTCATTAGGGGTGAATGTGTACAATGTTGATGATCTGAAAAATATCGAGACCTTCGCAAGGTTCGCTTCTGAAGATGCAGATAATTTTCAGTTAACACATTAATTAAACCGCTTAGCGCATCAAATACGGGCATGGTGTCAATCTGGCTGCTTGTTGACACCTCCCTTCCCACCGATTAATCAACACCTCACCAATGCTCCACCACACATACAGAGTGATTGGTCACCGCACCGTGATCGACATTAATCCAGTCCGGGGCGGTGATGGCGTAACTGTTTTGTGGCCGGGTATAGACGGTGATTTCTTCTGCGCTGATTTGGTCGTTTTCATAGATGAGCAAACGACGTTTTTGCAGGCGCAGCGTCCGGGCATCGAGCCATAATTGCAGGCTGACCGAGGTATTACTTTGATCAGATGTATTGTTTTGAGCAGATGTATTACTTTGAGCAGATTTACGGCTTTGATCCGGTGTCTGAGTCATGTGCAGAAACAGGTAAGGAATTTGTTGAATGGTGGCCCGGCCCACATATTCGAGTTGCAGATTCGAGAGTTCAGTCGCGATGTGCTCCGGCATGAAGTGTTGGTTAAACGTAACCCGCTCTTTGATTTGTGCCTGATCCTCAATATCAAACCATAACCCGGTGTTGATAAACAGGTGCTGACCGAGGTTAATCCATTCGTCTAAAGCATATTTGTCCCCGTCCCGGATCGCCTGACTGACATGCGCCTGATCCGGCTTGATACAGTCAATACGCCAGCTCTGAAGAATCTCCTTGCTGCTTGCACTCTGATAAGACAGCGCGGAAAAACGTTGCTCCCGATTTGCCGCCTGAATGATATGCTCAATCAAACCTTCCGGCGGTTCGATTGCTGTCCATCCTGAATCCGGCAACTGGAGATTATGTTGCAGAATCAGTGCGATTTCTCCGGTCATTTCATGGGGTGTTGTCCCGGAGAAAATGCTTTTGGCCGTCGGTGGCGTCGCAAGCTGAACATTGGCTACATCTTGTTTGATATTTTTTTGATTGATGTATGCCAGCCGAATGGCCCTAACCATAATGACGCCAAAGAACACAGCCATCAAAGCAATAATCAAAATTGCTGACTGGCTCATCTGAATTACCTATCCCAACTGTGCAGTTGATAGAACAATTATATACCTGAATGATTGTATATGCGTATGGGTGATAGTTTTGTTGTGGTATTGGTGAGTATGGTCGGTACAGTCTGTCCGGCTAATCATGTGCCGCTAATTCCGTTGAAACCACCTTGATACGCCTTGGCTCTATCGGTATTCGCTTGGATTATCGAAAAATTAAAGTAGTTAAGGGGGGCTCAAGCATCAACAGGATTTATACGTTTGATTTCATAATTACCGTTCACTCACCAAATTCCCATTATTCAGTGATCTTCTTCAATATTTTTAGTGAGTTTAGGTCTCTTTCACCGATCTGCTTCACAGTCTGTATTTTACTGGGATTCAAACTTTTCAGATTGAGATATGATTTTATCGAAACGTTTCGATGAGTGTTTTTTATACATTTGATTCGAAACTCAACGGCAAAAGTTGATCATGAGACTGATCAGTGTTTTGCACGATTGTTGAGGCATTGTGATGAAAAAAAATCAGTTATTGAATTCAGAGCTCTCTTATTTGGTTGCAACACTGGGACATACGGATGAAGTGACCGTTTGTGATGCCGGGTTACCCGTTCCGGAAACGACATCACGGATTGATCTCGCTTTAACTCACGGTGTGCCGGGATTTATTGAAACGGCGCGCACATTGTTGGCAGAAATGCAGATCGAAGGGGTGGTGCTTGCCACTGAATTTCGTGAAATCAGCCCGGATTTGCATGCAGAATTGTTGGGTTTACTGGAGATTGAAGAACAAAAAACCGGTAAAACCATCCGTCGCACCTATATTAGTCATGAAGCATTTAAAACCCGAACCGGGGAGAGCCGGGCGGTCGTGCGGACAGGTGAATGTACACCGTATGCCAATGTTATTTTTCAGGCCGGTGTCGTTTTTTAGTCCGGGAATCGGTCGTTCGGGAACCGATAGTAGTTCCGGCAGCATTCCAGAGTGAATTGAGGTGAAATCATGGTAGAACCCATTTTAGCGCTCAGCCAGATAGATAAAGCATTCCCCGGCGTGAAAGCGCTCGATGGTGCCAGCTTGAATGTTTATCCGGGCCGAGTGATGGCGTTGATGGGAGAAAACGGCGCAGGCAAGTCAACGTTGATGAAAGTGTTGACCGGCATTTATACCAAAGATGCCGGAGACATTGTTTATCAACAAGAACGGACTACGTTTGCAGGGCCGAGAAATTCTCAGGAAGCCGGTATTTCTATTATTCATCAGGAGTTGAATCTGATTCCTGAGTTGACGATTGCAGAAAATATTTTTTTAGGGAGGGAAAAGACCAACCGTTTCGGACGGATCTTGTGGCAAGAGATGTATCAGGATGCGGATCGTTTATTGGCCCGGCTGAATGTACGTCGTCGTTCGAATACACCACTGGGGCAGTTGAGTCTTGGTGAGCAGCAAATGGTCGAAATTGCCAAAGCGCTGTCGTTTGAATCGAAGGTCATCATTATGGATGAACCGACAGATGCCCTGACCGATACGGAAACCGAGTCTCTGTTTAGTGTGATCCGCGAACTTCGTGATCAAGGCTGCGGGATTGTGTACATCTCTCACCGATTGAAAGAAATTTTTGAAATTTGTGATGATGTTACAGTGCTGCGCGACGGCAAATTTATCGGTCAGCGTCTGGTTGAAGAGATCGATGAAGACGCGCTGATTGAGATGATGGTCGGGCGCAAACTCGATGAGCAGTATCCGCGGATGAATTCAATGAATGGCGAAATCTCGATGGAAGTGAGCGGTCTGACCGGGTCAGGGGTTCACGATGTGAGTTTTGTCCTTAAACGCGGTGAAATTCTGGGTATCTCCGGATTGATGGGAGCAGGCCGGACCGAGTTGATGAAAGTCATCTACGGGGCATTTCCCCGCGAGAAAGGCGAAGTGAGACTTGATGGTAAAGTCGTTTCACCGAACACCCCTCAAGAAGGTTTGGCCAGCGGTATTGCATATATCTCGGAAGACCGTAAGGGTGACGGGTTGGTTTTGGGGTTATCCGTCAAAGATAACATGTCGCTGTGTGCCCTGAATCACCTGTCGAAAGGGATGCAGATTAACCATCAGAATGAAAGAGAAGCCGTCGCAGATTTCATCCGTCTGTTTAATATTAAAACGCCTTCTCAGGATCAGATTATCGGTAACTTGTCGGGTGGGAATCAGCAGAAAGTGGCGATTGCCAAAGGGCTGATGACGCGCCCCAAAGTGTTGATTCTTGACGAGCCGACCCGCGGTGTGGATGTCGGTGCGAAAAAAGAGATCTATCAACTGATTAACCAATTTAAAGCGGAAGGGATGAGTATTATTCTCGTATCTTCTGAAATGCCGGAAGTCCTCGGAATGAGCGACAGAATTCTTGTCATGCATGAAGGACGCATTAGCGGCGAGTTTGAGGCGCAGGATGCCAATCAAGAAAACCTGCTGGCGTGTGCCGTGGGTAAGCATATTCACGAGGTAGCAGCATGAATACCAGTTCCATGAATCAACCGACCCCCAAGCAACAACGAAAGTGGTTCAGCAAAGAGTGGCTGATTGAACAAAAGTCATTGATAGCACTGCTATTTTTGATTCTTGTGGTGTCGTTTTTGAACCCTAACTTTTTTACTGTGGATAATATCCTCAACATTCTGCGTCAGACCTCAGTCAATGCCATTATGGCGGTCGGTATGACTTTGGTTATTTTAACGGCCGGGATTGATCTGAGTGTCGGCTCTGTTTTGGCGCTGTGTGGTGCCTTTGCTGCGAGCATGATTGCGCTGGAATTACCGGTATTTGTTGCCGTGCCGGTGTCGCTGCTGGCTGGTGCCTGTTTAGGTGGACTGAGCGGGATGATTATCGCCAAAGGGAAAGTGCAAGCGTTTATTGCGACTTTGGTAACCATGACGTTATTGCGTGGTGTGACCATGGTTTATACCGACGGGCGGCCGATTTCAACCGGGTTCACCGATGTTGCAGATAGCTTTGCCTGGTTCGGTACGGGTTATGTTCTGGATATACCGGTACCGGTCTGGCTGATGGTGATTGTTTTCGGGCTGGCGTGGTATCTGTTGAACCATACTCGATTCGGGCGCTATGTTTATGCTCTCGGTGGCAACGAGTCTGCGACCCGATTATCCGGTATTAATGTGGATCGCGTGAAAATCGGTGTCTATGCTATCTGTGGGCTGATGGCGGCGCTGGCAGGCGTCATTGTGACTTCACGTCTTTCTTCGGCACAACCCACTGCCGGCGTAGGCTATGAGTTGGATGCGATTGCTGCTGTTGTTCTGGGCGGAACCAGCCTGATGGGTGGTAAAGGCCGGATTATGGGGACATTGATCGGGGCGTTAATTATCGGATTTTTGAATAATGCGCTTAACCTGCTGGATGTCTCTTCCTATTATCAGATGATTGCCAAAGCGATCGTGATCTTGCTGGCAGTTCTGGTCGATAATAAAAATAAGTAGTCTGTGTTTAACAATAAAGTTGTATTTTACAGTCAGTTATTGTTTGAAATAAGTTATTAGCAACACCCGTATGTCGTCATACAATCATGGAGTCTTGAATCGGGTTAAATGTCGATTCAGAACCTGGAAATAAGGAAAACAAGATGAAAAAACTAGTTACGCTAATCTCTACAGCTTTACTTTCGTCTACGATGTCTATTGCAGCGCAGGCGCAGGACACCATTGCGATCGTACTGTCAACTCTGAACAATCCATTTTTTGTCAGTATGAAAGATGGTGCTGAAGCTAAAGCCAAAGATTTGGGCTATAACCTCATCGTGCTGGATTCACAAAACGACCCGAGTAAGGAGCTTTCCAACGTGGAAGATTTAACGGTTCGTGGTGTGAAAGCTATTCTGATCAACCCGACAGATTCCGATGCCGTTTCAAATGCGATTCGGATGGCCAACCGTGCCAAAGTGCCGGTCATCACGCTTGACCGTGGTGCCAACCATGGTGAGGTGGTCAGCCATATTGCATCGGATAACGTTGCCGGTGGTGAAATGGCCGGTGACTTTATTGCCAATAAACTGGGTGAAAATGCCAAAGTGATTCAGTTGGAAGGGATCGCCGGAACATCTGCTGCGCGTGAGCGTGGTGAAGGTTTCATGAAAGCAGTAGAAAAACGTCATCTGAACCTTTTAGCCAGCCAACCTGCTGATTTTGACCGTACGAAAGGTCTGAACGTCATGGAAAACCTGCTGGCAGCAAATCCTGATGTTCAAGCTGTATTCGCGCAGAATGATGAAATGGCGCTTGGTGCCGTTCGCGCAGTTCAGGCAGCGGGTAAAAAAGTGATGATCGTCGGATTTGACGGCACGGATGACGGTATGAAAGCGGTACTGCGTGGTCAGTTAGCCGCAACAATTGCACAACAACCGGATGTTATCGGTGCGTTGGGTGTTGATATCGCAGACAAAATCCTCAACGGCGGAACCGTTAACAAAAACATTCCTGTACCTTTGAAAGTGATCAGTAACTAAAACAATAGGGTCAGCGGCTGACTGTCGCTGACCTGTCTTCTCTTGCCGGTGTGAATCAACGGTGCGTGAGTCAAAGTTTGAATCGCATTGCGGGGAAACCTGCTGTTGATATAAAAAATCTGATATCGGCAAGGTCTGCATTATCTGGCGTTTAGAATGACGAGAGTTCAGACCTTGCATATATTGAGCTGATTTTCGAGGAAAACCTTATGAGTAAATTAGTTGTACTTGGCAGTGTCAACGCTGACCATGTGTTGCGGGTTCCTACTTTTCCACGTCCGGGAGAGACTCTTCACGGGCATGATTATCAGGTGATTCCCGGTGGAAAAGGGGCTAATCAGGCGGTTGCTGCTGCTCGTTTAGGGGCCGATATCAGCTTTATAGCCAGTGTCGGTGACGACCCGTTCGGGGTTAACATCCGGGAAAGCTTTAAGCTGGACGGTATGGATGTTTCCGGGGTGAAAATTCAGCCGGACTGCCCGACCGGGATTGCGATGATTCAGGTTACGGATAGCGGTGAAAATGCGATTTGTATCTCTTCTGAAGCGAATGCCCGCCTGACGTCTGACTCTCTGGAAAGTGATCTGACGCGTATTGAGCAAGCGGATTATTTTCTGACTCAGCTGGAAACACCGCTTGAAGGCGTGATTCGTGGTGCTCAGGCTGCTAAAGCTGCAAGCACGCAAGTGATTCTTAATCCGGCTCCGGCTCGCTCACTGCCAGATGAGCTGCTCAATTGTGTGGATATGATTACGCCGAATGAGACTGAAGCTGAGGTTCTGACCGGTGTTGCTGTCACCGATGAGGCAAGCGCTGCCCGTGCTGCGGCAGTTTTGCACGAGAAAGGAATCACGACAGTGTTGATTACCTTGGGTGCAAAAGGTGTCTGGCTGAGTGAAAACGGTCAGGGGAGCGTGATTCCCGGGTTCCGGGTTAACGCCATTGATACCACCGCCGCCGGTGATACGTTTAATGGCGCACTGGTGACCGGGCTATTGGAAGGGCTCTCTATGCAGCATGCGATTCGTTTTGCTCATGCGTCTGCTGCGATTTCCGTCACTCGCTTTGGCGCGCAGACATCGATTCCGACACGACAAGAAGTGGATACTTTTCTTGCTGAACATAATGCAGCCTGAGCCATCGATAGATCAGGCATAAAGGAGGATCACATGGCGACAATGAAAGATATTGCCAAACGTGCCGGCGTTTCCACATCCACAGTGAGCCATGTGATCAATAAAACCCGTTATGTGAGTGATGAAATTGCTGCGCGGGTTAATCAGGCTGCCAAAGATCTGAACTATTCACCGTCTGCTTTAGCACGTAGTCTCAAAATGAACCGAACCAAGACTCTTGGTATGTTGGTAACAACTTCGACGAACCCGTTCTTTGGTGAAGTCGTAAAGGGTGTTGAGCGGAGTTGCTATCAAAAAGGTTACAATCTCATTTTATGTAACACTGAAGGCGATGATCATCGTATGAAAGAATCGATCAACACCTTGCTTGAAAAGCGGGTGGATGGTCTGATTTTAATGTGTTCAGCCCTTGAAGGAGAGCACATTGATGCGTTTGACCGCTTTCCGGGAGTGCCTGTGGTGGTGATGGATCGCGGCCCGGTTCATTTTGCCTGCGACAAAATTCAGGATAATTCGTTGCTCGGTGGGTTTATGGCGACCAATTATCTGATTGAATGCGGCCACCGGGAGATCGGCTGTATTACGGGGCCGCTGAAGATACATCAGGCTTATATGCGTTACGAAGGTTTTAAGAAAGCCATGACTAACGCAAAACTCCCCATCAATCCGGCATGGGTCGCGGAAGCCAACTTTGAATGTGACGGTGGTGTGGACGCGTTTGAGCATATTTGCCAGCGGGGGCCGCTGCCTAGCGCCCTGTTTGTCGGTAACGACATGATGGCAATGGGGGTTGTCAATGCAGCCCATGCCCGGGGAATTCGGATTCCTCAGGACTTATCGATTATCGGCTACGATGATATCTATATCGCTAAATATATTACCCCGCCATTAACCACGATCCACCAGCCTAAACATCGTTTAGGGACTGCCGCAGTGGAGGCGCTGGTGAACCGCCTTGATAAACACAAGACCGATGCTCAGGTGGTTCATCTCGAACCGACTCTGGTGGTTCGTGACAGTGTCCGTGAATATATTGCGTGACTTTGAATCTCCGCTTTTCTCTCCGGTTATGACAATTTAAAACATATAAAAATCATTAAATTGAATCTTTGAACCTATTGCCTTCACAAATTGAACACTTCCTTTTCCGGAACACTGATTAATGTTGCAAATTTTAACCTTTATCAAAAATAGGACAGATCGAAGGTTATAGACTTATTTTCAGAACGTTTATTTTTTGCACGCTTGCGATTCAAAACTATTTTATTCAGTGCAGATAAATCTAATTTTTTCATTTTTTAAATCTGATAACGGAAGTAATAACTATGGGCGAAGTCGCACTCTCGATACTCGTCCTGTCCTTGGTGGCAGTGATTGGGTTGTGGTTAGGTGGCTTGAAAATCAAAGGTGTCGGGCTTGGTATCGGTGGCGTGCTGTTTGGCGGAATTTTCGTCGGGCATTTCATCAACCAGTTTGGCTGGCATCTTGATAGTCATGCTATGCATTTTATTAAAGAATTTGGTTTGATCCTGTTTGTGTACACCATCGGGATTCAGGTCGGGCCGGGGTTCTTTGCTTCTCTGAAAAGCAGTGGTCTCAAGTTGAACGGGCTGGCAGCCGGTATTGTGGTTGTCGGTGGGTTAACTGCCGTTGTACTTCATTTTATTTTCAATATTCCGCTGCATATTTTTCTCGGTATCTATTCCGGTGCGGTGACCAATACGCCGTCTTTAGCGGCCGGACAACAAATTCTGCATGAGCTGGGCGAAATCGACAGCCAGGTCGATATGCTGGGGCTCGGTTATGCGATGGCCTATCCGTTCGGGATTATCGGGATTTTGCTGTCGATGTGGATTATCCGGATTGTATTCGAAATCAATGTCGATAAAGAAGCCGAGTCTTATGACAGCCGTAGTCTGGGTAAGAGCAAAGATCTGTTGTCGGTCAATGTGTTGATCGAAAATCCGAATATGGATCAGATGAAATTTGCTGAATTGGTCACCTTGATTGGGCAGGGGGTTGTTTGCTCAAGGATGAAAACGCAGGGTAATCTCGTCGTTCCCGGTGAGGATACCACGCTCCATGTCGGGGATTACCTGCATTTTGTCAGTGACCGTCAGGATCTGTTACACAAAGCAGTATTGATTGTCGGGCGTGAAGTATCGGAGTCGCTGTCAACGAAAGGCACGGTGCTGAAAAGTGATCGGGTGGTTGTGACCAATGAAAAAGTGCTCGGTAAGCATCTGGGTGAATTGAGCCTCAAATATAAACATAATGTGGTGATTTCACGACTGAACCGGGCGGGCGTTGAGTTGGTGGCAGGTCAGGATTCCGTACTGCAATTCGGGGATATTCTGTATATTGTCGGCCAGAAAGAAGATATCGAATATGTCGGTAAAATGCTGGGAAATACGGCCAGTAAGCTACATCATGTACAGATGTTGCCAATTTTTATCGGCATCGGTTTAGGGGTGTTACTCGGGTCGATTCCGTTCCAGCTTCCGCATCTGCCGGCTCCGCTGAAACTGGGGCTTGCCGGTGGTCCGTTAATCGTTGCCATTATTCTGGCCAGAATCGGCAGTATTGGCCGGCTTTACTGGTTTATGCCGCCCAGTGCGAACCTTGCTTTGCGGGAAATCGGTATCGTACTTTTTTTGGCCGTTGTCGGTATCAGTTCCGGTGGTGATTTCTTTACGACCATTATGGATGGTGAAGGGCTGACGTGGATGGGGTACGGGATTATTATTACGCTGATTCCGTTGCTGACTGTCGGCATGTTTGCGCGCTTTTTCGGCAAAGTGAACTATCTGACGATTTGCGGTTTAATGGCCGGTTCGATGACTGATCCACCGGCACTGGCATTTGCCAATGCAATGCATTCGACCAGTGGCGCTTCATCACTGGCTTATGCGACGGTTTATCCGTTAGTGATGTGTTTAAGGATTCTGACACCGCAGGTGATTGCGGTGCTGCTTTGGGTGGCCGGCTGATTGACTGTCGGTTATGCATCTTGGGATAAAAATACCGCCGGCGGCGGTATTTTTATGGCTGTCCGATCATCATGTTGTGCAGAGATTAATGGGACGTGATGGTGTTTGTCTTTGGTGACGGTTTGTTGAGAGTGGTCATCCGGGTTTTTCATTTTGAAAAGGTGAGAGCCAGAACAAAACATGCTGCCTGAACGAGTACGATACATGCACTGGTTGCGCCGTCAATGTGAAAACTGATCAGAATGCCGAGGACGATTGAGCTGAGTGAGACAGCCAGTGCAATCCACATCATCTGGGCAAACTGTTTGGTGAGAACAAAAGCGGTCATACCCGGTGCCACCAGCATTGCGACCACCATGATGACACCGACAGCTTGAATCGTTGCGACGATGGTCAGCGATAATAGCACTAATAAACCGTAGTGGAGCAATCCGACCGGTAATCCGACGACCCGTGCGTGGCTGCGATCAAAACAGTAAAGTAAGAAGTCTTTTCTGAACACGATGATAATCGCAAACACAATTAACGATAGGGTGACCGTTTGCGTGAATTCAAAATCCTGAATCCCGAGCATATTGCCGAACAGAATATGCAGCAGGTGTTGTTCGGTTTTGATTTTGGTAAATAAGACCAGCCCCAGCGCAAACATGCCTGAATAAACAATCCCCATTACCGTATCTTCTTTGACCCGGCAATTCTCTTTGATGTAACCGCTCATCAGGGCACAGGCAAGGCCGGAGATAAATGCACCGATCGGCAGCGCAATGCCCAGTGCATAGGCGATGACTATCCCCGGCAATACCGCATGAGAGATCGCATCGCCCATCAGCGACCAGCCCTTCAGTACCAGATAACAAGACAGTACCGCACAGACCGCACCGACAGCGAGACCTGCCCACAGTGCACGCTGCATAAATTCAAACTGGAAAGGCTCACTGAACCATTGAATGAGATTATCCATTATACCTCTCCCGGTGTGACGGTGTTGTGCGTGTGTGTCTTAGTCTTATCAGCGGAGGCTTGGTGTCTGGCATTTTTCCGGTTAGCAAGCACACCGTATTTGGGGGCAAAAACAAATGCCCCGAGAAAGATCACGGTTTGCAGCAGGACAATGGTGCCGCCTGTTGCGCCATTAAGGTAATAACTGAGATAGGCACCTAAAGCACTGGTGACAAAACCAAGTGTGATGGCAATGATTAATAGCAGGCCAAACCGGTCTGTCAGCAGGTATGCGGTCGCTCCCGGGGTAATCACCATCGCAATCACCAGAATTGCACCGACAGTTTGGAGTGATGCAACGGTACATGCACTGAGAATGGTAAAAAATACGATTTTCAGTATGGTTGGTGATAAACCCACGGATGACGCTTGTGTTTCATCGAAGAACACCAGCATCAGGTCTTTCCACAGCAGTGTCAGCAGCACAAATGATACACCGGCAATGATCAGCATTTGCATTAAGTCGGACTGGCTGACGGTTAAGATACTGCCGAAAATAATCCCTTCAATATTAATCGATGTCGGATTGAGTGAGATTAATAGCAGCCCGGCGGCAAAGAAGGTGGTGAAGATGAAGCCGATAATGGCATCTTCTTTCAAATGGGAGAGGGAGCGAAGCAATGCGATCCCGATTGAAGCCAGAAAGCCTGCAATAAATGCCCCGACCGAGTAAGGTAATCCCAGCGCGTAGGCACCGGCAACACCGGGAACCACCGAATGAGACAGGGCGTCACCAATCAGTGACCAGCCTTTGAGCATCAGAAACGCGGATAAGAATGCGCATACCGCACCGACAATGGCACTGCTTAAAATGGCGTGCTGCATATATTGATAGTGCAGTGGTTCGAGCAGTAATTCCAACATAGCGGTTACCTCGACGTTGACTGCGGTTGTTCGGGAGGCTGGCCGTCCCGGATCAGCGTGGCACTGTGTTGATCTTTACCATAAAAAACGGCCGGTTTTTCATGGTCTGAGAGAATTGTGACGGTGCGCTCGTCTTGATCCTGATGCAACGTTTCACCAAGAATCCCGACATGTTTCAGCACTCCACCGAAGGTGGCGATCAGGTTTTGCTGGGTGAAGGTCTCCTGAATATTTCCGGCAGCAACAATGGTGCGGTTAATAAACACCACTTCATTGCAGTAATCGGGAATATTGCCCAGATTATGCGTCGAGACTAAAATCAGGTGTCCTTCTTCTTTGAGTTCACGAAGCAGATTCATAATCGCTTCTTCGGTGGTGAAGTCTACGCCGGTAAACGGTTCATCAAGTAAAATGGTCTTACTTTCTTGGGCGAGCGCCCGGGCGAGAAATACCCGTTTTTTTTGTCCGCCGGAGAGTTCCCCGATCTGACGGCTGGCCAGATTCTCAATTCCCATCCGCTGCATTGCCTGCTGCACTTTATTTTTATCCGTCGGACTCGGACGGCGCAGAAAATTCATGAAACCGTATCGTCCTTGCATGACGACATCCCGAACCAGAATCGGAAAGTTCCAGTCAATGTCTTCACTTTGCGGGACATAGGCGACCTGATTCTGTTTGAGTGCATGGCGAATCGGGCGCTGAGAGAGAAGAATTTCACCTTGCGAGGTTTTGACCAATCCCATAATGCTTTTGAATAAGGTTGATTTACCACCGCCATTCACACCGACCAACGCGCAGATGGTACCGCCTTGTAGACGGAAGCTGACATCATGAATTGCTTTGAAACCATTATTGTAAGTAACACTCACTTGAGTTGCTTCAAGGGTAACAGGTTGATGGGTCATGAGCGTAATCCTCTGACAATGGTATCGGTGGTGACTTTAAGCAGATCAAGATACGTCGGAACCGGCCCGTCCCGGATCGAAAGAGAATCCACATAAAGAATCCCTCCGTAAGTGGCACCGGTTTCTCTGGCAACCTGCTTGGCGGGACGGTCAGAGATAGTGCTTTCACTGAACAGCACACCAATATGATGCTGCTCAATGGTATCAATTAAAGTTTTCACTTGTTGTGGTGTACCTTGTTGATCGGCATTAATCGGCCAGAGAAATGCTTCTTTTAAATGATAGTCCCTCGCCAGATAACTGAAAGCGCCTTCACTGGTGACCAGCCAGCGTTTTGCTTCAGGCACGGTTGCCAGTTGTGTACGGATATGATCACTGAGTTGCTTGATTTTTTCCTGATAAACCTCTGCATTGTGATTGTATGTTGCAGCGTGGGCCGGGTCGTATTTCACCAGTGCCTGACGGATATTATCGACATAGATCAACGCATTTTGCGGCGACATCCATGCATGAGGGTTGGGTTTGTCTTTGTAAGGGCCGGTATAGATTGAGAGCGGCTGAATCCCGTCGCTGACTACAACGGAAGGCACGTCTTTTACATTAGTGAAAAAGCGTTGGAACCACTGTTCCAGATTGAGGCCGTTCCATAATACCAAATCCGCGGACTGGGCTTTGATAATGTCTTTCGGGGTAGGTTGATAGTTGTGAATTTCTGCACCGGGTTTAGTCAGTGAGACAACCTCAGCTGCATCCCCAGCGATGTTCTGTGCCATGTCCTGAATAATGGTAAATGTTGTTACGACCTTAAATTTCGCCCAAGCGATGCCGGGTAATAGCATTAAAGCGCAGTAAAATGAGGTCATTAAATATTTTTTCATACAATCGCCACCTTCAGGTATGATTGAAACTTCTATATGATAATAATTATCATTTAAATTTAGTTGATTGTCTACTGAGCATAGCAAAGTATTCCATCTGTCGGACCGATATCTGTAATAGGCAGAAGCGATTGAAGCTGGGAGGATGACTGCGGCCGGGTAAAACAATTGATGTTTCTGTACATGATGGCACCAATTTTGTATGAGGTATAAAAATTGGCTGTTTTTTGGCCGTTTCTTGGACTGCCGATGGAACAGGTAAGTATTTATTCTCTATTATATTGATTTATATAGTAAAAAATAGAAATGATATGAATCTGAGTCCAACAGGCAATATGGATGCAGGCATATTGTACCAGTGATTTATGAACATTCTAATAAAATAGTGTTTTATTTGTAAGCTTATGAAATTTATATAAAAAACACTGTTCAGTTAACGCATGTACGCCCGAAAGTATTTGCACCTTTATGTGAACTGGTTCAAAATCAGACTGTTACAGACTTCATAATAATGAAGCAAGGAGTTGAGATGAAAGTCGTTGAACTGTTCAAACAACGTGGTGAAATATTAAGTAAGCAACATGCAGAACTGATGCAGAAGATGCCGCCGGCGATGCGCGAGTATTGGGAAGAATTGCTGACAAAAACCAATAATTTTCACCTGTTTTCGTGGATCAGAGATTTTCATCAGCCAGCGGTGAATGAAGAGGTTAGCCTGCCGAATGATGCAGAGAATGTCGCGTTAAAGCGTGAGTCTGCAATTTTCGATCAAGAATCGCTGAAGTTAACCCCCGAAGCTCAGGCTTTGTATGAAGAGCTACGGGAAAAAATTGGTGAAGTGATCCATGTTGGGGGTTGGTTGCATATTGACCAAGACCGGATTAATCAATTTGGTACTGTGACTGAGGATACTCAGTGGATTCATACTGATCCGGAGCGGGCATCAGTGGAATCACCGTTTAAGACAACCATTGCCCATGGTTTTCTGACGTTGGCATTGTTGCCGAAACTGACTGATAGTGTGAATCCTGAGGTGCCGCTGTTTCCGACTGCTAAGATGGTGGTGAATGTCGGTTTGAATCAGGTTCGTTTTCCCTATCCGGTGAAGTCGGGTGATCGTGTCCGGGCGAAAAGTATTCTGACCAAGGTGACGCCGGTGCGTAAAGGGCTGGAAATCGAGCGGGAAATCCGGGTTGAGATTGACGGTGTGAGACGCCCCGGTTGTATCGTTGTGTCGGTGATCCAACTACACTTTTGAGATTGCCATCTTATATGGTTGTTTGAATAAAAAAGTATCCACCGGCATAGCCGGTGGTTTTTCATATGCGCCTATAAGGCTCTCCTACTAGCAGCGCCCTAGCAGGCGCGTAGTGATCTGACATTTGCATATGACTACTTCCTGCGGCCCGTAAACGGGCTACCTGAATACGGGATCGACAATTGCTCTCCCATTTTATCCTGCTCTAGTTGCTGCTTAATGTAATTTTGTATCTTGCTCGTATTTTTACCTACCGTATCTA
>NZ_FULE01000024.1 GCF_900163965.1 Vibrio ruber DSM 16370
AGATACGGTAGGTAAAAATACGAGCAAGATACAAAATTACATCAAGCAGCAACTAGAGCAGGATAAAATGGGAGAGCAATTGTCGATCCCGTATTCAGGTAGCCCGTTTACGGGCCGCAGGAACTAGTCATATGCAAATGTCAGATCACTACGCGCCTGCTAGGGCGCTGCTAGTAGGAGAGCCTTATAGGCGCATATGAAAAACCACCGGCTATGCCGGTGGATACTTTTTTTATTGCGCCTGCCTTGATGTTTTGGTTTGAATAAGGCATTTCAATTTATTCTATTAAATTCATTTCATAGCTAACTGGTTGCAGCTCCGAGCAGTGTGAAATAGGTATGAAGACACAAATTTATGAAATAACATGCATCAAGTGTATTAATTTTGATAAAAGGGTGCATTAGTGTTCTTCCTCTCTTGCGGAATAGAAATAGGGGGTTTAGGCAATGAATGATGCAACAAAAAGCCGTTCGATGAATGGTGCTGAAAGTCTGTTGCGTACATTAGTTGAAAGTGGCGTTGAAATTTGTTTCGCCAACCCGGGGACGTCAGAAATGCATTTTGTTGCGGCTTTGGATCGCGTACCGGGGATGCGTCCGGTTTTAGCGCTTCAGGAAAACGTTGCAACCGGTGCGGCTGACGGATATGGGCGCATGACAGGTAAGCCAGCATGTACATTGCTTCATTTAGGGCCGGGGTTGGCCAACGGTCTGGCCAACTTACATAATGCCAGACGAGCAGGTTCACCGATTGTGAATATCGTCGGTGATCATGCCACAACCCATTTACAGTACGATGCGCCATTAACCTCTGATATTCACGGCTTTGCAAGCCCGGTTTCTGAGTGGGTTTATACGTCTTCCAGTTCCCGGGAAATCGGGGAGGATGCTGCCCGGGCTGTGGCTGTTGCTTGCGAATCTCCGGGGAAAATTGCGACATTGATTCTTCCGGCAGATACGGCGTGGAATGAAGCTGAGCGGGTTGCTTCACCACTCGCTCTCTCTGCGCCAGCCGTAGTCTCCGCCGAGAAAATTAATCACGTTGCCGGCCTGATTAACAGCGGGCTGAAAACCGCGATCCTGATGCGTGGTGCAGCGCTGTTAGAGCCTGGACTTACGGCTGCCGGGAAGATTGCTGAAAAAACAGGTGCCCGGTTATTGTGTGATACCTTTGCTCCCCGGATTCAACGCGGAGCCGGTCGGGTACCGGTTGAACGCTTACCATATCTTTCAGAACAGGCTGCTGATTTTCTGGCCGGGACAGAATTAATTGTTTTGGTGGGAGCCAAGCCTCCGGTCAGCTTTTTTGCTTATCCGGATAAACCAAGCTGGCTGACGCCAGAAGGGTGTCGTCTGACTCGCTTAACTGAGATTGATGAAGACAGTACGCGTGCACTGGAAGATTTGGCCAAAGCTTGCGAAGCTGACGATATGGAGCCGCACCGTACCAGACGTCAGGCTCCTCTGTATACGCTGGACGGACCGGTTACGGCGGAATTTGTGATGCAGGTCATCGCCAAATATCTACCGGACAATGCCATTATCAGTGACGAGTCAGCATCATCAGGTTTTCCCTATTATGACGTGACCGAAACCGCTGCGGCACATGACTATCTGAATTTGACCGGTGGGGCACTGGGCAGCATGATGGCTGTCTCTATTGGTGCAGCGATTGCCTGCCCGGGGCGTAAGGTCGTCAATTTACAAGGTGATGGGAGTGCCATGTATCTACTGCCTGCACTCTGGACGCAAGCGAGAGAAAAGTTAGATATTGTAACGGTCATATTCAGCAATCGTTCATATAGTATTCTGAATCATGAACTCCAACGTGTGGGAGCGGAAAATCAAGGTCGGTCTGCGGCTTCTCTGATGAGTTTGGAAAATCCATCCATTCACTGGCTCGGATTAGCATCAGGGATGGGAGTCCCAGCGGTTCAGGCTGAAACCCGTCAGTCATTTGATATGATTTTCCAAAAAGTAATGAATGAATCCGGACCGAAATTAATTGAGGTTATTTTGTGATTTTTTAATTTTATTGTTAATTAACTGTTGAATGTTTTATTTGATTGATTATTTGTTGTGAAATATTAATCTCTGTTGTTGTATTTTGCTAGAAATTAGCATTTGGCTAATGGTTATTTTTTAAATAATCATTGGCTTATTTTTTTATTTTTATGTTTTATAGTATAACTATATTGTGTTTGTTTTTTATATTGTCAGCCTCCACCTATTTTCTTTATAGTAGACCTGTTTATTATATTAACAAATTAGACCACACCTTATTTATTCCCTTGTTTCTTTTGTGAGAATAACTCATATATTTTCTATGTTATTGTTTTATTTGATTTTATTTTTGTTTTCTTTTGGTTTTTTGTTTGAATTTGATTTTGTTAAAATTATTATTGTTAATTAAGGTGTTTATAATTTTGATCTTTTTCCAAGAATAAGAAAAAATAAATAACACGACTGGAAATTTTCTTATTGTATTTTCCACTAAATTTGCGTTTTATTGGTTGTTTTTGATTGGTTTTCTAATTATTTACTCATAAATTTGTTAAATATATCGCTCGAATTTGCATGATTGAATTGAATACTGTTTTATTATACAAATTTAAATGATGACATCTTAATAACATTGTCACTTTGTGAGCTTTGTTATTTTATCTGCGTGTTTGAATTTTATTTATCAGAATGTGTGAGTGAATATCAATATGAACGATAACCATAAATCCTCTATTCGATTAGAGCGAGAAAGTCATTTGGCGCTTCCATTATCTTCAGCTCAACGGGGAATCTGGTTTGCTCAGGAGCTGAAGCCAGATGCTCATGGCAAATTCTTTAAAATTACCGAATATCTGGAAATCACCGGTGTGGTTCAGCCGGATATTTTTGAGATGGCTATCCGCCGGACTGCCAGAGAAATTGAATCCTTTCAACAGGTTTTTAAACTAACCCCGCAAGGGCCGAAGCAGCAGTTTGGTGTCGATCCGGGCTGGGAGTTACCCATTCTGGATTTTCAGGATCAATCCGATCCACAACGAGCCGCCAAAGCATGGCTCGATGCTGACTTGGCTCGTCCCTTTGATCTTGAACAGGGGCCTCCGTTTTCTT
Source organism: Vibrio ruber DSM 16370 (assembly GCF_900163965.1). Lineage (GTDB taxonomy): Bacteria > Pseudomonadota > Gammaproteobacteria > Enterobacterales > Vibrionaceae > Vibrio > Vibrio ruber. Next base: position 3,112 of record NZ_FULE01000024.1, read on the forward strand.
TTGCGTTACTGCAACTTGGCCCGGAGCGTTTTTGGTATTATGCCTGTGTTCACCATCTGGTTTTAGATGGTTTTGGTGGGGTACTGTTATCCAGCCGTGTGGCTGAAATCTATTCTGCGCTGGTCGCCGGAGAAGAGCCGCCAGCCTGTCAGTTCATTTCGTTGGCTGAAGCAATTGAGATCGAGCAGGAATATAAAACATCAAAACAGTATCTGCGAGACAAAGAATACTGGCAGGAGGTTCTCAAAGATCGTCCGGCTCCCGTCAGTTTATCTGACAAGCAAGCCCCCTGTACCGATATTATCCGCAAGCAGATGTACTTACCGGCCTCCGCTAACCGGATGTTAAGAGAGCTTGCGGTTGAATGTAAAAGTCAGGTGCCGCAATTGCTGATCGCGTTAATTGCAATTTATCTGCACCGCATCACGGGGGAAGAAGATTTGGTCGTCGGCTGCCCGATGGTGGCCCGAACGAATAAGAGACTGCGTTTATTCCCCGGCATGGTTTCTAATGTGCTGCCCCTGAGACTCAATATCAGCCCCGAGGATACACTCGTGGAGATCGTATCTCAGGTCAAACGTCGCATTCTCGGTGCCGTTCGTCACCAATGTTACCGCGGTGAAGATCTGGCGTCCGATCTTGGGATTCTGACCGAGAGTGAGCAACTGTTCTCAACCGATATCAATATCCTGCCGTTTGAATATGAAATGAAGTTTGGTGAAGCGCCGGTTAATGTCAATAACCTGACTTTGGGACCAATTGATGACCTCTCGATTAATATTTGTGACCGGGGGCCGCAACAGGGATTGGAACTGTGTATTGATGCCAACGCTGCTTTGTATAGTGAAATGACTTTGGCATCTCATTTCTACCGCCTGATGCATTTCTTCTCTTGTGCAGCTTCAGAACCGGCCCAGACTGTGGTTAATGATTACCAGCTGCAAATGCCGGAAGAGGCTTCGATGACAGATGCATGGAACCAGACGCAGATTGCATTTCCGCCGGTGCAAGCGGTTCATAAACTGTTTGAACAGCAGGTTAGTGACGAGCCGGAACATATTGCGCTAATGTGTTCCGGAGAAAGCGTCAATTACGGGGGCTTGAACATTCGTGCCAACCGACTCGCTCACTATTTGCGTTCTGTCGGGATTGGCCCGGAAAGCCGGGTTGCGATCTGCTGCGGCCGGGGGCCTGACTTGCTGATCGCCATGCTGGCAACGCTGAAAGCCGGCGGGGGATATGTGCCGCTTGATCCGGCCTATCCGGCTGAACGTTTACAGTACATGCTTGCCGACAGCGCGCCAGCCGTCGTACTGACCGATGGTGTGATTGACATCAATGCGTTGGTGGCAGAGACTTTACCGACATCACAACTGATTCATACCCAGCAAGACCGGGGTTTATGGTTTGAGCAACCGTCGTCAAATCCCGAGGTCAGTGATCTCAGCCCTGAAAACCTCGCTTATATCATCTATACCTCCGGTTCAACCGGTCAGCCGAAAGGGGTCATGGTTGAACATCGTCAATTGCTGAATCTGGTTAACTGGCATAACCGGGCATTCCATGTTCAGCAAGGCACTTGTGCGTCAAGTGTGGCCGGTCTCGGGTTTGATGCTGTGGTCTGGGAAGTGTGGCCGCCACTGAGTGCCGGCGCGACATTGACCATGCCATCACTCGAAGTCTCTCGCGATCCCGAGCAATTGCTCAATTGGTGGGTTGAACAACCGATTGAAGTCGGGTTCTTACCGACACCGATAGCTGAACTTGCCTTTGCCCGTCAGGTTGCACCGAAGACATTACGGTATCTGTTAGTCGGCGGTGACCGGTTGACGCGTCAACCGGATGCATCGGCCTCTTTTACGCTGGTCAATAATTACGGTCCGACGGAAACGGCTGTTGTCGCAACATCGGGTGCGATTCGTGCCGCGGATGATGTTCTGCATATCGGTAGCCCGATTGCGAATACACGCATCTATATTCTTGATGAATTGTTACGCCCCGTACCACTTGGGGTGACCGGTGAAATTTATATCGGCGGAAATAGTGTCAGCCGGGGATATCTGAATCTTCCGGAGATGACTGCAGAACGGTTTTTAGCCGATCCTTTCACAGATCAGCCAGAGAGCAAAATGTATCGCACCGGGGATCTTGCCCGCTGGCGTTTGGACGGGACGATTGAATATCAGGGCCGGAACGACAGTCAGGTCAAAATTCGCGGCTTTCGGATCGAACTCGGTGAAATTGCAACGGCTTTGCAGGCTTGTCCGGGAATTCAGAGTGCCGTTGTTACGGTATTGCACGCCGGTGAATCATCCGAACGTCTGGTGGCTTACTACACCAGTTCCCCCGATGTATCGATTGAGATTGAAGCGTTAAAACATCGGCTGAGTGAATCACTGCCGAGCTATATGGTGCCGGCTGCGTTTGTCGGATTGGATGCTATTCCGCTGACGGCAAACGGTAAAGTCGATTACCGAGCATTACCTGAGCCGGATACGGATGCATTTGTGCACCGTCATTACGAAGCGCCACGTGGCAATGTCGAGCAACTGCTGGCCTCGATCTGGCAGTCGTTGCTCAACGTTGAGCAAGTGGGACGCCACGATAATTTCTTTGAACTGGGCGGACACTCACTGCTGGCGGTACAGTTGATCGAACGACTGAGACATCATTATTATCATCTCGCAATCAAATCGCTGTTTACTACCCCGACACTGGCGGGTCTGGCACAAACATTGACCCAGTCATCGAAGACGGAGCGTCAGGTACCATCCAACCTGATTCCGGCAGGGTGTACGCAAATTACCCCGGAGATGCTTTCAATGGTGGAACTGAGTCAGTCTCAGATTGATACCATTGCTGCTTCTGTTCCCGGTGGTGCAGCGAACATTCAGGATATTTATCCGCTGGCGCCGTTACAGGAAGGCATTCTATTCCACCATCTATTGGAAGAAAAAGGCGACCCTTACATTACTCGGGCGATTAAAGCTTTCGCCAGTCAAGATGAACTGCAACAGTTTGTTGACGCGCTTCAGGCCGTCGTGAAGCGGCATGACATTCTCAGAACCAGTCTTTTCTGGGATCAGCTCGACGTGCCTGTGCAGGTCGTATGGCGCGATGCGGTATTACCGCTGACCTCTCTGACTCTTGAGGGGACGAATATGGTTAAAGCCATACAACAACGCTTTGACCCGAGCAATACCCGTCTGGACGTTCACCGGGCACCGATGATTGAAGCCTATCAGGTTGAAGATGCTGCTGAAGGGCGATGGTTACTCTGCTTACTGATGCACCATTTCTGTCTTGATCACACCACATTAGAATTGATGATGGAAGAAGTACAGGCGCATCTGCTCAACCGGGTGGAACAGCTGCCAGCGCCACTCCCATTCAGAAACTTTGTGTTTGAGAGCCGCCTCGACAGCGATCCGGAAAAAGAGAGTGCTTACTTCTGTGAGCGTCTCGGTGACATTGATGAGCCTTGTGCACCGTTCGGATTACTGAATGTGCAAGGTGATGGTCACGAAATCCACGAGCTGCATTTACCGGTTGATGATGATCTGTCTCAGTTGCTCCGTGAGCAGGCGCGCCGTCAGGGTGTCAGTGCTGCCAGCCTGTTCCACTTGGCTTGGGGATTAGTGGTCCGTGCCACGACCGGCCGTGATGATGTGGTTTTCGGTACGGTGCTGTTTGGCCGGATGGCAGGTGGTGAAGGCGCTGACCGGGTTCTGGGGATGTTCCTCAATACATTACCGCTGCGTTTGTCGCTTGCCAGTGAAACAGTTACGGAAGCGGTTCAGTATACACATCAACATCTGGCGGAAATGCTGGAGTATGAACATGGTTCATTGTCACTGGCTCAACAGTGTAGTGGTGTTGCGCCACAAACCCCACTGTTTAGCAGCTTGCTCAACTATCGTTACGACGGAGGCAACAGCCAGACCGGGATTGATACCGGGCCGATGGATCTATTGTTCACCGAAGAGCGGACTAACTATCCGATCACGCTGTCGGTTAATGACAATCCGCAACACGGGTTTTCTTTAGATATTCAAGTTGATGCGAGTATCGGCTGCGAACGGGTTGGTGCGATGGTCACGCGTGCTCTGCGTGAGTTGATCACCGCGCTGGAAGATGAACCCAAACGCTTGATTCATTCGTTGAATATTTTGCCGAAAGATGAATACCGCAAAGTGGTGAATCAACTCAACGCAACGCGAACTTCCGCTGTTACAGATATCTGTATTCATACGCTGTTTGAGCAACAGGCAGCCGAGTATCCGGATGTGCTGGCGGTGGTGAGTGAGGCTCAGAAACTGACTTATCGTGAGCTGAACCAGCAAGCCAACCGTCTGGCATATTATCTGCGGGCTCAGGGGGTTGCGCCTGAACAACGGGTCGGTCTCTGTTTTGACCGTAACACTGATCTCATTGTCGCGATGCTGGCAACACTCAAGGCCGGTGGTTGTTATATCCCGATGGATCCGACTTATCCGGCTGATCGGTTGCAATATATGGTTTCCGACAGTCAGCCGACGCTGATTCTGTCTGACGGCATCCTTGATACTGAAACGATTGTCGGTAAAGCAGAAATCCGTGTGATTAACGTCTGTACAGAAATGTTTATGTGGCGCGATTATCCGGCAACCAATCCGCAGTCTGAGCACATTCAACCGGAACATCTGGCTTATATCATTTATACCTCTGGCTCGACCGGACAGCCGAAAGGGGTGATGGTTGAACACCGCAATCTGGCGAATCTGGTGCATTGGCACAACCGGGCGTTTGAGATTAAGGCCGGGACTTGCGTATCCAGTGTGGCTGGTGTCGGTTTCGATGCAACGGTGTGGGAAGTCTGGCCGCCGCTTTGTACCGGGGCTCATGTCATGCTACCGACCCTCGATATTTCCCGCGATCCGGAGCAGTTACTGGCGTGGTGGATATCACAACCGATTGAAGTGGGGTTCTTGTCTACACCGATTGCTGAACTGGTACTGTCAAGACGGCTTGAACATCCGACGCTGCGGACTTTGTTAGTCGGTGGTGACCGGTTGAACCATCACCCGCATCCGGAGACATCCTTTACGCTGGTCAATAACTACGGGCCAACCGAAACCACGGTCGTTGCAACGTCAGGCGTGATTGAGCCGACAGACGATTTATTGCATATCGGTTCACCGGTCGATAATACCAGTATCTATATTCTGGATGAGTATCAGCAACCGGTGCCGATCGGGGTCAAAGGGGAAATTTATATCAGCGGTAAGAGTGTGGCCCGAGGCTATCTCAACCGCCCTGATATGACGGAAGAACGCTTTATTAATGACCCGTATTCTTATGATTTCGGTGCCCGGATGTATCGCACTGGCGATTTAGGCCGTTGGACTGCCGATGGAACGATTGAATATCTGGGACGTAATGACAGTCAGGTTAAAATTCGCGGCTTCCGGATCGAGCTGGGAGAAATCAGCGCCTGTATGAGTACCCATCATGGCGTGGCTGAAGCGGTCGTGATTGCGGCGAAAACACAGAATAATGATCAGCGCTTACTGGCTTACTACGTCGGGAATGCGCAGACAGCGCCATTGCGGGCATACTTGTCAGCTCGCCTGCCGGATTACATGGTGCCTGTGGCGTATGTCAAACTTGACCAGATTCCGCTGACGCCGAACGGTAAAGTGGATCGGAAATCACTGCCGGAGCCGGAAGCGGCTGACTTTGTCACGCAGGTCTATATTCCGCCGGAAGGTGAAGTGGAAGAGACCATTGCTGCGATTTGGCAGCGTTTGCTCGGGGTGGAAAAAGTGGGGCGCAATGACAGCTTCTTTGAATTGGGCGGTCACTCACTGGTGGCGGTACAGTTCCTCAACGAAGCCCGTCAGCATGGTTATGAACTGACACTTTCGACACTGTTTTCTGCCTCCCGGCTTGCCGATATTGCCGACTATATTCAGCGCAGCTCCGAGGCGTTGATTGAACATGCGGTGGCACTTCGTCCGGCCACTGATGATCAGCGGCCGCTGTTCATTGTGCCGGAAGCCAGCGGGGAGATGCTTTATTCGCCCTTACTGACTTCTTATATCGATAAAGATATTGCGGTATACGGTCTGGTCGCACCGGCGCGTAATACCCCACCGTTCTATACCATTCAGGGAGCTGCGGCGCGTTATACCAGAATTATTCGTGAAACTCAGCCGGAAGGCCCGTACCGGATGACGGGCATTTCACTGGGCGGCACGCTGGCTTATGAAGTCGCCAGACAACTGCTCGGGCAGGATCAGGAGATTGAATACGTCGGTGTGATTGATACGACGGCTGAGAAAGCGATCGTCCCGCGGCATGTGGGTGAAGAAAAACTGACTGAAGAGCAGAAGATTCTGCTGATGAGTAAAGAGATCTACGATGGTCTTGCATATGACATCTATGGTCTGGCCGAATCGGAAAGTACGCTGGAAGAGGGGATGACGTGGAAAGATCACTATCGGATGGCCAAAGATATGGGGATGTTACCGGCCGGGTGGACAGACACGTATTTTATGAACTGGATGCTACACCGTGAAGCGTTGATTCGGGCGGAATATGAGTATCGGAATCTACCCGTTGATATTGACCTTTATGTGGCGGAGCTGCGTCCTGAAGGGGAAGCGGCCGATGTGGTGCCTTATCTGCGCTGGGATCGCTTCTTGCCGGAGGCATCAATTCGCCCGACGACTATTCCGGGTACAACGCATTATCACTTGATCGTTGAGCCCTATATTGGCTATCTCGGCCAGGCGATTTCAAACGATCTGCATGATCGGGAGAAAGCTTATGCCGCAGGTAAAGTGATGCGTAATGCAGAATATGATCCCATCGTCACCTTGCAAGAAGGGCATGGCCACGGGCCGACAGTGCTGTGTATTCCCGGAGCGGGTGTCAATGTCTGTACCTTCATGGGATTGGTGCAGGCGATTGAATCTGACTGGACGGTGCTTGGCTTCCAGCCTCGTGGTCTGAAAGGCAATGAGATTCCGCATAGCACTGTTCAGGCTGCTGCTGCTTTCTATCTGAAAGCATTGGAATCAAGAACCGTTGTCGGGCCGATACATATCGTCGGACACTCGTTCGGTGGCTGGGTTGCGCTTGAGTTGGCCGCATTGCTGGAAGCGGAAGGCATTCAAGTTGCTTCACTAACCATTGCTGATTCTGAAGCGCCGGATGCAACCCCGCGTGAGTACAGCGACCTGTCGGCACTGCTGCTGCTGATTGAGCAGTTTGAGCGACAAGGTGCAGCTTTAGGCCTGACAGAACAAGACCTGAAAGCTCTTACTCACCGGGAGCGGTTGACCTTGGTTCATGGTTATCTGGTTGAGCAAGGTGTGCTGACGGGCAACAGCAGTGTGGATGATTTGGATGGGATTTTCCGGGTCTTTGCGACCAATATTCGGACGCATTATCAGCCTGCGGTGCAGCCTAACGCAGTGGTTAATCTGGTGGTGACACAAGATATGAAAGCCGGTGTCAAAGAAGCTTGGCAGGCACAGTCACTCAAGCTTCATTACATTGAGAGCCGTGCCGACCATTTCAGCCTGCTCAGACCGCCGTTTGTCAATCTGATTACTGAAATCATGCAACCGGCATTCCGGACGTTGGTGACGGATATCTAACCGAAAGCACTTTCAGCTAACTGCAATAGAACTGATTGCCCGCCGGCCGGCGGGCAATTTTTTTGCGCCTAGATGGCTCAAGTTTGTGCGTAGATGACTTGTTTGTACGTTGATGGCTTAGTTTATTCGTTGATGACTCTGTGAAACAAGATTCCAACCCGGGCTACAATCTTGATCTGCTCTCTTCCGGTTGCCTCACAATCACTTACTGCCCTGAGCGACCAGTAATGCATCTGGTGTTGGCTTGTCTGAGGTCGATTTCTCGGGGCGGTTACAGAGCAGAATCCCTACGATGGCAAGCAGACCACCGACCCCCATCAACATACTGAGACGTTCACCGAGCAGCAGTGCTCCCAGCGAGACCGCTGCGATCGGATTCAGCGCGATAAATGCGCCCGCCCGCGTTGCACCAATTTTCTCAATCCCGCTGTAGTACCAGATATAAGCAAGTGCTGACCCGATGATCCCCAGATAACTGAGGCTGATAAAGTCCTGAACATGAATCGATGCCAGTGTTCCGACATCAAGCTGACCACTGAACAGCGTTGTCAGTGTGAGCATGACGGCACCGGCTAACACTGAGTAGGTCACCGTATGTAATGGCCCGATGCTTTGCACGGTTTGTTTACCGAAAACACTATAGGCCACCCAACTGAGCACGCAGCCGACAATCATCAGATCACCGATCCCCGAAGACTGTGTCTGAAGCACAGCCTGAGGTGATTTACTGATAATCACTGTAGCAGCACCGATAATACATAGTGTGATACCGCACAGACGCGTCAGTGAAAAGCGCTCTTTGTAAAACAGAAAGGAGGCGATGGCGATCATGGCCGGATTGGCAGCGACGATCAACGAAGCTCGGGAGGCACTGATATGCTGTAATCCGGCAAAGAAGAACAGGTTGTAGGTGTAGATGCCACAAAAGCCGAGCCCGAACAGCACGCAGACCTGCTTTTTGGTGATACGGATAAAGCCTCTGCCGGTCAGGATTAGCACCAACACCAGTGTCGCTCCGGCCAGTAAGAAACGCAGCGTTGCCGAGAGAAGCGGCGGGATATCCGGATGGATCGCCCGTCCGGCAACAAATGTTCCGCCCCAGATGATAGAAACCAACGCGAGTTTGAGATAGATACCGAAGTGATAAGGCTGGCTGTCACGGGGCAGAGGAGAGTGCTTTGTTGTGCTCATGTTTGTTAACTCGCTATGTTGAGGGCGTGCTGCACGTGTTGCTCCGCATACGCTTTGGTCAGGCGGAGTATGTCTCGTTGTGCATTACTGCCACCGATGAGGTGCCAGGATGGTTGACTCTGTTCCAGCTCAGATAAACAGGTTTGATACTGTCCGAGTGTGAACTGATGAATGGCTCTTAAAATGGCAACACCGGTCCGGTGGGTTTGTGGGGCAATCCCGAACCCGTCACACTCAGCAATGAGTTTTTCAATCAGAAAAGGTTGCTGGGTGGCAGAAAACGATAAAGCAGCATGGAGCTTGTGAAGATAAGAGACTGAATTTTCAATCACCCCAGTCCAGAGTGTTGCGAGTTTCTGCCACTGTTTTTGCCACTGTATCTGAGAGCCATGATCGGTGTATTTGAGATGGAGCCGCCATAAAAATCCGACCGCATCGAGATCCTGTTTGGCAAACGGCGTTTCTTTCATCGCGCACAGGGTGTGAAAGGTTTCTAAAGCAGCCTCCGGCATCTGGTTTTGTTCGTAGGCAATCACAAGGTGCCAGCAGATGTGAATTTTCATCCCGGGATTATTCATCCATGACGAAGCCCGGTGATTTAAAAACTCGATAATTTGTCCCCATTGCCCGGTTTCGTGCAAAGCGTGGACAACAGCGTGGATACCGTACACATTTTCCGGACGGGCTTCGATAGAAGCCCAGCCTGCGGTTAATGCTTGTTCGTATTGCTGACATTCACACAACACAAACGACTTGATAGCGAGATAAAAAGGGTAGAGATTATGAGTACGAGGTAAGGCCGCTTCACACTGTTCCAGTACATCGATCAAACGAGTGGTTCGGCCGGTACAGAACTCAAACATGTGTAAGATATACAGCGCAATCACATCGGTCGGAAACCGCTTTAAGTGAACTCTCATCAGCGTATAGGCTTGCTCGTACTGAAACCGGGTCCAGGCTTCACAAGCCTGATAGATGAGTTTGAATTCCGGTCTTTGGATTTCACGCCAGTTCATTTGGGCAAGATGTAAGTTAAAACGATAAAACTCTCGGATTTCGCAACTGGTTGTGCCGTCAAATCCGGCCAAGAGCTGATAAAATGTCTGCTGCGTTTTATTCTTCGGCTGACAATGTGTGGGAATTTCCTGAAAAGATAAAAAATAGCCGTTAATTTCCGGCCATAAAGATGAAACGCCATCCGTCGAGCGTTGTGACTGATGAACCATACCGCCACTCCTTTGCCATTATTGTTTTATGGTGCAGACCATAGAAAAGATTTGATTCATATGGTGTTATATAGTTATCGATATGATCACTCATAAGGAAATGAGCATTTACTCATGGGGTCGGTATGACATTAACTCAGTTGGAAATTTTTTCGGTTTTGGCGGATAGCCTGCATTTCACGATTGCGGCCCAACGGCTCGGGATTTCTCAATCCGGAGTATCACATGCGATCAAAGCATTAGAAGCTGAACTCGGGGTAAAACTGTTTCACCGCCATCAGAGTCGCGTTGAACTGACTGATATTGGAGTACGGTTGTTAGCGCGCTCACGAACGTTACTCGGAGTGGCAGAAACAATGCGTCAGGAAGCAACCGATACACAGGGGATGAAGCAAGGGATGTTACGGATTGGTTCGTTTGGCCCGACTTCATCGGTTCGTTTGTTACCTCATATGATTCACCAGTATCAACAAAAATTTCCGGGGATCGAAATCTATGTTGATGAAGGGCCGGATATTCAGGTGACTCAGTGGTTGAGAGAGCGTCGGGTCGATGTCGGCTTTGTGGTGTTGCCGGAAAATGATCTCGATGTATTCCCGTTGCTCGATGATCAGATGGTTGCTTTATTACCTGCGGCACATCCACTGAGCCGGCTTGATGCCGTGACGTTATCGTCCTTGTGTTACGATCCGTTTATCCTGACCGGAGCAGGGTCAGGCGAGTGGGTGATTCGTCTGTTTCATGCCGAGAAGTTGCAGCCACAGATCCGTTATCGCACATCTCAGCTGCTCAGTATTTTGTCGCTCGTCGAAAGCGGGGATGCGATTTCCGTTGTCGCAGAATCATCATTGCCGGACTGTGATTCGCAGCATTATGTCTGCCGGCCATTATCACCGCCAATCAAGCGACGCATTGGTTTGGCGGTACTAGACAGTCATCAGGCCAGCCCGGCCGTGAAGGCATTTATTGCCCTTGCACAACAGTTGCATTCGGTGAGTTAGTGGCTGTGTGTTCTTCCGGTTTAACTTGACTGACATGATTATGCAATGAAATAATTACGCAATAACACTCATAAAAAACATTTGAAAACAAAAATTTATCCAGTCAACGGAAGGAATCACAAGTGAAAATACTTTCAACAGCGAGTTTGTTAATGCTAGGTTGCACGGCGTATGCAGAAGGGTTAACCACATCTCATGATGGGAAGACGTTAACCGTAAACTTTGGTGAGCCAACATATAAACAGGTGCTTCACTACCGGAAAATGTACAGCGAAAAGCCGTTTCCCGATGCAGAGGTTTATTACTATAACAACGGGACGTATAAAATCATTTCTCAAGGTGAAAACCATTACGGTGTTTATGTCATGCAAGGGGATTTCAGTGATGAAACCTATACGGTGAGATTTATATCCTTGCCCTCTCAAGACTGGGGGAATAAAACCGCATATCATCAGCTGACTTTCATTCGGGGAGATAATGCGCAAAACATATTTATCCAGAATGCAATTGTCGATACCGGGGAAGCGATCGCACAGCAAAATGGTACTTACACTTTGGAAAAAAATACGGTATCCAATCCCATCAGCACCGACTGGAAAAACAAATAAATCCGGGCTCCTGAGTTGCTGACTTAAAGTCGGCAATCATCGGGAGTCTCTGATTGTTCGGTAGATTGAGGCAGCATAAAAGAGGGGGCGAACAAAGAACACCATCAATCCCGATTTTGCGCATGTTGCTAAGCAAAATGCGATGTAATTCAAAGCCCTAAAACCTATAGAGGTTGGAGTCGTAATCGGGATTTTTCCCAAAACTTATCTTTCTTTTTAACCGGATAGGCAGATCGGAGTGGGTTTCTTCGTTTGGGAGCTTGCAGAACTTCTAATTGCCAAGACTGATCATTATCAAAGAAGAAAAAACGGATCTTATTTTTTTCAATGACTTGAATATCCCGAAGTATTCCTGCGGTATATTCAGCTGAAAGTTCTAATGATTCAATAATCTTCAGTGATTGATCAAGCAGGTAAATATGGAGCGCTTCTTCATAAGGAACATCTTCAGTCAGAAACAAAAGGTAGTATCCCGCGTCAGTTTTATACTGGGCCTCCAGAATTTTTCCACTTAGTTCAACCTCCTGATTCAATTCTCGGTGGGAGAGGGTAACTTTGGAGACTTCACTGTTTGTTGAAATATCCTTTGTCACATGGAATACATTAATTTTGTTCATTCAAAGTACCGCCCAAATGTCATATCAGCTCCAAGCTTCCAACCGTTACTATCAAAAAATATTTGGAATAGCCCTCATATTTAGAACTTCCTATAAAGAAAATATGAGTGCAAGGGCATATTATATATGTTATCTACTGATTAGCACGGATATAACTAGATGGCACATGTCGCATATATAAAAATTGAGGGTGAAAAACAAGGACTGATTTCTAGTGGTTGTAATACAAAAGACTCTATGGGAAATAAATATCAAGAGTCGCACAAAGATGAGATTACACTGCTTACCTGTGATCATCACATGTCAAAAGATGTTCATCAACATAGGAAGTCTCATGCTCCTGTATTCATTACTAAAAACATTGATAAATCAACGCCTCTTCTTGCAACAGCCTTTGCTAACCAAGAGTATCTCAATTGTACGATTGAATTTTTCAGAACCAATGAACAAGGCTACAACGAAAAGTTTTATATCATTGAATTGAATAAAGCTGTTATTTCTGAAATTAGCTTTTCTCTTCCTCATACCACACATGATCATCAAAGCGAAATGCATGAAGTGATTGCCCTCAGCTATAAAGAAATATCATGGAAACATAGTATAAGCGGTACTATGGGATATGACAGTTGGGAGCAAGGCGGCTGGCTTGGAGCATAAATAAATATCGGTTATGCGAATAACAGGGAAATGATCGAATGACATCAAGAGCTGACATTATCGATGGTAGTCAGGCTATAGGTAGAAAATACGGACTGATCTATACAGAAAAGTGTGGTTGGATTGATTTGGGGCACGCAAATCCAGAGGGTGCTCTCACACTTTGGAATCAAATAAAAAATGAAGAGAGTATTGAGTCTGAAAATATCCCCAATGACTCTTTCAGAATTGCATATCGTCAAATGATGGGCCGAAAAAACCTTGTTATGGTTGGAATTCAGAAAAAATATGATATTAAAAAACAGTTAAGTGAGTCAGAGAAGAAGTCTGTAGCCCTTTCAATTTTCTTGGACGTTTCTCATGCCTTCGAAAGTTTACAGGCGGGCTTTCCTTTTAATCTAGTGACAGATAGTGGATTCAGTGGAGAAGATTTAGTTTCAGATCTCATCGGTTTTTATAGAGCAGTGAATCCGGGAGGAAATTACATAAGATTGTGTCAACCGGTTAGAAAAGAAATCGCACTAAAGATATGGGACACTTATGGCCCAGTAGGTAACAATAAAAACCATTCTACCTCACCCTATTTATATCCCATTCCTCCCAATACTGGACGCATAACTCGTGGACGACTTCCTCCTTTCTTAAATACAATAAAACCTCTCAAAGAAGGTGAATTATACCAGGTGGTACATTGAGATGAGTAAAAAGTCATATGTCACGATTTCTATCGTATTTGTATTGATCCTGTCGATTTTTATTTATGCCTTGATGATGCAGTTTGCTGAAGAGCGCCAATACAATCAGAATAGTCTCGACTATCTGATTTTAACGCCTGAAGAGATTATAGGTATAAAAGAACTCTGCCAGACCGAGCCTCAGTTTAGATATAGTTCAGCGGATGGGCCTAAACCGATGATGACGCAGCTAGAGTGTCACCTAGATACAAAAACATTACTCCCATACTTATCCCAGAAACAATATGTTGGAGATAGCCATCACAGGACATATAGAAAAGGGACATCTGAAATTGTACTGAGCGATGTCCGGGATGGTGCAGTACAATCCTTAATGTTTCTTGAATACACGCCATAATGTTGACCACTATGGTTTATTGAGTGTTCTACGCGTCATTGACGCTTACATCTTTGCAAGCGTCACCAGAAAATCTTTTTGTTTGACAGAATCACACGCTTTACAGAACCGGCTTTTAAGCGCATCCATACCCTGAAAAGCCTAATCATTCTTCCGGAATAATTTTCTTTGTTTGGGGGATTGATTTGAATTCAGTGCAACAGTCACTCAGTATAACCCAGCCGCGTGAGACAAATCTGTTCCACTAACGCTTTTAGACGTAACACTTCACTTTCGAGGTAGGTCAGCTCTTCTGCGGTGATTTCATAATGTTCTGAATAGCGGGCTTCGATATACGCCCGTTGCAGGCGGCGGAAACTACGGCGGTGGAATTTGTTATCAAGTGGGAAAATTGTTGCAAATTCAGCATCGATTTGGGCGCACAGCTTTGCGAGCTTTTCGATATTGTGGGACTTGGGCAGGTAGTTGGTACAGGTGAGCAGGGCACAGGCCAAAAAGCGTTCAGCAGATTGATGAAGCATAAAAGCGGACTTTTTAAGCCATTGCCGTTTGAGATCATCTTTATAGGAAACGAAAAATTGCTCTGCGCTTTCAAACCACTGTGCGTAATGTTTGCGGGCAATTTCCTGTTTTTCGGCCTCGGTCAAATCGCCCGGCTCCGCCAGCGGTTTTGGTGTCGCAGCAAATAGCTCTATCCCTTCTTCACGAATACTCTTAAAAAAGTAATGCCCTTGTTGCAGGCGTTCATTCACTTCCTGCAAGTCATGGACAATCAGCCCCAGAGGTGCAGAAGTCACTTTGCGCTCAATCTGCTCTTTAGCTCGCTGCCAGACCACATCTTCTTCAACCAGTGCTGCTTTGTTGACGATTACCAGAATATCGTAATCGCTGATATACCCATTGACCGGATCGTTAACCCAGTCACCTCTGGCATAACTACCAAACAGGATGACTTTCAGGATACGAAACTCGCTTTTACTCCCCGTTTTGCCCTGAAGGTAGTCTTCCAGCGTGTCACGCAGAATCGTTGAAATGGCGGTCAGTTCTTGCTGTTTCGATTCAGGCAGGTGGTCGAGGAATGTTTTCATAATCACGACATGAGTTAGTGGTGGATGAATAGCAGTAGCATAAAAGAAGGTGTCAACAAAGAACACCATCAACCTTCACTTTACGTCGGTTACTGAGAAAAATGCGATTCAATTCAAAGCTATAGCGTTTGTATGTCGCTCATTCGCAAGGCTTATTGCTTACTCAAAAGGTTATTGCTTACTCAATAGAAACTTACGCAAATCTCTCTCTGCGCGCATGACTAACAGAATAAAGACTTTGTCGCTGTCTTGTTTATAGAAAATCCGACACGGATTAACGACAATTTCACGATAACTGAGATGTTCTAGCTCGGGCGGAACGCGACCCGATTCAGGGAGGTTTTCCAGATGTTCAACTTTAGAGAAGAGCGTGTGAACCAATTGCTGTGCAGCGACAACATTTTCAAGTGCGATGTATTCAGCGATGTCATTAAGATCAGATAGTGCTGACTCCGTCCAGATTATTTCAGCCATTTTGACATTTTGTCCCTGGCTTCATCGTGACTCACCACTTTACCATCAGCTAATGCGCGCTCACCTCGTGCAATCCCCTCCAGAATCGCCAAACGATTTTGCATAAACTCGTAATCATCAACATCAACCAGATATGCCGATGGCTTACCGTGTTCAGTAATCAACACGGGTTCTTTCGTGTCGTGGAGATCGGCAAGGATCTTCGTTGCTTGACGTTTGAGTGATGTAACTAGTTCTACTTTCATGAGAGCCTCTCCACAGGAATACTAAAAGTGATACTATTCTATCACTTTTAGTATAGCAAGCTTCATGAAGGCTAACGCTGAACACCGTTGTAAAATTCGTGACATGTATTTTGTCAATTGATTTGACTTGTTCGCTGTAGTTCATCGACCCCAATAGCCTATATTTACTGAACAAACAGGTTCAAATCCTTTAGTCTTTTTAAACGACATATTATGCACAAAATTTTGCATGCTATCTGAAGGATCAATTAGATCCATATTTAACATTAAAAGCGTGCTACGAGGAATGTACACCGATAGAATAATTTGTTGCTCAAGATGGCCTGTTGATTTATTTAGCAACAAGTCTTGAGCATTAACTACTACATATTCATCAGGCAAAATAGAAAATATCTCACGTGCAGCCCTTAATACTGAACTACATACATAATCTTGATAAATTTCATTGAACTTGCCCACGGGCATTTTTTTAATTGATAGCTTACCGCTTTTTAATAAACTCTTTTGCTCTTTAGGGATAATTTCTTCGCCATGGATATTGATAGTTACAGTTAATATGCCTTCATTATCTACCGAAAATTCTAGATTTGAACCTAATGAACTAATTTCTGTAAACGGATTTAATTCTTTGATTGTTTGGATTCTGGCATCTACATTTCCGGAAAGTAGTAGTTTTGCTTGAGAGACACTATCAGCCCAATCGCTACGATCTCGTTCCCATTGACTTATAGCAGAATCATAGTTGAGTTTGTCTTTATCTTTTGCAGTACAAATAGCATCACTGAAAACAGCTAATTTCTTTTCTGTTCGCTTAAAAATACGATCAATCAGACTTGGCTTGTAATTTTCTTTATTTAATAAGGCTTCACATTCTAACTCATCTGAATATATTGGTTTTTCCGGCTCCGAGGATAGAGCGATCTCTTTCCAATTTAGTGGATTACTACACTCTTTGTGCATGGATTGGACAATTTCTAAGTGATTTTCAAACACTTCAACTTCATACGCGGCTTGTTGCAATTCTTGCATCTTATACTGTTGTTTAAGATTGCGTTCCAAATCTCGCTGGCGTCTTTTCGCATCTCTTTCAGCCTGATTTACAGCAGCATTAATAGATCTAATTGTTCCTTTCCAACCCATGAGATCCTCTAAAGTTTAATAAGATAGTTAACGCCGCTATAAACGGCACAAGATTGCGAGCGTTCGGCGACCGTAGTGAGTGAGTTTAATGGCCTTGTTAGATGGCATTTTAGAACCCACCGCGTACTTGTGTGCCTAGCCATGCACCATACATAAACACCGGAATGAAACCGAAAATTGCAGCAATAGGAAACATGATTAATTGGCCAAGACCTTGCTCGGCCGTTTCGATAGCCGTAACTATGATTGCGGCCACCATCATGCCCACCCATGACATTATACCTCCAATTACTATTAGCCCTACTGAGAACCAAAAGCCGGGGATAAAATCTACGCGTCCTTTAACTACACCTGGGTTAATTGAATCTAGGATGCCCAGAACAAAAATGAGTGCAATGCCACCGAGAACAAGTGTTTGTAATGATTGTAACTGACCTAATATTGGGATGAACGCAAGAACGATAGCAGCTACTACGAGTACACCAACGAGCTTAAAGAATGCACTGGGAGCCATTGTTATAAGTTGCCAAGGAAAACTCCATGCAGCATCTTCAGCAAAGCCGAAAATGATTGGGGCAATAGTGAGTATCATTACAGCTAGCGCTGCTACTTGAAGTACGGGCATTAACAGCATACTCAGACAGCCCGCAATCCCGGCAGCCGATTCATTTTTTTCCATAATCATGCCAACGATAATCATTGGTATGAAGAAAATGGCTAGGTACTCAAGACCCGCCACATATGTTTCCCAGTATGTGAGCACCTTAAAACCAGCAACGACAGAATCCCAGAACATGCCTATTCTCCTTTTTGTCATCTAACAGTTTCTTAGAAGGCATTCAGCCGTATAACTTCCCGATATCGTTCTGTATAACATAAATTACTGAATATAAATATTGTTGTATATACTGTTGAAAATACAAGATTAATAACGAATAAAAAGTTAGGAAATCATCATGTTCTGAATAACGGGCTTCAATATACGCCCGTTGCAGGCGGTGGAAACGACGACGGTGGCTTTGTTGTCAATTGATCCGATTGGTTACCCTTCACTAATGCCAGTGCTAACATTTTGACGCTTGCCGCGAACTCACTGAACAACTCGCAGAACAACAACGTAAAGTATTATCTCATGATGCTTGGCTAACTGAACAAGTGAATCTCGCATTTGATAAGTTTGATGACGGGTAAGCTGTGTTTGGGGATCATGAGTCTGCTAAACATCGCATGGCGGCACGCAAAGCCAAAATCCGTCATCGGGGCCAATCATGATTCACTGGGAAGAAGAATCCTTAAATGACCGCGAAAAAATCTTTGAATTTCTATACGATTTTAATCCTGATGTCGCAGAAAGAACCGACGACCTTATTGAAACTAAAGTTGAAAATCTAAATGCTCAACCATTAATGGACGTTCAGCGTGACGGCATTCGAGGTCGATAACTCACTATTCCTGAAGTATCAATGATCGTTTCGTATTCTGTCGATGGTTCTGATATTCAAATTATGCGTGTTCTTCATCAAAAGCAAAAATTCCCCATTGAGTAACGTGCACCAAACAACAGCGCCACAATGTTGATTATCCCAGCCTCAGGCTCCGAAATATGACGTATCAAACTAACCTCAAAACGTCTTCTCAAAATATAAAAAACCCTCAGCAGTTTCCTGTCTGAGGGCTTTGTAAATCATTTGCCAGATGGTGCTTAAGCCGAAACCTTAAACTTTTCTCGATTGCTGTTTGTAGCGGTCAAAAATAACCGCTGCTAACAGAATCGAGCCGCGAACCACATATTGTGCGAACGGCGACATGTTGAGCAGGTTCATTGCATTCTCGACGGTGCCCAGAATCAGTACCCCGGCAATCACATAAGATACTTTGCCGATACCGCCTTTCAGTGACACGCCACCCAGTACACAGGCTGAGATGACGACCAGCTCGAAACCAACGGATGTCATCGGCTGACCACTGGTCATCCGGGCAGCAAGAATCACACCGGCCAGCGCAGAAATAAACCCGGACACGGTGAAGATAATCAGTTTGGTTTTGACCACATTGACCCCGGCCAGACGGGCTGCTTCTTCATTACCGCCGATAGCGAGCGTATTGCGGCCGTAAACTGTCCGGTTGAGTAAAAATGCGAAGATGATAAATGTGATAATTGTCAGCCAGATCGGAGTCGGGATACCCAAAACGGAAGAGTTACCCAGTGCGAAAAAGCTTTCTTCGGTAATCCCGACCGCTTTCCCGTCCGAGATAATGTAACCCAGTCCCCGGGCGATCTGCATCGTTGCCAGTGTGGTGATCAGGGCATTGACTTGTAATTTGGCAATGACGAAGCCATTGATCAGACCAAATGCGACCCCGGACAGTAACCCGGCAATGATGCCGAGAGTTACACTGCTGGTGGCATTGATTGCGACCGCGGTGACAACCCCCGCGCAAGCAATGACAGAAGCGACCGAGAGGTCAAGATCTCCACAGGCAAGGCAGAATAACATCGCACAGGCGACCATACCGCTCATGGAGATTGCCAGCCCCAATCCTTTCATATTGATGAAGGTGGCAAAATAGGGCACAAAAAAAGCGCAGAGCAGAAACAGCCCTGCAAATACAATGAGCATCCCGAACTTATCCCAGATGTGGGAGAAATCGATGCTCGGTTTCTTCGGCTCATTGGTATTCGGTTTGGTGGTTGTAATGGCCATGACTGATTTCCTCTATGCTGCGGCAGGGTTGGTGGACCCTAGCATCGCCAGACGTAATGCGGTTTGTTCATCAAACTGATCGCGCTGTAGTTCTCCGGAGATTGCACCGTCTTTCATGACCAGTAATCGATCGGAGATCCCCAACACTTCTGGCAGGTCACTGGAGACCACGAGAACCGCGACCCCGTTTTCTGCCAATTTGAAGATCAATTCATAAATTTCAGATTTTGCACCGACGTCGATTCCCCGGGTCGGCTCGTCGAGCAGAATGACTTTCATGTCCGTTGAGAGCCAACGGGCAAGAATCACCTTTTGTTGGTTACCGCCAGAGAGCTCGCCGATCAGTTGGTCGAGAGAAGCGGTTTTGACATTCAGTGCTTCGCACTGGAGCTGGGCATTTTTCTCTTCCCAGCGAAAATCAATGCGTCCGCCTGACTTAAGAAAGTCTGGCCGGGCACTGATATTGGTGTTTTCCCGGACGGAAAGAATCGGCACGATACCGTCTGCTTTGCGATCTTCCGGGCAGAGTGTCACGCCGGCACGAATCGCTTCGCTGGGGGAGTGAATCCGCACGGTTTCACCTTGAATCGTGATCGTTCCGGCGGTCGCTTTATCCGCCCCGAAAATCAGCCGGGTCAGTTCTGTTCGTCCGGCACCGACCAGACCGAAGAGACCGAGAATTTCTCCGCGACGAACTTCCAGAGAAACCGGTTGAGAGAGCCCCGGGCCCATCAGTTCGTCTATTTTCAGTCCGCTGTCGCCGTATTCGCGGCCGCGGTAATTGTAGATATCATTGATTTCCCGCCCGACCATCAGTTCAACGAGTCGGTCATTGGTGAGATCGGTCAATGTATCGAAAGTCTGAACATGCGTCCCATCTTTGAAAATAGTAATGGCATCACACAGTTCGAAGATTTCTTCCATCCGGTGTGAGACATAAAGAATGATTTTGCCGTCATCGCGCAGTTCACGAATGACTTTGAATAAGTTTTGGATTTCCCGTTGTGACAAACTACTGGTCGGTTCGTCAAACGCGATAATTTGTGCATTGCGACTCAGCGCTTTGGCGATTTCAACCATTTGCCACTGACCAATCGAGAATTCTTTCAGTGGGCGGGACGGGTCAAAATCTTCCCCGAGTCGAACTAGCTGCTCTCGCGCATTCCGGTGCAGGGTTTCCCGATCAACCGACCCATTTTTGGTCGGCAACTGGCCCAGATAAATATTTTCAGCAACACTGAGCTCGGGAACCAGATTCAGCTCCTGATAGATAATCGCAATACCGTGATTGAGTGCATCGACGGTCGAGGAAAATACAGCGGACTGACCATCAATGATCAATTGTCCTTCTGTGGGTTGATAGAGTCCGCTGAGTATTTTCAGCAAGGTCGATTTTCCGGCACCATTTTCGCCCATCAGCGCATGAATGCTGCGGCTCTGGACACGAAAATTGATATTCGAGAGCGCTTTGACACCCGGAAAGTGCTTAGAAATCTGACTAAACTCTAAAGAAGAGGGCAATGCTGCCATAGTGGCCTCCTGTGGGTTCAGAAGGTGGCACAACATTGTGCCACCTGCCGCAAATTACAGTCCTTTTTTCTTCAACTCGGCTTTGTAGTTATCCCGGGTAATCAGAACAACATCAGTGACTTCAACGTATTTATTCGGCTCGACACCATCTTTGACCCATTTATACAGTGACTCGATACTCTTAAAGCCATGCACGTCCGGACTTGGCAGTAAAGAACCATAGAAGCCGGTTGGTTTG
Organism: Vibrio ruber DSM 16370; assembly: GCF_900163965.1. Lineage (GTDB taxonomy): Bacteria > Pseudomonadota > Gammaproteobacteria > Enterobacterales > Vibrionaceae > Vibrio > Vibrio ruber. The sequence goes on from NZ_FULE01000024.1 coordinate 24,570, forward strand.
GATTTCGCCAGTTCGTTGACGGCATCGACACCGTTAATACCGATACCAATCACGTTTTGTGCATCAAAGCCTTGGCCTTCAGTTGCGCGAATACCGCCGAGCACAGTGTTGTCGTTCATGCCGACCACCAGCCAGTGCTTAACATTGGGGTATTGCACCAGCAGTGAGTTGGCAGCATCCAGTGCGCCGGGAATATCGTTGGTTTTGGTTGGCACGCGATAGATTTGATCGGCAGGGAAGCCTGCTTCTTTTAACGCTGAGATGGAACCGTCTACCCGGCGACGCGCAGTATCAAGCTCATCTGCGGTAATCGCCATGACGGCACTGTCAGCCGGATTCCAGCCGCGTTTTTGCATCTCTTTATATAGTTCTTGTCCCTGACGTTGGCCGATTTGGCTGGCTGCCATCATCACTAATGGAACGTCGGTCATCGGTTTGCCTTTGGCATTGAGGAACTGGTCGTCAACCGTAACGACTTTGAGGCCATAACTCTTGGCTTTTGCCATAATCGCTGGGCCGAGTTTCGGATCCGGCGTACAAATGACAAATCCTTTCGCACCGCTTGCTGCGAGGGTATCGATCGCATTGAGGGTTTTTTCACCATCGGGAACGGCCATTTTTATAACTTCAAAGCCATATTTTTCTCCGGCTTTTTCCGCAAAACTCCATTCAGTCTGGAACCAAGGCTCTTCCGGTTGTTTCACCAGATAGCCGAGTTTGAGCGTGTCATCATCGTTACCAAAGAAAGCATGAGCAGAGGCACTGAGTAGTGCGGTTCCTGCTAAAGCGGCGACAGCGAGTGTTTTTCTTATCGTCTTCATTTTGCTATTCCATCCACTGGTTATTGTAGGGGTGTTTCGGGCACATTATTTGTACAACCAGCGTTGGATTGAAGTGATGAAAATCACAGCAATGAAAGGTAGCGTTTTTGTCCATGCATATAGCGTGAGACAACATGACCCAGCTCTCAAAATAATACTATGTTCAATTTATAAGAGCCTTTTATCGTGGTGTGGTTGGGTTTTTATCGCTCATTTCGAGATAAACCTTCAATAAGCATATTTTTTAAGCGAAACCGCAAAAAAACAGTCGTGGCGTTTTTATCCATACTTTTAGCCATGGCGTTCATGTTCCCTTCTCCGTTCCCTCGCTATAACTGATAACACTGAATATCAACTATGAGCTCGCGATACCGTCTTGATGGTGATGACTTATCGGTGGCGATGAACGATTCGTAATGATGATTTACCGATACGAGTCACTTGTCGGTCATTTGTCGAGAGATGTGTTGCTGGTGCGGGTGACTTAAATATGGGGATGGTTATGGAGAATAGACAGAAACGTGAGCCCTGTGTGATCGGTCTGGATTTTGGCTCAGATTCGGTTCGGGCTTTATTGGTCAATGCTCGTTCCGGTGCTGAGCTGTCATCCGGTGTTGCAGAGTATCCCAGATGGAAAGAAGGCAAATATTGTCAACCTGCACGATCGCAGTTTCGTCATCATCCGAAAGATTATTTGGAGTCAATGACACAAGCGATACAAGCGGCTGTGGCTCAGGTGAGTACGGATGTCGCGCAATCAGTCGTCGGGATTGGGGTTGACTCAACCGGCTCGACACCGGCACCAATTGATGCTGACGGACAAGTGCTCGCACTACGCCCGGAGTTTGCCGATAACCCGAATGCAATGTTTATTCTCTGGAAGGATCATACCTCAGTATCAATGGCTGAACGGATTAACCAATTAGCACACAGCAGTGACTTTCCCGATTACACCCGCTATGTCGGTGGCATTTATTCTTCAGAATGGTTCTGGGCCAAAGCTGCCTGGGTCAGCGAACAAGATGCCGACGTTGCACAACATGCCTATAGCTGGGTTGAATTGTGCGACTGGGTTCCCGCGGTGCTGAGTGGTCATCAACATCCGGATGTGTTACGTCGGGGCGTTTGTGCCGCAGGGCACAAGGTGATGTGGCATGAGTCATGGGGCGGTCTCCCCTCAGAAGCTTTCCTGACCGCTGTCTCGCCAACATTAGCCGGTTTGCGGGATCGGATGTATCACGAGGTGTATACCGCCGATCAGGTCGCGGGTTATCTGACCGATGAATGGGCCGCACAACTTGGGTTACCTGCCGGTATTGCCATTGCCGTCGGTGAGTTTGATTGCCATATGGGGGCGGTCGGTGCCGGTGCCGGCGCTCATGATTTGGTCAAAGTGATTGGTACATCAACCTGTGACATTTTGATGGTTGATCCAGCGCTGGTTGCGGACAAGGCGATTGCCGGTATCTGCGGCCAAGTGTTGGGTAGCGCACTGCCGAATATGACCGCGCTTGAAGCGGGACAGTCTGCGTTTGGTGATATCTATGCCTGGTATAAACGGTTACTGCTTTGGCCGGTTGAGCAATATCTGCGCGACCATCCGGATGTTCACTTTGATGTGGCTGAGTTTGAAAACGCACTCATCCCCCAATTAACCCAAGCTGCCGCAGCGTTGGAGGAAGGCGATAACCAGGCGTTGGCAGTGGACTGGCACAATGGCCGTCGGACACCGAATGCCAATCAGCGTCTTAAAGGGGCAATTGCTGAACTGAATCTCGGCTCGACCGCAGTTGATTTATTTGCCGGACTGGTTGAAGCAACCGCACATGGGGCGAAAGCAATTGTGGACTGCTTTGTCAGTCAGGGCGTAGATGTTAACCGTCTGATTGCCATTGGCGGGATTTCACAAAAATCACCGTATGTCATGCAGACCTGTGCCAATGTAATTGGCCGGGAAATTGTGGTGGCAGAATCTGAACAGTGTTGTGCGCTGGGCGCTGCAATCTTTGCCGCCGTTGCTGCGGGTGTTTATCCAACGACACAAGAGGCTCAGGCGCAAATGGCCAGCCCGATCAGCCGCACTTATACACCGGCTTCTGCGATTGCAAACCTACGGGCAACGCGCTACGCGATGTACCGACATCTAGGACAGTCACTTGAGCAGTTATCTCAGGATCGTTTAGACGATGTAACATCATTGTCAAAGGAGGATGCATGAATATCGATGTTTCTTTCACACCGGATTTTGTCGTCAATGCGGCATGGAAATCCCGGATGGATGTGCTGCGGGAACAGGTCTGGAGAGCCAACATGGATTTGCAGAAACATAATCTCGTGACCTTTACATGGGGCAATGTTTCCGGTGTTGACCGCGAATCCGGCTTGGTGGTGATTAAGCCGAGCGGCGTGGCTTATGAAGATCTGTCCCCTGAGAATATGGTGGTGGTCAATCTGGCCGGTCAGCGTGTGGAAGGCGATTTAAATCCTTCTTCAGATACGGAAACGCATCTGGAGCTCTATCGTGCTTACCCTGAGATCGGGGGGGTCGTACATACGCACTCGATGAATGCGACCTCTTGGGCTCAGGCTGGCAAACCCATTCCACCCTTGGGAACCACTCATGCGGACTATTTCTACGGTTATGTGCCATGCACCCGCTCACTGACCGATGCTGAAATCCAACAGGATTATGAACTGAATACCGGCAGAGTCATTGTTGAAACGATAGGCCGACAGGAGCCGCTCGCAATACCGGGCATCATTGTCAAAGAGCATGGCCCGTTTAGCTGGGGCAAATCGCCCGATCAGGCGGTACATAATGCTGTGGTGCTTGAAACCGTGGCCGAGATGGCATTGAAAACACTACAAATCAATGCCGGTGTGGATGCAATCAATCAAACATTGCTGGATAAGCATTACCTGCGCAAACACGGTAAGAATGCTTATTACGGACAGCAACAAAATCACGAAAAATAAGGATGCACGATGAAAATTTTCGATAAGAAACAGATCTGGTTTGTCACGGGCTCCCAGCATCTGTACGGGCCAAAGGTTTTGCAGCGTGTTGCTGCTGATAGTCATGAGATGGTTGCCGGCCTCAATGCGGCAGCAGATATTTCAGTTGCTGTGGTTGAGCAGGAAGTGGTGAAAACACCGGATGAAATTCTCGAAGTGTGCCGCCGGGCAAACAATGATCCGGATTGTGTCGGACTGGTGTTGTGGATGCACACGTTTTCTCCTGCCAAAATGTGGATTGCCGGCCTGAGCCAGCTCAACAAGCCATTCTTGCATTTACACACCCAGTTCAATGCGGAGCTCCCGTGGCAAGACATTGATATGGACTTTATGAACCTCAATCAGAGTGCGCATGGTTGCCGGGAGTTTGGTTTTATCGGAACCCGTCTGAATCTCAACCGGAAAGTGGTGACCGGCCACTGGCAAAATGTGGCGGTGCACCGTCAGATTGATGACTGGTGTCGTGCGGCTGTCGGGGTTGCTGAAGCACAACAACTCAAAGTTGCGCGCTTTGGGGACAACATGCGCCAAGTGGCGGTGACGGAAGGTAATAAAGTTTCAGCTCAGATTCAATTCGGTTATGAAGTTCACGCTTATGGCTTGGGTGAACTGAGTGAGCGCGTCAATGCAGTCACTGACAGTGACGTGGCCGCACTGCTTGATGAATATGCTTCAACTTATGATATTGCGCCCGGATTACTCGATGACCGTGACTCACTGGCGATCCTCAGACAGGAAGCCCGGCTGGAGTTGGGGATGGAGCAGTTTTTGACTGAGAAAGGTGCACGTGCGTTCGCCAATACATTTGAAAATCTGACTGGCCTGACTAACCTCCCCGGACTGGCAACCCAACGCTTGATGGAAAAAGGCTACGGTTACGGTGGTGAGGGAGACTGGAAAACCGCAGCAATGGTGCGGATGATGAAAGTTATGGGGCAGGGTAAAGCCGGCGGCACCTCGTTTATGGAAGATTACACTTATAACTTTAGTGAACGGAGTCAGGTGCTTGGCGCGCATATGCTTGAGGTCTGTCCGTCGATTGCGACAGCGCGGCCGAAAATTGAGATTCACCGCCACACCATCGGCTGTGACTGCCCGATTGCGCGGATGATTTTCACCGGTAAGCCCGGTCCGGCGCTGAATGTCTCCGTGATTGATTTAGGCGATCGCTTCCGGATGCTGGTCAATACCGTTGATGCGGTGACTCCGCCTCAAGGGTTGCCGAATCTGCCGGTTGCTCACGCATTGTGGGAACCACACCCAAGTCTTGAAGTGGCAGCGACTGCCTGGATTTATGGCGGTGGGGCTCACCACACGGTTTACAGTCAGGCGGTGACGGTTGATATGCTGTCGGATTATGCCGAGATTGCCGGTATTGAGATGGCGTTGATCGATCAGCAGACCAACTTACGTCAGTACAAACAGGATTTGAAACATAACAGCCTGTACTATCGGCTGAACGGCCAGATATAAAACCGATTGGTGCCTGCTATGGCAGGCACCTCATAAGGAGCCAATGTGAAGATAGACCCGGATGAATTTCAGGTGTCTGATCGGGCACAGTTGTTTCATGATCACTGGCAGTTGGAAATCACCTCACATACACCAGTGGTATTTCAGTTGTTCTCTCATAACAAATTGTTTTTTAGCGGTCAGCTAGAGTTAATCAATAACGATGAGGTGATCAATACCGAAGATTTTCACTGGCGGTTTCGAATCAAAGATAACCGGATTGAACAGTGGTGCAACGTGCAGCTTGAGGAAACCCTCTCACTAGGCATCATCTATTGCTTTCGGCCGGATGCGTTGGTGATTGAATATATGGCACGCCACCGTGTGCCGACCCGTTTGGATATGCGACATAATATTCAGGCGATTCAGACCGAACATGGTTCTGAACCCCATTCTGTTGCTGATGTCAGGGGACGGCTGGAACAGTTACAGCACCAAAATAATGAGCGGCCGAGTGATTATCTGGTTGCTTCCGGAAATCAACATTTCAGAGAGGCATTTTCTGCCACACAGTGGATTTTTCTGTCATAGCTGAGGTTTTTCAGTCGCTTGTGGGCGTGATGTAACTTGTATAATCAACATATATGACACGTTTTTGCACGAAATTGTGAAGTCCTAAATCGTATGGAATCTGAGAGTTAGCGTACACTCAGTGGTTAAAGGAAAGTAGTATAGGATGTAGGATGCAAGACGATCCGCTTAAACCCGGGTATAACTTCGATGCGCATTTGGTGGCAGGGCTGACTCCGATTATTGAAGGAGACGAACTGGATTTTACCATTGACCGTCCCAATGGCATGAAAGGATATATTCTCAACCTGACCAGTAAAGGTGAGGGGACGCTTTTTTCCGGTGATCAGGCAATTAATGTCGGTCCCGGTGATTTACTGCTGTTTCCTCCGACAGCGGCTCACTATTACCATCGCAAAGCAGACAGTGTGTGCTGGTTTCATCGCTGGGTTTATTTTCGTCCCAGAGCCTTCTGGCATGACTGGCTGAGTTGGCAAGATGAGCAACACGGGGTGTATATCACCCGTGGGTTGGATCAAACCACCGTTCATCATCTGGAACGTTTATTCATCGATATCGAGTACACAGCCAAATCCGATGAACCTTACCGAAGTGATTTATCGATCAATCTGCTGGAACAGCTCCTGCTCCGTTGTAAGAGTTTACAACCTGATGTGGTCAGCAAGCCGCTCGATCCACGCGTGATTGAAGCAATGAATTATATGACGCAGAACCTCAATCAGGATTTCACCATGGAAATGGTAGCCTCTCACATCTGCCTGTCTCCTTCGCGGTTGGGGCATCTGTTCCGTGAAGAGATGTCGATGACGATTACACAATGGCGTGATGATCAGCGCATCAGCCGGGCCAAACAACTGCTGGTGACCACCAACTATTCAGTCAATCAAATTGGTCGAATTGTCGGTTATACCGATCCCCTCTATTTTTCCCGGGTATTTAAACGTAAGTCGGGCGTCAGCCCCAAACGTTATCGGGAGCAAATTACCTAAGCCTGCCTTGCCTTAAGTTTCAGGGGCTCTCCCTGAAACTATGATTCCGTTTGTTGATGTGTATTGTCCCGTTTTGGCGTGAGCTGCTGAATGGTCAGTCCGGCAATAATACAGACCAGCCCAACAATGGTCGCCGGATGAATCTGCTCTTGGATGATCACGGATAATAACAGCAGTGAAATAAACGGAGAGATAAAAATCAGGTTACTGATTCTGGCGGTGTGACGGGTACGTTTGAGTGCATTGAGCCAGAGAAAGAAGGTGATTCCCATTTCAAATAAACCGACATAAACGGCACTGAGCCATCCTTGGGTTGTGATATGGTTCCAGCCGGCGCCTTCGTAAAGCGACAGAATCAACGTACAAGGCAGGGCGACCAGAAAACCCAGCAGCAGGCTAACGACCGGATCTGCGGTGTTACGGGTATTGAGAATCCAGAAGCCCGCCCACAGGAGCGTTGATGATAAGGCGAGTCCGACCCCGACGGGGCTGTCGAAATCAAGCGCAAGCAGATTGCCCCGGGTTGCAATCACTAACACTCCCAGATAACAGAGTGCAGCAGCGAAATAGTCTTGTTTGCGGATTTTCTGTTTGAGAAAAATGGCGGCCATGATCGTTAGCGTCATCGCCCAGCTATAGTTGATCGATTGTGCCTGAGATGCAGGAAGCAGGCGATAGGCCTGAAACAGAATCAGATAGTAGCTGAGTGGGTTGATCAATCCGGAAATGATGAAGTAGGTCGGATTGGCCGCAAACGTCGGTAAAATCAGGTGAAGTTGACGCTGATATGCACAAATGACGACTAATGAGATGATCGAAATGACACAAGCGACGGTTAACATCTGAATCGGGGTCAGTTGTGCCAGTGTGAGCTTAAATGCCGTCGCGACGGTTGACCACAATAAGACCGCGGTCAGACCGAAGAGCAAAGCTTGTTTTTCATTGACTGTGCTGTTATTCATTGCTGGTAAGCCGTGTTTTCCACCATTGACTCGATTGCCTGAGCATAACATAAGCTTCAGCCAACCATGTTATTTGTGTCATATAAACAATAAATCCAACAGTTACAACAGGATGAGTTTATGGGATGTTGATCGCATGACCAATGGATGTGATTCGGATGATTGGCGATTTGAGGTAAGGTTTTCGGGCAAAGAATAGCCACTTTCACAATCGTTGATAAGTGTGGGTCAATAGAGTTGAGCATTGAGAAGGGAAAGATCATGGCGGATGAGAAATCCGGTGGGAAAATTTTAGGGCTCTGTCCGTTATGTGGTCCGACGGAACTGGTCTCCCGGCTAAGAAATATTCATCTGCTCGGGCAAACCGGGATGGTGATGGGGATTGTCGTCATAACTTGCAGGCGCTGCCAACAGGTTGTACATGTGCCCGATGAATCGCTGGAATCTGTCAATACAGCCTATGCCCGGCTCACAACCTCTGAACTCAGTGGCTAGTTTGGCGAAGCTGTACCGCAAATCTACTGGACATTGATCCAGTCCGGCAATACCATTTTCAGTTCTATATGCTGAGATACAGAATTGATTCCCATGATGCAATGGATTATTGAAAACCAATCCCTACTGGTAATGTCTGCTCTCTGTATTGTCGGTTCTGCCGGCATAACGGGCTGGTGGATGAAGCAAAAGATGCAACTGCAATTCAGCCAGTTGCAGCAACAGCTGGTGAGTCAACAGCAACTTCACGAACAAGTTTTGAGTCAGGTCACGACACAATTGCGGCAAACACAAGCTGAGCTGCACGAATCAGAGGATGCGCATGATCTGGCAATGACCGAGCTGAAACAGCTGCATGGTCAGCATATGGCTGCCACTGAAAAACTCGGGCAAATGGCGGCCTTACAGCAAGAGCGGACGCAGTTGAATGATGAGCTGGTACTGCTGCGGGAGAAGAACGCGCAATTACAAGGCGAGCTTCGGGAACAGGAAGCGCGACATCAAGCCCAGATGGTTGCCAGTCAGGAAAAATTACAGTTACTGGAACGTGCCGAAGAACGCTTGAAGCAACAGTTTGAACAGTTGGCGAATCAGTTGTTTGAGGTGAAAACAGCCAAGGTGGATCAGCAGAATAAACAGAGTCTGGAAGGTTTGCTGAATCCGCTGAAATTGCAACTGGAAGGGTTTAAAAAACAGGTCAACGACAGCTTCAGTCAGGAAGCGAAGGAACGTCATACACTGGTTCATGAGTTGAAGAATCTGCAACGCCTCAATGAGCAGATGGCAAAAGAAGCGTTGAATCTGACGCAGGCACTCAAAGGCGATAACAAACAACAAGGGAACTGGGGTGAAGTTGTGTTAGCCCGGGTTTTGGCGGAATCAGGGCTACGTGAAGGTCACGAGTATCAGACGCAGGTCAGCTTGCAAAATGAAGCGGGCAAGCGCTACCAACCGGATGTTATTGTCAATCTGCCGAGTGAAAAGCAGGTGGTGATCGACTCAAAAATGGCGCTGGTGGCTTATGAGCGTTACTTCCATGCTGAGAGTGACGTAGAGCGAGATAAAGCCCTTGGTGAACACTTACTTGCGCTACGCTCTCATATCAAAGGACTGAGCAAAAAAGATTACCAGCAGTTACAAGGCATTCAGACGCTGGATTATGTGTTGATGTTTATTCCGGTCGAACCGGCCTTCCAATTGGCAATTCAGGCGGATCCTGCTTTAGTCAAAGATGCGATGGAACAAAACATTATTATTGTCAGTCCAACCACTTTACTGGTTGCTTTACGAACCATTGATAATTTATGGCGCAATGAATATCAGAATCAAAATGCTCAGCGCATTGCCGAGAAAGCCGCAAAACTCTATGACAAATTACGTTTATTTGTTGATGACATGGACACGCTGGGCAGTGCCATAGACAAAGCCGGACAGAGTTATCAGAGTGCCATGAATAAGCTGTCGAGCGGGCGTGGTAACGCCATTCGTCAGGCAGAAAGCTTTAAGCAACTGGGCGTTGAGGTGAAACGTTCGATTGCTTCCCGGTGGGTTGATGAGTCTCAGCGAGCTATTGCTGACACGTCGTTGTCCGAAGCAACGGAATCAACGCCGGATGAAGAAAGCGAGCCTGAGCAACCGCTGTCGTCATAGCTATTGTCTGCGTGCCCGTCGGTATAAAATCTGCCGATTGCTGAAAGACATCCGACAGGGGATACAGTAAACTAGCGCAACCAATCAGTCGGCCACATGAGTTTATCAAACATCTGTTTATTCAGCATTATGGATGATGTGGTAAGGTGTGTGTGGCTTATATTCGTTATGCAAGGTAGGTAAAGGCGTGCAATCTGAAAAAATGGCAGAAAATCAAGAAACCACCCATTTTGGTTTTGAAACCGTCGCCAAAGCGGAGAAAGCGCATAAAGTGGCAGAAGTTTTTCATTCCGTTGCTGCAAAGTACGACATCATGAATGATTTGATGTCCGGTGGGATTCATCGGCTATGGAAACGATTTACGATTGATTGCAGCGGTGTCCGTGCCGGGCAGCGAATTCTGGATCTCGGTGGTGGTACGGGTGATTTGACAGCAAAATTTTCACGAATCGTGGGTGACACTGGGCATGTCGTCTTGGCAGATATCAATAATTCAATGTTATGTGTCGGCCGGGATAAACTGCGCGATAGTGGCATTGTCGGTAATGTGCATTATGTTCAGGCGAATGCGGAAGAACTGCCGTTTCCCGATAATTATTTTGATTGCATCACGATCAGCTTTTGCCTGCGCAATGTCACAGATAAAGACCAAGCGCTCCGCTCGATGTTTCGGGTTCTGAAACCCGGCGGACGTCTGTTGGTGTTGGAATTTTCCAAACCGGTGTTTGAACCGTTGTCTAAAATTTATGATACCTATTCATTCCATCTCCTGCCGAAGATGGGCCAGCTCATCGCCAATGATGCTGACAGCTACCGTTATCTTGCTGAGTCGATTCGGATGCACCCGGATCAGGACACGTTAAAAGGCATGATGATCGATGCCGGTTTTGAGCAAGTAAGTTATTACAATCTGACTGCGGGTATTGTGGCACTTCACCGTGGTTATAAATTCTGACAAGGCGGTGTCTATGCCATTCGCTCCTTTACTGACCGCAACGATTGAAACCATCCTGAACCGACTGATTCAGGATAACCCGCTTCTGATCCGTCAATTCGCTCGCCTGAAAGGCAATGTGATTCAGGTCCACCTGAAAGAACTCGATCAAACGCTGACGTTTGTTTTCAGTCAGCAAATTGATGTATTGGCGCGATACGAAGGCACACCGGATTGTTATCTCTCTCTGACCTTATCGATCCTGCCACAGCTGCGGGAGCAGGCAAATATCACCCAACTGATCAAACAGGATAAGCTGATTCTGGAAGGTGATATCCAACTGGCGCAGAAGTTTTCACAACTGATGACGGACTGCAAGCCGGATTGGGAAGAGTGGTTGTCACGCCTGAGCGGGGATGTTGTCGCACATACGGTCACTCAGGCCGCCAAAGATTTGAGGCATTTCCTGCAAACGCAACATCAGCGCCACCAATCTCATATTGCACAAGTCTTAACGGAAGAGTGGCGTATTGCTCCTGGCCCGCTTGAGGTGGCTGATTTTTGTGATCGGGTTGATGAAGTAAACAGTCAGTTATCCCGGCTTGAAAGCCGGATTCAGTCTCTGACGGAGAAACTATGACGCCAACAGAAATCAAGCGGTTGTACCGTATTATCAAGGTACAGCTGGAATATGGTCTTGATGAATTCCTCCCCGATCATCATTTATTCCGAGCCCCATTACTCGCACGGAAATCGCTGTTCTGGCTGCGGAATCGTTATCCGGAGAAACCGTTAGGAGAGCGCTTGCGTCTGGCGCTTCAGGAGTTGGGACCCGTCTGGATTAAGTTTGGTCAGATGATGTCTACCCGACGGGATCTGTTTCCCCCGCATATCGCGGATCAACTGGCGCTGCTACAGGATAAAGTCTCACCGTTTGACGGTCATTTAGCGAAGCAACAGATTGAAAAAGCGTTGGGTGGTGCGGTAGAAACTTGGTTCGATGATTTTTCGGTTGAACCGCTGGCCTCAGCATCGATCGCTCAGGTGCATACTGCAACATTGAAATCCAACGGTCGTGAGGTGGTGCTCAAAGTGATTCGTCCTGATATCAAGCCGGTGATTGCCGCGGATATCAAACTGATGTATCGGATGGCTCGTCTCGTTGCCAAAGCACTGCCCGAAACACGGCGTTTAAAGCCGGTTGAAGTGGTTCGGGAATATGAGAAAACGTTGCAGGATGAACTCGATTTACGTCGGGAAGCCGCAAATGCTATTCAGTTGCGACGTAATTTCGAGGGCAGCGAAGAGCTCTATATTCCTGAGGTGATTTCTGAATATAGCAGTGAAACCTTGATGGTCTCAGAGCGCATCTATGGGATTCAGGTCTCGGATATGGAAGCACTAGAGGCAAACGGCACCAATATGCAGTTGTTGGCGGAACGTGGTGTCAGTGTGTTCTTTACGCAGGTGTTCAGAGATAGCTTTTTTCATGCTGACATGCATCCGGGCAACGTTTTTGTCCAGCCGGCTCATCCTGAAAATCCGCAATGGATCGGGTTGGATTGTGGTATTGTCGGAACGCTGAACAAAGAAGATAAACGTTATCTGGCAGAAAATTTTCTGGCGTTTTTTAATCGTGATTACCGACGCGTTGCCGAACTGCATGTCGAGTCCGGTTGGGTACCATATGATACGGATATTGATGCATTCGAAAGTGCCATCCGGGTGGTGTGCGAACCGATTTTTGCCAAGCCGCTGTGTGAGATTTCATTCGGCCATGTGTTATTGAACCTATTTAACACGGCGCGTCGTTTCAATATGGAAGTCCAGCCGCAACTGGTACTGTTGCAAAAAACGTTATTGTATGTGGAAGGTTTGGGGCGGCAGTTATATCCTCAACTTGATCTATGGCAAACAGCCAAGCCGTTTTTGGAACGGTGGATGGTTGATCAGGTCGGGCCGGGGGCGGTATTACGGTCTATCCGTGAAAAGGCACCATTCTGGGCGGAAAAACTCCCCGAGTTACCGGAGCTGGTTTACGAAAGTCTCAAGCAAGGGTGCGTGATGAATCAACGAGTCAATGCACTGTATCAGGATTACCGTCAGGTGAAACGGGATCAGGCCAGAGGCAAGTTTTTCTTAGGGATTGGGGCAACCGCACTGATCTGTTCGGCGGTCTTTTTGGCGAATGGGCAAGAGCCGCATTTGTCAATCAGTACTGCTGTCGTGGGCGGTATGTCCTGGTTAATCAGTTGGATGTTCTACCGTCGGTAAGCGTATCTGCTGAGCGGTTTGGCGAAGCATAAAAGGATAGTGATATGGGTGGTATTGGCATTACGGAATTACTGATTATTGCGGCCATTGTGGTGTTACTGTTCGGCACGAAAAAATTGCGGAGCATGGGCAGTGACTTAGGCAGTGCCGTGAAAGGTTTTAGAAAAGCGATGGATGAAGAGCCTGAAGAAGCGAAGCGTGAAAAGCAGGATCAAACGCAACAGAAATCCGCGTCTTCTACGCAGAACCATCAAGACAAAGAGTAGTTCGGCGTGTTTGATATCGGTTTTTGGGAGCTGGTATTAATCTCGGTGATTGCGCTGGTTGTTTTGGGGCCGGAGCGCTTACCACATGCGATTCGAAGTATCGCCCGTATGGTTGCGTCTGTGAAAAAAATTGCTAACAGTGTGCAGCATGAATTGTCTCAAGAGTTGCAGATACAAGAGCTCAAAGACAAGCATCGACAAGCTGAGCAAACCAAAGTGAACGAACCATTTCCCGAGTTACATCAGTCGCATCAATCTGTGGATACCACCACACGTGACGTTGAGCAACCGTCAACGCATGATGATCGTGCAGAGAAACAGTCGAAATAAGTCGTCAAAATAGCCGTGATGCGCATGTTGCTTAAACTGGTTTTTCTGACGTCATCTGTCCCTGACGTAACATGGAGTCAATATGTCGTCTGATGAGCAAACTCAACCTTTCATTGGTCACCTGCTCGAGTTACGTAACCGATTATTACGTTGCATCGTGGCTGTTATCACTGTATTTCTCGGTTTAGTCTACTTTGCGAATCATATCTATGAGTTTATTGCCCGGCCGTTAATTGAGCGGCTACCCGCCGGTGCAACCATGATCGCCACCGATGTTGCCTCGCCTTTTTTTACCCCGCTTAAGCTGACATTGATTGTTTCGCTGTTTATAACGGTACCGTATCTGCTTTACCAAATATGGGCTTTTGTTGCGCCGGGATTGTACAAACATGAACGTAAGATGGTCATGCCCCTGATATTGTCGAGTTCAATCCTGTTTTATGCTGGTGTCGCATTTGCGTATTTTGTCGTTTTCCCTTTGATCTTTGGCTTCTTTACCGCGATTTCACTGGACGGGGTTGCTTTTGCGACCGACATTGCCAGCTATCTTGATTTTGTGTTGGCGCTATTTTTAGCGTTCGGGATTGCGTTTGAAGTGCCGGTGGCAATCATGTTGCTTTGCTGGACGGGCGCAACAACACCAAGAGCACTTCAACAAAAACGACCTTACATTATTGTCGGAGCATTTGTGGTCGGGATGCTGTTGACGCCACCGGATATCATTTCTCAGACGTTACTGGCTGTTCCCATCTGTTTACTGTTTGAAGTCGGTGTTTTTTGTGCCCGGTTTTATTGCAAGACAGCATCAGATCACTCGCAGTAGAGTCAGTCGAGATGGCTGACTCATCATTTAAAGCAATTGAAATAACTGCTTCGCATTGTCTGTGGTCAGTCGGTCCACTTCTTCAAGCGAGATCTCTTTGAGTGCGGCGATTCGCTGGGCGACAAGATGCGTGTAGGCCGGTTCATTGCGTTTTCCCCGATGCGGCACCGGCGCCAGATAAGGGCAGTCGGTTTCCAGAATGATTTGCCGCATATCCAGATGAGGAACCACTTGATCCATCCCGCCATTTTTAAACGTCGTGACACCGCCTAAGCCGAGGTGAAAGCCTAAATCCTGAATGGCTTTGGCTTCTTCAACGCTGCCACCGAAACAGTGAAATACGCCTTGCAGAGAGCCATCCTGAGCCTGACTCAGCAGTTGAATGGTTTCTTGCATTGAATTACGGGTATGAATCACCACCGGGAGCTTTTTCTCTTTTGCCCAGCCGAGCTGGGTAAGAAAAGCGGTTTCTTGTTCGGCCTGATAGGTTGTATCCCAGTACAGATCGATACCAATCTCACCGACGGCGATAAAATCATGTTTATCAAACCATCCATGAATGATATCGAGTGTCTGATGAACATGTTGATCCACGTAGCATGGATGTAATCCCATCATGGAACGACAGATGTCAGGGTAGGCGGCCTCGGTTGCCAGCATCGGTTCGATAGAGTCGAGATCGATATTCGGCATACAGATCATCTCGACACCTTGTGCCAGCGCCCGTTGAATCACGTCTTGCCGGTCCTGGTCAAATTCGCGGGCATAAACATGGGCGTGAGTATCAATCATGGTATTTTCCGGTCATGGGTTGAATCAGGCATTATAAAAGATCGGCGCGTTGAGATCATTTTTTGAATTTTTATCTCAATAGACATGGCGTGTCAGTTGGACAATGGTATGATTTCAGCGCACTACCCGTGACAATACTGTGTTTCCTCAAGCGCTGTATTGTCGGATGAGAAGGTCATATTCGTGTTGTGAGAGTCACAGTTTCGGGTCGCAATGTACTTTTCTTCAGAGCTCTCTCGCTGTTGAGCGACGGTTCATGATAAGCGCTGTTCGTTTCGTCCGTTTGTTACATGTACAGTATGTGGCGAACCTTGATGCGGTGCATCACAAATATCAAAAAGGAGTTCCATGTGTCAGTTTCTATCGTAGGTCAGTTTCCCGGTCGTCGTATGCGTCGTGTGCGTAAACATGATTTTAGTCGTCGCCTAGTTGCAGAAAATCAGTTATCTGTCAGTGACCTGATTTACCCGGTATTTGTGTTGATGGGCAAAGATCGTCGTGAGCCTGTTGAATCGATGCCGGGTGTGGATCGTTTATCGATCGACGTTCTCCTTGAAGAAGCGCAGTATCTTGCGAGCCTTGGTGTACCGGCTATCGCGTTGTTTCCTTTTATCACTCAGGATGCGAAGAGTATTGATGCTGCTGAGGCATACAACCCTGAAGGTCTGATTCAACGGGCGGTTCGTGCTTTGAAAGAACATGTTCCGGAAATCGGGGTGATTACTGATGTGGCATTGGATCCATATACCACCCACGGTCAGGATGGCATTATTGATGAGCAAGGGTATGTGATCAACGATATCACGACCGAAGTGCTCGTCAAACAGGCGTTATCTCATGCGGAAGCCGGTGCGGATGTAGTTGCTCCCTCCGATATGATGGACGGCCGGATTGGTCTGATTCGTGATGCGCTTGAGGAAGCCGGGCATGTTCATACGCAAATCATGGCTTACTCTGCAAAATATGCTTCGAGTTATTATGGGCCTTTCCGCGATGCGATAGGTTCATCAAGTAATCTGAAAGGGGGCAATAAAAAAACTTATCAGATGGATCCGGCGAACAGTGATGAAGCGTTACAGGAAGTGGCGTTAGATATTGGTGAAGGTGCCGATATGGTCATGGTGAAGCCGGGAATGCCGTATCTGGATGTTGTTCGTCGCGTTAAAACCGAACTTCAGGTGCCGACCTTTGCTTATCAGGTCTCCGGTGAATATGCGATGCATAAAGCAGCCTTTCTCAATGGCTGGCTAAAAGAAAAAGAGACCGTTATCGAATTATTGCTTTGCTTTAAGCGCGCGGGAGCGGACGGTATTCTGACCTATTTTGCCAAAGATGTTGCCGAGTGGCTTGCTGAAGAGCAAGCGGCGCAGGTCGCAGCACTGAAGAAACATCAGTAAAATTGATGTGAATGGGCACATTATGTGAAGAAACGGATATAAGGCTGGCAAGTACCAGCCTTTATTATTTTATTTATGAATGAGTTACACTATTTGTGAAAAATAAATGAGACTTTTTCTCATTTAGTGCTTGACCAATTAAATGAGAATAATTATTATTACACTCGTCTTAGGGAATGAGGAAGTTCACCACAGCGCTGAGATGTAACACGATTTATTTTTGTTACTCAATGCGATGGTGTTTACGGGCTTGCACTCTTCTTTTTGACACGACATTGCTCACATTGCTTCCAGTGTATTTATAGCTTTATAAGAAAGCGATTTGGTCACACGTATCACTTTCTTGCTTATGCTAGGCGACATCCCCCGGGTGTCGCTTTTTCTTTTTTGGCGGGACTGTTTTTGTTAACAGTACGATATACTTTTCCACAATAGTTGATCCCAAAAAGATCATGATTTTCTGTACAGATCCTTTAATTATCTATTAAAAATCAATAGTTTAAATTTAATGTTTGAGCTGTTTTTATCGTTTTTATCTCTATGTAAATAAAACTATGAACAGACTTATCCACAATATGAAGGGGATTCTGTGGATTTCAGTCTGATGAGATTTCGGTAAAAACTCGGCAGAACATGGAATCCTCAGGGAACTCATGGCATTCTAAGCAGATAATTTTTGAGACCTCCACATCCGGATACCAAAACACTATGGCCCATATTCCTGATAACCCACTCATTTTGATTGACGGTTCCTCTTATCTTTACCGTGCATTCCATGCTTATCCAAGCACCATGAGCAATGGTGATATTCCCACCAATGCTGTTTATGGTGTCATCAATATGATCCGCAGCATGATGCGTCAGTATCCTTCGGATCGGATCGCGGTTGTGTTTGATGCAAAAGGCAAAACCTTCCGTGATGAGATGTATGCTGAATATAAGGCGCATCGTCCGCCGATGCCGGATGAATTACGCTGCCAGATTGAGCCGCTACATAAGATTATCCGTTCTATGGGATTACCGTTACTCGCCATTGAAGGTGTGGAAGCCGATGATGTGATCGGTACAATCGCGATGCAAGCTGCCAATGCAGGCGTTCCGGTGCTGATTAGCACCGGTGATAAAGATATGGCGCAATTGGTGAACGATAACGTTACCTTGATCAACACCATGACCAATGTTGTGATGGATCGTGAAGGGGTGGTTGAGAAATTCGGCATTCCTCCGGAGCTGATAATCGATTATCTGGCGTTGATGGGCGATAAAGTTGACAACATTCCGGGTGTACCGGGTGTCGGAGAAAAAACCGCGACTGCATTGTTGCAGGGAATTGGCGGCCTGGAAGCGCTCTATCAGAATCTGGATAAAATTGCCGACTTGGGATTTCGGGGTTCCAAGACGATGGCGAAAAAGCTGGAAGACAATAAAGACAATGCTTGGCTTTCTTACCAGCTCGCAACGATTAAACTGGATGTTGAACTGGAAGACACACTCGATACGTTAGTCAAACGCCCGGCGGATCGAGAAGATCTGATTCAGCTATACGGGCAACTGACCTTTAAATCCTGGCTGAACGAGCTGCTTGAAAGCCCGGAGGGAAGCCCGGAAATGAATCAGGCGTCTGATGCGGCTGCAGTGACGATGGATACATCGGCGGTCAATATTGATCGCAGCCGGTATCAGACCGTTTTGAATGAAGCTGATTTTATGGCTTGGTTAGACAAGCTGAAAGATGCTGATTTATTTGCCTTCGATACCGAAACGGATGGATTGGACTATATGACGGCCAATCTGGTCGGTGTGTCATTTGCGATCACCGAAGGTGAAGCCGCGTATGTTCCTGTTGCACACGACTATATGGATGCACCGGAGCAGCTGGAGCGCGATTGGGTATTGGCTCAGCTTAAACCGATTCTGGAAGATGAAGACTGTCATAAAGTCGGGCAGAATCTGAAATTTGATATGAGTATTCTGGCTCGTTATGACATTGAACTCCGTGGCATTGCGCATGATACCATGCTGGCTTCTTACGTATATGACAGTGTCGGCGGGCGGCATGATATGGATAGTCTGGCACTGCGCTTCCTGCAACATAGCTGTATTTCATTCGAACAAATTGCCGGCAAGGGTAAAAATCAGCTGACATTTAACCAAATCGATCTGGAACAAGCCGGAGTTTATGCGGCAGAAGATGCGGATGTCACACTTCGGTTGCATCATCGGTTGATGGAAAATCTGGAGCAGAATGAAACCCTGTTAAAGATTTACCAAGACATTGAGGTGCCGTTGGTGCCAGTGTTATCCAGAATGGAGCGAACAGGTGTCCACATCGATGATATGCGCCTTAATGTTCAGTCTCAGGAAATTGCTCAGCGTTTAGAAGAACTGGAGAGCAAGGCATTTGAGATTGCCGGAGAATCGTTTAACTTGAGCTCGCCAAAGCAGCTCCAACAAATCTTCTTTGAAAAAATGGGGTTGCCGGTGGTGAAAAAAACGCCATCGGGGACACCATCGACCAATGAAGAAGTGTTACAGGAGCTGGCGCTGGATTACCCACTACCGAAGGTGATTCTGGAATATCGCGGTCTGGCAAAACTAAAATCAACTTACACCGATAAGTTGCCCAAAATGATTAATCCGGTCACGGGTCGTGTGCATACCTCTTATCATCAGGCGGTGACTGCAACCGGACGGTTGTCATCGACCGATCCGAACTTACAGAATATCCCGGTGCGGAATGAAGAAGGACGGCGGATTCGTCAGGCATTTGTTACGGAGCCCGGCTGGAAGATTGTTGCGATCGACTATTCTCAGATTGAGTTGAGAATTATGGCGCATTTGTCTGGTGATCAGTCACTGTTGGATGCTTTCCAGCAAGGCAAAGATATTCATGCCGCCACGGCTGCGGAAATTTTAGGGATTCCGCTCGAACAGGTCTCCGGAGAACAGCGTCGTCGCGCTAAAGCTGTTAATTTCGGCTTGATCTATGGGATGAGTGCATTTGGTTTGGCCAAACAGCTTGGTATTCCACGCCATGAAGCCCAATCTTACATGGAAAAATACTTCGAGCGTTATCCCGGCGTGATGCAGTACATGGAAGATACGCGATCTCAGGCAAGCGAGCAGGGGTATGTCGAAACACTATTCGGCCGTCGTTTACATCTGCCGGAGATTCGCTCCCGTAACGGAATGCGGCGCAAAGCTGCGGAGCGCGCTGCGATTAATGCACCGATGCAGGGAACAGCCGCTGATATCATCAAAAAAGCGATGTTGTTGGTTGATTCGTGGATCGAGCAGGAAGGTCAGGGTAGAGTCCGTTTGTTGATGCAGGTGCACGATGAACTGGTTTTTGAAATCCAAGAGTCATCTCTGACCGAAATTGAAAGTAAAATACAAAAACTCATGGAGTCCGCAGCAACCCTCCGTGTGCCTTTAGTTGCAGAGGCCGGACGGGGTGATAGTTGGGAACAGGCCCATTAAATCGGTTTTTTTGACCAAAATGGCATGATTTTTATGAGCTGGCGCACAAGTGTCAGCTTTTTTTTATCTAAAAAAAAGTAACAAAATATCAGTTTCTTATGTTGTCTGATTTAAAATGAGTGAAAAAAAACTACAGAATGGGTTTTCTTTTTCATCAGTTTATTGTACATTTAATGACGTAGGGTACAGAGGTAAGATGTTCTATCTTTCAGACCTTTTGTTTCACGTTATTGGATTAGGCTGTTTCAGCCGCCCCAGTCAGTTTTTGACTGGGGCGTTTTTTATTGTGTTAAGCATATGTTATTCATCAATAAAATGTAGCTTTTGACCCATACCCGGCATTCTCTCCACAATACCCATTGCGCCAATCATTGACAAAAATCTTGGTTTTTCTTCTGGGATGTTAAAATTCTCAAATGAAGTAATGTAACGATTCTGTAATTAATTACCCTTCACAAAATAGTTATTTCATATAGGAAATAAAGTGTTACATTTTGGTTAATATTTATATATTTCAAAATGTTAAAACTATTTTATCGGGAGTGGCAGATCGTAGCGAAGGGATTGAAATATCAGATGAATTCAACGATGCTTGTAAGGGCACAAAAACAAAACAATTAGAAAGAAGTTCATTATCTCTCCCATTACCCTGCCAGGATGGCGGGGTTTTTTATGCCCGGAAGAAAAGCGGGTGGTTCGCCCTTCCTTCCGGAGCACGGAGCGTTTGATATTAGTGATTGGGCTCACTGTTGTTAGTCTCACTATCTTGCTCATCATCTTGAGGGGCAAACGCCGGTGCATACCAGCTATCGAGTTTTTGGCGCAGGACATCAACCCCCAATCCTGAGGTCGAAGAAAAAGCATCGACACTCACGTCACCACAAAAGGCCAGAGCTGCTTCGCGAATTTTCAGCACTTGGGCTTTTCTGGCACCACTTTTGAGTTTATCTGCTTTGGTCAGCAGTACCTGAACCGGAATATTGCTTTCTACCGCCCAATAGATCAGCTGTTGATCCAGATCTTTCATCGGATGGCGAATATCCATCAAAACGACCAGCCCTTTCAAACACTGGCGGACTTGCAGATACTCTCCGAGTGCTTTTTGCCATTTTTTCTTCAGTTCCGGAGGAACTTGAGCAAACCCATAGCCGGGCAAATCAACAATATGGCAGCCCTCGGTGACTTGAAAAAGGTTAATTAACTGGGTTCTTCCCGGCGTCTTACTGGTTTTAGCTAAGTTCTTTTGATTCGCCAAACGATTCAACGCACTGGATTTTCCTGCATTGGAGCGTCCGGCAAACGCGATCTCGATGCCTTCATCTTCCGGCAGGTGACGGATATCCGGGGCACTGGTAATAAAATGTGTATTTTGATAGTGGATTTTTACACTCAAGGTAGACTCCATGATCTCTGTCTGCGTTGATAAATAATGCCGGAATGCGATGGTATCACAGCCATAATCTTAACTAGGTTCCTGCGAGACGCTCCCCTCCCTTAATTCGGTGGGGTTGGCGATTATACACGACTCCTGTCAGAATCTGGAACATTATCACGGCTCGATACGCAGAAGTTCATTGGTGATGAGATGGGGTGGCTAAGTCGTCAGTTTGATCAGCACCGAAACTCCTTTGGGTCGACGTGTTCCTTTTTTTCTATGTCGGTTGTGAGAGATCTGCTATAGATAACCTGATGATTACGCTAATAATGATTTTAATTTTATGATTTTATTATTATTTTTAATATTACATATAGAATGTGATCTGAATCATTTTTTGATGGGTTGTTCCTGTCGCGAGAAAGCGTAAAGTTGACTCGTTGCTTCAGGAATGAATCGCTCATTCTGAAGCATCCGACAGACAGGATGTTTGTCTGATAAGGATGGTCTGCTTGGCCCTATGGAGTTGGGGATGTAATGGAACCAAGCCACGGAAGTGCTTCGTTACAATGATGTTTTCAGGGACAGTGAAAATTCATCAGGATTGATGACGAACGATAAATTTTTTGCAAGGAAAGCACCAACAACAAAAGGAATATTGTGCGCATCTCGATGTGCCAGGATAGTTTCCGTCACTCCGGTGACTGTTTATAAAGCGACAGATAATCCTGTCGCTTTTTTTATTGCTCTTTTTATACCATTGCGGGTCAACCGAAACCCGTTACGTCTGTCTGTTGAAGCACAGCGTTGCAGAAAAAATAAGCTTAAATACTCCACTATCGGGTCAGTTTCTGGTATGTTGCGCATCCCGTAACAAGGAGTCTATATGATCTCATGTCCACTATGCGGTGCTGAATCGCCGGTGGTTTATCATCGGGATAAACAGCGCGAGTATTGGCAATGCCATCAATGTTATTTGGTGAGTGTCGCACCTGCATTTCATCTGGATGCAGAGTCAGAAAAATCCATCTATGATCTACATGAGAATCATCCGTCTGATATGGGATATCGGCGGTTTTTGTCTCGTCTGACGGTGCCGCTGGCAGAACGGATTGTTCCTGATGCTCACGGGCTCGATTTTGGATGCGGCCCCGGGCCGACGCTCTCTTTGATGATGGCGGAGCTCGGGTTTCAGATGGCTGTATATGATGTCTTTTATTTCCCCCAGCAGACGGTGTTAGAATCGACGTATGATTTTATTACCGCAACTGAAGTGATTGAACACTTACATACACCGGGTCAAGTGTGGCAGCAGTGGTTGTCATTGGTGAAGCCGGGGGGATATATCGGGATCATGACCAAATTAGTCAAAAATTTGGATGCGTTTACAAGGTGGCATTATAAGAATGATCTCACCCATGTAAGCTTTTTTAGCCGAGAGACTTTTTGTTTTCTAGCAAAACGGGATGCTCTCGAAATTGAATTTATCGGTAGTGATGTAATTTTACTGAGGAAAAGCCAGTAATGAGCCGTAAGAAGAAAGTAAGATCATCTGGGAATTCAGACGTTGTTGTCGTTCGTCAGCGTTCTCAGACAGATATCGAAGGACGTTTGCGCAAGAAGCTGAAAAAGAGAAAAGGCTTGAAAACCGGTAGCCGTCATTCAGAAGAGTCCGGCAATACACGTCGGTTAAGTACAGCGCAGGCGCAGGATCCTCGCCTGGGGAGTAAGAAAAAAATTCCGTTGGTTGTAGAAACACAGCCAAAAGTGATTGCTGAGAAACGGCAAGAGCAGGCAGAACAAGAGCTGGCACGGCTCGAAAATGATGCGCAGCTGCATGCTTTGCTAGCTCGGCTGGATCAGGGTGAAAAGCTGGGCGCCGGCTTGCAACAGTATGTTGATGAAAAGCTTAATCGCATTGAAAAGCTGATGAAACAGCTCGGGCTGTTTGACGAAGAGGATTCGTTTGATGAAGAGCGTGATGAAGCGTTATCCTCTGAGACTCCGGTGAAGAAACCGAAGCAAAACGTATCGGATGACGAACTGCTGGAGAAATTTACCGGATTTGATCCGGATGATTTTCAGCAATAGGAGTAACATATGAATCTGACTGTACTCGCGATTGTCGGGTGTTTGATTGTTGCAGGTCTGGCGATTTATGCCGGGTATTTGCTGGTGAAATTGAAGCAGCAGAAAGCATTGGTTGCCAAGCATCGTGAACTGGCGATTGAGAAGAGAAATGCAAATATTTTCGAGAACGTAAACACGCTCTGTATGGTCGGTATTCAAGGACAGTGTGACCTGTCAGAAATCAGCATTCGTGTCTATTGCATTATGGATTATGTTCAGGGTGAGCAACGAATTGATTTTGAAAAACAATTCCCAGCCATTTCTGAGCTGTATCATATCGTCAAAGATATGCCTCGTGGCGAAGCTCGGCAAGAGATGCCTAAGAAAGAAAGGATGCAGCAAAATCTGGAGCGGATGAAAGCTGAAAGTCGGCTGGAGGATGATATCGTCCGGGAGCTGACCACGCTGAAGGATATGATTCAGCCCTTGAATCAACAAATTCAGGTTCAAATGGTCTAAACCTCGAGTCCTATAGCGGTTCATTCGGTGATCTCTGTAGCACTTTCACACAATAATCATGGATTTCTATTTTGCTGCCCGACTTGTCAGTATCGCAGTGTGGCAAAATAGGAGTTCATCGACGCATTCGGAAAGATAAATATGTTTCAGCAGGTATCTCGTCAGCAGGTTGTCTGGGATCAGGCAATGTTGGATAAATATAATTACTCCGGGCCTCGCTATACCTCTTATCCGACAGCCGTCGAATTCCATGAAGCATTTACGATTGCGGACTTTGATATGGCTTGTGCCCAGTATCCCGACCGTCCGCTTTCTCTTTATATCCATATCCCTTTCTGCCATAAGCTGTGTTACTACTGTGGTTGTAACAAGGTTGTCACCCGTCATTCCCATAAAGCGGATGAGTATCTGGATATGCTGGAGCTTGAGATTCGCCAGCGTGCATCCTTGTTAGCGGGTCGTCGTGTGGTGCAGCTTCACTTCGGTGGCGGGACTCCGACATTTCTGACGGCTCCCCAAATTACCCGTTTGATGACACTGATCAGACAGGAGTTTGATTTTGAGCCTGAAGCAGAAATCAGTATTGAAGTCGATCCGCGCGAGATACAACTGGATATTCTGGATCATCTCTATCAAGAAGGTTTTAACCGTTTAAGTATCGGGGTTCAGGATTTCAACAAAGAAGTTCAGCTGTTGATCAACCGGATTCAGGATGAAACGTTTATCTTCGCGTTAGCAGAACGAGCCCGGGAATTAGGATTCCGTTCAACCAACCTTGACCTGATTTATGGCTTGCCCAAGCAGACCCCTGCTTCATTTGCCCGGACTTTGAACCGTGTTCTGGAAATGAAACCGGGGCGGTTGTCCATTTTTAATTACGCACATATGCCGCAACTGTTTGCCGCACAGCGGAAAATCAAAGAAGATTTTCTGCCGACAACACAAGAAAAAATGGCCATCTTACAGATGACTATCGATATGCTGACCGGGGCGGGTTATCAGTTTATCGGCATGGATCATTTTGCCCTGCCCGAAGATGATCTCGCAGTTGCGCAAAGAGAAGGTTGTCTCCATCGTAATTTTCAGGGGTATACCACCTATGGTGATTGTGATCTGATTGGTTTCGGGGTGTCTGCGATATCGATGGTCGGTGATGCTTATGCACAGAACCACAAAGAGCTGAAAAAATACTATCATCAAGTGGAACATCAGCGTCATGCGTTATGGAAAGGGGTGGCGTTGGATAAAGATGACTTAGCCCGCCGGGATGTGATTAAGCAATTGATGTGTAACTTTACCCTCGATAAGGCTCAGATCGAGCGCACCCATCAGCTCGACTTTGATCGGTATTTCCAGCCAGACTTAGCGCTACTGGAACATTTCATCGCAGATGAGCTGGTTTTAGTCAGTGATAAGCAATTGACGGTGACACCAAAGGGGCGCTTACTGATTCGTAATATCTGTATGTGCTTTGATCGTTACCTGCGCGAAAGGGCGAGGCAGCAGCAGTTTTCCCGGGTGATATGATTTTTTGTGTTACGCCCGTTGCGTTTGTATACCGCATTCCGGGCTGATGTCCCGGTACAACAAAGCCAGCAGATGCTGGCTTTTTAGGTTCTGGTTTGGCGTAACAGGAAGGTAGCTAAGATGTCGGCTCAATCAGTGAGAGGGCTTTCTTACTGACATGGTGTGCTGCCTGAGACATATCTTGCTGCTCCAGAACCTGAGCAAGCAGCTGGTAGTCAGAGATACTGTTTCTGATTTTTAGTGCTTTTTCCAGATGCCCCTGAGCCAATGGGAATTTCTCTTCCTGAAAATAGAGCTGTCCGAGTGCACTGTGCGCTTCTGCATGTTGCTCATCTTTACGAATCACATCATGTAACAGTTTGATCACCGGCTGGCGGCTCTCCAGTTTGAGTTCAGGCAACAGTGGGTAGCTGTTTGAGTTCGGATGCTTCTTAATGTGTTCTTTCAGGAGCGAAAATGCTTCTTCGTCACCTTGATATTGCAGCAGCAACTGCACATAGCATACGAGCAGTTCCGGAGTGTTTTTCAGACGCTTAGGCAGATCTTTCCAATACTCGGTGAGCGTCTCTTTCCCCCGGATGGTTGCAGCCTGTTCCATGAGATGGCTGCGTGATTCGATTTCCAGACGGTTGATTTCTTCTTCTCCGGCTAATTTGAGCTTTCTGAGCTGTGGAAACAGGCCTTGTAGCGGTTGCCATTGCCGGAGCTGATAATAGGCTGTCTTCAACAGACTGACGACCACAGGGTTGTCCGGGTGCTGGATAGCCAGTTCACTCAACACGTTAAGTGCATCCTGATAACGCTGTTCTTTTGTGTACTGTCTTGCTTTGGTGAGTTCGACGGCCAGCGTTGAATTTTCTTGTTTGGCGGCAAGAGACAGGTAGTGATCCCGTTTCTCCTGATTGCCTTGTTCGAGCGCAGCCTCAGAAGCAATGAGATAGCACAGCAGCGGCATATCGTGATTTTTTGCCAGCCGGGTGACTTTCTTTTCGGCCTGTTTCCAGTCTCCCTCGATGAGTTTTACAATGCCTTCGTTGGTATCCCGGCGAGACTGCTTCAGTTTTCGAGAACCAAACCAGTTCCAGGTGCTGCTACTGATATGCAAGGCTTTTTTGATCAAAAACTCAACGGCGAACAGTGCGGCCAGTAAAGCGATCACCAGCAGGATCAGCGTGGTAACACTCATCTCAATGGTTTTATTCGCAATTGAGATCAGAACGTATCCTTGCTGTCCGGAATACTGGGTACCGACGTATAACCCGATACCGAGAACTACGAAGAGAAAAATGGTGCGAATCATCACTCTTCCTCCTTCATCAAACCGGAGACTTGTTTACGTAACCGCTCATGAATGAGATCCGTCAGCGGTTGCTGTGATTCCAGCTTCACCGGATATTGAATGGTAATTTTCTTCTGACTCAGGGATTGGGTGGCTTGGTTAAACTGTTTCACCTGATTATTGTCAGGGTTCAAGAACGAGACCGACCATTGATTGGCTGTGGTTAAAGCTGTGGTATAGATCTCCTGATTTTCGTCATAGACGGCTCTGATAGCTGTCTCGAGTTTGGCTTTCAGATTTTCTCTCAGGTAGAAATCCTGTTCCGGAGACAGTAACGGAATGACGTTACCATCGCGGGTTCTGAATGTGATGAATTGCTCGGCGAAACTCTTCAGAGAGGTAAGCAGGTTATCCTGCCAGTGGCTGATGTCTTCACTGACCTGTGGTTTTTGCTCTTGTGGCGCATCAGGAAGAATCGCGTTCGCCAGTGGCAGTTTATCGATGAGTTGTTCGAGACTGGTGAGGCGCAGTACCAACCCATCTTTATCGATCAGCGGCAGAGATTTCAATGTGGTGATGTCATTGGCCATTGCCTGACGCAGTGTGACCAGACTCGGGTCATTGAGTGCAGCAATGCGTTCATCGGCACTTTCCATCAGGTGAGTTGCTGTCAGGACATCGTGTTCGAGAAATAGTTTTCGTCCGGCAAGCTTGACCAGATAATCAGATTCAGCCAACAGCCAGTCATTGGGGCGACGTCCTTTGATATCAGCAAGCGCACGTTGCAGGCTATCAATACTCTTTTGCTGTTGATCCAGATTCGTATCAACCTGATTGATGACGGTTGCCGTTTTTTTATCGATGTCTTGGTTGAGCTGAGTCACTTGGGTTTCAACTTGGCTCACCGATTGGCTCAGTTGTTGCTGAAGTTGTTTGATTTGTTCCTGATAGCCATGCATGGTTTGTTGAACATAGGCGGCAATCCCGCCCCCGGTGAGCAATGTTAGCACGATGGCAATTTTACTGAGTCTTGCCCCCGGTGCTGCTGGTGTTTTTTGCTTTGCTTTGGCACCAGATGGTGTTGCTTCGGGCTTAGATGCGGATGCAGAAGAAGATGTGGCTGATTTTTGCTGATCTTCTGAGGTTGGGGTAACGGCTTTTTTTGTATCAGTCATTCATGATTCCTGTCATTCTTCCCGGCCAGAACTGCGGCCACTAAGTCTGAATTGCTGGCACTACCCACAGCAATGATATGTTTGATGCCCAATGAACGTGCATCATGTGCAATCCGTTCACTGGGGACATAAAATGTTTGATCCAATAACCATGGCGCATCGTATTCAGCAATCTGTGTCACGAAAAACCGCAGTTGTTGTTCACTGGTAATGATAATGCTGTTTACCGCTGCCTTTTGCCAAGCGGAAACTGCAACCCGGGCATTAAAAGGGAGCATTTCGCGTTGATAAACTTCGCAATAATTGACCAATGCTCCCTGCGATTTTAGCTGTTGGGCGATTAAATCCCGGCCGCCATTTCCTCTCAGAATCTCAACGCGTAACCCTGTGGGGGCGTTAAGCTCGGGGAGAGAGAGGAAATTTTCACTGTCGCTCACTGCGGGATAGTTTACCGTCTGTTGGGTAAAATTACTTAGAAGCTGTGCGGTTTTTTGACCGATGGCAAGATATCGGATATCAGACGGCCATGAAAGACCATGTTGGTTGAGATATTCCTGACTATAAAGGACGGCTTGCTGGCTGACGGCGATGACCAGATCACACTGTGCCAGCCGATGCGGCAGTTGAACAAGTTCCGAACCGGCATGAAAATCAATTAAAGGATGATGGGCCGCTTCAATACCAGCGGCCTGAAGTTGATGGCAGAGTGCTTCTCCCGGTTTACCGGGGCGGGTCACCAGCACCGACATGATCAGTCATGCTCATGGTAAAGGCGGGTGAGTATTTCTCGGGCGCCTTGCTGTAGAAGTTGATGGGCGAGTGTTTCTCCCAACTGTTGCGCATCTTTGCGGTGCCCTTTGATCTCCCCGCGAATGATTTGGCTGCCGTCCGGTTCTCCGACCAGCGCCCGCAGCCAGATTTGGTCATTTTCCAGCAGTGCGTAACTACCGATGGGAACCTGACAACCGCCCTGAAGAGTGGTATTCATCGCGCGTTCACTGAGCACGCGATCGGTGGTGTCCTGATGGCTCAATGGTTTTAATAACTCGATTAATCGTGTGTCATCTAAACGGCATTCAATCCCCACGGCACCCTGACCGACAGCCGGCAGCGATTGCTCCGGTGTCAGATAGCTACGGATTCTGCTTTCAAGATTGAGGCGTTTCAGACCCGCGGCAGCAAGAATTATCGCATCGTATTCTCCGGCATCGAGTTTGCCGAGTCGTGTGCCGACATTGCCACGGAGATCTTTGATCACAATATCGGGTCGGGTTTCTTTTAACTGACATTGGCGTCTTAAACTGCACGTCCCGACGATAGCGCCTTCAGGCAGTTCATCGAAAGCAGCATAATGGTTAGAAACAAACGCATCACGCGGATCGCCGCGTTCACAGATTGTCACAAGCCCTAACCCTTGTGGAAATTCAACCGGGACATCTTTCATTGAATGAACCGCAAGATCAGCCCGGCCTTCGAGCATCGCGGTTTCAAGCTCTTTGACAAACAGTCCTTTGCCGCCGACTTTCGCCAATGGCGTGTCCAGAATCACATCGCCCTTCGTCACCATCGTGACCAGTTCGACGGCCAACCCCGGATGAGCAGCCTGAAGCGCATCCTTGACATAATGGGCCTGCCAAAGGGCGAGCGGACTTTTACGGGTAGCAATACGAATCGGAGATGAATCAGTCATAGGTTATGAGTTGGTCAGGGAAAATGATAGATCACATCCTATCATTGTTCTTTTCGATCCCCAAGTTCACCTAACCGGTTGAAAAATAGCGCATGGCACAGCGATGCGTCTTAATGAAAAAATGCATAGGAAAACTTGTAAATTTTGAGATATACGACCATAGTCTAATTTAAAATATGTGATGTAGCTCTTGTTTATACTTTGAGCTATGATTGTTCGATAATATGAGTGAGATATGTATCAACGATAAGTTGCCTAAAATTTTCTGGATTTACCGGTACGGGGGATCCGGGAGAGATATCTTTACCATCGATAGATAAAGTGTTAAATTGATCACGTTTTGACGGCGATTTTGCACAAAGGGCAATCAGTTCGTTGAGTTTTGAGCCAACCAAGGATATTCCCCTTGCAGACATACACCGAGACTTTAATCAAAAGATTAGATAATCTGAATCGGCAGCGCACCGAACGTGCGTTGGCGTTAATGGATTTACAAAGTCGTCGTGTTTTTCATCTGATTCCTGCATTTTTTCAGTTCAACCATCCATTAATTCCCGGTTATTACGATCAAGACGTGCCGTTCGGTGTCTGGGGTTTTGAGGCGGATGACGCACAACAGCAGTTTATCCATGATACTGAATTAGCATTGGGGCAATCGCTCCCGATTTCAAGTGA
This sequence comes from Vibrio ruber DSM 16370, assembly GCF_900163965.1. Lineage (GTDB taxonomy): Bacteria > Pseudomonadota > Gammaproteobacteria > Enterobacterales > Vibrionaceae > Vibrio > Vibrio ruber. The sequence continues at coordinate 55,151 of NZ_FULE01000024.1, forward strand.
GCCTGAAATTCAGGGTCTGTACACCATGGGGAGTACCTCATCGATCGGGCAAAGTACCTCCAGCGATCTGGATATCTGGGTATGTGTCTCTTCACTGATGAGTGCTGCCCGTCGGGAAAAACTGGCCAATAAGTGCTTGTTGTTGACTGACTGGGCAAAAACGCAAGGTGTTGAAGCCAACTTTTTTATCATGGATGAGCAGCGTTTCCGGTGCCAGCAGTCCGATGAAATGACCGGTGAAAACTGTGGCTCTTCGCAGCATCTTTTGTTACTGGATGAATTTTACCGTTCTGCGGTACGAATCGCCGGGAAACGTCTTTTGTGGCAAATCGTGCCACCGGAGATGGAAGAGTGTTATGACGAATATGTCAGCCATTTATGTAGTAATTCTTATATCAACTGTTGCGAATGGTTTGATTTTGGCAGACTCAATCATATTCCGGCTGAAGAATATTTCGGCGCCAGTTTATGGCAGCTGTATAAAAGTATCGATTCACCGTATAAGTCGGTACTGAAAGCGATCTTACTCGAAGCATACTCTTGGGAATATCCGCATACGCAACTCTTAAGTATCGATACCAAACGACGCTTTTTTACCCATGAGCCAGACCTGTATGGGATGGATGCTTACTACCTGATGCTGGAAAAAGTTACCCGTTATTTAGAACGGATTAATGACCAGCCCCGATTGGATTTGGTCCGGCGTTGTTTTTATCTGAAAACCCATGAGAAATTGTCCCGCGAACCCGGTGCCGGGTCTGTCCCGTGGCGGCGCATGGTACTGGAAGAATTGACTCAAATATGGCAGTGGTCGACAGGTATCATTGCTGAGCTGGATAACCGACGTAACTGGAAAGTTGAGCAAGTCGCTTTCATGCACACGGGGTTGCTGGATGCGTTAATGCAGAGTTACCGCAATTTAATTCAGTTTGCCCGGCGTAATGACATTACTTCTTCCATCAGTCCTCAGGATATTTCGATCCTTTCCCGTAAACTATACGCTGCTTTTGAAATTCTTCCGGGCAAGGTCACGTTACTGAATCCACAGATTTCTCCCGATTTGCATGAGCCTGATCTGACTTTTATTGAAGTGCAGCAAAACCGTAGTAATCCTGCCGGGTGGTATGTTTACAAACAACCGTTAGTCCCGCGTCGGATGATGGGGCAGCATTATCTGGAACATCATGAGTATTTGAGTAAATTAGTGGCGTGGGCGTTCTTTAATGGGCTGATTACTGAATCGACGAGACTTCACGCGGTGGTTCAGGATGCTCAGATCGATATTGATAAGTTTTATCAGATGGTCGGTGATTTACGCAATACGTTCTCGCTGCATAAGCGTCGGCCAACAATGCACGCACTTGCCAGCCCATGTGAAATCAGTCAGTTAGCGATGTTCATCAACTTTGAACAAGATCCGACCTATGCCGTATCGGGAAAGTCACTCCGGGTGGATTTAAAAACGGTTGATATCTTGAGCTTCGGGCCGGAACAGCGTTGTCTGGTCGGGAGTATTGATTTGGTTTACCGCAATTCATGGCATGAAGTCAGAACACTCCACTTTGAAGGTGAAGGTGCCATTCTTGATGCCCTGAAAACAGTATTGTGCAAGATGCATCAGGACGCGTTACCGCCAGAATCTGTCGATGTGTTTTGCTACAGCAAAAATTTACGGGGATTGATCCGCAATGCCATTTATCAACTGTTGGCTGAATGTATCGATCTACGTTTAAAGCCTGTTGAAATTGAGCAGGAAAAGCGGCGTCGTTTTAAAGCGTTGCGTGTCGGTCGTCAAATGTACGGGCTGTTTTTTGAACGACGGGGCGTTTCTGTTCAGCGATTGGAAAATTCAGTCGATTTTTATCGCAGCATCTCGACCAACAAACTCAAAGGTTCGCCATTGATGATGATCGATCGGGAGCAGGATTATCACTTACCTGAAGCGATTGATGGTTTTGCCAGTGAAGGGCTCATCCAGTTTTTCTTCGAAGATAGCGATACCGGCTTTAATATCTATGTTCTCGATGAATCGAATCGTGTTGAGGTCTACCATCAATTTAGTGGCAGTAAAGATGAGATGATTTCCAGTCTGAATGGTTTTTATACATCGATGCTGGACGAAAACAACGTGGCATCAAAACTGATTAACTTCAATCTGCCGCAGTATTATCAGGTGATTTACGCTGATGACGGCAGTAATTATATCATTCCTTACCGCAGTGATGCGTCTTCAGGGGCTGCACCGACCAAGGCAGTGAACGCCTGAAGGTTATCGGTTGTACGCGCTTTTCTCTTTGTCTTTTTATGTCTGAAGCTGATATTGCTCAGAGTCCCGAGAGCTGAAATAGCTGCAGGACTCTGATGTTAATTGATGTGACAGCTATGCAGGTATCAATCAATCCCAATCAATCGACTCTCCGGCATGTTTCTCACATTCCTGACGGAGCAAAGCGATAAGTTCCAGCCCCGTTTTAGAGCAGATCCATTGTTGATCGGTATATTGAAAGTGAAATCCGCCGGATTTGGACGCCAGCCAGATTTCATGCATGGGTTCCTGACGATTAATGACGATCTGACTGCGATCTTCAAAATCCAGTGTCATGACGTTGCCAGTTGTCTCGTAGTCAATATCAGCGCCTGAGTCATCAATCATTTGCTCAATTTGTTCTAGCATCTGATCAACAAGTTGGTGGAATTCAGTATCGTTCATCCTCACATCCTATTGCTTTTCCTGAATCTGGTGCGATTATAGGGGGCATTGAATGAATAATCACGATATATGCAAAATGAATAAAAAGTTTACTGCACTTTTAGTGCTGTGCGTGTTAGCGTTGGCAGGTTGTGGACAGACAGGGCCGTTGTATATGCCTCAGGACAATACACCGCAAAACCAATCACAACCTTAATCCTTAGTCATTGATAATTAGGAAAATATTTTGGATTATTTTAATTACCAGAACGATGGACAGCTATGGGCTGAAGAGGTTCGTCTCGCAGAACTGGCAAAGGACTATGGCACACCACTGTACGTTTATTCAAAAGCGACGCTAGAACGCCACTGGAATGCGTTTGATCAGGCTGTTGGCGCACATCCACATCTGGTTTGTTATGCCGTGAAAGCGAACTCTAATTTAGGGGTTTTGAGTGTTTTGGCGCGACTTGGCTCTGGGTTTGATATCGTATCCGGAGGTGAGCTGGAGCGCGTTTTAGCGGCTGGCGGAAACCCCGGTAAAATTGTGTTTTCCGGCGTGGGTAAAACCGAAGCTGAGATGAAACGGGCACTTGAATTACAGATTAAGTGCTTCAATGTTGAATCTGAATCCGAGTTACACCGTTTAAATCGTGTGGCTCAATCGCTGGGTGTCAAAGCACCGGTATCTCTGCGGATTAACCCGGATGTCGATGCCAAAACGCACCCTTATATTTCGACCGGCTTGCGTGACAATAAATTCGGCATTGCCTTTGACCGCGCCCGTGAAGTTTACCGTTTAGCTCACCAGTTGGAGCATCTCGATGTTCATGGCATTGATTGCCATATCGGCTCTCAGTTGACTCAAATTGAGCCTTTCATTGATGCAACAGACCGTCTCTTGGCGCTGATTGATGAACTCAAAGCGGAAGGCATTAACATTCGCCACTTAGATGTCGGCGGTGGCTTGGGCGTTGTCTATCATGCTGAAACACCCCCACAGCCGGCAGAATATGCCAAAGCCTTACTCTCACGTCTGGAAAATCATCAAGATTTAGAGCTGGTGTTTGAACCGGGACGAGCGATTGCCGCGAATGCCGGGGTTCTACTGACGAAGGTCGAGTTTCTCAAGCACACCGAGTATAAGAATTTTGCGATTATTGATGCAGCAATGAATGATCTTATGCGTCCTGCTTTGTATCAGGCATGGCAGAAGATTGTTCCCGTTGCACCGCGAGAAGGAAAAGCACAGGTTTACGATTTAGTCGGGCCGGTGTGCGAAACTGGTGACTTTATCGGTAAAGATCGTGAACTTATGCTTGAGGAAGGTGATCTTCTGGCTGTTCGCTCGGCAGGGGCTTACGGGTTTGCGATGTCATCAAACTATAATACGCGTTCACGCGCCGCTGAGGTCATGGTTGATGGAGAACAGGTTCATCTGGTACGTCAGCGCGAGCCACTCAGTAGTTTGTGGGCTTTGGAAAGTGTTTTACCGGAGTAAAAAAACCTATGCATTTTCATTTTTCTAAAATGCACGGTTTGGGTAATGATTTTATGGTCGTTGACTGCATTACCCAGAATATTTTCTTCTCACCGGAGTTGATCCGTCGCTTGGCGGATCGGCACACGGGGGTTGGTTTTGACCAACTATTATTGGTGGAAGCGCCTTATGATCCGGAAACGGATTTTCACTATCGGATCTTCAATGCCGATGGCAGCGAAGTTGAACAGTGTGGTAACGGTGCGCGTTGTTTTGCGCGTTTTGTGCGACTCAAAGGTTTGACCAATAAATACAGCATTCATGTCAGCACCAAAAAAGGGAAGATGATCCTGAGTGTCGAAGACGATAATCAGATTACCGTGAATATGGGGGTGCCTGAATTTGAACCCGCCAAAATCCCGTTCAAGGCAAAACAGTCTGAAAAGACCTATATTTTACGCATTGCTGAACAGACACTATTCTGTGGCGCTGTGAGCATGGGTAATCCTCATGTGGTGACCACGGTGGATGATGTCGATACTGCGGATGTCGATCATCTTGGTCCGTTGCTGGAGTCTCATGAGCGTTTTCCCGAACGTGTCAATGCCGGCTTTATGCAGGTGGTGAGCCCGAATGAAATCCGGTTACGGGTTTATGAACGCGGGGCGGGTGAAACGCAGGCTTGTGGCAGTGGTGCGTGTGCTGCGGTTGCTGTCGGGATTATTCAGGAGCAACTGGCAGAGGACGTCACCGTGCATTTACCGGGCGGATTGCTGAAAATCTGCTGGAAGGGACCGGGACATCCCCTCTATATGACCGGGCCAGCTACACATATTTTTGATGGTCAGATTGCGTGCTGAAAGCCGCTGAAATAAATGAAGAACATGGTTAGAAAGGGTTGTTGTGTCAAACACTGAAACTGAAATTAATGAAAATGATGTGTTAACCGCCGAAGTGGTGGCTGATTATCTGCAGAATCATCCTGATTTCTTTATGAATCGTCCGGCACTGGTTGATCGGCTGGCACTACCACACCAGCAACTTGGCGCGGTTTCTCTGGTTCACGTGCAGTTGAACCGGCAGAGACACCGGATCGAAGAGCTGGAAGAAGAAATTACCGCCTTGATGTCTTTAGCGGCCAGTAATGATCGCACGCTACATGCATTTATGGATTTACAGGAACAGATGTTTCGGTGTGATGATTTAAGTCAGGTGATTGAGGCGATTGAACGCAAAGCAGAGCAATTATCGCTGAAAGCGCATATCCGTTTGTCCGGAGCACCGACACAATACGCTTTGGATGCGGCTTATTGGCAGCGTTTTACAACCAATAACTTTAATGGAAACCTTGCTTATTTAGGCAGAATGAGAAAAGCGGATCGCGATGGCTTGTTCGGTGAGCACTCGGGGGCGCCGGAATTCGGTTCTTATGTTGTAATGGCGGTTCGGGGGAAAGACACACATGGGATCCTTGCCTTTTCCAGTGAAGATGGCGGTCACTTCCAGCCGAGTATGGATACATTGTTCTTACGTTATCTGGCTGAGGTGCTGACCCATTTATTACATGTTCTGCCATGGAAACGGGTATGATACGAGTCAGTCACAGAGATGAATAAGTTCGTCATATGAATGGTGAAAGTCTGAGATTACCGGATGAATTACAGCAACCCCTTCAACGCTTCTATGAATATTTGAGAAGTGAGAAGGGGTTGAGTCTATATACGCGGCAGAATTATCAGCAACAACTGATGCACATGGCGGCTTATCTGGCTGACAATGGTGTGATGTGCTGGCAACAGTTAGATTCGGCCTGGGTCAGACAGTTGGCAGCCAAAGGGATGCGTGACGGTATCAAAGCCAGTAGTCTGGCAACGCGTTTGTCTGCATTACGCAGCTTTCTGGATTTTCTGGTGTTAAGAGGTGACTTAACCGCGAATCCGGCCAAAGGGGTTTCTGCACCGAAAAAGAAACGACCATTACCGAAAAACTTAGATGTCGATGAAGTCGCACAGCTCCTTGAGGTGAATGAAGATGATCCGTTAGCGATTCGTGATCGGGCGATGATGGAACTGATGTACGGAGCCGGTCTGCGCTTGGCGGAAATGGTCAGCGTGAATGTGAGAGATATTCACCTTGGTCTGGGAGAAATCCGCGTGATCGGGAAAGGGAACAAAGAACGCAAAGTCCCGTTTAGCGGTCAGGCGGTGATTTGGGTGAAAAAATGGATGGCGGTTCGCGGGCAGCTTGCTCATCAGGACGAACCGGCGCTGTTTGTTTCCAGTCGTGGCGGGAGAATCTCGCATCGTAATGTCCAGAAGCGGATGTCAGAGTGGGGGATGAAGCAGTCCGTCGCCAGTCATATCAGTCCTCATAAATTACGTCACTCTTTTGCCACGCATATTCTTGAATCAAGTCATAATCTGCGCGCGGTGCAGGAATTATTGGGGCATGAAAATATCTCAACCACTCAGATATATACCCATCTCGATTTTCAACATTTAGCGCAGGCTTACGATCAGGCGCACCCACGCGCCAAGAAAAAACGGAAATCATAGTGCATGTTTTATTACCGCTCTCTCCCCTCGATTCAGGCAATGACCTTTGATTTGGACGATACGCTCTACGATAACGTGCCGGTGATCCGGCAGCTCGAACGTAAGATGTTGGATTGGATGCATTTAAATCATCCGGTCAGTGCGCTGCGTCCGGCGGAATGGTGGAAGCAGTTGAAAGTGAATGTTGCTCAGCAAACACCGGTGTTGGTCCATGATGTGACGCAATGGCGCTATGAGCACGTTAAACAGGGATTGATACAGTTGGGGTACGCTGCCGATGAGGCTCGCAAAGCGGCTGAAGATGCAATCAATGAAATGTTCTACTGGCGTCACCAAGTGGAGGTGCCGGAAGAAACCCATCGTGTTTTAACACAGTTGAGCCAAAAAATACCGCTCATCGCGGTGACCAACGGTAATATCGATCCGAACAAAATTGGTCTGGGAAACTATTTTCAGCAAACCTTGCAAGCCGGGCCGGACGGCTTCTCTAAGCCTTATCCCGATCTGTTTATCAAAGCGCAATCCGCCCTCGATCTGCCTGCTGGTCATATTCTGCATGTCGGTGATCATCTGAAGACGGATGTTTATGGCGCAAAAATGAATGGATTCGCGGCCTGCTGGTTCAATAACCTCCACCGAAATATCCGTATCGAACCCGCGGCAATCTTACTGCCGGATGTCGAGATTGAGCAGTTACCAAGCTTGTTAGATTTCGTGTAACGGATTGCCCAAAGGGTCTGCTGTTGGATTAATTCAACGCGTTGCTTTATCCGCTTGCAAGGCATCCATAAACCGATGCAGAAAATCTTTTAATGCCTGAGCATCTTGCGTCTCGCCTCGTTGAGCGAGCAAAGTGGCAACGACTTCTAACGTACAGAGTGAGTCCGGCTGCTGGTTGCGCCTCAGGCGATAAGATGAGGTTGTATCCGGTGTAATTTGTACGCGTGGCAGGGCTGCCAGCCAGTCACTCTTTCTTGCCATTTTCCGCGCCTCCTGCCAAGTCCCGTCGAGTAGAATGAAATGAGGGATGCGCAGATGATTCCGGGACGGTGACTCGTATATTGGATGTTGATCGTCGGATTCATTTAGGTGTGCCTGAGTGTCAATCTCATCTATTGTCAGGGCGTGCGGGCCGGGGAAAAGCAGAACCGGAAAAAACCGGGAATCGTCTAATTGCTGCTGAAATTGTGCATCGGGTTGTTTGCGCTGCCACAGGTATGACTGACACTGTGGCAGTGCGCGAACAAGCCAGCGTCCGGTATTGGTTGCCCGCTCCTGTTCCCGCTCATGAACCAGCAAAGATAGTTTGATAGTGCTTGTACAACGGGGAATTGACTGACAAATACACTGATATACCAAACCACAGCCGGGACATGGCTGCGGGGATGGTTGACTGCCATTCATGGTTGACTCCAGAACAGCGTTAAACCTCCTTCGCTGATATCGTAGATCTGTTGACCGACTTGCTCTTTGGGGGCGTGAAGCCGATTACCCTGACGGGTAAAAATCCGCTGGGAGAGCAGATATTGCTGTTGATGTTGAGTCATGACCACCTGAATCTGATCAGCATTGAGTACCTGCCAAAAGCCGGTTTCCACAATCGGGACCGGATCATTCTGATAACGATAAAGTGTCTCAGCGGTATGATCAGCTTTTAGCCTTAATGTTACCGAAAAGTTGTCTTGCCGGGTTGAAGTCGCATGATAGGTTGCAACCCATGATGTAGACGGATCCTGATTACCGAGCCGGGCACAACCACGATACCGGCCTTTCTGAGTGTTGAATGTTGCCATCCACCCGTATAAGGCTTGGTGATTCACTTGACAGAGTGATGGTGAGAGTTTCAGTGTTCCCTGTGGCGCAGTGTACACCCGCTGTTCTTCCGTGTGGTTTACGAGCTTAACGGGCCACTGCTGAGGTGCTGATTTGCCAAACGTTACGTCCAAGGTATCCGGTGACGCCATGTGAACACGCCAGTGTGGATTTTCCCCCTGAGCTGCGGTGTTTTGTAGTGGTTGACTACAGCCTTTGACGGCATCCTGTGAGATATAGTTAATCTGCTTTGCAATCAGTCGTGCCCGGAAATCAGCATTGTAACCAGTCTGACTTGGCGCTGTGAGGACGCCGATGACTTCGCCATAGATCGATTGATAAGGAGAGGCGACCTGTTGACTGAGTGTCTGATACTGTTGTGCCGATAGCGTCAGTAAAAATTGTTGATTGCTGTTGCAGGGGGTAAATGAGCTGGTCTGCGGGCCAATCACGATCTGGCCGCGAAACAGGATGCGCGGAATCTCAACCTGAGCTGATTGCCCCAACGCAACATGCCCGTCAGGAGAGGAGTTCATTGACGATGAACAGGCTTGCAAGAGTAACATCGATAAGCTGAATATTAGAATTTTCAAGGGCTTCATGGTATATCTTCCTTACCTTAACCGAACGAGACATCGTTTCTGATAGCAACAGCATAACATTATGGCATATTGGTTATTTAAAACAGAGCCTGATACCTTTTCAATCGATACTTTACGCGAGCAGCAGCGAGCTTGTTGGGAAGGCGTCAGAAATTATCAAGCGCGCAATATGATGCGTGACCAAGTCCGTTGCGGAGATCTGGTTTTGATCTACCATTCGTCCTGTAAACAGGTTGGGGTGGCAGGCATTGCCGAGGTGGTTCGTGAAGCTTATCCGGATCATTTTGCATTTGACCCCGCCAGTGATGTTTATGATCCCAAATCGACCCCGGAAAATCCGCGTTGGGTGATGGTCGATGTCGCTTTTGTCAGCAAAATGAAGCGGATCATTCCTCTCTCTGTCATGAAAGCAATGCCCGAACTGGCGCAAATGCCTCTGGTTCAACGCGGTAACCGACTGTCAATTATGCCGGTGACAGAAGCGGAGTGGCAGGCAATCCTTTCTCAGTGCTGAACTTGGACCACGACAGGGAGGAATCCGCCTGTCTGGTCGTGGATCCGAGCCTCTATCTATCCTATCCCCGTTTCCGACTCGTTACTTTTCTGATTATTGACAGCCTGATTATTGACGACCTGATTAGGGTCGTTCAATGACAGGGTGTACTGCGTGATTCCCTTGTGATGTTGTGCGTATTCGACTGAGCAAGTTTTTGTAAATAGGAATCATTATCCAATTATTGGTATGTTTTGAACCTGAATATCCAACGATTCATCACCAGAGTCCGTGAATTTATTGTGACACTGGTGATTGGTGAATGAGATTGAGGAACCGATGAGTGAAGGTTTGGTCTGTTATCATGAGAATTAACACTATATCAGTCAGAAATATAGGAAATAATGCGATCTTAGCTACGAGTTCAGAGGATTTTTATTGGAGTTTATACGTATATTGGTTGTATGCTAATAGCTGCTGTTGCAGTGCAACGGTGAAACAAGTATTAGCGAGAAATTCAGAAAAATAATCATGAATGTTTGTTTCGGCATACAAGGCGGATGGCTTAGATGGGGACGGCTTACTCCATGACCTGAAGCCTGCTTTCAACTGATTTGCGCATATGATGAACGAGTTTAGGGACGATGGGTGATGGCATTTCTGATCTGGCAAAAGCAACTCTGCTTGGGTGGACAGACTATTTTTATGAATCGTTATGCGCGTGACGATTATACAACCGGTGCTGCGCAAGAAGGTATCACCTTACCTGAATCCCTGCTCGGGGCTGTCAGTAAAAGAAAAGCAGAATTTGTTGCCGGCAGAATTGCCGCAAAGTATGCCTTACTGCACCGGGGCGCATCTGAACCTTGGGTCGGGATTGGAGAGCATCGTTCTCCGGTGTGGCCCGAGGGGTTTATCGGCTCCATCTCACATACGGATGATACGGCTATTTGTACAGTGACTACCAAAGCAGAACGGTTATCACTCGGGGTTGATATTGAAAACATCATGGATGAAACCCTCAGTGAGTCGATCGGAAAAATGATTGTTACGCCTGAGGAAATCAAGCTCCAAGCTGTGACTGACTGGCGTAAAGCACAGTTTCTGTCTCTGATGTTTTCTGCCAAAGAGAGCTTGTTTAAGGCGCTCTATCCTTTAGTGAAACGGTATCTTGATTTTCATGATGCGCAATTAATCTCCCTCGAGCCGCAGCATTCACATTTCACGTTTGAACTTTCCCCGATACTTCAGCAACAGACCGGCATACAGTTTTGTCATGGACATTATCTGTTTCTGGAAGACGCACTCGTGACATTAATACAAATTGAACGGGATGCCTGATGTAAACAAAGTATGAATTATCCCTTAGTTGGCAGGGTGGCTTAAAAATAATGAATGATAAAAAATATACCAATCCGTTTGACGATGTGAATCATCGGTTTCTCGTACTGACTAATGACCGCGGTCAGTATAGTTTGTGGCCTGAATTTAGTCTTGTCCCTCAAGGTTGGCAAGCGATTTTCGGTCCGGATGATAAATCTGCCTGTCTCAGTTATGTCGAACAGAACTGGCAGCATGTTCATCTCTCAGGACTTAATTCATGAAGGACTCAATCGCTATGTCTATGCACAATATTGATGAATCGATACCGTTATGGCCACAGGTCGTCACATCATCTGAAAACGTGGGTTTTGTAACAGATTTGGATCCGGTCACATCCGCCATGGATCTGATTGATGAATTCTCATCTCGCACTTCGCCAAAACATCCCCTTCAGACATGGTCTGCCGGTGCCGCATTACCGCTTCCCGCTGAATTCCAAACCATTCTTGATCTGCTAGAACAGCACATTGAATCATGTCCGGCACGGCTGGCTTTATACGACGGACAGACATCATGGACATTCGCGCAACTGAATGAACAGATCAATTCGCTTGCTGCGAATTTTCTGCAAGCCGGTGTACAACGTGGCGATATTATCGGGGTTGCATTACCGAGAACCGGTGCTGCGATAATTGCGCTTCTGGCTGTGATGAAATGTGGTGCAGTTTATCTTCCTATTGATCCGGACTACCCTCAGGAACGAATTGAGGCGATTCTGGAACAGGCTCGTCCCCGTGGTGTCCTGAGCGATGCAACGCCATCGTTTGGTTTGCAACAAGCGCTGCAACATATCACCGCATCTTCATTCTCCGTATCGCAATGGCGACTTGAAACATTATTGTGCGCAGGGGGAGAGTTTCCTGCTGATTACCCCTCACCGCAAAGAGAAGATACGGCTTATATTATTTTCACATCCGGTTCGACCGGCAAGCCGAAAGGTGTTTTGAATCATCATGGGGCGTTGTTGAATCTTGCCCTGTCTCATCGACAGACCATTTTTGAACGGGCGCTGTCGCAGCTGAAGCAAGTGTGTGATCGCAGCGTTATCCGGGCTGCCCATACCACCTCTTTCTCTTTCGATGCATCTTGGGAACAAATTTTATGGCTGATTCACGGGCATACATTGTATCTCTATTCGAATGAACAGCGGCGGGATGCTTTTGAACTGACCCGGTTGGTCGCACAACATCAAATTGATGCTTTAGATCTGTCTCCTTCGTTGTTTTATCAGATGCTGGAAGCCGGACTGATGGCTATGCCTCATGTACCGACGCTCGTTTTGGTCGGAAGTGAAGCCATACCACATAAGTTGTGGCAGAAGGTGAATGAGTATCCTGCACTGATTGTTGAAAACTTCTATGGGCCAACTGAATATACGGTTGATGCCGTGAGTGCCAGTTTTAAAGCGGATGAGACGCCGGTGATCGGCCGTCCTATCGCTAACACGCGCACCTATGTATTAGACGAAACCCTGACCCCGGTACCGACGGGCTGTGTCGGAGAGCTTTATCTGGCGGGGGCAGGGATGGCGCAGGGATATTTGAATCAACCCGGGATGACCGCAGAACGTTTCGTTGCGGATCCATTTGTTGCCGGTGACGTGATGTACCGTACCGGAGATTTAGTCCGTTGGTCGGAGAAGGGGCAACTTGCTTTCATCGGACGCTGTGATGATCAGGTTAAAATCCGTGGTTATCGTATTGAACTGGGGGAGGTTGAAAACGCATTGTCATTGCAATACGGGGTGGCTCAGGCCGTTGTGGTGGCACAGCCTTTTGCCGGTACGCACCGCTTGATCGGGTTTTGTGTGCTGACACCGGAGCATACCGGACAACTGAATAGTGAATATTTGTCAGCAGCGCTTGCACAAGTTTTGCCCGATTATATGGTTCCTTCTGTGATTGAGATTATTGATGAGATGCCGGTTAATGCGAGCGGTAAAATTGATCGCAAAGCGCTGGCTGCGACGCCCCTGTCGGTGAGTCGGTGTGTCGGCAGGGCTCCGCAGACTGATATTGAACGACTGTTGTGTCAGGAAGCTCAGCCACTGTTCGGGCTCTCAGCGATCTCCGCGGAAGATGACTTTTTCTCACTCGGTGGCGATAGCATTTCTGCGATGGCTTTGGTGAATCGGATTCGTCAGCAAGGGTACCTTCTGAAGGTGAAAGATATCTTTGTTGAGAAAACAATGGAAAAAATAGCCTTAAAAATCGGCCACCATCAGCATACCCGAGTTGTGTCTCGCGATCCTTCTGCCGGACATATCCCAATGAGTGATGATGTCCGGGCGCAATTTATTGCTGAGTATGGTGCGATTCGTGACATTATTCCGACGCTGCCGGTTCAGAACGGGCTGTTGTCTCATGTGCGTGCCAGTGGTCAACAGAGCAACTATAACGCACTAACAAAAATGCAGTTTGTCGGTGACATGGATGTGCAGCGCCTACAGCAAGCGCTGGATAATGTTGTATTGCGCCATCCACAGTTACTGGCTCGTTTTGATGTTCATATTTTAGAGCAAGCGGTTCAGGTGCTGCCCCAAATTACAGTGGCGCAGGCAGGGCAGGGCCAAGGCTTATGGCCACTGGAAATCTGCTCTCTGAATACATTGTCTGATGAGGAGCAAGATGACGCACTGGCCGCCATTGAGTCCCGGGAAATCTTACGCCCGTTTGATATGCAGGACACCCGTCAGCCATTACTTTATGCCGTATTGGTGCATCATCATGACAATCAACATACGCTGTTTTTGTCTGAACACCATTTGGTCATTGATGGGTGGTCAATGCCGATTTTGCTCCGGGATTTGCTTCAGGCTTATGTTGAGGCAACGGGGCTGGAGACCCCGCAGACGCCTGACCGCTACGCCTGCGTGATTAGACAATTAGCTTCACGAGATAAAGCTGTCGCGAGGCGAGTCTGGTCTCAGGCATTGGCAGATGCGCAGCCGACGCTGATCTATCAAGGTGAACCCCCGTCAGATCAGGTCAGTGATACGTCTTTTCGATTGTCGCCCTTGATGACACAAAAACTAACGACGCTTTGTCAGCAGAATGGTTTAACTGTCAATTCATTGATGCAAGGAATATGGGGGATGATCTTGCGGGATATTACCGGAGATGAAGATGTCATTTTTGGTTCTCCGGTTTCAGGACGTTTCTGTGACATCGAAGGGATAGAATCTTACGTCGGCCTGTTTACCAATACCATTCCTGTCCGGATTCGGCTCCAACCCAATCGCTCATTGATTGAACAGCTGAAAGCGGTTCAGTCAGAACAGATTCGTCTGTGTGAACACGATATGCTGGGCCTGGATGACATTGAACAACTGACGGGAGAGGCGTATTGGTTTGATACCATGTTATCGGTTGATAATTATCCGAATTATGAGCATTGGTTTAGCATCGACTACCACGGAATGAAACTGACCGCGATGGAAAACCGGGGTTATACCCATTTGCCGCTGACCGTTTTTGTGACGCCCGGCGAGTCTTTGGAGGTGCTGATTGCGTACCGTTCAACCCGTTATTCACCTCAGCGTCTGGCAAGGCAGTTTGAAGGGCTACTGAAACAGATTATTGAGCAGCCGATGATGGCGCTGCAACATTATACTTTGAATCCTGATTTGGCGGTGCCAATGACGTCGGGGAGTACTGCTATCGAAAACCGGGCAACATCGGCAGATGCAAGTTGTCTTATTCCGATGGATATACCGATATCAGTAAACTCATGATGTGGAGCCAACAGTGACTGTCGGAGTGCTCCGCCGAGTCATCTAATCTCTCCACCGGCAGTTTCGCTTGCCGGTGGATAAGAGCAATGATAGAGGGGAAATCCCTGCGCTTGAATTACAACAAGTGTTGATGCAGATAGTGGGCGACAGCATCATCGGCATGGCTACCGATACGTTCAATCCTCGGTAGGGCTGTCAGCACTTTTTCATGTGCCGTTTTCATCACGAGGCCACGGCCAGCCATTGACAGCATTTCAATATCATTCATCCCGTCACCGAATGCGATACAGTGATCTAAGGTATGATTCAGTGACTTGGCGACAACCTGCAATGCATGGCCTTTTGAGATCTCCGGCCCCATCACTTCAAGGCACCACGGGCTGGAGAATGCGATCGTTACTTTCCCGGCGAAGCGTTGATTGAGAATTTCCTCATAGTGCACCAGCGCATCGTGGCTGGATTGCTTATGAGTGAAGAATATTTTAGCCACATTATCCAATGGTGGATTTTCCGGTTCAAACATCTGAAACGTGAACTTGGATTCATTATGATACTGCTGAGTCACTTCATCGACATGGCTGATTCGCCATTGGTCATCATGATATATATGGATGAAAATATCCGGATCACCTTTACAGATATCAATCAAGCTTTGCACCAGTTCTTTCGGAACATTACGACTGAACATCAATTGATTATCCGGACTGTGGATCCGGGCACCATTTGAGGTAATCATAAATGCGGGAATCCCTGCGATTTCACGAATGCCGTCTACATCCACATGGTGGCGTCCGGTAGCAAAGATAAAAGTATACCCTTTCTGATGGAGCGCCTTTAGTGTGCTTTTGGTAAACGGACTCAGTTTATGGTCCGGAGCGAGTAATGTTCCATCAAGATCAGAAGCAACAATGCGAATATCTTTGCTGTTCAGTGTCATAAAATCCTCATTTGATTGATATGAAATGCAGCACTGCGTTATTGACTATTTTACGAAAAGATAAAGAGGAAAAAGAGGGTAAAATCCATCATATCATTTTTCCTCTTTTCCTGCTGTCCGGTTATAAACCGTTTATCGAGCTGTTGGTATGGCTCAGGCTGAGCGGTGAGATGAAAAGTGGTGGAGAATCGCGTCCAGAGTCGGCTTGCGGTATTGATCACTTTCAAATAACAGCTCATGTTTTGCGCCTTCGATTTTAAGGCATGTGCAGTGTGGATTGGTTTTGGCCGTTTTGCGACAGAATAAATCCTGAGCATGGTTACTGACGATGCTTTCTTCTCCTGCCTGTATGATCAGCGTAGGCAGCGTAACTTGTCGCGTCAGCTGGTGGCATTGTTTGATCGCCATGAGACTTTGCCAGACCCACTGCGCACTGGGCCCGCCTAATTTTAATTCCGGATGGCTATCATACAGTTGTCTGAACCAGCGATATCTGGTCTCACTATGGGTCAACACATTATTTTCAAACGGTTTGGACAAATACCCCTGATAACCCGGCGCATATTTGGGCTCAGATGTCAGTGCCGACAAAATTTGAGTTAAAGGGAGAGCAATGGGGCGCAGCAAATAGGGGATATGTACCCCGAACATCGGTGCGGTTAATGCCATCGCATCAAATTCATGATCCGGATGGGTCTGAATATAGCGGGTGACCACTGCACCTCCCATCGAATGAGCGAGCAGAAAACGGGCCCGATAAGTTTTCGTGGCTAAGGTATGGGCAAGGATGCTTTCCATATCACGAACGTAGTCGTAAAACTCACCGACATGGCCGATCTGCCGGTCGGTACACAGCCGCTCAGATAACCCTTGTCCTCGATGGTCATACGTATAAATATCATATCCTTGGCGGAATAAATCGTAGATTAGCTCCTGATATTTCCATGTGGACTCAATCCGTCCGTTTGCAATCAATATCATTTGGTCATGATCGGGGTGTGTGAAGCTGCACCAGTAGAGTTGCTTTTTATCAAATGCCCGTAGTGTCCCTTCCTGCCTGTCCTGCCAGAAAGTTGAAATATCGCTGCTGATGGCTTGCTCAAAGAGAAACTCTTGCGTATAAGGGGAGGTCAGTATTTTATGTTGATTCATAATCCAACTGATTGCTGATAGTATGAGAAATATTGGTATTGTGTTAAGCGTCTTAGTATAGAGGAATTCCCATGGAACTACACGTCTGGCTTGCTTATGTAGCCACGGCAATTATTTTCAGTCTGGCTCCCGGTTCAGGCACAGTGAATTCTATCAGTAATGGTCTCAATTACGGTATCCGCAGGTCACTGTTTGCAATTGCAGGGTTGCAGCTGGGATTATGCTTTCACATCCTGTTGGTTGGCGTCGGTGTCGGTGCTTTGGTCGCTCAGTCGGTGCTTGCCTTTAGTGTGATTAAATGGGTTGGTGTGGTCTACCTTGTTTGGTTGGGAATTCAAAAATGGCGTGATAGTAGCACGTCTTTTACGACTGAATCACAGACTTCGCATCAACCTTGGGTTATGCTACGCAAATCGATGCTGATCAATCTAACGAATCCGAAATCGATTGTATTTCTGGTGGCTCTTTTTCCTCAGTTTATTCAACCGGAAGGCCCTCAGATGCTTCAACTTATTATTTTAGGTGTAACGACCATGGTCATCGATACACTGGTGATGCTGACATATACTTCGCTTGCTGCGAAGCTCAGGCGATATACTCGCTCAGAATTTGTCATGCGTCGTCTGAATAAGGTGTTTGGATCCGCATTTTTGGGGTGTGGCGCTTTATTGGCGGTGGCAAAAGCCTAGGTTCGAAAAATGCGATATACATATGTTGCCCGTCAGCCAATCCTGAATGCAAAAGGAGTCACATTAGGCTACGAGCTACTTTTCCGGGACGGAGAAATGAATGCTTTTCCGTCTCATATCAGTTCAGAGCGGGCAACCTATCGTTTAATTGCCGAAAACTTTCTGACGGTTGGCAGTACATCTGATCGACGGTCTGCTCGCTGTTTTATCAATTTTCCTTATAAAAGTCTGATTCGCCGCCTTCCCTTTACTCTGCCCAAGCACCGCATTGTCGTTGAAGTGCTGGAAACCTGTGAACCGACCGATGCGCTATATCATGTTATCCGGGATTTGCATCGTAACGGCTATTTACTGGCGCTGGATGATTTTGTTTATTCTCCGGATTGGGAACGCTTTCTCCCTTATGTTCATATCGTCAAATTAGATGTTATGGCATTGGGGGTAGATGAGGCCTGTCAGTTTGTCCGGGAAAAAATTGCCGATCAATGTCAGTGTCGGTTTCTCGCCGAGCGGGTAGAAACAGAAGAAGAGTTTTTGCAGACGAAAGCCGCAGGCTTCTCCTTCTTTCAAGGTTATTATTTTAGAAAACCACAGGTGACGAAAAAGCGCTATGTGGTTCCTGAATACCTGACAGCAATGAATTTATTTATTGAAGTCTGTCGGCCGGAGGTGAACTTTGAACGAGTTGAAGAGATCCTCTCACAAGATGTGACTTTGTCTTATAAACTACTGCGTTTTGTGAATGCACTTTCCGATCGCATTTGCGTCAGTATCTCGTCTTTCCGCCAAGCGCTCATCTATTTAGGTCAAGACAGACTCAAATCTTTCGTCTCTTTGACGGTTGCCTCTTATATTGCGGTGGACAAGCCGAAAGAACTGTACCGGTTATCACTTCAGCGCGCTCATTTTTGTCAGTTGATGTCAAATCATCATGATGCTTTTCAGGAGTTGAAAGGACAGGCGTTTATGATTGGTCTTTTTTCGGTGCTCGATGCCATTTTGGATATCTCTATTGATGATTTAATGGATCAATTACCGTTACCTGAAGTCGCGAAAGATGCGTTGGCGAAACGGAAAGGTGTTTTTGGTGATTTGCTGACCATTCAGGAACATTTTGAGCGCGGTAACTGGCAGGGGATTGAAACTGAGAGCGCGAAAATCGGTCTATCGGTTGAGGAAGTCAGTCAATCACTTCATGAAGCATTGTGTTGGAGTAACAAGGCTCAATATGTTGTGTGACCCCTCAGACCGATAGCCGTAGAACGTTCTCAGAATTTAGTCTGGGTATGATGCGCGTTTAGAAAACCAATCAATTTATTGCAGCCAAGCGTTGAACATCCAGATCTGTTTTTCTTGTTCTCTGATGTAATCACTCATCAATGCTGCGGTTCCTTCATCACCTGCATCACCGGCGATTCCCAAAATTTCCCGTTGCTGTTTGACCAGTGTACCGAAGCCCTGAACTAACCCTTCAACCGTTGTTTTAGCCTGTGAAGCTTGCTTATGTTCTTGAATCTCTGAGCGTGTTACATAATCACTGAAGGTATGCAGCGGTGTGCTTCCCAATGTCAGGATTCGTTCAGCGACTTCATCGATTTTAGTCAACAGATCGGTATAGATCTCTTCAAACTTGGTATGAAGTTCAAAAAATTCTGGTCCTTTAATATTCCAGTGGTAACCCCTGACATTCATGTAAAACACCTGATAGTTGGCGAGGAGTTGGTTTAAAGATGTTGCTAGTTTTTGGCTCGTTGTATTGTCTAAGCCGATGACATTCGTTTTCATAAGACACTCCATCTATTTCTGAATTCTGTTCAATTCCCGTTCATCATACGTTGACCGAACTATGAAATAAATTTGGTTAAGTTTATTTTATCAATTGGTTATTCCTATCAAAATGAATTTCTGACAGAAGTTTGAATAAAAGATAACCACAGATTGTTGTATCAGGCAGCGCTCTCTCGCTAGAGTCCTCTATACAATAAGAGGAGATTCACAATGAGTCCCAATCGGGTTTTCTATTTCGATTTACTGCGTTCTTTGGCTGCACTGTTTGTTGTCGGTATCCATGTTTTGGGGCCATTTCGTCATCAATATGGTGAGATTCCTTTTGACCACTGGGCAGTTGCTGCCGGATTAAATGGCATCAGCCGCTGGGCCGTCCCTGTATTTATTATGGTCTCCGGTGCGTTGCTCGTCGGAGATTCACGTCCTTTCGACGGTCGGTACTATATGCAAAGAAGAGTCCTGAAAGTGGTGGTTCCGTTTCTGATTTGGTCGGTTTTCTATGCTTATTTATCGGGATGGGATACAACCGGGTTTGATTGGGAGCATGTCAAAACGCGACTCTCCGAAATGCCCTACGAAGCGACCTATTATCATCTCGGATTCTTCTATTACTTTATCCCGTTATATGCATTAATTCCTATTTTCCATTGGGCGGTCAGACGGTATGAATGGTTTACACAAGGCTATCTGTTGTTATGGCTATTCAGTTCTGTGGCGTATCTGTTCTATTGGCATGGCTTATGGTCTTATTCGTTGTGGCTTTATTCCGGTTATCTGCTGCTTGGATATTACCTGTCCCGGGAAGCGATGCATGTCTGGCTGTGGGGGCTGCTGGGAAGTATCGGCCTGGTGGTGACGGTTTATATGGTGATTCACTTGAGTGTGGATGCCGGGGAATATACCGTCAAACGCTGGCTTTCCTATAAAACGCTAAATACTGTGGTGATCGCCGGGATGGTTTTTGTCATGTGTCGGCGCTGGGCAGCGAGTTTATCCCCGCTATGGCAACAAGTGATACGGTTTACCAGCCGCTATAGTTTGGGGATATACATCCTTCATCCGCTGGTTTTATGGCCGATGCATCATTTTGTGTTAAATTTATCAGGGCATCCACTTTGGGTGATTCCATTATGGATTATAATAAGCTATATCGGTGCTTTAGTGATGAGTTGGATATGTGCTCGTTTCCGGTTGACTCGCTGGTTGCTGCCGTAATGGCAGCATCATAGGTTATCTGGGCATCAGGAGAAATCGGGGGATAACCATGTCAGAGATTGAAAAAGTTGTGCTCAGAACACGAAAGCTGGAGCATCTCCTTCGTGTTCAATATCATGCAGAAGGACGAGGATTGCATCAGTTGATCTCGAGCTGTGAAAACCGATTGCCGCATAATGTGATTAAAAAGCTGAGATATATTGCGACGGTGCGTAATAAGCTACTGCATGAAACCGATTATCAATTAGATGATTGTGAAGCATTTTTGGATGCTTATGATGAATGTATGAAAGAGCTGATGCCGAGGAGCAGTCGTTTCGTCTGGCGAGCGGCAATCTCTGTGATGATGATCATAACGATGATCGCGCTTGGTGTTTATTACATCCATTGGGAATTTGTATCAGCGAAGTTATTTGAATGAATAAATTGATAAACAAAAAGGGACGCTTCTAGCGTCCCTTTTTGTTTATCAAGGTATCAATAGAACAGAGGCAGTGTCATAAGGCCGAGAATAACTGCAATCATGACAAGTCCCTGCTTTTGTGATGGCGTGATCATAATACACTGCTCCTACAATTTGTTTGTTAATATTTATACAGAATATCATTTTTTCATGATTGATCAAATTCATTTTGTAAAATCTTTGAAAAACTATCTTTATGAGGCTTTTTAGGTGGTGTATGGCTGGTTTTTTATAGTGTTTTTGGTTGGTTGCTATTTGTTCTATACTGATTTATGGATGTTTTTTGTTGTTTAATTGATTGATTTTAAATGAAAATTTTTATTTTTAAGAGTGGTGTTTATCTAGCCTTATTGCTTTTGACGGTTTAGGTGTTTCATCGGTTTTTATTGGGCTTTTTAAGCAAAAACTAGGCTGTTATATCGATGATTTTGACAATAGTTATCAATTGAGGCATCTCTAGAATCATTTTTCAGTGGTCTGATGTGTGTTTTTGATTGTTATGCCTGAGTTGGATTTGATTTTTAAATTCATGTGGTGATTTGTTTTAAGCTATTGTTTATTAATTATTTTAATTAAATATATTAACTATGTTTATGATGTTTGAAGCGAATCATATGCTCATTTATATTTAATTTTTTTGCTAAAAAAGCAGTTTCATTGATTGATGGTTTATTTCGGGGTTTTTTAGTGGATTTGTGGCGTTTTTATACTCGGCAGGTTTAGTTCTTTACTCAGATCCAAGTTTTTGAAGCCATCGGTGGATTTCTCATGAAACGACTATAAACTAGCACCTGTTCAACACGAAGGTAGCTTGTATGCAGGAAAGCCATGTCGGTCACCCAAACAGAGTCTCTGTTTATTTGGGACTTATTTGTACCACAGTATTATTGGTTTTGATGTGGAGTCTGACGTCAGAATGGCGTGCTTCAATTGTCTGGAGTTCAGTTGCACTATGTAGCTGCCTGATCTTTACTTGGTCCTTGATAGGGCAAACCAAATTTCGCTTATCTTTTTCCACTTTCTTGTTGAGTTGTATCGCTTTCAGTCTGGCCTTTTGGCAGCATATTTTATATCCGATCCAGTGGTGGTTACCGATCACCCTGATTGCGCTTGGTATTGTTCTTTATCTGCTTTTCCTGCCTTATATCGATAAACGAATGACCGTTGTTGCCGTGTTAGGCATTGGATTACTCGGGTTGATTTGGTCTGCCACCGGGTGGTGGCTTCAGGCTCGTAGTTGGAGTGCACTGGAAGCCGCTGTCGGTGCTGCGTTATGGTTTATCGTTTTCTTTCGGGTCATGGTTTATCCCGGTCAAAGAAAGTTTAATGAACTCTCTTTAGCCACGGTTGGTGGGTTTTTAGTGGCTCTTTGTCTGCTTGTCGTGTCTGTGTTGCCATACCACGCCTGAGATGAGCTTTCCGCTGGTTCTGATGAATAGAAGTGCCTGAATACAAAGCACTCCGACGAGCTGATTCGGACGTCGAAATCTTGCTTGCAGGTTGTTATACTTCGTTTTTTACTGGACCGTCTGAGATGTAAATATGGAAATTTTTTCCGTCGCGACCATGATGTTTTTGATTATGGATCCGCTTGGTAACCTCCCTATCGTGCTGGCGATATTAAAACACCTCGATCCGAAACGACGACGTATCGTACTAATCCGGGAATTGTGTTTTGCGCTGCTCATTTTGATGATTTTCCTGTTTGCCGGCAAAAACATTCTCGGTTTCCTGAAAGTAGCGCCCGAGACTTTAAGCATATCCGGCGGTGTGATTCTGTTTATTATTGCAATTAAGATGATATTTCCCAGTGCCGGTTCCATTACCGGGCTCGCTGCCGGTGAAGAGCCCTTTATCGTACCGATGGCGGTTCCGATGATTGCCGGGCCGTCTTTGATCGCATCGTTACTGGTGTTTTCTTCACAATCGCCAAACGACTTACCGGAACTGGCCTTGGCTGTTTTTCTGGCATGGTCCGGTACATCCGTTATTTTGATGTTTTATGACTTTTTCCACCGGATTTTAGGGGAAAGGGGTTTAAAGGCTGCCGAACGTTTGATGGGGTTACTCTTGGTGATGGTATCAACACAGATGTTTTTGGATGGCATTAAAAGTTATGTGGCGGGTTAAGTCTGTTTAAACCGCCATTGAAGCCCCCGTTTACGGGGCTTTCTGATATAAGCGATAGCAAACTTGTCCGGCAACTTTTTCCCGGTAGAGTTGCCATGAAGCAGGAATGGCTGTGACCGGCCATTCTTTTTCGCTCTCAATATAAATCATGGCTTGTTCGTGTAACCATTGATTGTGCTCCAGTAACCGGAGTGTTTCCTCTAACAGCCCTTGTCGGAATGGTGGATCGATAAACACAATATCATAGGGCTTTTCTGATGGTGTTTGGGCGAGGTAAACCAGCGCATCGCTCTGAATGATTTTGAGTTGCGCTGCTGACAGAGAATCCTGATTTTTTTTGAGTTGCTGAAATGCGGCCGGGTTTTTCTCGATCATCGTGACCTGTTCAGCCTGACGCGATGCTGCCTCGAAGCCCAGACTTCCTGAGCCGGCAAACAGGTCAAGGCAGCGGGCTTGAGGAATATCGGTTGCTAACCAGTTAAACAGTGTTTCTTTGACTCTGTCTGTGGTCGGTCTGAGACCTTCAGCATCATGAACCGGCAGTTTTCGGCCTTTCCACAATCCACTAATAATCCGAATGAAGCCTGATTTGTCTCTTTTTTGTGACTGGTTTGGCTGACGATGTTTTCCCATGATTTTTTGACCGAAAATAAAGTGTTAATATAGCCGTCCGGCCTGTTTTTGTTGCAGACGGGTGAAGGACGAATTGAAGCATGATGAAGTTTAACAGCCTGAGTTTAGATTTTTCACGGCTTTGGTATTTTTTCTTTTCCTGAGCAGATAAATATTCTGAGAAAAGCATGATACCAATGACGTCATCAGTAGAACTGGTATTATAACGTTTTGAACCAATGAATAAATCTAGGATATTTCCAGATGACAGAAAAAAAGAAGCGTGGCCTGCTGTCATGGCTTGGTTTTGGTGATGATGAGACTGCCAATGAACAACATAAACTGACTGAAACATCGACCGAAACCGATGTGGGTGAGGATACCCCTGAAGCGGACAAATCTGTGGCAGAAACTGCGCCAACAGAAGCCAGCGCTGAAAATCAAGCCGTTGAGCTTGCTGAGAACGAGGTTGAGGATGAGCATCTCACTCAATCGAGTGAATCAAGCCCTGCAACCCCTGTCGCGGAAGAGCCTCAGCCGGTGAGAGTCACTGAGCAGGAAAAACCGACGGAAGGCTTTTTTGCACGGTTAAAAAGAAGCCTGAGCCGAACCAAAGCAAACATCGGCGCCGGATTTTTTGGTTTGTTCAAGGGGAAAAAGATCGATGAAGAGCTTTTCGAAGAACTTGAAGAGCAGCTGCTCGTTGCCGATGTCGGCATGGATACCACGCTCAAGATTATTAAAAATCTGACGGAAAAAGCCAACCGACAGCAGTTAAAAGACGGTGAAGCATTATACGGCTTGCTGAAAGAAGAAATGGGCGACATTCTCTCTCATGTCGAGCAGCCTTTAGTCATCGATGAGCAGAAAACACCTTACGTGATTTTGATGGTCGGTGTGAATGGCGTGGGCAAAACCACCACAATCGGCAAGCTGGCGAAGCAATATCAGATGCAGGGTAAAAAAGTCATGCTGGCTGCCGGTGATACCTTCCGGGCCGCTGCGGTTGAGCAACTGCAAATCTGGGGCGAGCGCAACCAAGTGCCGGTTATCGCTCAGCATACCGGTGCAGACAGTGCCTCGGTGATCTACGATACCATTGAAGCCGCTAAAGCACGGGGTGTGGATGTCGTAATTGCCGATACGGCCGGACGGTTACAAAACAAAGGCAACCTGATGGAAGAGCTGCGCAAAATTGTACGCGTGATGAAGAAGCTCGATGATACAGCGCCTCATGAAATCATGCTGACCTTAGATGCGGGCACCGGCCAGAATGCGATCAGCCAGGCCAAACTGTTCAGTGAGGTTGCACCGGTGACGGGGATCACCCTGACAAAACTGGATGGAACCGCCAAAGGCGGGGTGATTTTTGCGATTGCCGATCAGTTTAAGATACCGATTCGTTTTATTGGTGTCGGAGAAGGTATCGATGATTTACGCCCTTTCCAAACCGAAGAGTTTATTGAAGCGCTGTTCAGTCGGGATGAATAATGACAGCGGGGTCAATCGCTCAGTCGACAGCCGTTAACCGCAAATGACTGTAGCAAAGCCGGTTATGAAAAAGCTGATCGTGACAAAGCCGATCGTAATAAAGCTGATCGTAATAAAGAAAGTATATAGACGGGTAACGCGCATGGATTATGCTTGAGGAAGGGGATAGCGAGTGATCAGATTTCAGCAAGTGAGTAAAGCCTACCGGGGAGGACGACAAGCCTTACAGAAAGTCGACTTCCATCTCCGTCGTGGGGAAATGGCATTTGTCGGCGGGCATTCAGGTGCTGGAAAAAGCACATTACTGAAATTGATTTGTGCTATCGAACGGCCCACTGACGGACGGATTCATTTTAACGGACACGATATCACCCGTATTCCGAATCCCGATATCCCGTTTTTACGTCGTAACATCGGCATCGTATTTCAAGAACACCGGCTGTTGATGGATCGCAGCGTGTTCGATAATGTGGCGCTGCCAATGCGGATTGAATCTATCTCTGAAAATGAGATTAAAAGGCGTGTCTCTGCGGCTTTGGACAAAACCGGGTTACTGGACAAAATGCGTTGTCTGCCAAGCCAGCTTTCCGGCGGGGAACAACAGCGTGTCGGCATTGCCCGGGCCGTCGTGAACCGGCCGACGTTACTGCTGGCTGATGAACCTACCGGTAATCTTGATCCTGATTTATCCAACCGGATTCTTCGCTTGTTTGAGGAATTTAACCGTGCAGGTGTGACGATACTTCTTGCCACGCATGATATTAATCTGGTTAATTCCCGCCCGATGTATCGTCATCTCGAGTTGAATCAGGGTTTCTTAAGCGAGGTTGAAGATTATGGCCACTAAGCCGAAAAACAAACGTACCTCCAATAGCAAGAAAAAACGAGAACAGCAAAAGCGTCCGCCTCGTGATCACTTTCTGGCCATCCATTTCAAACAGGCAAAAGCGTCTTTTCTCGCGCTCTGGCAGCAACGCCCTATGGGGAATTTACTGACGCTGGCGGTGATATCAATGGCTTTAACGATGCCTGCCTGCCTGTATTTGCTGAGTAAAAACGTTGCTTCGGTTGCCAGCCATGTTGCCACCCCTTCACAAATCAGCGTTTATCTTGAGGAAGGCACACCCGAAGCCCGGGTCATGGTACTGAAAGATGAAATAGAAGTCCGCCCGTCGGTGCAGAAAGTGGAATACATTTCTCCCCAGCAAGGACTGGCCGAGATGAGTCAACACGCGGGATTTGAACAGGCGATCAGTCTGCTGGATGATTATGCATTACCCGGGGTGATCGTGATTACACCGGCAGTGAGCAATCAATCCGAAGTGAAGCAATTAGCCGAGAGTCTGCAACATGAGCAGAATGTGACTGACGTACGTCTTGACGAAGACTGGCTGACACGTTTGGATGCGATTGAACATCTGGCGACAATGGTTGTGGTGAGCTTGTCATTACTCATGTTCGCTGCTGTGTTCCTGATTGTCGGCAACACGTTACGGTTTAATGTGTTAGCGAATAAAGAGGAAATCCAAACCATGAAACTTATTGGTGCGACGGATGTATTTATTCTGCGCCCTTATTTGTACTCCGGCATGTGGTTTGGTTTTCTCGGCTCTGTCAGTGCGTGGTTATTTACGGCTTTTCTGACTATATTGTTCAATGGTGCAGTGAGTCAGCTGGCAACACTCTACGATAGTCAGTTCCGTCTGTTAGGGTTAGGTTGGGACGAATCCTTACTACTTCTGATGGTCGGGACATTACTCAGTTGCATTGCGGCCAAGCTATCTGCACAGCGTCATTTAAAAGAAATTGAACCTGTGTAGCAAAGACGTGTCTTATCTTCTGGGGTTCGCAGCGAGTCAATGTGGGATCTTGACTTCCAATAGAAAATTGTTTATCTGTATCTGTTGGGCTTAACTCGTAAGCAACAAGATGATAGAGTCCCGTAATAAAGAATAGGTTGAGTACACTCTTAATCAGAAATTGATGAGGAATTGAATGACAAACCATACGTATCCAATGGCAGTTGTGACACAAGATAGCCTGGACAGCTATATCCGTTCTGTGAATAGTTATCCGATGCTGAGTGCAGAAGAAGAACATGAGCTTGCGGAACGACTACATTACAAAGGTGAAATTGAAGCCGCGAAAGGTTTGATTCTGTCGCATCTTCGTTTCGTCGTTCATATTGCTCGTGGTTATTCCGGTTATGGATTGCCGATGGCAGATCTGGTTCAGGAAGGCAATATCGGCTTGATGAAAGCGGTCAAGCGTTTCAATCCTGAAGTCGGTGTTCGTCTGGTCTCTTTTGCCGTGCACTGGATTAAGGCTGAAATCCATGAATATGTTCTGCGTAACTGGCGCATCGTCAAAATCGCAACGACGAAAGCGCAACGCAAGCTGTTCTTTAATTTAAGAAAGTCGAAAAAGCGTCTGGGTTGGTTTAACCATAGTGAAGTTGAAACTGTGGCGAAAGAGCTGGGGGTTGAACCGTCAGAAGTCCGGGAGATGGAATCTCGTTTGGCGGCTCAGGATGCAACCTTTGATATGACCGTTGATGACGACGAAGGTCATGCAGCTTCAGCACCGGTACTTTATCTTGAAGATAAAAATTCTGATGTGGCTGAAAATCTTGAAAGCACGAACTGGGAACAGCATACCAACCATCGCTTGTCTTTAGCGATATCGAGTCTGGATGAGCGTAGCCAGCATATTGTGCGCTCTCGTTGGTTAGATGAGCCTAAAGCAACACTACAGGATTTAGCCGATAATTATGGTGTCTCCGCTGAGCGTATTCGCCAGCTGGAAAAAAATGCCATGAAGAAACTGAAGGAAGCTGTCGGAGAAATGTAGATACATTTTCGTCAGTGAAACCAAATTGAGAAACCGGGATCCCAGTGATCCCGGTTTTTATTTTGTATAGAGAAAACCCCCAGCTAGGCTGGGGGTTCCGTAAAGCTTACAGCTATAAGTCAGTTATATAACCCCTTTCAATTTGATAAAAACGTCTTGTGGTCTGGCAACTACAAGAGTTAATTAAGAATTGAAAGGGGGTCCCAATGGGGGACGAAAAGAGCTTAGCGCACACGCGCTGGAACTGTAAATACCACATAGTCTTTGCACCGAAATATAGAAGGCAAGTGTTCT
>NZ_FULE01000034.1 GCF_900163965.1 Vibrio ruber DSM 16370
GTTGGGACAATAGCCCGATGGAGCGGTTCTTCAGAAGTCTAAAGACAGAATGGATACCGGTGTCGGGTTATAGGAGTTTTAGCGAAGCAAGACAGCATATAACTCGTTACATCACAGGTTATTACAGCCAACTTAGGCCCCATCAATATAATGGTGGGCTGACACCCAATGAGTCTGAACGACTATATTGGAAAAACTCTAAAACCGTGGCCAATTTTAGTTGACCACTACAATGCAACATTGCATTATCAGATATAGAGCTCTCATGGATTTTTTCAAGGTATCTTTTTATCTCAGGTGCAGACTGTTGGGGACTATGTGAAAAGAAACCCATAATCTTTATTATATATTGAGTTGCTACATGCATAATCATTGAATGGCCAACTGAATCTCTCGCTCAATCGTTGTACCGATATAATCATTGAAAGCGTCCTGTCATTGCTTCAATTCATTTCTCTGTCTCTTCGGTAGGAGATAATGCACCCAAATTGTTCATCGGGGAGAACGCTGACAGTTAAATCTCTCTTACGCCCTCAACAGCAATGAGGAAAAATGATACTATCTGCTGAAAAAGAGGAAGTCAGTATGCCCCATTTTCGATTTCGTGCGGTGGAACCGCAAACCGTTCAACACCTTTCTAAAACATTGGTGGATGAGCTACAGTCCCCGATGAATGCTCCCCGTGAAGATTTTACATTCGAATACATCTACACCACTTTTTTCCAAGAGGGTGAGGTCGCTCCAGCTTATCCGTTTGTTGAAGTCTTGTGGTTTGATCGAGGCCAAGAGACTCAGGATCGGGTCGCGCAAATTATTACGCAACAGGTTCGAGGGGTGATAGGAGAAGAAGTGGATGTCGCTGTGATTTTTACTGCACTCTCCCAGAAAGATTATTATGATAATGCTCAACATTATTGATTGATACAATGGAGACAAGTTTAAAATGAATCCAGTTATTGAAACGATTCGGGGACATCGCTCGATTCGTTCCTTTGAAGAGAGACCGCTGACAACAGAGCAGATGGATACCATTATTGCTTCTGGGATTGCAGCGTCTTCTTCAAGTTTGTTACAAACCGTCTCTATCATTCGAGTTACGGATCAGGAGAAGCGACGAGTCTTAGCTGAACTGGCGGGTAATCAATCCTATGTTGCCAGTGCGGCAGAATTTTTAGTGTTTTGCATCGATTATCAACGTCATGCTTCGCTGAATCCAGATGTTCAGTTAGAACATACGGAGCTCACCTTGATTGGTGCGATAGATGCCGGGATTATGGCGCAGAACTGCTTGCTGGCAGCAGAATCGATGGGCTTGGGTGGCGTTTATATTGGTGGATTGCGCAATGCACCGAAAGAAGTCGATGAATTGCTGGGGTTACCGCAATATACCGCAATTTTGTTTGGTATGTGTTTGGGATATCCGGCTCAGGATCCGGAACTGAAACCACGCCTGAGCCCCGAAGTGATTGTTCATGAGAACTGCTATCAGCCACTAGATCTGGCGATGATTACGGAATATGACCAGCAGATGGAAAAGTATTATCAGCAGCGTTCATCCAATACGAAGCAGCAAGCATGGTCCGATCAAGTCACAACTAAACTCAGTAAAGAGCAACGACCTTATATTCGGGATTACCTGAACAGTAAAGGATTAGCAAAAAAATAGCAGCCAACCTATTTTAGGTCGGGACAAACAATAAAAAAGCCCAATTTAAAATTTAATGCCGATCGTTTAAGAAAACTTGAATGATCCTAGAGTGGCCTCATAATCGGTCTCAGAGTAATTTCTGAGGCCGTTTTTTATGTCTGAATTTTCTCGCGAGTTACAAATCGCAGCTGAATTTCATTACCCTGAATCAATCGATTCATTTCAGAAAAATATTCCTATTGAATGGATTTGTGAAGCAGTAAAGCAAACTGGCCGTGCTGCGGTTAGAAAACGAAGATTTCCTGCGGAACAAGCCGTTTGGCTGGTGTTGGGGATTGGGCTAATGAGAAACCACTCTATCAGCGACGTCTGCGATAAGCTTGAACTGGCCTTTCCTGATTCAAAGGGGGAACTTCCCCCTCTTGCGACTAGCAGTATTGTGAAAGCAAGGCAGCGTATCGGTTTTGAACCATTACGTTACTTATTCCATACCACCGCGACTGAGTGGGAAAAAGAAGATACCGCGACCTCAGTTTGTGGGCTGAAGGTTTTGAGTGTAGACGGAACTCAATTCAGGGTGCCTGAAACAAAAGATAATCAACAATTTGGCTATAGAAGTGCCACATCCACATTCCCTTCTGTATTAGCCGTCACATTAACGTCTACCCGAACTCATTTGGTATCCGATGTGGCTTTTGGCCCGATAACCAATAGTGAAATATCTTACGCTCAGCAACTTGTTGGCTCTGCGCCAGATAACTCACTCACTCTTTTTGATCGTGGTTTCTTATCAGCGGAGCTTTTCCAATCATGGCGCGGAGCTGGCAAGAATATCCATTGGCTGACACCAATCAAGAGTAAGTTCAGATATGAGGTTCTGGAGGAGTACTCTCCCTATGACAAACTCATCAAAATGCCAGTCTCTCCTCAAGCTCAAAAAGAATATCCTCATCTGGGACAAAACTGGCAAGCTCGCTTGGTACTCATTCCTGAGCCAAAAGGAGAAATCAAAGGCTTCATCACATCAATGGAATGCCCGGAAACCTATCCATTGAAGGAGATTGTCAAAGTATACTGGGAACGCTGGGAAATTGAGCAAAGCTACGGTGAGCTGAAACAGAATCAACTGGACAACACTACTGTTCTTAGAAGTCAGAAAGCGGAAGGGATTTATCAAGAGCTCTGGGGAGTTTTTATCTCTTACAATCTTGTCCGCTTAGAAATGAAAAGGATGGCAGAGTATTACGGTGTGGAACCACTCAGAATTAGCTTTATCAATGCGCTAAGACTGATACAAGATGAGTTTTTATGGTGTTCTGGCCGTACACCAGGGACGGTACCAAAGAAACTTCAAAACCTGAGAGAGAATGGCAAACGGTTCATCTTACCAGAGAAGAGAAAACGCAAACCGATACCAAGACAGGTACTCTACAAAGCCCCTCGTTATCCCTATAAGAAAAGAGTCGCTCGCTGTTAAGCGAGCGGCATTACAATTTAAAATTGGGCTTTTTCGTGAACAAGCTGATGGCTGTCATTTCACACAAAGTGTCATTCCACACAAAGATAGTAGGCTGAATTATCAGGTCAGCCCTTGAATAATGACAAATTTTTCCAGCAGTTCATCTTCTGTTTCAATATGATTCGGATCGGTGATGATGCAATTGCTGATCGGACAAACCGACTGACAAGTCGGCTGATCATAATGTCCCTTACACTCAGTACACAGATCCGGATTGATTTCATAAAGATGTTCACCAAATGAAATTGCATTGTTCGGACACTCAGGTTCGCACATATCGCAATTGGTACATTTACTGGTGATCAAAAGAGCCATATTACTTGCCTGTCGGGTTACGGGTATCCTGACCAACGTTCAGATTGCGCATCAGTAATGCATAATCGAGTTTGACGTCTTCAGGTACAGGAATATAGACGAAATGACCGTTTCCTTTCGCGTCATCAATGGTTTCACCTTTACGGTTTTCCATCGCTTCGAGCGTGAACACAATATTCCCTCGTGGTGTCATCAGTTCCAGACTGTCACCCAGACAGAACTTGTTTTTCACCTCAACCTCAACCAAGTCACCACGACGTTTACCGGTGAACTCACCCACAAACTGCTGACTATCCGATACTGAATATCCATAGTCATAATTTTGGTAAGCATCATGGGTATGACGACGCAAGAAACCTTCGGTATAGCCCCGGTGAGCCAGACTCTCCAGAGTTCCCATGAGTGTTTCATCAAAAGGCTTGCCTGCGACAGCGTCATCGATCGCTTTACGATACACCTGAGCCGTCCGGGCACAATAATAGAATGACTTTGTCCGGCCTTCGATCTTCAGGGAATGAACGCCCATTTTGGTGAGGCGCTCAACATGCTGGACAGCACGCAGATCTTTTGAGTTCATGATATAGGTGCCGTGCTCATCTTCAAAAGCCGCCATTTTCTCATCCGGGCGGTGGCTCTCAGACAGTAACACCACATCGTCAGTCGGTTT
Source organism: Vibrio ruber DSM 16370 (assembly GCF_900163965.1). Taxonomy (GTDB): domain Bacteria; phylum Pseudomonadota; class Gammaproteobacteria; order Enterobacterales; family Vibrionaceae; genus Vibrio; species Vibrio ruber. Next base: position 4,150 of record NZ_FULE01000034.1, read on the forward strand.
GCCGGCACCAATAGTGGTTTCAGGGCGCTCATTTTTCACTTCGATGGCTTGTGGTGCATTGGGATCAAATTGCTCGACAATTTGGCCGGCTTCGTCTTCCGTACCTTTTTCGACTTTGTATTCCCAACGACAGGCATTGGTACATGTTCCCTGATTCGGATCGCGTTTGTTGATGTATCCGGACAGGAGGCAACGGCCGGAATACGCCATACAAAGTGCACCGTGAACAAAGATCTCGATCTCAGTATCCGGACATTTTTCCCTGATTTCTTCAATCTCTTCCAGCGAAAGTTCACGGGAGAGAATCACCCGAGTGACGCCGTGCATCGACCAGAACTTAACGGTTGCCCAGTTAACGGCATTTGCCTGAACCGATAAGTGAATTGGCATTTCAGGGAAAGCTTCCCGGACCATCATCATCAGCCCCGGATCTGACATAATCAGCGCGTCCGGCCCCATATCGATGACGGGTTTCAAGTCGCGGATAAACGTCTTCAGCTTTGAGTTGTGCGGCTGAATATTACACACCACATAAAACTGCTTGCCCTGAGCATGGGCTTCATCGATGCCGATTTTCAGGTTTTCATGATTAAATTCATTGTTACGAACCCGCAGGCTGTATCGTGGCTGCCCTGCATAGACCGCATCGGCACCATATGCAAACGCGTAACGCATATTTTTGAGGCTACCAGCCGGGGAAAGGAGTTCTGGTACGAATGTTTTTTCTGTTGTCATTGCTTCTATTCCAAATCTGATCACAAGTCAGGCCGATACCACCTGATGGTATCGGAGGGGGCGAATTTTACGTCAAAACAAGTTGTGATCCTAGCTTTGTTTCGAGGATTTCGCGGTAAATTCCGGAGGAACGCGAGGTGATTGAAAATGGTGACATGACCGCATGGATAGTGTCGGAAAAATCAAAGCCAGAAGTCGGGGAACCAACTTCTGGCTTTTCAATCATGAAGTGTGAGTCAAATCAGTGTTACTCGGCTTCAGGCAAGCCACCTAATGCTTCAAACAGGTTCGGCAGAAAAGCACTGAGCTCACCGCACATCAATGAGAAATCCGCATCGAAGCGAGCGGCACGATCTTCGCGGGGAATATCTTCGTTGTGATCTTTCAAATCATCGCTGTATTGGACTCTTTTCAGGCTTGCATCGTCAGCCAGTACGAACGTGATTCGTTCTTGCCAGCTGAGTGCCAGCTTGGTCACCACTTTATTGGCAGTGATGTGACTCATAATTTCGTCACTGGTCAGATCCTGTTTTTTACAGCGCACGACGGCACCATCTTCCAGTAAGGATTTGAGTTCGGCTTCATCTTGCAATTGAAAACCTGCCGGTAACTCTCCGCCCTGAACCCACTCGGTGAGCGTCGTTTCGACAGCATTTTGCGGAATAGCCGGAATCACCGGCAGACTGCCCATGGTTTTACGCAGCAAGGCGATCACCTCTTCGGCTTTTTTATAACTGCCTGCATCGACCACGATTAACCCCAGTGAAGGCAAAATCAACAAATAGGTATATTGGCTTTTGCTAAACGCACGGGGGAGCAGGTCAATGATGATATCTTCTTTGAGCGTATCTTTTTCTTTCTTTTTGATGGGGCGGCCTTCTTCCGCTTCCAGCGTTTCTACCTTACTCGCAAGAGAATCTTGAATCACGGAGGCTGGCAAGAGCTTTTCTTCTTTTCTGGCACATACAAGGATGCGGTCTTCAGAAACATGGGTCAGCATATCACCATCTTTTCCCATCACACTTGTCCAGCCGAATTTCTGCTTATCCTGACTGCCGCACGGTGTAAAGCGGAATTCATGAAGTTGTTTTTCCAGTTGATCGGCATTGAAGCGGATATCGCGGTTTACACGATAAACCATACAGTTTTTAAACCACATAAAGTCTCTCTTGTCCCATAATCAAGGGCAAACATCATAGGCGAAAAGCCGATAAATGTCTCAGTCGATTTGCAATCTCTGGCACTGGTTAACTTTTGGAATGCGGTGCCCCTGTTGTGACGACATAAATATTTTCGATAAACATCAATGAGGAAGGTGTCGCGGCACAGCACTTATCTGTGAACTTGCGACGAAAGTTATGTGAAAATTTGTTTTCAAAGGTCACAAAAGTGTCATAATTATTTTTAATAATGCAGAGCGTTGATAGAAAAACAAACAAAGGCTAATCGGATATGTCCAGAAGGATTCTTGTGGTTGAGGACGAAGCACCCATTCGCGAAATGTTATGCTTTGTGCTTGAACAAAAAGGTTATCAGGCGGTTGAAGCTGAAGATTATGAGACCGCAATTAACAAACTCGCAGAACCTTTCCCTGATCTTGTTTTACTTGATTGGATGCTTCCCGGAGGAAGTGGCATTAATTTTATCAAGCATATGAAACGAGAAGAGTTGACTCGAAATATTCCGGTCGTAATGTTGACGGCCCGCGGTGAAGAAGAAGATAAAGTCCGGGGGCTCGAAGTCGGTGCTGATGATTACATTACCAAACCCTTTTCTCCGAAAGAGTTAGTCGCCCGGCTCAAAGCGGTGATTCGTCGCGTCACTCCGACAGCATTGGAAGATGTGATTGATGTACAGGGGCTCAAGCTTGATCCGGTATCTCATCGGGTGACGGCCAATGACAAAGCGCTGGACATGGGGCCGACAGAATTTAAGCTACTGCATTTCTTCATGACACATCAAGAGCGGGTCTATAGCCGTGAACAGTTATTGAATAATGTCTGGGGAACGAATGTTTATGTCGAAGACCGGACGGTGGATGTTCATATTCGTCGCTTGAGAAAAGCACTGGAAGATGCCGGACACGATAAATTAGTGCAGACGGTTCGCGGTGCCGGATATCGTTTTTCAACGAAAGCATAACTGATGATTGCTCGGTTGAAGAATTGTAGAGGAGTGAGATGGTCGAACGTCTAACTTGGAAAAGGCTGGCTTGGGGGCTGGCTTTTTTTTACTGTCCTTGGTTACTTGTCGGTTGGATCTTTGGCTACATGCCTTGGTTGCTACTGATCGCAACTGCCATTCAACTACTCTGGCATCTGGGAAATCAAGTCCGTCTTTCTGCCTGGCTGTGGGATGAGCGTCGTTTAGGGCCGCCATCCGGCAAAGGGCAGTGGGAATATCTGTTTAACGGCATCTATCACCTGCAACAGCATCAGCGTAAAAAACGCAAAGAGTTGACCAACCTGATCCGCCGTTTTCGCAATGGTGCCGAATCGTTGCCTGATGGTGTGGTCGTTTTTCGTGATGAAGGGAATATCGTCTGGTGTAACCGTCTGGCTCAGAACCTGCTGGGGTTTCGTTGGCCGGAGGATGAAGGTCAGCCAATATCCAATCTTTTGCGGGCTCCCGATTTTATTAAATATCTTGAAAAGAATGATTTTACCGAACCACTGGAAATTCACTCACCGCTGAATGTTGATCGCATGTTGGAGTTGCGAATCGTGCCTTACACTAAAGGCGAGCATTTATTGGTGGTGCGCGATGTGACTCAGTTGAAACAGCTGGAAGGTATGCGGAGAAACTTTTTTGCCAATGTCTCCCATGAGCTACGGACGCCAATGACCGTTCTCCAAGGGTATCTGGAGATGACTGAAGACCCGGATATGCTGGGCGGCCCGATGTGGGAGAAGGCGCATCAGGTCATGACTGAGCAGTTGAGCCGGATGAACAGTTTGGTCAATCAGTTACTGACGTTATCGAAGATCGAAGCGGCACCGATGCATGAGCTGGATGAGGTGGTTGATATTCCGGCGATGCTCAAGGTTCTCGAAAAAGAGGCGATGAGTCTTAGCGGCGACAATCAGCATCAGTTACATTTTGAAGTGGATCAAACCCTGAAAGTTTTGGGGGATGAAGATCAGCTCAGAAGCGCGGTCTCTAATCTGGTTTATAATGCGGTGAAATACACCCCGCCCAAGGCAGAGATTCGTGTGCGCTGGTATAGCAGTTATCAGGGCGCATGCCTGGAAGTTGAAGATTCAGGGGAAGGAATTGCTCCGCAGCACTTACATCGTCTGACGGAACGGTTTTACCGGGTTGATAAAGCACGTTCCCGTGATACCGGTGGCAGCGGGCTCGGGCTGGCAATCGTGAAACATGCGCTCTCTCACCATGACTCACATCTTGATATCCATAGTGAAGTTGGTGTCGGAAGCCGGTTCTCTTTTGTATTACCCAAACGTCTGGTTGTTCAGTCATGAGTCAGTTCAAACGCTGGTTATGGGGTTTTATGATCTGTTGGTGGAGTGGTTGGTCGCTTCAAGCCGCAGCATTACCCGAGTCGTTGCCTCAGTACCACAAGCAGGTTGGTGTCTCCGGCAGTCTGTTGTCTGTGGGGTCCGATACACTGGCCGGTGTCATGTCTTTGTGGGTGGAAGCTTTTCAGGCTTACTATCCGAATATCAATATCCAAGTTCAGGCGTCCGGCTCTTCGACGGCACCGCCGGCATTGACTCAGGGAACGGCACAATTAGGGCCGATGAGTCGTGTGATGAGGCACCGGGAAGTCAGCGCATTCGAACAAGCATATGGTTATCAACCAACGGCTTTACGTGTGGCGATTGATGCCATCGGTATTTTTGTCCGGCAGGACAACCCCATTCAGGGGCTCAGCTTTGAGCAGATCGACGCGATGTTTTCGACCACGCTGCGATGCGGGGAGACTCAGCATCTGACGCGCTGGTCACAGTTAGGCATACAGGCGAGCTGGGCGCGACGCGCGATTCAGTTATTTGGCCGTAATTCGGTGTCAGGGACTTACGGCTATTTTAAAAATCACGCCCTGTGTGGCGGCGATTTCAGCCCGAGAGTCAATGAGCAGCCCGGTTCAGCTTCTGTGGTACAGTCGGTTGCCTCGTCGATGAATGCTATCGGTTATTCCGGCATTGGCTATTCGGTTTCCGGGGTTCGTTTGATACCGATATCCCGACAGGGAAGCGATTATACTTTCCCCAGCCGGGATAATATTTTATCCGGAGATTACCCGTTATCACGCTATCTCTATATCTATATTAATAAGAATCCGGAACGGCCACTCTCGCCGGTTGAGGAAGCGTTCATCCGATTTATTTTTTCTCAGGAAGGGCAGGTGTTAGTCGCTAAAGATGGGTATGTCCCGGTGTCGCCAAAAATCGCTGAGCAAGAACTGGCGAAAGTCGGTTTATTCAATTGAGCTGGTTGATTCAATCGATACAAAAAACGATGACATTTCAATACTGCCATCGTTTTTCGTTTTTCATATACCGTCGGAGTCTTTAAAAGCTCAATGTCCAACCGATATTTTCCCAGTATTGTTGCTCGCTGAGTAGATCGGCATGAAGCAGTTTATTGTTCTCCAGCCATTCGGGATCATGGCTGGAGAGCGTCCAGACGTTGTCATCTGCCGTCAGAAATATTTCCGGAAGTAAATCATCACTTCTTTGTCCGTTCAGAACGATCGCCAGCCTGAGAATACGGATCAGCCGGACGATCTGTTTTTTCTTGTAGAGAGTGAAATCCGGCATTTCGTTGAGCTTTAAAGCCTTTCTCTGGAAGCGGGCTAATGTTGAGAGTACCAATTGTTGCTCGCTGTTAAACCCCGGCATATTGGTATAGCGCAGAATATATTCAGAATGACGGTGGTATCCTTGCAGGCTAATACTCAAACCAACCTCGTGTAACAGCGCACTCCATTCCAGCAAATCGACCAACTCATGTTCCTGAGCTGAAAGATCGCCGCCTTGATGGATCTGCTCAAAAAATTGCCGTGCTAATCCTTTGATTTTAGCGGCATGCTCCAGATCAACACGGTGTTTCTGAGCGAGACTCTCTGTTGTTCTCAGACGAATATCCGAGCACTTAAAGCGGTCTTCCATTTCATACAACAGACCTTCTCTGAGTGCACCTTGTGAAAAATGCATCTCTTTGATATTCAGATCTTTTAAAATGGCATAAAGAATTGCAACGCCTGCGGCAAATACTGGTTTTCTTTCGTCATTGAGTCCCTTGATATCTAAGTCTTCAATTTGTGTTTTTTCACAGAGCTTGTCGATCAGGTTTTCCAGTCGCTCGATTGTGATGATGCCATCGTCATAACCAATCCCGATCAACACTTCCCGGACTGCTTTGATGGTTCCTGACGAGCCAAATGCACTTTGCCAGCCTTTTTTGCGATACTGCCGGGCGACCGATTCCAGCTTTTGTTGCGCGGCCACGAATGCTTGGGAAAACCGCTTTTTGGAGAGTTTTCCTTGGGAGAAGAAACGCTGATTGTAACTGACACATCCCATCTGAAGACTATTGACGAGCTGTGCTTCGAATCCCTGACCTATCACCATTTCCGTACTCCCGCCACCAATATCAACGACAAGCATGGAGTCCGATTGTGGTTGGGTATGAGCTACGCCCAGATAAATCAGTCGGCCTTCTTCCATACCGGGAATCACTTCTATCGGGTAGGGCAGAATGGCCCGGGCACGTTCAATGAACTTCTGAGCATTGGCTGCCTGTCGTAAGGTATGAGTTGCCGCGATACGAACATTTTCAGGCGCGAAGCCCTGAATGCGTTCAGCAAACATTGCAAGGCAATCCAACCCGCGGGTCATTGCTTCGGCATCGAGCTTTTTATTGTCGTCCAATCCTGATGCCAGCCGGACGCGCTGTTTATGGCGGCTGACCAGTTGAAGATCTTGATCGATGACTTGCGCGACGACCATGTGGAAACTGTTTGAACCTAAATCAATTGCAGCGATATGTCGGGGTTCATCGGGTGTTTTCATGAGACTTTACTTCTATTGATTTTTGCTTACGCGTTTGTTTTTCGACATTTTTCAGGTAATCGTAAATTGCTATCTGAGAACGTATCTTCTTGCGATTACCCCGGTTAACATATCGGTTACTCATCTCTTTGTCTATCCAGCGCGCTTTTACCGTATCAGTAAAGTGAATGTCGATAATGTCAATAATCCGTTTTTTCAGGCGCTCGTCACGAATGGGTGTGGCAACTTCAATCCGGTGATCGATATTACGTGTCATCCAGTCCGCGGAAGAAATATAAACCAGCGGATCCCCGTCATTGTGGGTAATGATGACACGAGGATGCTCCAAAAACCGATCAACGATACTAATGATCTGGATGTTGTCACTGATGCCTTCTATGCCCGGTACCAGAGAACACATGCCCCGAATGATCATTTTGATCTTAACCCCGGCAGCACTGGCTTCGTAAAGTTTGTTATTGAGATCTCGATCAACCAGATTGTTGACTTTCAAGGTAATGGCAGCTTTCTTATTGGCTCTGGCATTTGCAATTTCATTGTCCAACAATTCATTGAGACGCGAGCGAGAGTTCCGGGGCGATACAATCAAGTGGTGGAATTTGACTGGCCGGTATGGATTTTCAATGTAGTCAAATACACTGCGCACTTCGTTGGTAATTTCCGGATCTGCGGTTAACAGGGAAAAGTCAGTATAAATTCGAGCGGTTTTTTCATGGAAGTTACCGGTACCGATGTGTGCGTAACGGATGATTTCTTCTTCCTCTTTTCGGGAGATCAATAACAGTTTTGAGTGGATCTTGAGCCCCGGGGCGCCAAAAATGACGTGCACACCGGCTTCTGTCAGGATTCTGGACCACTCAATATTCGCCTCTTCATCGAAACGGGCCTGTAGCTCAACCACAACTGTCACTTGCTTACCATTCATTACGGCATGGATCAGCGAATGCATCAATTTTGAATCTTTTGCGACGCGATAGATATTAATTTTGATATTCAGAACCTTGGGATCAAATGACGCTTGCCTGACCAGCTCGGTAATATGCTCGAAGGTGTGGTAAGGGTAATAGAGCAGAATATCCTGTTCTCTGATGGCATCAAAACTGTTGGCGAAACCCAAAAAGTCAGCGCACTTGATGGGAGGCATCGGTTTGTTTTCTAAGTAGTTGCGCCCGACATTCGGGAACGAGATAAAATCTCTGAAATTATGATACCGGCCTCCGGGCAGCAGACTATCATAACTGGAAATTTTGAGTTTATCGCACAGAAACTGCAACATCTCTTTCGGCATGGTATTTTCATAAACAAAGCGTACCGGCATGGCGGTTAACCGTTGGCTGAGACCTTCCGACATCTGTTCCAGCAGGCTGTGTTCCACCTCATGACTAAGGTCATATTCGGCATCCCGGGTCATCTTGATTGCATAACCATTGAGTTGCTCATACTCGAAGAACCCTCTGAAAATATCATCCAGACAATAGCGGATAATATTATCCAGTAACATGATTGTTTTGCGCTGTTTACCTTTTTGCTCCGGCACCATAATAAACCGGGGCAGATGATTGGTCGGAATTTCAATCAGCGCATAGTGAGTCTGTTCATTGGTTTTCAGCTCGACGGCAATATAAGCGTATTCATCTTTGAGAAATTGCAGCATGTCCGCTTCTTCATTGAGCAGCCAAGGCGTGATGTGCTGAATCACTTCATTTTTAAAATATTTTCTGACCCATTTCCCCTGAAATTCATCCAGCTGAGTTTCATTGACTAAAAAAATTCGCCGGCGAGCCATTTCCTTAATCAGCTCATTATACAGTTCTTCGAATTCCAGATTGAGTTTGAGTGCCTTGCTTTGCATTTTGGAGAGCAAGTGCTTGTATGTACTATTGCCGCCATGCTCCCGGTCAATCAGAATTCGCCGTTTTACATCGGCAAAGCGCACTTTATAGAATTCATCCAAATTGTTGGAAAAAATGCCCAGAAAACGAATCCGTTCAATGAGTGGTACTGATTTATCCGCAGCTTCCTGAAGAACCCGTTCATTAAAAGATAACCAGCTTAATTCTTTTTCAATATATAACTTCTCAGCACTCATACAATCAGACCTTTCATGCAAACCGGGATGATACATTCAGTGGCGATCGGTCATAACGACCGATTCTCTGTAAGATAATAGTCGGTAATATATATGCAACTCGTGGTTTATTTCACACCAAGCCAACATAACTATCAGTAATAAAAAAGAAAGTTAGGTGTTTTGTGTTACATTTTTATTTCAAAGTTTTTTATTTCAAAGTATATAAGACATTTGGTGATTTACTTGTGTGAGGGTTGGAAATAGACAGGAAAATAACGATGAATCAATCATAAAATCGGGCTTGTATGTCACTTGTTATTTCAGGTGGTTAGCGCTTGTTGTAATATAAATGTCACGTCATTGACATATGCTTATGGGTCGGAGATAGCGAAGCTCGGTGCCTTGTGAGTCTGTCACAGGTCGGAAGGCGGATATATTCTCTGTCTATGTCATTGGTATATATAGGTCAGATTCATTAGGACAAACATGTCATACCCTCAGTTTTCTCTCAAAGCAGCGGATAAACAGCGTCTTGTTAAAGATCGACTGATTCGTTTTACCGTTAGTGCTGGTGGTGTCAGTGTGCTTGGGGCTTTGATCCTAATCTTCGTGTATCTGATTTGGGTGGCTTTTCCGCTGTTTTTCGGTGCTGAAATCAAGACATCTTCTATTCATCCAAGTGTTTCTGCTTCCGGCCAGAGCCCGCTCCAACTTACTGTTGATGAATATGGTCAACATGTTTTTATGCTGGATCATCTCGGGAAAATGACGTTCTGGTCGACACAAAAAACAGCACAGTCACCGCTTTGGCAGCAACAAATTGATTTCGTGCCCAAGCAGAGTGCTGTGGTCGGGCATTGGTTTGCGGCACTCGGTGCTGATAAACAACTGGTGATTGGCCGGCCTCAATTTACTTACCGGCTTCGTGGTGGCGAGAAGGTTTTCATCCCGAATTTTGAACAACTCAAACTGCCTTCATCACTGCGTGCCGATATTCCGGAGCATGTCCGTCGATTGACGTTTGCTGTATCAGCACAGGCCGTAACGATCGCATTTGCCGCTCAAAACGACACACTCACGGTTTTGTCATGGTCCCGGCATTCAGCGCAAGTGAATGCCTTTCATTTTCCTGAGCCGATTGCGGCTGACGCGTTATTATTGTCCCCCGATGGTCAGATGCTGTATGTCCGCGAAGGTGGGCATCTTGTCATTGCAACCCGTAATGGTCAGACATATCAGGTCAGAGAGGTGGTTGATCTGACCCGAGGTGATACCCACCGAACGATCGTCCAAATGGTTTTATTGCCCGGTGGTGACTCATTATTAGTGCGTGATCAACAAGGGGTTGTTACCCAATGGTTTGATGTCATTCGGGATCAAAAAAGACAGTTCACGCCGATTCGTGCATTCAACACCGGTGAGCAGACGAGTTTTATTGTTACGGATGCTTATCATCAGGGGTTTTTCTCATTTCATCACACAGGACAGGTGCGTAATTATCAGGCGACGAATCATAAGCTGGTTTTGGCGCAAAAGATGTTTGAGCAGTCTCCGGAGCGGGTGGCTTTGTCTGAAAATGAAAAATATCTGGTCGCATACCGTCAAGGGCAACTGAATCTGGCTCATGTTGATCTCGGATATCCGGAGATCTCATTCTCTGCGTTGTGGCAGAAATTATGGTACGAAAATTATCCGCAACCGGACTATGTCTGGCAATCCACATCCGCGTCGGATAGTTTCGAGCCGAAGTTTAGTTTGGTGCCTATTGTTTTCGGCACCATTAAAGCTGCACTGTATGCAATGATTTTTGCTGTGCCGATGGCAATTTTAGCGGCGATTTATACCGCTTATTTTATGTCTGCCCGGATGCGACGTAAGGTGAAGCCGACCATTGAACTGATGGAAGCATTACCAACCGTGATCATCGGCTTTCTGGCGGGGCTGTGGCTGGCTCCAATTTTAGAGCAGCATCTGGTCGCTGCGGTAGTCATGATCATTCTATTGCCGTTATCGACGATTGTATTCGGTCTGATATGGCATTTTTCACCGGATCGCTGGCGCAGAACGGTACAGCGTGGCTGGCACGCTGCGATTTTAGTACCGGTATTGGCCGGTGTGATGGCGCTGATGCTGCCGGTCGGTTTTAACCTTGAGACCTGGCTGTTTGATGGGGATATCCGGGTCTTTCTGGCGCAATACGGCATCGACTTTAATCAACGCAATGCGTTAGTGGTTGGGATTGCGATGGGGTTTGCGGTGATTCCGACGATTTTTACCATCGCTGAAGATGCGATTTTCTCTGTGCCGAAGCACCTTTCCGATGGTTCGCTGGCATTGGGGGCAACCCCTTGGCAAACCCTGACGCATGTTGTGTTACTGACTGCAAGCCCGGGCATTTTTTCTGCGATTATGATGGGGCTGGGACGCGCGGTTGGTGAAACCATGATCGTGCTGATGGCTACCGGCAACACGCCGATTATGGACTGGAATATTTTTGAAGGAATGCGCACGCTTGCCGCGACCATTGCAGTGGAATTACCGGAAGCAGAAGTCGGTAGTAGTCAGTATCGGTTGTTGTTTTTAGGGGCACTGCTGTTGTTTATCTTTACGTTTTTAGTCAATGCGTTGGCGGAGTGGATTCGATTGCGCCTGCGAGAAAAGTATCGGGCATTGTGATGTTAGGACAAGATTAAATGGTGAATTGGATAAAGTCCGGCTCTCCGTGGATATGGCTGACAGGCGGGGCGGTGAGTTTCAGTTTACTCGCTGTATTAGGGCTATTGCTGCTGATTGGCTGGAAAGGGTTAACTTATTTCTGGCCGACCCCTTTATTATCATGGCAGACATCGTCAGGTGAGCGTCTGATTGGTCAACTTTATGATCAAGATGAAGTGCTGGCCTCCCATTTGTCCTCGCTCAAGAACGGTAAGACTGTCAAAGAAGGGGACTCGATTACTCGTTTGCATATTAAGATCGCGAACCGCGATATTTATCCGTCAGATTTTGTATCAGTTCTCAAGAGTCAGCTCTCTGAACCCTCTGTGCCACGAGGCTGGGCTGTGATTGATCGAACCCGGGACGGGCAGTTTTTTGGCAAGCCAGTTGGTTATCAGCTCGCGGATGGTGTGGTGGCGGATAATACTGATATAGCCCTGCAAGCCGGATTGGTTGAATCTGAACAGGTTCACCAACAGATTCAAACCCTGATGCGTGACAAAGTGCAGGTGTGGAATCAGCAGCTGGAAAAACTGCGTTTAGAGAAACGCAAGCGTGAACTGAACCATCAGCTCGATGCTGCTTATCTGACACAATATGATCAGCAAAAATCAGCACTCGAGCAGAAGTTAACTGCGGTTTCTCAGACTTTGGATGCGTTGCGTGAGCAGCTCAGACAACAAGCTTTGCTGGTGGTCGATATGCGGGGAGATACCATTCGCATACCGGTGAGTCAGATCTTGCATATCTGGTATCCCAACGATATGTCCTTGCCGGAAAAAATCGCTCACTGGGGTAAACAGGTGTGGCATTTCGTCGCTGATGATCCCAGAGAATCGAATTCGGAAGGTGGAGTATTCCCTGCGATTTTTGGCACTATTTTACTGGTGATTATCATGTCTGTTATCGTGATGCCGCTTGGTGTGGTGGCTGCGATCTATTTACATGAGTATGCCGGTGAAAATACATTAACCCATCTGATCCGTGTCGCGGTGATGAATTTGGCTGGTGTACCTTCCATTGTTTATGGTGTGTTCGGACTCGGTTTTTTTGTCTATACCATTGGTGGCACCATTGATTCGTTGTTTTATGCCGAGCGTTTGCCTGCGCCGACGTTTGGTACCCCCGGACTACTGTGGTCAGCCTTGACGTTAGCTGTGCTCACATTACCGGTTGTGATTGTCGCGACAGAAGAAGGGTTAAGCCGAATTCCACTCTCTGTTCGTCATGGGTCGTTGGCGCTGGGAGCCACCCAATTTGAAACCATCTGGCGGGTGGTTTTGCCGATGGCAACGCCGGCAATGATCACCGGGTTGATTCTGGCTGTTGCCAGAGCTGCCGGGGAAGTGGCTCCGTTAATGTTGGTCGGGGTGGTGAAAATGGCATCTCGTCTTCCGGTCGATAATGAGTTTCCATTTATCCACTTGGAACGAAAATTTATGCATCTGGGATTCCACATTTATGATGTCGGCTTTCAGACCAGTAATATCGAGGCTGCACGGCCGCTGGTATTCGCGACCTCATTCTTACTGGTTGCCGTGATTGTTGCACTGAATCTGACAGCGATTGGTATCCGGAATAATCTGCGGGAGAAATACAGAACAATGGGACAGGATTAATCATGTTACCTTTGAATCATACGCTGGGGTTCCAGCCAACCATTGATGTCAATCATCTCAGCGATCAACAGACTGCGATTGAGATTGATGATCTCAGCCTGTTTTATCAGGGGACTCTTGCACTCAGTCATATTTCAATGCGGATTCCCAAAGGGCAAGTGACGGCTTTTATTGGCCCTTCCGGATGTGGTAAGTCAACGTTATTGCGTTGTATGAACCGGATGAATGATTTGGTTGAAGGGTGTCGGGTTGAAGGAAAAGTTACATTGCATGGTCAGGATATTTATGCGCCATCGGTCGATGTTGCCACCCTGCGCCGACGCGTCGGTATGGTGTTTCAGCGTCCGAACCCGTTTCCGAAATCAATTTATGAGAATGTGATTTATGGGTTGCGCTTGCAAGGTGTGCGCAATGCCCGGACACTGGATGATGCGGTTGAGCGCTCATTACGGGCAGCAGCACTGTGGGAAGAAGTGAAGCATCGTTTACATGAAAATGCATTTGGTTTGTCGGGCGGTCAGCAACAGCGTCTGGTGATTGCCCGGGCGATTGCGATCGAACCGGAAATTCTGTTATTGGATGAACCGACATCGGCGCTTGACCCGATTTCAACGCTGACGATCGAAGAGCTGATCAATGATCTTAAGACCAAATATACGGTGGTAATCGTCACGCACAACATGCAACAGGCCGCACGCGTCAGTGATCACACGGCCTTCATTCACATGGGTAAGCTGGTTGAATATGCAGATACGGATACCATTTTTACATCGCCAGTGAAAAAACAGACTGAAGACTATATTACCGGGCGTTACGGATAACCGTTTGTCATTAGACGATACAATTGAAGAGAGGCATTATGCAGTTTGGTCGCCACATATCCGGGCAGTTCAACGCTGAGCTTGAAGCGATCCGGACACATGTCCTGACAATGGGCGGATTAGTCGAGCAGCAATTATCTTATGCCATGCAAGCATTGCATAAGCAAGATCTGGAACTGGCTCGTCAGGTGATCCGCGATGATCACAAGGTTAATGCAATGGAGGTTGCGATTGATGATGCCTGTACCCGGATTATTGCGAAGAGGCAGCCAACCGCAAAAGATTTGCGCCTGATTATTGCCATTATCAAGACCATTACGGATTTGGAGCGGATTGGTGACGTCGCGACCAGAATGGCCCACGTTGCGATTGAGAGTCCGGCTTCAAAAGAGCGCCGGTTTCAGGTGTCTCTGGAACCTTTATGTCGCCAAGCTATCGCTATGCTACACCAAGTGTTGGATGCATTTGCCCGGATGGATGTTGAGGCTGCGGCCCAGGTTCACAAACTCGATGATCGGCTCGATTCAGAATACGAAGCGGTCATTCGCCAGTTGATGACCTATATGATGGAAGATACCAAAAATATTCCGCATATTCTGCAAGTGATGTGGTCTGCCCGTGCGATTGAACGCGTCGGGGATCGTTGCCAGAATATTTGTGAATACATTATCTACTTTGTGAAAGGCAAAGATGTCCGCCATCTGGGCGATCAGTCTCTCGATGATGTGTTAAAAACCGATCCTGACACATAAAAAAACCGGAGCAAGGCTCCGGTTTTGTATATCGACTTTACTTTTTCATGATTGGGGTAAGTCATTCTTTATTTATTATCCAACCATTGACCAGTGTTGAGAACTGGTTAGTCTGTATTATCTTTTATCTAGATCTGCTGTGTGCTCAGACAGGTAAGCGGCAACACCGTCAGGTGATTCTTTCATACCGGCTTTACCTTCTTCCCACTGTGCAGGACAAACTTCACCGTGTTTCTGGTGGAAGTTCAGCGCGTCAACCATACGCAGCATTTCATCAATGTTACGGCCCAGAGGCAGATCATTGATGACTTGGTGACGAACAACGCCTTCTTCATCAATCAGGAAAGAACCACGGAAAGCAACACCAGCTTCTGGATGCTCAACATCGTATGCTTTGACGATTTCGTGTTTGACATCAGCAACAAGTGGATATTTCACTTCACCGATACCGCCTTTGTCTACCGGTGTATTACGCCATGCGTTGTGTGAGAATTGAGAGTCGATTGAGACACCGATCACTTCAACGCCTTTCGCTTGAAAATCTTCAAAGCGCTTGTCGAATGCGATCAACTCTGATGGGCAAACGAATGTAAAGTCTAGTGGATAGAAGAAAACAACAGCTTTTTTACCTTTGGTAAATTCTGCAAAGTTGAATGCATCAACAATTTCACCGTTACCTAAAACAGCAGCAGCAGTAAAATCAGGGGCTTTACGACCAACTAGTACCATTTTTTTTGCTCCTAATAATATGAAAAATTCCAGACTGTTAAAAAACGGCCCGGTCCATGTTTGTGTCGGATCAACTATAGACAAATCCTAGTATAGGAAAAAGCGAAATAAATAGATTAAGTTTATCGAAAAAAACGATGAACTAGGATATGCTGATGTTCATGCAGATTCCACTCATATATTAATGATTTTATGAATAAATGGCCGAGTTTAAAGCAAATTCATTACTTGGTAACGCTGTATGAAACACGTCATTTCAGCGAAGCGGCCGAGCGTTGTTTTGTCAGTCAGTCAACATTGAGTAAAGGCATTCAGACACTGGAAGAGCTCATCGGTTGCCCTTTGTATGAGAAGAAGGACAAGAAGAGCCCGTTAGTCTTTACACATGCCGGAGAACAGGTGGTTCATCAGGGCAGAGAATTGCTCGCAAAAGGGCAAGACCTGATCGAAATGGGAAAACTCTGTCAGGGCGATCTCATGGAAGGCCAGCTCAGAGTCGGCTGTATTCCGACGATTGCGCCGTTCTTATTGGGCGATCTGGTTCAAGAAGTCAATATTCGTTTCCCGAAGCTTCATTTACTGTTGCGCGAAGATACCACCACCAATTTGCTGCAAGGGTTGCGTCACGGTGAACTGGATGTTCTGGTTTTAGCTTTACCGGTTGATATCGGCAATATGGAAAGCCGGATTGTCGGTAAAGATCCCTTCCGCATGATTATCAGTAAAAGTCAGGCTGATCGGATTCCCGTTCCGATTTGTTATGATGATTTGCCCGATGAATCCGTATTTCTGTTAGAAAATGAGCATTGTTTAACAGAACATGCTGTGTCGGCCTGCCAGTTAACGGAAAAAGAAAAGATTAACCCTTTCATGGCAACCAGCTTGCACACTCTGGTGCAGATGGTGGCGAACGGGTTGGGGACAACGTTTATTCCGCAGATGGCGATTCAACACGGTCTGCTGGATAACCAAAATCTGGTAGTGGTTGATCCGCCCGGCCAAAGTGCATTTCGTCTGATTGGTTTGGTCTGGCGCCCGAGCTCTTCACGTAGTCAGGTTTTTCATCAGTTATCTGAAGTCGTTTCAGAACTCCTTTAGCAGTTAGTCTTAACCAGTTTTTTACACCATGGAATCATTATTTCATGGTGTTTTCTATTGATTGAATGGGATTTTTTGTAAAATTTTACAGTACTTATCGATTGAAGCTTTCATAAAATCAAAAATATTCACAATGTCAATTTTACACAAGGCTGTGAAGCCGTTGTGGATAACAAGATTAATTAATTTGAGTCAAATCAATGGCTCACTTATCCCTCCTGAAAATCTAACCTGCCATAACTTGGTTATATAACGGTTTATTTTGGTAATTTAATTACGAAATTAAATTACTTTTCGGGTTTATTTCTCTCACAGTATGAAACTTCGAATTTTGTTTTTTGCTGCGCAACGGTCTTTTCATTTATCTATTTATTTCCTAGAGTTTATCTAGATTTAATAAGACTTATGTCTAGTATGAGAACAGTTGAAAAATTGATCATTCTGGAACATGGTAAATAACATCAACGTAAAAATATTGGATTTAAGTGGTATTTGGATGTTGTTTTAAATTTACAAATGAAATTGATGTGTAATTGGATGATCGGATCAAAAGAAGAGGGAAGCAATGATGGAACCACTCGCTGATGAACAAACGCTCTCTTGTGAGCAACAAAAAGTGCTGCAACGACTCAACATTCTCGGCAGTGTGCCTGAAACGCAGTCTTATATTATCTCATCGGCAGCTCAGCTCTTTCTGGCCGAACTTTGTGCGCGTTTTGCGCCTCATGTTGCAACCTTATTGCAACGTCGTATCGAGCGCCAAAAAGTCATTGATCAGGGGACTCTGCCTCACTTCTTACCGGAAACTCAGACCATTCGCGACGGACAGTGGAAAATTTTAGGAATTCCTCAAGATTTACAGGATCGGCGGGTTGAAATTACCGGGCCGACTGAGCGGAAAATGGTAATTAACGCATTGAATGCGAATGTAAAAGTGTTTATGGCTGACTTTGAAGATTCAATGTCTCCGGTTTGGTCAAAGATGCTGGAAGGACAGATTAATCTTCAGGATGCGGTGAATGGCACGATCAGTTATGTTCAACCGGAAAGCGGTAAGTCTTATCAGTTATGTGATGATCCGGCGGTGTTAATATGCCGGGTTCGCGGTCTGCACCTGCGGGAAAAGCATGTCACCTTTGATCAACAGCCGATTCCCGGTGCCTTATTCGATTTTGCGCTCTATTTTTTCAATAATTATCAAGCGTTACTGAAAAAAGGGAGTGGCCCTTATTTCTATATTCCCAAGCTGCAAAGCCATCAGGAAGCCAAGTGGTGGAGTGATGTCTTTCATTTCACTGAAGATTATTTCAGCCTTAATACCGGCACCATCAAAGCAACCGTTTTGATTGAAACACTACCGGCAGTGTTTGAGATGGATGAAATTCTGTTTGCGATGAAAGAACATATTGTCGGTCTGAATTGTGGTCGGTGGGATTATATTTTCAGCTACATTAAAACGTTGAAAAATTATCCGGATCGCGTGCTGCCTGATCGTCAGGTTGTCACGATGGAGAAACCCTTTCTCAGTGCTTATTCCCGCTTACTGATTCGGACTTGTCACCGACGCGGTGCTTTTGCGATGGGCGGTATGGCTGCTTTCATTCCTGCAAAAGATGCAGCGCAGAATCGTCAGGTTCAGGAAAAAATTCACCAGGACAAGCGACTGGAAGCAACCAACGGACATGATGGAACCTGGGTTGCCCACCCAGGCCTCGCGGATACCGCCATGGCTGTGTTTGATGAGGTACTTGGCAGTAAACCCAATCAATTGGACGTCATGCGTGAGCATGACGCACCGATCTCCGCCGAACAGTTACTTCAACCTTGTGAGGGAGAGCGAACCGAACAGGGAATGCGACATAACATTCGTGTCGCGCTGCAGTACATTGAGGCTTGGATTTCCGGCAATGGTTGTGTGCCGATTTATGGTCTGATGGAAGATGCCGCGACGGCGGAGATTTCCAGAACGTCTATCTGGCAATGGATTCAGCATCAAAAAACATTGGATAACGGAGAGGTGGTGACAAAAGCTTTGTTTGAACGCTATCTCACCGAAGAAGTTGAAGCCGTTCGCAAAGAAATCGGAGCAGAGCGGTTTGAGCAAGGGCGTTTCAGTGAAGCGGCACAACTTATGAAACGTCTGACGACCAGTGATGCGTTAACGGCATTTTTAACGGTGCCGGGATACGACTATCTGGCGTAAACCGTGAGGAATGCGTTCCGAGTGGGGAGTAACTCGACGCTGGCTTGAAGGCAGCAAAGCAAGCCGTGGCGAGAGATAAAAATAAGATAAATCAAAACGTGAAACAAGCTTTTCGATATCAACTGTTTAAGACGGGATGATAAAGAAAAGGAAGAAGGACTACCGATATCATTCGGATAACATGAGGGATAAGACTATGACTCTGACTCGTCGTCAACAAATTGAAGCGCTGGAAAAAGATTGGGCAACCAATCCTCGCTGGCAACATGTGAAACGGACTTATACCGCTGAAGAAGTCGTCGCACTCCGGGGATCGGTCATGCCGGAATATACCCTTTCACAGCGGGGAGCCGATAAGCTTTGGTCTTTGGTCAATGGTCAGGCAAAAAAAGGTTATGTGAATTGTCTGGGGGCACTGACCGGCGGACAGGCGGTTCAACAAGCCAAAGCGGGGATT
Organism: Vibrio ruber DSM 16370; assembly: GCF_900163965.1. Taxonomy (GTDB): domain Bacteria; phylum Pseudomonadota; class Gammaproteobacteria; order Enterobacterales; family Vibrionaceae; genus Vibrio; species Vibrio ruber. Next base: position 23,388 of record NZ_FULE01000034.1, read on the forward strand.
GAGGCTATTTATTTGTCAGGCTGGCAAGTCGCTGCGGATAACAATACAGCTTCTGCGATGTATCCGGATCAATCCCTCTATCCGGTCGATTCTGTACCGGCGGTGGTCAAACGAATCAATAGTGCATTCCGTCGTGCCGATCAAATCCAATGGTCGAATGGCGTCACCCCTGAAGATGAAGGTGGGATTGACTATTTTCTGCCGATTGTTGCTGATGCAGAGGCCGGCTTTGGCGGCGTTCTTAACGCTTATGAGTTGATGAAACATATGATTGAAGCCGGTGCGGCCGGGGTTCATTTTGAAGATCAACTGGCCTCGGTGAAAAAATGTGGCCACATGGGGGGGAAAGTATTAGTGCCCACTCAGGAAGCCGTGCAAAAACTGATTGCCGCCCGGCTTGCTGCCGACGTTGCAGGGACAACGACACTGGTGATTGCGCGAACCGATGCCAACGCTGCCGATTTGTTGACTTCGGATTGCGATCCTTATGATCAGGACTTCATTATCGGAGAACGAACTGCGGAAGGGTTCTATCGGGTAAAAGCGGGGATCGAACAGGCAATCTCTCGCGGTCTGGCTTATGCGCCTTATGCGGATTTGGTCTGGTGTGAAACGGCCAAACCTGATTTGGAAGAAGCTCGGCGGTTTGCCGAGGCCATTCATGAGCAGTATCCGGATCAGCTCTTAGCTTATAACTGTTCTCCTTCTTTCAACTGGGAGAAAAATCTCGATGCGGAAACGATTCGTCACTTCCAACAATCACTCGCGGACATGGGATATCGCTATCAATTCATTACCTTAGCGGGGATTCATAACATGTGGTACAACATGTTTGATTTAGCCCATGCCTATGCGCAGGGAGAAGGGATGCGTCATTACGTTGAAAAAGTTCAGCGGCCTGAGTTTGCAGCCGCAGAGCGAGGGTATACCTTTGTTGCACACCAGCAGGAAGTCGGAACCGGTTATTTTGACCGCGTGACCAATACCATTCAGGGCGGGCAATCTTCTGTGACAGCACTGACCGGGTCAACTGAAGAAGATCAGTTCTGATATCGCGGACTTTTTGCAATTAATCTTGCCATTTTACTTTGCAATTCACCCCACCGAATTGCAAAGAGAGCAGCTTCGGCTGCTCTTTTTTTGTCATCCCTAAACCACCGCCTTGGGCGGTGGTGATTGTGTTACTCACTAAGTGTGTCTGGCGTGATGTGTTAAAGGGTATCGATGTCCTCGCCTTCGAACTCATCCGGTTCGGTTTCCTCTTGTAGCTCAAGCAGGTTAATTGCAATCGCAACAAAATCGTTATCGGTGATGATTCCGACCAGACGTTCGTGTTCGATCACCGGGAGGCAACCGACTTTATGCTTTTGCATAAACAAGGCGCTTTCTTTCAGTCCCGCATCAGGAGAAACCGTGATCATCTGGGTATGCATGATTTCAGATAGCGGATGAGAGAGTAAGATTGTCGAAGGAGAAATATCACGATTCAGGCAGGAATGCTGAGCCTGTAAGATGTCTCTCTGGGAAACGATACCACGGATTTTCTGGTGTTGATCGACAATCGGAATATGGTGGATTTCATACTTTTCCATAAATACCCGGGCATCTTCTATGGTATGGGCAGGGGTAAGCGTATGTGGATGGCGAGTCATCATGTCTTCAATCTTGATCATAGCGAACTCCTTACTGAAGCGGCAATCATCGGTTGTTGTGAATACAAGAGGGTGCATACTCTGACTATAGTTATTTCTGCTGAACAGAGATGAGAGATCGCGACCGATTTCTGGCTTTGGTGAAAAAATTATTCCTGATTTAGGCCGAATCTATGGAATACGCTGCCGTCCTTGCTGATTTCCGTATATACTACCGCGCTGCGAATGACTAGACAGAAAAGAGTTATGCAAGTTTCCGATTTTCATTTTGACTTACCCGATGAGCTGATAGCCCGGTACCCGAAAGCAGAACGGACATCGAGTCGTCTGTTGCAGCTGAACGGTGAGACCGGTGCCGTTGTCGATGGAACCTTTACCGATGTACTGAATTTGGTGCAGCCGGGAGATCTGCTGGTGTTCAATAACACGCGAGTTATCCCGGCGCGAATGTTTGGTCGTAAGGCGTCCGGCGGCAAGATTGAAGTGCTGGTTGAGCGAGTTCTGGATGAGCACCGTATTTTGGCTCACGTTCGTTCTTCAAAAGCACCTCGCGAAGGCAGTGCATTATTGTTGGGAGAACATGATGAGTATTCTGCCACGATGGTTGCACGTCATGATGCCTTGTTTGAGATTCGTCTGGAGACTGAGGTCACCGTTTTGGATGTCTTGAACGTAATCGGACATATGCCTTTGCCGCCTTATATTGATCGGCCTGATGAAGACGCGGATAGAGAGCGTTATCAAACCGTCTATAACCAAAAGCCGGGTGCAGTTGCTGCACCGACCGCAGGGTTACATTTTGATACTGATTTGCTTGAACAAATTGCGGCAAAAGGTGTCGAAATGGCTTATGTTACGCTCCATGTCGGTGCCGGTACATTCCAGCCGGTACGGGTTGAAAATATCAATGATCACCATATGCACGCTGAATATGTTGAAGTTCCGCCGGCGGTTGTCGATGCGATTGCTGCAACCCGTCAACGCGGTGGACGAGTGATTGCCGTCGGTACCACATCGGTTCGTTCATTAGAGAGTGCAGCACATCAGGCGTTGAAAAATGGCCAGACGTTGGCGCCTTTCTTTGGCGATACTGATATCTTCATTTATCCGGGGTATGAATATCAGATTGTTGATTGCCTGATCACCAATTTCCATTTACCAGAATCGACGCTCATCATGTTGGTCAGTGCCTTTGCCGGTTATGACAATGTGATGGCAGCTTATCGTCATGCCGTCGAGCAAAAATATCGCTTCTTCAGTTATGGGGATGCGATGTTCATTGAAAAGCGCAAGCATGAAAGCGCATAAGCGCTGTTTAAGTATGAATCAAGGGTGTTGGTGAACAACATCCGGGAGAAAAAATTTCTCGTAGACCGTCAGATTGTTTCTCTGGCACTTTGGAGGCATTGTGAAGTTAAAATTTGAACTGAAAAAGAAGCAAGGAAATGCCCGGCGCGGGCAGATTACTTTTGAACGCGGGACTGTACAGACTCCTGTATTTATGCCGGTCGGTACTTACGGTACGGTAAAAGGTATGACCCCTGAAGAGGTCAAAGAAACCGGTGCTGAAATCTTACTGGGTAATACCTTCCACCTCTGGCTGCGTCCCGGGCAGGAAGTGATGAAAATGCACGGTGATTTGCATGATTTCATGAACTGGCAAGGGCCGATTCTGACGGATTCCGGCGGTTTTCAGGTTTTTAGTCTGGGGGATATCCGTAAGATCACCGAAGAAGGGGTTCATTTCCGTAACCCGGTTAACGGTGAAAAGATCTTTATGGATGCGGAAAAGTCGATGGAAATTCAGAACGATCTCGGCTCTGACATCGTGATGATCTTCGACGAATGTACACCTTATCCGGCGACACATACGGAAGCAAAACAGTCGATGGAAATGTCATTACGCTGGGCGAAGCGCTCGCGTGAGCATTTTGATCAACTGGAAAACCCTAATTCACTGTTCGGTATCGTGCAGGGCGGCGTGTATGAAGATTTACGGGATGTCTCTGTCGCAGGCCTGACAGAAATCGGTTTTGACGGCTATGCCGTTGGCGGTCTGGCGGTCGGTGAACCGAAAGAAGATATGCATCGTATTCTGGAGCACACTTGTCCACAGTTACCCGAAGATAAACCTCGCTACCTGATGGGGGTCGGAAAACCTGAGGATTTAGTTGAAGGCGTCCGTCGCGGGATCGATATGTTTGATTGTGTGATGCCGACGCGTAATGCCAGAAATGGTCATTTGTTTGTGACCGGTGGTGTGATAAAAATTCGGAACGCGAAGCACAAAACGGATACGACACCATTAGATCCACATTGTGATTGCTATACATGTAAGCATTATTCGAAGTCTTATTTACATCATCTGGATCGTTGCAATGAGATTTTGGGTGCTCGTTTGAACACGATCCATAATCTTCGCTATTATCAGAGACTGATGGCAAGTATTCGTGAAGCGATTGAAGCGGATCGATTTGATGTGTTTGTTGAGGAATTTTACGCTCGCAGAGAGCGTGCGGTTCCGCCACTGGCGAAAGCCTGAATGGACTGCGCCGGCAGATAATCACCAAGTGGTTGAAATTTCAATGGCGCAACCCAACATAAGATGAATATGATTTAACAACAATAACCCGAGAGGATGTTTCTCAATGAGTTTAATTTCTGTTGCCCACGCGGCGGGCGAAGGTGCACCACAAAGTAATGGTTATGAAATGCTGATCATGCTGGCTGTGTTTGCTGTCATCTTCTATTTCATGATCTATCGTCCACAAGCCAAACGTGCCAAAGAGCATAAAAATTTGATGTCTTCAATGACCAAGGGTGATGAAGTATTAACCAGTGGTGGTTTGATTGGCAAAATTACTAAAATTGCTGATGACAATGATTTCATCACAATCGAATTAAACCCGAATAATCCTGTTGTAATCAAAAAGGACTTCGTTACTGCGGTGTTGCCAAAAGGTACGCTTAAATCTCTATAACAGCTAGAGGATCCTCGCTGTGCTGAACCGTTACCCATTATGGAAGTATCTGATGGTGCTGTTTATTATCGCCATCTCTGCATTGTATGCACTTCCGAATATTTACGGTGAAGATCCAGCTGTTCAGATAACAGGGGCGCGAGGCGCCTCCGTTGATATGGCTACGCTGGATACTATCACCCAGTCGCTTGATAAAGCGCATCTTTCTTATAAATCGGCTGCTTTAGAAAACGGCTCTGTTCTTGTCCGATTTAATAATACCGATACTCAACTCAGTGCCCGGGATACGATCCGGGAAGCCCTTGATCGTAATATGATCGTGGCATTAAACCTTGCGCCGCTGACACCACATTGGCTGGAGTCTATTGGTGCGACGCCGATGAAGCTCGGGCTTGATTTACGGGGTGGTGTGCATTTCCTGATGGAAGTGGATATGGATGCCGCCATGGATAAATTGCTGACTCAGGAAGAAGATGCCTTCCGGACCGAACTTCGGGAAGCCAAGATTCGTTATCGTGCCGTTCATACCGCTGACAACAAGCGTTTGGAAGTCGTGCTGCGTAACGAAGAACAGGCGAATGAGGCCATCAATGTTCTTCAGCCGAAACATCGGGATATGACTCTCTCTGCGGCAGAAACACAAGGCCGCTATGTTTTGACGGCGGTATATACCGAAGCGCGTCTGCAAGAAATTCGTAATTACGCCGTTGAGCAGAACATTACGATTCTGAGAAACCGGGTCAATGAACTCGGGGTTGCCGAACCGCTAGTTCAACGTCAGGGAGCCAACCGGATTGTGGTTGAACTGCCCGGTGTGCAGGATACAGCCCGTGCCAAAGAAATTTTAGGTGCCACGGCCACATTGGAGTTCCGCGAAGTGGATACCAGTGTCGATTTGGCTGCAGCTGCAGCTGGCCGAGTGCCACCGGGAACAGAGGTCAAACTTGATCGTCAAGGTCGACCGGTTGTGCTGAAAAAACGGGTGATTCTCAGTGGTGCCAGTATTACCGATGCAAGCTCGAGTGCTGATGAATACGGCCGGCCTCAGGTGAACATCTCTCTCGATAGTGAAGGTGGCAGCAAAATGGCTGCGTTTTCCGAGAAGAATATCGGTAAGTTGATGGCAACTGTTTTTGCTGAGTATAAAGACAGTGGTCGTAAGACTCCGCAAGGCAAAGTTATCTTGACCAAGCACGAAGAGGTGATTAACCAGGCGACAATCCAGTCAGCTTTAGGTCGCAGTTTCCGAATTACGGGGATCGATTCTTCTGCAGAAGCACACAATCTGGCTTTGCTGCTCCGTGCCGGTGCGCTGATTGCGCCGATTTCTATTGTTGAAGAGCGGACGATTGGTCCGTCTATGGGACAACAGAATATCGATATGGGTGTTCAGGCATGTGTCTGGGGACTGATTGCCGTCATGTTGTTCACCGCGCTTTACTACCGTAAATTCGGTTTGATTGCTAATTTGGCGCTGGTTGCAAACTTGGTATTGATTGTCGGCGTAATGTCGATGATTCCGGGGGCAACCATGACATTGCCGGGGATTGCGGGGATTGTTTTGACCGTTGGTATGGCGGTGGATGCGAACGTGCTGATCTTTGAGCGGATCCGGGAGGAGCTGGTTGAAGGTCGTAATCCGCAACAGGCGATTCATCAGGGATATGCCAATGCATTCAGCACCATTGCGGATGCGAACATTACGACGTTGATTACCGCAATTATTTTGTTTGCGGTCGGAACGGGGGCAATCAAAGGATTTGCTGTGACGTTGTCGATTGGTATTCTGACGTCAATGTTTACTGCCATTATCGGAACACGTTGTGTGGTGAACTTGCTTTATGGCGGCAAGCGGATTAAGAAATTGTCGATCTAATCGTCGTCAGATTAAAAGCTGGGAATAGATATGTTTCAAATTCTAAAAGCAAAGCAAGCGATCAACTTTATGCGTTGGTCGAAGTTTGCCTTCGTCCTTTCCGCGCTACTGATTGTGGCGTCGATTGTGACGATCTCTATCAAGGGATTTAACTGGGGGCTTGATTTCACCGGCGGGACACTGATTGAAGTGAGTTTTGAGCAGCCGGCTGATCTTGAACAGGTCCGAAATGCGCTTGAGACACAGGGTTTTGGTGATGCAACAGTCCAAAACTTTGGTTCGGCCAAAGATGTCATGGTTCGTTTGCGTCCGCGTGAAAATATGGCGGGTGAAGCGTTAGGCAATCAGATCATCAGTGCAATCAATAAGGGCACGGGTCAACACGTTGAAATGCGTCGAATCGAGTTCGTCGGACCGAATGTCGGGGATGAGCTGACAGAAGCAGGAGGGATGGCAATCCTGATTTCGCTGCTCTGTATCTTGATGTACGTTTCAATGCGTTTCGAATGGCGTTTATCTGCCGGGGCCGTTTTGTCTTTGGCGCATGATGTCACGATTACACTGGGTGTGTTCTCATTCTTACAGATTGAAGTCGATCTGACCATTATTGCAGCCTTGCTGACGGTGGTGGGTTACTCACTCAACGATACCATCGTGGTCTTTGACCGGATTCGTGAGAATTTCCGTAAAATGCGCAAAGGCGAATCGGACGAAGTCATGAATAATTCAATTACACAAACGCTGAGCCGGACTTTAATTACTTCCGGTACGACGTTATTCGTGGTAATTGCTTTATTTGTTGAGGGTGGTGCGATGATTCACGGGTTTGCACTGGCACTGTTACTGGGTATCACCGTCGGGACCTACTCTTCAATCTATGTTGCCTCTGCTCTGGCCCTCAAACTAGGGATTAAACGTGAGCACTTACTTCAGCCACAGGTTGAGAAAGAAGGCGCGGAGTTTGATGAGCTTCCTTAACATGCATGATTAGAAGTAAATCGCGCTTAAAAATAAAAAAACCGCTGATATCAGCGGTTTTTTTATGTCCGGAGTATTCTGGCGATTATTTCAGAATCGCATCATTACCCTGTTCGCGGATATGCTTCAGGATTGCTTTCGTTCCCTTTGCACTGGATGCCACGATATTGCCCGATTTGACATAGTCTGTTCCACCGGCAAAGTCAGTGACAATAGCGCCCGCTTCGCGTGCGATAAGCTCACCGGCTGCCATATCCCATGGTTTCAGGCCGAGTTCGAAGAAGCCATCGACACGATTTGCGGCAACGTAGCATAAATCCAGTGCCGCTGAGCCGGTTCTGCGGAAATCAGCACATTCAGTAAAGAGAGCAGACACAATTTTCAGGTAAGATTCAGCGTGCTGTTTTTGTTTAAAAGGAAAACCTGTTGCTAAAACAGTACCTTGTAGATCTTTGATCGCATTGACGCGAATCCGGGTGTTGTTTAACTGTGCTCCTGCGCCACGCTGGGCGGTAAACAGTTCATTGAGCATTGGATCGTAAACACAGGCAACTTCAGTTTTACCTTTGATGCGTACTGCGATAGAGACGGAGAAGTGCGGCAGTCCTCTGAGAAAATTGGTGGTGCCATCCAGTGGGTCGATGATCCATTGTACGTCTTGATCTTTTCCTTCAATCACGCCATTTTCTTCAGCAATAATGACATGTTCCGGATAAGCATGTTTGATTACGTCAACAATCATAGACTCAGCTTCTTGATCTACATTAGTGACGAAATCGTTCGTACCTTTTTGAGTTGACTGAATTTTTTCAGAATTTTCTAGTGATTTAGCAATATGATTGCCAGCTTTTCGTGCGGCACGAATAGCAATATTAAGCATTGGATGCATACGAGTTTCCCAACGGATGTTAAAGAACGAAAAAAGCGGGCTGAAGTATACCAGAGATCTTCAGAAAAGGAAGTGATTAAATTATGTTCTATAGGGGGATTATTTCACTCAGAACCTGACCATTTTTATCTGGTTTATGGTAACATCGACAGCTATTCAATGATGACATCATCCCATAATTAATAAAGTAGAATCACCCATGCTCAGTCAAGTGAAAATCGTGCTCGTCGGCACTTCTCATTCAGGTAATATCGGTTCGGCGGCTCGGGCAATGAAAGTGATGGGATTCAGCCAGATGGTTTTGGTTGATCCTCAATGTGAGGTTGATGCTCAGGCGATTGCAATGGCTGCCGGTGCCAGTGATATTGCGTTAAATGCAACGATTGTTGATTCTCTCGAAACCGCTGTTGAAGACTGTCAACTCGTGGTTGGCAGCAGTGCTCGCTCGAGAACGCTTTCCTGGCCTATGTTGACCCCGAGAGCGTGCGGTGAACGTTTCGTTCAGGAAGGGGAGCAAGGTGCTGTTGCATTGGTGTTTGGGCGTGAGAGAACGGGCCTGACAAATGAAGAATTACAGAAGTGCCATTATCATGTCGCGATTCCGGCGAATCCTGAATATAGCTCTTTGAATCTGGCAATGGCAGTTCAGACACTTTGCTATGAAATTCGTGTCGCCTATCTGGAGCGCCAATCGCAGGTTTTTCCTCAAGAAGAGCAGCCTGCGTATCCGCGCCATGATGAGCTGGAGCGATTCTATCAGCATCTGGAAAAAGTGTTGTTCAAGACCCAGTTTATTGCCGAAGAACAGCCGAATCTGGTGATGAATAAATTACGCCGTTTATTTAGTCGAGCTCGCCCGGAATCTCAGGAAATCAATATCTTAAGAGGTATTTTGACGTCAGTTGAACGACGCGTAAAATAACCACCCTTATTGAAGGGTTAAATACCTGACTAAACAGGTCAATTAAATACTTGACCTGTTTAGTCAGGTATGACACACTGCGATCCACATAAACGGTGTGGATAAAAGTGATTATGAGATTAACATCAAAAGGAAGATATGCAGTAACCGCCATGCTTGATGTGGCTCTGCATTCGCAACAAAATCCAGTACCGCTGGCTGATATTTCCGAGCGTCAGGGTATTTCTTTGTCCTATCTGGAGCAGTTATTTGCAAAACTGCGTAAAGCCGGATTGGTTGCAAGTGTCCGGGGTCCCGGTGGCGGCTACCGTTTGGGAGCTGAAGCTTATGCGATTTCTGTCGGACATGTCATCGGTGCTGTTGATGAATCCGTCGATGCAACCAAATGTTCAGGGAAAGGTGACTGTCAGAGCGGAACCCGTTGTCTGACACATACACTTTGGTGCGATTTAAGTTCTCGTATTAGTGATTTTCTCAATAATATTACACTGGGCGATCTGATGAATGATAACGAAGTAATAGAAATTTCAGATCGACAGAATGTAGACCTTGCAATCAATCAGGGACGCTCGCAGCAGAAACCGCTTTCGGTGTCAGCCGAACCTGTGTCTCTTAGAGCGAATGCTCGGTCATAATTGCTAGTTTTACATTGGAGTAGAAAATGAAACTGCCTATTTATTTTGATTATTCAGCGACTTGTCCGGTTGATCATCGTGTTGCTGAAAAAATGGTTCAGTACATGACTGTTGATGGCATTTACGGTAATCCGGCATCTCGTTCTCACCGTTATGGCTGGCAGGCAGAAGAAGCTGTTGATACAGCGCGTGAGCAGATCGCAGCGTTGCTGAATGCTGATTCAAGAGAAATTGTGTTCACTTCGGGTGCGACAGAGTCTAATAACCTTGCGATTAAAGGTGTGGCCCATTTTTACGGTAAGAAAGGCAAGCATGTCATTACCTGTAAGACGGAGCATAAAGCGGTTCTGGATACCTGCCGTCAACTTGAACGCGAAGGTTTTGAAGTTACATATCTTGAGCCAGAGTCAAATGGCTTGATTGATCTCAACAAACTGAAAGCGGCAATGCGTGATGAGACCGTGCTTGTCTCAATTATGCATGTCAATAATGAAATCGGTGTGATTCAGGATATTGAAGCTATTGGTGAGTTGTGCCGTGAGCATAAAATTGTATTCCATGTCGATGCGGCTCAGTCAGCCGGAAAACTACCGATTGACGTCCAGCAGATGAAGGTTGATCTGATTTCTTTATCCGGACACAAGATTTATGGTCCGAAAGGGATTGGTGCACTGTATGTTCGTCGTAAACCCCGCATTCGTCTTGAAGCGCAAATGCATGGTGGCGGACATGAGCGCGGGTTCCGTTCAGGAACACTTCCTACGCATCAAATTGTCGGTATGGGAGAAGCGTGCCGAATCGCCAAAGAAGAAATGCAACAAGACTATGATCATGCCAAAAAGCTACGTGATCGGATGCTGGCAGGCCTTGAAGGAATGGAAGCCGTTACGGTGAATGGTGATCTTGAGCAGCGTCTGCCGAACAACCTGAACATTAGTTTTGCATACGTTGAAGGTGAGTCGTTGTTGATGTCTTTAAAAGACCTTGCCGTCTCGTCTGGTAGTGCATGTACTTCTGCCAGTTTGGAGCCGTCTTATGTGTTACGTGCTCTGGGTATGGACGATGAACTGGCTCATAGCTCAATTCGTTTTTCATTTGGTCGTTTTACGACGGAAGAAGAGGTAGACTACGCGGTCGAGCAAATCCGTGTAGCTGTAGATAAATTACGCGACATGTCTCCTCTATGGGATATGTACAAGGAAGGCGTTGATTTGAGTTCCGTTGAATGGGCTCATCATTAATTTCTTCCCGGCGATAGAGGATATGAGGTAATCATCATGGCATATAGTGATAAAGTAATCGACCACTATGAGAATCCGCGAAATGTTGGTTCTTTTGATAAGGAAGACCCAAGTATCGGTAGTGGTATGGTAGGTGCGCCGGCGTGTGGTGACGTAATGAAACTGCAAATCAAAGTCTCACCGGAAGGCATTATCGAAGACGCAAAATTTAAAACCTATGGGTGTGGGAGTGCGATTGCTTCCAGCTCATTAGTCACCGAGTGGGTGAAAGGTAAGTCGATTGATGAAGCGGCAGCGATCAAAAATGCGGAAATCGCGGAAGAGCTTGAACTGCCACCAGTGAAAGTTCACTGTTCTATTCTGGCAGAAGATGCGATTAAAGCAGCCGTTGCGGATTATAAGAAAAAACACGAGCATTGATAATTGATTGAGGGAGTCTGACTCCCTCTGAAACCCACTAAATTTAAGGTTAGAGTTGTATGTCCATCACCTTAACTGAAACAGCAGCAGATCGAGTTCGTTCTTTCCTGGATAATCGTGGCAAAGGGATCGGCTTGCGTTTAGGTGTTAAAACAACAGGTTGTTCCGGCATGGCTTATGTGCTGGAGTTCGTTGATGAGCTCAATGAAGAAGACCAAGTTTTTGACAATCATGGTGTTAAAATTATCATTGATCCTAAAAGTCTCGTTTATCTTGACGGTACTCAGTTAGATTATGTCAAGCAAGGACTAAACGAAGGCTTTGAATTCAACAACCCGAATGTCAAAAGTGAATGTGGTTGTGGTGAAAGCTTTAATGTTTAGACGACAGCTGTAAATACGACAACATCGATTCATCTCACGGTCTCTCATCATATTCACATAGAACGGGTGCGTGTCACAGTTGCGGATACGATGACATCGATAGTCAGGATTGATGAATGTTGAATTGGATAGCCGATGAATCAGGACTGATATTAACATGAATTATTTTGAATTATTTGGGCTACCAACTCAGTTTGAACTGGATGGTAGCCTTCTTTCTTCTCAGTTCCGAGAGTTGCAAAAGAGTTTTCACCCCGATAACTTTGCCACCGCTTCAGAGCGTGAGCGTTTAGCTGCGGTACAGAAAGCTTCAGAAATCAATGATGCTTATCAGACACTAAAAAGTGATATTCGTCGTGCTGAGTATCTTTTAATGCTTCATGACATTGATCTTCGGAGCGAGCAGCAGACCATGCAGGATCCTGAATTTCTGATGGAACAGATGCTGTTACGTGAAGAACTGGAAACGCTTGAAAGTGCTGCGGATGCGCAGGAGCAACTGATCGATTTTGAAGGAAAAGTCAGCAAAATGTATAAAATACAATTGACTGTCCTGAAAGAACAACTGGCGCAATCTCAATGGGAAGCGGCGGCAGATACAGTTCGAAAACTCAAATTTATTGCCAAACTAAGAAATGAAATCGAACGGGCCGAAGATAAACTTCTCGGCTAGTTCAGAACAAAGGAAAGCCCTATGGCATTACTGCAAATCGCTGAGCCTGGTCAGAGTGCGGCACCTCATCAACACAAGCTGGCAGCAGGCATTGATTTAGGTACAACAAACTCATTGGTGGCTTCGGTCCGCAGTGGTACTGCTGAAACGCTAACCGATCACAATGGACGAGCCATTGTGCCTTCGGTTGTCAATTATGCCCGAGATGCGGTGTTGGTTGGTGTTGATGCGAGAAAAAAAGCTCAGCAAGACCCGGAAAATACAATTATTTCTGTCAAACGACTGATTGGTCGTTCTTTGCATGACGTACAACAACGTTATCCCCATGTGCCCTATCGGTTTAAATCAAGCCAAAACGGTTTACCTGTGATTCAAACAGCGCAGGGCGATAAAAACCCGATTCAGGTATCTGCCGAGATTCTCAGAACCTTAGCGCGTCGTGCCGAACAATCACTGGGTGGCGAATTGGCCGGTGTGGTGATTACTGTGCCTGCTTATTTTGATGACGCCCAGCGTGCGGGGACGAAAGAGGCCGCACAGTTGGCCGGACTTCATGTATTACGTTTATTGAATGAGCCGACCGCAGCCGCGATTGCTTACGGTCTTGATTCAGGACGTGAAGGGGTGATCGCGGTCTATGACCTCGGTGGCGGAACATTCGATATCTCGATTCTGCGTTTATCAAAAGGCGTCTTTGAAGTTCTGGCGACGGGGGGCGATTCTGCGCTTGGCGGAGATGATTTTGACCACCTGATTGCCGAACATCTCAAGGAATGCATCGGGATTGAACAGACACTCAATGCTGAAGAATATCGCACCTTGTTAGATGCCGCGTCACAGGCAAAAATTGATTTATCAGACGCTGAATCGGCTGATATTTCAGTGCTTGGCTGGCATGGACAGCTGAGCCGGGAACAGTTTGAAGCATTGATTCAACCGTTAGTGAAAAAAACACTGATGTCGTGCCGCCGCGCATTGAAAGACGCCGAGGTTGATGCGGATGAGGTGATTGAAGTGGTGATGGTCGGTGGTTCGACCCGCACCCCATTCGTCCGGGAAATGGTTGGTGAATTCTTTGGGCGCGAGCCGCTGACCAGTATTAATCCTGATGAAGTGGTAGCGATTGGTGCTGCAACGCAAGCGGATATTCTGGCCGGTAACAAACCGGATTCGGAAATGTTGCTGCTGGATGTGATTCCATTGTCGCTGGGGATCGAGACCATGGGTGGACTCGTGGAAAAAATTATTCCGCGCAATACGACGATTCCCGTTGCCCGGGCACAAGAGTTCACGACGTTTAAAGATGGTCAAACTGCAATGATGGTTCATACGGTGCAGGGCGAGCGGGAGATGGTTGCGGATTGTCGTTCTCTGGCGCGCTTCTCTCTCAAAGGGATTCCCCCGATGACTGCCGGCGCTGCACATATCCGGGTCACCTATCAGGTGGATGCCGATGGTTTACTGTCGGTGACTGCGATGGAAAAAAGTACCGGAGTTCAGGCTGAAATTCAGGTGAAACCGTCATATGGTTTAAGTGAAGACGAAGTTGCCTCGATGCTCAGAGACTCAATGACTCATGCCGCTGAAGACATGCAAATCCGGGCGTTGATGGAGCAGCGTGTAGAAGCTGACCGAGTAATTGAAGGATTAATTGCAGCCATACAGGCGGATGGTGATGAACTATTGGATGAGCAAGAAAGCGCAGAGCTCCTGAAAGCGATTGAAACGCTGATCGCGTTGAGAAACGGTGATGATGCCAATGCGATTGAACAGGGCATCAAAGATATTGATAAAGTGAGTCAGCCATTTGCTTCACGCCGTATGGATAAATCGATTCGTGAAGCGCTGGCGGGTCAGTCTGTAGATGATATTGAGTAGTTGAGAGACACACATGCCAAAGATTATTGTTTTACCTCATGAAGACCTGTGCCCTGAAGGTGCTGTCCTTGACGCTGAAACCGGAGAAACGGTTCTTGATGTGGCATTGAAAAATGGCATTGGGATTGAACATGCGTGTGAGAAATCATGTGCGTGTACGACCTGCCATGTTATCGTTCGGGAAGGGTTTGATTCACTGGATGAGAGTGATGAGCTGGAAGACGATATGCTGGATAAAGCCTGGGGACTTGAACCTGAATCCCGGCTGGGGTGTCAGGCGAAAGTAACCGATGAAGATTTGGTGATTGAAATCCCTAAATATACATTGAACCATGCAGCGGAAGAGCATTGATTTCTGACCGTTGCACAGCATCTGATAGGAACGAATGATGAAGTGGACTGATTCACGGGATATCGCTATCGAACTATGTGATCTTTATCCTGATGTTGACCCGAAAAATGTACGTTTTACCGATTTACATCAATGGGTTATGGATTTGGATGATTTTGATGATGATCCAAACCATTCTAATGAAAAAATTCTGGAAGCGATTATTTTGTGCTGGATGGACGAAATGGATTAATTTTGTCATCCTTTCATTAGGGGCTGTTGACCTTTCGTGGTTGAATTTTGTTCAATCTGAACGGGTATTGATCGCGGCGCGGGGCATGCCGATTAGCTATCCTAAGCAAATGACCCGCAACAAAGAGCAAGACACGTTCAGATGAACCCTCTGGGCAGCATTTGTCGCTCATTTATCCAGCGTTAGGTCATGGTTCATGTAGATCGCTACACTTCACATGACCTGCCTTGACTAAATGCACGACAAATTGCTGCAAAAACCATCACGAAAGATCAATAGCCCCTAGGATTGCTTGTGAAATAAATCTCGTCAAAAGCGGATCTTTACAGATCCGCTTTTTATCAATTTGACATGTTTGCCAGATATAATGGTAAATTGTCTGAGTGAACCAGAGATAAAAATAAGTGGCGAAAAGTGAAAAAAGACAAGGAGAGGCCATGTCTGTAAATATGTCAGTATCGATTAGCCAAGAAAAAGCCCCTGAACAGTGGGGAGAAAAGGCGACCATATCTTATTCCGAATCCGGTGTGACCATTCATATCGATCCATCATCTACTCCGCTGGCGACGATTCAAAAAGCAGCCCGAAAAATAGATGGGCAGGGCTTACGCAATATTTCATTAGTGGGGAGTGATTGGGATTTAGAGCGAATCTGGGCTTTTTATCAAGGATATCGTGACCCGAAGAAATTAAATACACTGACATGGGAAGCACTTGCTGACAACGACCAGCAAGAACTTGAGGCGCGGATCAAAACATCTGACTGGGCCAGAGATGTCATTAATAAGAGTGCCGAAGAGGTTGCCCCCCGGCAGTTGGCAACGATGGCCGCTGAGTTTGTGAAGTCTCTCGCGCCTGAATTAGTTTCTTATCGTATTGTTAAAGATAAAGATTTACTTTCCGATGGCTGGGAAGGGATTTTTGCTGTCGGACGCGGGTCTGAGCGAACTTCAGCAATGCTGCAATTGGATTTCAATCCGACGGGTGATGAAAATGCACCGGTTTATGCTTGTCTGGTCGGCAAAGGTATTACATTTGATTCGGGCGGCTACAGTCTGAAGCCTTCGAACTTTATGTCATCCATGAAGTCAGATATGGGCGGTGCAGCGCTGGCCACCAGTGGATTAGGACTCGCGATTCTACGTGGCCTGAACAAACGGGTGAAACTGATCCTGTGCTGTGCGGAAAACATGGTATCCGGTCGTGCGCTGAAATTGGGCGATATCATTACCTATAAGAATGGTAAAACGGTCGAAATCATGAATACTGATGCGGAAGGTCGTTTAGTATTGGCCGACGGCCTGATCTATGCCAGTGAACAGCAGCCAGAAATGATTATTGACTGTGCGACGCTAACGGGTGCTGCGAAAACAGCATTGGGTGTCGACTATCATGCGTTGATGAGCTTTGACGAAACGTTAAGTCATCAAGCGCTTTCTGTTGCGAAAATGGAAGGGGAACGGCTATGGCCACTGCCGCTGGAATCATTCCATCGTGATATGTTGCCTTCTAGCTTTGCTGATCTGTCGAATATCAGCGCTTCTGATTATTCGCCGGGAGCGAGTACCGCTGCGGCATTTTTATCGCACTTTGTTGAAGATTACCGTAAAGGCTGGTTACATTTCGATTGTGCCGCGACTTATCGTAAATCAGCGACCGACAAGTGGGCTGCCGGTGCAACCGGTATTGGTATTCGTACTTTGGCTCGTTTATTGATTGACTAAAATAAAATTCAGATCTTGATATCTGAGTAAAAATTGAGAAAGAAAGGACAATTTTATGGCGTTAGAGAGAACGTTTTCTATCATAAAGCCAGATGCTGTAGAGCGTAATCTGATTGGTGAAATTTACCATCGTATTGAAAAAGCCGGATTGCAGATTATTGCGGCGAAGATGGTACATTTGAGCGAAGAGCAGGCAAGTGGTTTCTACGCAGAGCATCAAGGTAAACCATTTTTTGAGCCGCTAAAAGAGTTTATGACTTCCGGACCGATCATGGTACAGGTGCTTGAAGGTGAAAATGCCATTGCTCGCTACCGTGAATTGATGGGAAAAACCAACCCTGAAGAAGCTGCTTGCGGCACCTTGCGTGCTGATTATGCACTGAATATGCGTCTGAATTCGGTTCACGGCAGTGATAGTGAAGCATCTGCTGCCCGGGAAATCGCTTTTTTCTTCCCTGATTCAGAAATTTGTCCAAGAGCTTCTCAGTCATAAATCACGCTCGGTGAACACTAAAATATGCAATTGAAAACCCCGTTTTAAACGGGGTTTTGTTGCTTATCGGTAGGGCTTGTTGTCAGTGCTCAAAGGCTGTACAATTCGCGCCCTGAATTTGATGTACGGCTTTTCTGAGAGGCGCCATGACCACACAAAAAATTAATCTGCTTGATTTTGATCGTACAGCTTTACGTCAGTTTTTTACTGAAGAGCTGAACGAAAAAGCGTTTCGTGCAGATCAAATCATGAAGTGGATTTATCACTTTGGTTGTGATGACTTTGAACAGATGACCAACATTAATAAAAAGCTGAGAGAAAAGCTGAAAATTAGTTGTGAGATTAAAGCACCAACGGTTTCAGCTGCTCAGCATTCATCGGATGGCACGATCAAATGGGCGATGCGGGTCGGTGATCAAGATGTTGAAACCGTCTATATCCCGGAAGATGATCGGGCCACATTATGTGTGTCATCTCAGGTCGGTTGTGCGCTGGAGTGTAAATTCTGCTCTACTGCGCAGCAAGGCTTTAACCGTAACTTACGCGTTTCCGAAATCATCGGCCAAGTATGGCGTGCTGCCCGTGAAATCGGTATGGAGAAAGAGACCGGCCGACGTCCCATCACTAATATCGTGATGATGGGAATGGGTGAACCATTGCTTAATATGAAAAACTTGCTGCCTGCATTGGAGATCATGCTGGATGACTTAGGGTTTGGCTTGTCCAAGCGTCGGGTCACTGTTTCTACCTCCGGTGTGGTTTCCGGATTGGAGCAGATGACCGGACGAATCGATGTTGCGCTGGCGATTTCTCTTCATGCTCCGAATGATAAACTGCGTAGCGAGATCATGCCGATTAATGATCGATGGGATATTCAAGATTTTCTGGCATCGGTACGTCGTTATATTGCTTCTTCAAATGCTAACCGTGGCAAAGTTACCGTTGAATATATTTTGCTTGATCATGTCAATGATGGCACCGAGCACGCGCATGAACTTGCGGAACTCATGAAAGATACGCCATGTAAGATTAACCTGATTCCATTCAATCCCTATCCGGGGTCGCCGTATCGGAAACCAAGTAACTCCCGGATTGACCGGTTTATGAAAACCTTAACGGGGTATGAATATACAGTAACAGTCCGTAAAACGCGTGGGGATGATATTGACGCAGCTTGCGGGCAGTTAGTCGGCGATGTGATTGACCGGACCAAACGAACCCGATTATTGACCGAGCAGGAAAATGCCATTCCGATTAAGGCCGTTAACTGATTGATATGATAGGTGGGGGCCCGATGCTGAGTATTTATTTCTGTGAGAAAAGGTTCCGCGTCGATACCCCTTTCGTTTTTGTATGATTCACTCTCTTTTCTGATGTTTTATGAGCGAATATTTCTTCTGATCAAGAAGTGCGATGAGTTGATAAAAGTCGTGTTCTTACCTGTTTTCTCTACAATTTAGCCCTGTTTTGTGTCAATTTTCCGAAAAACTTGGATTCGACTGAGTCTTCTTCCTTAATTCATTGTTGTTTCAGTTTTAATATCCTTTAGAATGAGCCCATGTGTTTCAAAATTATTTGAGTTACTGATAATTTTGACGCTAAGATAAACCATATTTTATGCTGGAACTTAAACAAGCTATCCCAAAAGAACTAAAATCAATAAAGCGCTATGCTTATTATAGGGTTACAGCAAAGAGACAAGAGATAGATGCGACGTGATGACAGAATCAGAAACAGTAAAAGAAGATGATAACCAGATAGGCCCCGGTACACTTTTGAAGCAGAAGCGGGAATCGCTTGGGTTGACTCAAAAGCAAATAGCGGACAGGCTCCGGCTTCGTCTGACGATTGTACAGTCGCTAGAAGAAAATAATTTTGATATTGATAAGGTATCAACATTTACCCGAGGTTATGTTCGCTCTTATGCCAAATTGGTTGGGATTGATGAGCCAGAGATCCTTGCAGCGTATGATCATTACTGTGGTGCAACTGCCCCTGACTTATTGATGACCAGTTTTTCCAGAAAAACGACTCGGGAGCAGCATAACAGCCGGATTAATCTGATTACGATTGGTATTGTTGCCATTGTGATCGGTATTTCATCGGTCTGGTGGTATCAAAACCAACAACAGGACACGTTGATTCCGTCTCAGCAGGCATCATCCGAAGAGCAGGCGCAAGCTGCCGCGTCATCAGGTGATGAGAAAGGGGATGATTTTGCCACCGTGCGAGATCTGACTCAGCCATCTCAAGAGCCATCCGATATTGAGCAGACCGCTTCGCCTGAAGAGCAAGCAACCGATACGGTGGATGACACTGCATCTGAACCTGAACCGACGCAACAACCTCAAGATGAACAAGCCGTTAGTCATGAAGCCGATACTGCGTCAGCACAACCGGTTGCTTCCGATTCCGCGACAACCTCAGCAGACGAGTCGCAATCTCCGGAATTACAAGCTTTAACCATGAATTTTGAAGATGATTGCTGGGTTCGGGTCTCCGATGCTAACGGTAAAACGTTGTTGATTGGGTTGAAAAAAGCAAATCAATCCGTTCAGCTTCAGGGTGAAGCCCCATTTAAGGTTATTTTAGGTGCGCCAGAAGGTGTTTCTATGACATTTGCAGGTGAACCTGTAGACCTTTCTGGGTATACTTCAGGCAAAGTAGCCAGATTTAGCTTACCTTAGACAAAAATATGCAATATGAGTCTCCAATAAAGCGTCGCCGTTCGACACGTATCTACGTCGGTGACGTTCCTATCGGCGATGGTGCGCCCATCGCAGTTCAGTCGATGACAAATACCAGAACGACCGATGTCGAGGCAACGGTTGCTCAAATCCATTCACTGGAAAAAGTCGGTGCAGATATTGTTCGGGTTTCAGTTCCGACGATGGATGCAGCGGAAGCATTCCGGGAAATCAAAAAAAGAGTATCGATTCCTTTAGTGGCCGATATCCATTTTGATTACCGCATTGCGCTTCAGGTTGCGGAATACGGGGTTGATTGTTTACGGATCAACCCGGGAAATATCGGTCGTGAAGAGCGGATTCGTGCAGTTGTGGACTGCGCCCGTGATAAAGGCATTCCGATCCGTATTGGTGTGAATGGAGGATCATTAGAAAAAGATATTCAACAGAAGTATGGTGAGCCGACGGCCGAAGCGCTGGTGGAATCCGCAATGCGTCACGTTGATATTCTTGATCGACTTAATTTCGATCAATTTAAAGTGAGTGTCAAAGCATCCGATGTTTTTCTGGCTGTTGATTCTTATCGTCTGTTGGCTCAAAAAATCGATCAACCTTTACATTTAGGGATCACCGAAGCCGGTGGTGCCCGCGCTGGCGCGGTTAAATCTTCTGTCGGGCTGGGGATGTTACTTGCTGAAGGGATCGGTGATACGTTGCGGATTTCGCTGGCTGCAAACCCGATAGAAGAGATTAAAGTCGGGTTTGATATCCTTAAATCTTTGCGGATTCGTTCCCGGGGGATCAATTTTATTGCCTGTCCGAGTTGTTCCCGTCAGGAGTTTGATGTCATCGGCACTGTCAATGCACTGGAAGAGCGTTTGGAAGATATTCTCACGCCAATGGATGTCTCGATTATAGGCTGTGTCGTCAATGGCCCAGGTGAGGCTGAAGCTTCACATCTCGGGATTGCCGGCAGCAATCGAAAAAGTGCATTTTATGAAGACGGTGTCCGCCAGAAAGAACGGTTCGACAATGATGATTTAGTTCATCAGCTTGAAGCAAAAATCCGGGCCAAAGCGTCGATGCTTGACCAGCAAAATCGCATTCAGGTCACTCAAGTCGAAGACAACAATTAATATCATAATGAATTTACGGTAATCCTTGTGGCAAAAACAATTCAAGCAATTCGGGGCATGAACGACTGCCTCCCGACACAATCACCGCTCTGGCAAAAGGTTGAGGGCAAGGTAAAACAAGTCATTAATGCGTACGGCTATAGTGAAATCCGTATGCCGATTATTGAAATGACGCATCTGTTCAGCCGTGCTATCGGTGAAGTGACCGATGTGGTTGAAAAAGAAATGTACACGTTTGAGGATCGCAACGGCGACAGCCTGACTCTACGCCCTGAAGGGACGGCGGGTTGTGTTCGTGCCGGGATTCAAAACGGTCTGCTCTATAATCAGGAACAGCGTTTGTGGTATATGGGGCCGATGTTCCGCCACGAACGGCCGCAAAAAGGACGATACCGACAATTCCATCAATGTGGTGTCGAGGTGTTTGGTCTTGACGGGCCGGATATTGATGCTGAATTGATCATGATGACTGCCCGGATTTGGCGAGAGCTGGGAATTGCTCAGTATGTACGACTTGAACTGAACTCTATTGGTTCACCAGAAGCACGAGCCGAATACCGGACCGCATTGATTGCTTTTCTGGAGCAGCATGAATCAGTGCTGGATGAAGACAGTAAACGTCGGATGTACACCAATCCATTACGGGTTCTCGATACCAAAAATCCTGAAATACAGGCAATTTTGGGCGATGCACCGAAACTGTCAGAGTATCTTGATAATGATTCACGCGTTCATTTTGCCGGTTTATGTGAACTTCTTGACGCTGTCGGTATCGAATACACCGTTAATGAACGTTTGGTTCGCGGACTGGATTACTACAACCGTACTGTTTTCGAATGGGTAACCGAAAGTCTCGGTGCTCAGGGGACTGTCTGCGGTGGTGGTCGTTATGACGGCCTTGTCGAGCAGATGGGCGGTAAAGCGACATCTGCTGTTGGTTTTGCAATGGGACTAGAGCGTCTGGTTCTGATGGTTGAAGCGCTGGAACTGACTGATGACGTTGCGCGTCAGGTCGATGTTTATATCGTGACGGCTGGTGAAGGTACCTTACCGGCAGGGGTGACTCTGGCAGAATCGGTACGAGAATCATTGCCGACACTGCGTGTCATGAACCATTTTGGTGGTGGTAACTTTAAGAAACAGTTTAAGCGGGCTGATAAAGTCGGCGCCTCTGTTGCATTAGTTCTGGGAGAGGACGAGATGGCACAACAGATGGTCGTTTTTAAAGATCTGAACGGTGGAACTCAGGAAACGGTACTCCAGTCAGATGTCATTGAAAAACTGGCTTATTTTTTCAAGTGATGATGGTTGGAAAGTGCAGCTGAGAGGCTTAATTAAAGAGGGAAAAACGTGGAACTCTACGATACCGAAGAACAACAAGTTGAAGCGATTAAGAGTTGGTGGAAAGAGAATGGCAGATCCGTCATTGTCGGCACTGTTGTTGGCTTAGCTGCAATTCTGGGCTGGAATTATTATCAGTCGTCAGTGAAAGCGGCTCAGGAAGCTGCCTCTCATCAGTATTCTGATGTTATAGCTTCACTTTCTCAGCAAGGGTTAGACGCAGAAAAAACAGTTCAGAGTTTTATTGAACAGCATTCAGACAGTAATTATGCCGTCCTGGCAGCGATGCAGTTAGCAAAATCTCAGATTGATGCCAAGCATCTGGATCAAGCACTGGCTCAGCTTGAGTGGGCCAAAGCGAATACTGATGATAAAGCACTGGATACGTTGATTGATTACCGAATTGCCCGCATTCAGGCCGAACAAGGTAATTATGAGAGTGCTGAGGCATCTTTAAAACAGATTACGGATTCTGGCTGGGTTGGCCGTGTGGCTGAATTGAAAGGTGATATCGCGCTGCTTCAGGGTGATAAGAAAGCGGCTTATGTTGCTTATACCGAAGCCCAGCAGGCTGAAGATGCCAGCCAGACATTACAAATGAAGTTAGATGATCTTGCCAAATAAGGGCGTGAGTGAATGAAGAAGTGGTTTGGCAACTTATTTTTAATGGCTGTGATAACGGGCGGATTAGCGGGATGCTCCGGAGAAGAAGAGTCGGTTGTCATGGCGCCTGTCCCTGTTGTTAACAGCGAGTTTACGCCACATATAGATTGGCGAGCTTCGGTGGGTAGCGGGGTCGGTCATTATTTTTCGAAACTCAAGCCGAAGTATGTCTATGATACCATTTTTGTTGCAGACCGGGATGGTTTAGTCAAAGCGCTAAACCCGGAAAATGGAAAAGAACTCTGGCATCGTGATCTTGAGATTGATGATCCCATCCGTTTGGCTGGTGGCATTGCTGCCGGATTTAACCAGATCTATGTCGGCAGTGAAAATGGGATTGTTTATGCGCTGAATGCTAAAACCGGTGATTTGAAATGGAAACAGAACATCGGTGGTGAGGTTCTCGCTTCTCCGACAACAGACAGTAACCTATTGATCATCAATACCAGCAACGGTAATTTGACCGCACTGGATCAAAACAGTGGTAAAGAGCAATGGGTGATTAGTACCGAAGTGCCAAACCTGACGTTACGTGGGGTGAGTGAACCGGTTGCTGTGTCTGGCGGAGTTTTTTGGGGAACAGCCGGCGGCCGACTGGCAGCAGCTATTACCTCACGCGGGCAGATGATTTGGCAACAACCAATCGGCATACCGAAAGGCTCAACAGAAATTGATCGACTCGTGGATGTGGATTCATCACCGCTGGTTATCGGTGATTCGCTCTATACCATTGGTTATAACGGTCAACTGGTTGATATCGATCTGCGTTCAGGAAAGCCTGTCTGGAAGCGCACATATTCATCAGCTAAAGATATTGCAACCGATGGCGGACGTTTGTTTATCGCAACGGATGAAGATCATATTGTTGCCGTTGATGCGCGCAGCGGAACGGAATTATGGACTAATCGTAAACTCGAACACCGTTTGGTGACTGCACCGGTTGTGATCAGTAATTATGTTGTCGTTGGTGA
Organism: Vibrio ruber DSM 16370; assembly: GCF_900163965.1. Classification (GTDB taxonomy): domain Bacteria; phylum Pseudomonadota; class Gammaproteobacteria; order Enterobacterales; family Vibrionaceae; genus Vibrio; species Vibrio ruber. The sequence goes on from NZ_FULE01000034.1 coordinate 47,515, forward strand.
TAGCGAAGGTTACCTATACTGGATTGACCGGAATAGTGGTGAGTTTGTTGCCCAACAGTTTGTCAATAGCAGTGGATTTGCGGTTTCTCCGATTGCTTTGCCGGACAATAGTTATCTGCTGACGACACGAAATGGCGATCTGAAGAAACTGACGATCAACTAAAAATTCGTGATATAATTTCACTATCGGCTCCTGGCTGGAAACAGTTAGGAGCCATTTTATTATGGTTTTTGAACTGCTGCTTTTTTCAAGCCGCAGGGCTTTGTGTCATCATCGGCCGGACTCATGACAGTGAGTTAACGCAGTTATGCGGTCGTACACATGGCATTGAACAATTTAGAGGGTGTTATGGTTCCTGTTGTTGCGCTGGTTGGGCGTCCGAATGTCGGTAAATCTACATTATTCAACCGATTAACCCGTACTCGCGATGCATTGGTTGCAGACTTTCCCGGTCTGACCCGAGACCGTAAGTATGGTCATGCCAAAATAGGCGAGCAAGAATTCATCGTCATTGATACCGGTGGTATTGATGGCGGGGAAGAAGGTGTCGAAAGCAAAATGGCACAACAGTCTTTGGCTGCAATTGAAGAAGCCGATGTTGTGTTATTTATGGTCGATGGCCGTGCCGGATTAACACCAGCAGATGAAGGGATTGCTTCGCATTTACGTAAAATTGAAAAGACTTCATTTCTGGTTGTGAATAAAGTTGATGGCATTGATGCCGATGCAGCCAGCGCTGAATTTTGGCAGCTGGGAATGACCCAGATGTTTCAAATTGCTGCAGCTCACGGGCGTGGGGTCAGTGCACTGATTGAACGGGTTTTGACTCCGACGATTGAATCGTTAAAAGCACAAGCTGAAATCGAAGATCTGACTGAAATCGAAACAGTAGAAACGCCTGCAATACACGATTATACCGAAGAAGAAGCTGAAGCTGAGTATCAGCGCTTGCAAGAGCAACCGATCAAGCTGGCAATTATCGGACGTCCTAATGTTGGTAAGTCAACGCTCACCAACCGTATTCTGGGAGAAGAGCGGGTCGTCGTTTATGATATGCCCGGAACGACTCGCGATTCGATCTACATTCCCATGCAACGTCATGAACGTGAATATGTTTTGATCGATACAGCAGGTGTGCGGCGCCGCAAGCGAATTCATGAGACCGTAGAAAAATTCTCAGTGGTCAAGACACTCAAAGCAATTGAAGACGCCAACGTGGTATTGCTGTTGATTGATGCCCGGGAAAATATTTCGGATCAGGATTTGAGCTTACTTGGTTTTGCCTTGAATGCAGGACGTTCTATTGTTCTTGCGGTGAACAAGTGGGATGGCTTGGATTCCGATATCAAAGAGCGGGTGAAAAAAGAACTTGACCGTCGCTTAGGATTTGTAGATTTTGCGCGTATTCACTTTATTTCAGCATTACATGGTACAGGCGTCGGTCATTTGTTTGAATCGGTTGAAGAAGCCTACAAATCAGCGACAACACGAGTCAGTACATCGATCTTGACGCGCATTATGAAAATGGCAACAGAAGATCATCAGGCACCAATGGTTCGTGGTCGACGCGTTAAATTAAAGTATGCACATGCCGGTGGTTATAACCCGCCGATTATTGTCATTCACGGAAACTTGGTCAATGAGTTGCCAGATTCTTATAAACGCTATTTGATGAATTACTATCGTAAGTCTTTGGAAATTATGGGCACACCGATTCGGATCCAGTTCCAGAGCAGTGAGAACCCGTATGAGAATAAATCATCTAAGTTAACGTTATCTCAAGAGAGACAGAAAAAACGTTTGATGTCGATGATGAAGCATCGTAAGAAATAGTATTTTGTTGTTCAGGATGGATGAAAACCCGGCAGATAAGCCGGGTTTTTTATGTCTGGCGCTTGGTCTCTGTAACTGACAGTCTTTGACAAACAACAGATGATGTAAAGTATATGATCTTTTTATGAAATGCTTTGTATGGGTTTTTAATACAAAAAAATTTTTATAAAATATCGTTTAAAATCCAAAAACAGAAGATGTAACTTATGCTTTCGGTGTGTGGTTATATAAATGTTCTTTTTGGTATTGATCGCTGATCAGCGGTAATAAAGCGTGAGATCAAGCAAAGATCGTATCCTTCGTGTCTGGATCGACTTTGTCATCTTTTTTACCAATGCTGGCAAATACTTAGATGCATTCATTTGACTTAGTATACAATCAATTCATTGATTTCGGATCCGATCTTTTTAGCGGTAGATCAGAGATGCGGATCCGATCGACACTTCATTAAATCGTTCTATTCCGAAAAGGAGGAGAAAGGATGAGCCAGAATCAATGCCCGACATGTCATGGGGAACTGGAATGGGATGGTCAGTATTATTGCCCGGCATGTGTCATACATTACCGTAAAGTCGCGTATTGTCCCGATTGCCAAACTGAATTAGAACGACTGCAAGCTTGTGGCGCGGTAAGTTATTTTTGTCCGCAGTGCAACGAACAGAAGTCAAAACGACATCCTGAACTACGATTGGAGTTTCAGCCGGTAGAAGAGCACTCGGGTTGAGCGGCTATCAGTCTGACTGAATGACCGTTGAACGTATCATGCCATCGGTGACACGAGTCGTAATACATTCACCGGGTTTAACGTCGTGCTGACTCCGAATGATCTGGCCGGCCTGATTTTGAGTGACGGAGTAACCCCGTCTTAACGTCGAAAGCGGGCTCACCGCATCCAGTGTTTCAGCAGCAAGTGCCAGTTGATGACGTGAGTTGAGCAATTTTCTTTCTATTGCATCAATATAGCGCTGTTCATATTTTTTCAGCAGATAATGCTGTTGCTGGATCAGTTGTCCCGGCGAGTGATATCTGAGTTGGTAAGCGGTTCGTTCCAACATTTGCGAATGTCGGGCGATGTAGTTTTGTATGGCCTTCTGGAGACGAATGCTTAATTCATCAAGTTGTTGAATTTGTCGCTCCAGACGGTAAGTCGGATGCTGTTTTTCTAAAGCATACTGGTGTGTCTGACTTTTCTGGCGTTGCGCTGCCAGATAGTAACGGATTGCCTGATTCAGACGATGACGATAATTGAGCAGACCGGTTCGTTTGCCGCTACTGTCCCGGCTCACTAATTCAGCGGCGGCAGAAGGTGTCGGGGCGCGAACGTCAGCAACGAAATCTGCAATTGTAATATCAATCTCGTGGCCGACCGCACTGACAATCGGAATCTGGCTGGCAGCAATCGTCCGGGCGACAATTTCATGGTTAAAACACCACAGATCTTCCAGCGATCCACCACCACGTCCGACGATTAATACATCACATTCCTGACGGGCATTGGCTCGGCCAATCGCCTGAGCGATCCGAATCGGAGCCTCTTCTCCCTGCACGATTGTCGGATAGATAATCACGGGAAGCGTTGGATCGCGGCGTTTTAATACATCGAGAATATCAAACAGTGCAGCTCCCGTCTTAGACGTAATGATACCGATACATTGTGGATGCTCGGGCAAGGGTTGCTTATTACCCGGGGCAAACAGCCCTTCTGCGGTGAGCTTTTGTTTCAGTTGTTCGAATTCTTGTTGCAACCGTCCGTCACCTTCGGGTTGCATACTTTCAATAATCAGCTGATAGTCGCCGCGGGGTTCGTATAACGACAGACGTGCTCTGACCAAAACCTGCTGCCCGTTTTGGGGCTTAAAGGAGACAAAACGATTGTTGCCTTTAAACATCGCACACTTGACCTGTGCCCGGGCGTCTTTCAGCGATAAGTACCAATGCCCGGAAACCGGTGTAGAAAAATTGGAAATTTCGCCGAGCAGCCAGACGATGCCCATCTCATTTTCGAGGAGCAGACGCACTTCAGCATTAAGACGGGAGACTGTGTAAATATTTTGATTATTTGCAGATAGCACAGGCGAATGTCGTGGCCGTAGGAATGGAAATTAGCCGCAATATAATACATATCAAGGGGGTAATTGCAAATAAAAATTGAATAAATGTGTAGTAAAACGATTAATCGCTCGGTATAATCCCTCCGCAATATCAAATCCAATTCACTTTGATGAAAAACGCTTAAGGGATTGGGTTCTTTCTTTTAACACCCAAGCTGTGAGATATTGCAAATGCTACGAATCGCCAAAGAAGCCCTGACTTTTGATGACGTATTGCTCGTCCCCGCCCATTCAACTGTTCTTCCCAATACTGCTGACCTGAAAACTCGGCTGACTAAAAATATCACGCTGAATATTCCAATGATTTCTGCGTCCATGGATACAGTCACGGAGGCTCGTCTTGCAATTGCTCTGGCTCAGGAAGGTGGGCTTGGCTTTATTCATAAGAATATGTCCATTGAGCAACAAGCGGCTCAGGTTCGTCAGGTAAAAATCTACGAAGCCGGGGTTGTCACTTCTCCTGTGACCGTTCAGCCGGACCAAACCATCGCTGATGTCATGGCTCTGACTGAAAAACATGGCTTTGCCGGATTCCCGGTTGTGACAGACAGTCATGAGCTGGTTGGGATTATCACCGGACGCGATGTTCGTTTCGTGACGGATTTGACCAAAAAAGTCTCTGCGGTAATGACACCGAAAGAGCGTCTGGCAGCAGTAAAAGAAGGCGCTTCCCGTGCTGAAGTACAGGAAAAAATGCACCAAGCCCGTGTTGAAAAAGTATTGGTCGTGAATGACGAATTCCAGCTGACCGGGATGATCACCGCAAAAGATTTCCATAAAGCAGAACTGGCACCGAATGCTTGTAAAGATGAGCAGGGACGTTTACGTGTCGGTGCGGCTGTCGGTGCCGGAGCCGGTAATGAAGAGCGTGTTAAAGCATTGGTTGAAGCCGGTGTCGATGTGCTGTTGATTGACTCTTCTCACGGTCATTCTGAAGGTGTTCTGCAACGGATTCGTGAAACGCGGGCAGCTTTCCCCGATTTAGATATTATCGGTGGTAACGTTGCAACGGCCGAAGGTGCACGCGCACTGATTGAAGCTGGTGTGAGCGCGGTAAAAGTCGGCATTGGCCCGGGTTCTATCTGTACGACTCGTATTGTAACCGGTGTTGGTGTCCCGCAAATTTCAGCCATCGGTGATGCTGCATCCGTTGCCAACGAATACGACATTCCGGTAATTGGTGATGGTGGTATCCGTTTCTCCGGTGATATCTGTAAAGCAATCGCAGCCGGTGCATCTTGTGTGATGGTCGGTTCCATGTTTGCCGGTACCGAAGAATCTCCGGGAGAAGTCATTCTCTATCAAGGTCGTTCTTATAAAGCCTATCGTGGTATGGGGTCTCTGGGAGCGATGTCAAAAGGCTCTTCTGATCGTTATTTCCAGTCAGATAATGCAGCCGATAAACTGGTTCCTGAAGGGATTGAAGGACGTATCGCATATAAAGGCCTGCTAAAAGAAATCGTTCACCAGCAAATGGGTGGTCTGCGTTCTTGTATGGGGCTGACCGGCTCTGCAACCATTGAAGATCTGCGCACGAAGGCTGAATTTGTACGGATTTCCGGTGCTGGTATTCAAGAATCCCATGTCCATGATGTTCAAATTACCAAAGAAGCACCAAACTATCGTTTAGGGTCATAATCCCACGACGAAAACGTTTGCTTTTTGCTTGATGCTGACATGAGAGGCGAGTAAACTCGCCTCCGTTCCATAAACTTTTCTTTGAAGACGACTCAACATGACCAAAAACATTCATGACCAACGGATCCTTATCCTAGACTTTGGTTCACAATACACGCAGCTTGTCGCACGTCGTGTCCGTGAAATTGGCGTATATTGCGAACTATGGAGCTGGGATGTCGATGAAGCCGACATTCGAGAATTTAACCCGAATGGCATCATATTATCAGGTGGCCCTGAAAGTGTGACGGAGGAAAACTCTCCTCGTGCCCCACAATATGTCTTTGATTGTGGCGTCCCTGTTCTGGGGGTTTGCTACGGTATGCAGACCATGGCAGAACAATTGGGCGGAAAAGTCTCCGGTTCGACCGAGCGTGAATTTGGCTACGCTCAGGTTAAAGTGGTTCAAGAGTCGAAGCTGTTTGAGGGTTTACGTGATAGCTTGACCGAAGATAACAGCGCTTTATTAGATGTCTGGATGAGCCACGGTGACAAAGTTATCGAAATCCCAATGGGATTCACTCAAGTTGCGCAAACGGATACATGTCCGTACGCAGCAATGGCCAATGAAGAGAAAAAATACTACGGCGTACAGTTCCATCCGGAAGTAACCCATACCAAGCAAGGGCTGAAAATGCTGGAAAACTTTGTTATGGGAGCTTGTGGTTGTGAACGCTTATGGACACCGACTTCAATCATCGAAGATGCTGTTGCACGGATTAAAGAAACGGTTGGCGACGATGAAGTGATTCTGGCACTGTCCGGTGGTGTTGACTCATCGGTTGTTGCGATGCTGGTTCAGCGGGCTATCGGCGACAAACTGACTTGTGTTTTCGTTGATAACGGTTTGTTACGCCTGAATGAAGGTCAGCAGGTAATGGAAATGTTCGGCGACCATTTCGGGCTGAATATTATCAAAGTCGAAGCTGAAGACCGTTTCCTCAAAGCATTGGCCGGTAAGTCTGATCCGGAAGAAAAACGCAAAGTGATCGGGCACGAATTCATTGAAGTCTTTGATGAAGAAGCCAGCAAACTGAAGAATGCCAAATGGCTGGCTCAGGGAACGATCTATCCGGATGTGATTGAGTCTGCGGCGTCTAAAACCGGTAAAGCACATGTCATCAAATCGCACCACAATGTGGGCGGATTACCTGAAGATATGGAAATGGGCTTGGTTGAACCGCTACGTGAATTGTTTAAAGATGAAGTGCGTAAAATTGGTTTAGAACTCGGTCTGCCATACGACATGCTCTACCGTCATCCATTCCCGGGGCCGGGTCTGGGAGTGCGGGTTTTAGGCGAAATCAAGAAAGAATATTGTGATTTACTGCGTCGCGCTGATGCAATCTTCATTGAAGAGCTTCGTGCTGCGGACTTGTACAACCAAGTCTCACAAGCATTCACCGTATTCCTTCCGGTTCGTTCTGTGGGCGTGATGGGCGATGGCCGTAAATACGACTGGGTTGTATCACTACGTGCTGTAGAAACCATCGACTTTATGACCGCACACTGGGCACACCTGCCTTATGAATTTTTAGGTCGGGTATCAAACCGCATCATTAATGAGGTCGATGGGATCTCACGCGTGGTTTACGATATCTCAGGCAAGCCACCGGCAACGATTGAGTGGGAATAATTGAGTCCTAGGTCTATCCTAAACTAAATAAAATCCCATATATGAAGCCCGCATCAGCGGGCTTTTTGTGTTTTGGGGAAGTGGCTGCACAACCCCGGACACGGCTCGAAGATGAAAGCCATTGCCGACAAAATGGCGGTATTCCAGAACGGTTGGCCGGGCGTGCTTACAAGGACATGACCAGATCGGCCGAGCAAATCGCTTTGGCCGCCGCAAGTAGTTAGAAAGTACACACGGACTGGTGATAGTGCACTAGCCCCTAGTACCTTACCGTTTCAATATTTTTACATATTGGCTTGGAAATTACTGGAGTTGCTACCGATATAGCGATCAACAAGCTGTCGCCACTCATCAGGCTTGCCATAAAAATCAGTGTGAGGAAGTTTTATCAATTGATTGTTTACTTCAAGGATCAGCGTTGGGTATCCATGAACCTGTAGCCTCTGCATCAGCTGTTGGCTTTCACTTATTGCTTTCTGCTCAATGCCTTCATTTGCAGTCATAGCGTTATGCCACTGTTCACCGTCTATTCCCAAGTTTACTGATAGTTCCTTGAGCACTTCTGGATGATTGACCAGTTTACCCTCAAAATAGTGAGCACGCTGAATGGCTTCCAACATGTCTAACGGTGGGAGACCCAATTGTTCTGCCGTTAGAATTGCACGTGCAGTGATGAAGGAGTCCAAAACCATTTCATCGTTGCTTTGTACTCGCTGAATATAATCTTCTCCAAATGCCGCTCCCGTCAATTTAGCAATACGCTCGTCATGCTCGAGGATATGCCTGCGAAAAGAGGGGGAGATAGCCTTGTTGTCAATCATACCTCCAGGGTGAAACTCGAGCTTAATTTCAGAGTTAGCTGCCATCACAGCTAACAGAGAAGTTGCACCGTAGCACCAGCCGCACATTGGATCGAAAAAATAGTGTACAGTTACCATTTTATTTCACCCATTACTAATGTTGAGTTTACGTCGAAACTGTTCTCATCAGCGTTATAAACATTAAAAGTTAGTGATGTGTTTTCGGTTGCAGCCAGTAACATAGATGCAGCCGTTATAATTGATTTTTTCATACCGTTCTCCTTCAGTGCATTAGGGTATGAAAAGATAATAAGAAATTGATATGTTCATATAAACACGACAAAATGATCATTATTGTTTCTTAATTCGATCAAATGTATGGACAGACTAACAGCCGCAACAGTATTTGTTGACGTTGCTACGACGGGCAGTTTTACCGCTACAGCAGACAGATTGAACATGTCTCGTCCCATGGTAACGAGATACATTGAGACGATGGAAGCTTGGTTGAATACCCGCTTGCTACATAGAACGACACGAAAGGTGTCTTTAACGACAGCGGGAGAAACATGTCTGGAAGAAGTTAAACAATGGCTTGGACAAGCAGAAAGCCTAAGCGAGCTGGCAGACATCAGTGATAAGTTGTCAGGCACCATTCGGTTAGCAACCAGCATGTCATTTGGTTATTCTCAATTGGTGCCAGCTATTCAAGCATTTATGTCAGAGCACCCCAACGTAAATATCGATATCGACTTGCAAGACTCAGTAGCCGACTTGACTGAAAGGCAGATAGATCTCGCTATCCGAATCGCTTCGGCACCTGATCAGTCTTTGATAGGTAAGCCTATATCAGTATGTGAGTCGGTTGTCGTGGCTTCACCGGGATATTTGGCTAATAGTAGCTCTATCTCAACACCACTTGATTTAATGAGTCATACTTGTCTTGGGTATAAAAATTTCCAACAACATATCTGGCATTTGACAAAAGACGGTGTGCAACAATCAGTAGAAGTTAGGTGTCATCTGACCGCAAATGAAACGACCACCTTACTGCACGCAGTATTGTGTGGCGTAGGTATAGCTATTCAGCCAACTTATCTCGCAAACCAATACCTTAAAAGTGGTCAGATTCAGCAGATTTTACCTGATTGGAAGCCAGATGATCTGACCATTTACGCGCTCTATTCTTCCAGAAAGTACATGTCTCCCACTGTTCGTGCTTTGATTGATTATTTATCAGACTATTTTGCCGAAACGCGTTGGTAATGTTTGGCCTGTTTTTGCAATGACAGGAAGCTAAACTGCTCCTTCAAACTGGAAAACTTTGCCAGACAGAACATCCAAGTAAATTACTATACAAAAGTAATGTAGGTAAAGAGCCAGTACAACTCACTCTGACTCGGACATTAAGATACAGTTATTTGCTCGAGGATTTGCTCGGCTTTAGGTCCGGAGTGTTTCCTGGCGTTTTTTTGTTGTCACGTCGACGTTGATCTGGCTTGCCTGTTGAATCGGCGATTGGTTTTGGTCCTGGTTTCAAACCCATGATTTAATCCTTTTATTTAATGAGGTTATTCCTCGCTGTATAATATTTGGGCAATGCCGATGGCTTTCAAGATGTGTATGAAAAATCATCTAAAAATATGCTTAATGCTCCTTACTGATCACTTATGTTTTGATGCGCTATCTAAAATGTACAGTGGCAAGTTGGAGGTACAAGAAGGGTGAGGGGGTATTTGTTGAAGAGGAGATAATAATTTAATACCTTTTTTTTGTTAATTCCATCATTAATGTTGCTGGTCGAGATGTTGAATGTTTTGGTACCATCATGCCAAATTGCCGACACATGGGGGGATTTAGCGGCAGCACTCGTAAACCTTTACGATTTTCTGGTAAGTTTGATTCCGGAACTAGGCTGATACCTTCCCCCGCTCGTACAAGGGCAACTGCGCTGACCCAATCACGTACCTCTATTCTCACGTCCGACAGCGATAAACCAGCATCAGCCATAATTGAGGCCGCATGCACATGGCATCCCCCGGTAGCTAATACAAATGGCTCGTTCGTCAATTCGACCAATGACAGTTCTTTGTGTTGCGCTAGATGATGCCATAGTTTCTCCTTCGATGTTTTCATACTGCCCAGACCAAGCTACAATTTTGGGGTTGAATGGTCTCGCGGCTTCTTCAGCTTGCCGGGTGCGGTACAGGTAAACAATGTTCAATCTTACCATGAGTGCGGATTGGCTGGAGTTGGACTGATTCATCAGGCCGTCTACACCAGCAATAAAAATGTTCATGTTTGACGATATCAAAGAGTAAACATGAACCTTAAATTATGCTACCGTAAACCGATATTCAACTTGATGGAGATAAATTATGAACGGCAGTTGGGCTGACTTCTTTCCGTACTTTGCTGGTGCCTTTAAGATTATTGTATTAGGGATTGTGGCCTACTTAGCCATTAAATGGCATTTTGATGAAGAGCGACGGGTGAGAGAAGCAGAAGGTGCGGTATTTGATACACCAAGTGCCATGAAAAAGTTGTCAATGATATTCGCCTTTATCGCCTTTTTCGTTGTGCTGATCGTTCTGGTGGTTTATGCGACGAACTGGGTACTTTACTGACGGGGTTACTACAAAGATAGAGACTCATCACAAAGAAATCAGCGAGTGTATCTCGGTGAAGTAATGACCATCATTGTTGCTTTTCGTCGTAAAATGAATGCGCGAAAAGAGCTATGGCTCAGGCGGAGCAGTGATAAGTGACTGCCCCACCAAAGTTGGTGGCGAAAGCTTAGCCCCGGGCCACATATCCTACTGCATAAAGCTCTTGCCCTTGGTAGGCACTGAGCTCAGCGTCGCAAATCCATGTGACGCTCAGTGTTTGCCAGGCATGGTAATTGATGCCTTGGATATCCGTTTCCGTTTGTTGATTGGCATCATGAGCAATAGATGCAAAGTGATGCTGTTCAGCGGGTGGTGTCGGCACAGTATCAAGAAACCAAGTTTCGACGTTGGGCCGGCCAAATTGCTGACACAGCGCTTTGAATCCGTCACTGTTGAGAAAGGCCATCATCGCCTGATGATCTTCCCACACATACAAGGGCGCATAGCAATTCACCGGGCTGTGATATTGCGTTGCATCCTGACGTGCATATAAGTAAGCCTTGAACACTAACCCCGGCCAGCCATCTAATAAATATCCCTTATCTTTGATCCTGCGTTCTATCAGTTCCATGTCGTAATCAGCAGGGAGTACGAATTTGTATTGCATTGCTATCATCATGATTTCTCCTGTGAATCTGTGGCTGGAATACCACAAGTAAAAGACCAGTCTTCCGCCTGATTTCATTGAGACGGGGTTGTATCTAAACGTTCGAACGCTGAGGCGGCGACAGGCCATCCGGCATAAAAGGCTAAGTGGGTGATTGCCGCGCTAAGCTCTTCGGTACGCAAGCCATTGTTCAACGCACGCGTCAGGTGGCCGGGTAATTGTTCCATTCGGTTGAGCACCACAAGGGCGGTAACCGTGATTAAACTCCGGTCTCTTTGGCTGAGTGTGTCATCCTGCCAAACTTGTCCGAAGAGCACCTCTGAAGTGAGCTGGTGGAACTGAGGCGCAAGCCGGGCAATCATTGCCATGAGTTCGGTTTCCTGAGCAGTCATCTGTTTTCCTCGCCTGATTGAAGTGACAGGGAAATCATAAGTTGAAATTTTGATTCAAAAAATCAAAACTATTGGTATTAATTGTTTTGTTTTTCGGGATTATTGATGATGCGTAGCCTTGATTTAGATGCTTTGCGGTGTTTTGTGTTAGGGATTGAACTGGGCAGTTTTGCACTTGCCGCCGAGCGGCTGAACCGTTCTCCGTCTGCCGCCAGCGCACAGTTAAAGAAGCTCGAACAGCAGTGTCAAACACAGTTAGCCGTGAAAGTGGGGCGGAATCTTGAACCGACGGAGGCCGGGGAAGTGGTGCTGGGATACGCCCGGCGAATGTTGCAGTTAAATGATGAATTACTGAACCGTCTGAGCGGCAGCCGACTGGCAGGTAAAGTCACCTTTGGCTTACAAGAAGATTTTAGTGATGTGCTATTACCCCAATTGTTAGGTGCGTTTTCACGCAGCCATCCACAAATACAATTACAGTCAATTGTCGGACGTCATCAAGAGCTACTGCGTGATATTGTCTCTGGTGAGTTAGACTTCTCACTGGGATGGATGGGTGAAAAAAGTGCGCCTTACAGTGAGTTTTTAGCGGAATTACCCATGCAATGGTATGGACCGGCCAGTAAACACCTCAGAGAATCCGTGCTGATGGCGCAGCCTTTGCCGTTAGTGATGCTGGACGGCTCATGCCTGATCCGTCAGCAAGCCACCGAAGCGCTAGATCATCACGGGATCCCGTGGAAAATTAACTTTGTTGGCAGAAGCTTAAGTAATTTATGGCGTGCCGTTGAAGCCGGGTTAGGGATTACCGTACGTTCCTCTTTCAGCCACCCGGAGAGCATAACCAAACTGAGCGGTTTACCATCGTTGGGGAAACTCAAATTGTGTCTGGACAGAAGCCAATATCAGCTCGATGACGTTCAGGCTCAGTTGTATGCAGAATTGAAACAGCAGCTATTGCAGTATCTGGAAATTTAGGGGGCAGACTGCTCTCGACGCTATCAATATATTCCAAATAAAGGGTTGGTGTTTGAGGTGGAATTCAGAACATTTCTCAACAAAATTCTCAAGAATACATATGATGCGAATACGCAAGGACTCTATTAAATATGTTTGATTCTCCGTCCTCTTTGCAAGGGAGAAAACCTTCGAACCCCCAGCTAAATAATCGCGTTCTGATGATATTAGCCATATCCGTTTTTTTGGTCGGCGCAACAGAATTTATGCTGTCTTCTATGTTGCGTCCTCTTGCTGATGCCTTCAATACCACGACCGTCAATGCATCATGGCTGGTTGCCAGTTATGCGATTGCTTATGCTGTCTCTGCGCCTATTTTAGGGTACATATCAGATAGAATTGACCGGCGCTCGTTACTGTTATTGGCTCTTCTGGCATTTTCTATTGATGGTGCCGCGATTTCGTTTGCTCCAACGTTTGAGGTTGCTGTTGGTCTACGTGTTTTTGGTGGGATTGCTTCTGCGATTATTATCCCAACGACCTTTGCTCTGATTTCAGAATGGGTGCCCCGGATGAATCAGGCAAAAGCGATGGGAATATTGATGTTAGGGATGACTGCCGGAATTGCTTTTGGACCGGCACTTGCAGGTATACTTACCGAAGAAATCAGTTGGCGTGCGCCATTTACAATCACGTCATTAGGCTGTGTGATGGTCTTTATTGTTGGTTTTTACATTCTTCCTCAAACAGGTAAACAGCCAATAATTTGCCAAAATCGTACTGGACGTTGGTATAGGAAATGGCTTGTTTGGCGGCCATTAGTTGCTAAAGGCTGCTGGAATGGTTCCGGTGTTGCCGCTTTCTTACTCTCCGGAGAAATCCTACAACACCGATTCGGATATGATGCGGCAGAGATAGGGATGACCGTGACTGCGTTTGGTCTTGGTCTTGGCCTTGGCAACCTTGGCGCGGGGATATTAAAAAAGAAATGTCGGCGCGAGGAATTATCATTAGTGGTCGTAACTACTGTGCTGATGTTATCCGTTTCTATATTTATGCTGGTCACACTATCTGTCTTTGGCACGATTATCTGTCTTGTCGCTTGGGGGGCTGCTCTGGGAGCCGGAGCACCATCAAGTACGGTCATTCTGGCAGAGCGCTCAGCTCAGGATAAAGGCACGGTCTTATCGTTTGCTGAAACAATGAACAATATTGTCATTTTTGCTGCGATACCACTCGCTTCATTGTTATTGGCAACACAAGGTACAAAAGAAGCGTATACGGTCATTGCGTTTGGTTTGGGGATAGGACTATTGCTGACGGTGACTGATGCCATTGAAGCCGTCAGGAAAGAAGCGACATCCAAAATAGACGAATCCTTCCGATAGCGGGTAACTTTTTATAGCTACCCGCTAATTCAGTTCGTGTCATGAGCAACACGATATTTTATCGGTGATGCTGACTTTGGTTCCAGAGAAACGGAACGTTTTTAGTGGCAGAGCAGCATTAGCAAGATTGCTCCTGTGCCTGCCATCATTTCCCGGGCAAAACTTGGATCAAGTCTTCAGTCCGGGATTTAGCCATGCCGTCTTACACACCAAAGCGTTGGATTTGCAGTTTTAACGCATCGACTTGTGCTAACAGTTGCTCCTTCACTGTGACACTAGCGCGGGTTAAGTCCGCATTTTCACTGGCGTTACTGGCAATACTTTCGATTTGCTGATTCAAATGCAGCGACGATTGACTTTGCTCATGGGTTTTCGCGGTTATCTCTTGGTTAGAGCGACTAAAATCATTAATCGCGGAGATAATTTCATCAAATAATACCATGGCGCTTTGGGCTTCAGATGACACTTTACCGGTTAGCTCTTGCGAGTCTCGCATCGCATTGGCAGCGCTACTTGAACCTTTTTGAATCCGTTCAACCACGGTTTGAATCTCAATTGTTGAGGTATGGGTACGATTTGCCAAGTTGCGTACCTCATCGGCAACCACCGCAAAACCACGTCCGGATTCTCCGGCTCGCGCAGCTTCAATCGCCGCATTGAGCGCCAGCAAATTGGTTTGTTCTGCAATACTGCGAATGACCTCCAGCACCGAACCAATGTTTTGTCCGTCTTCTTCGAGTGTACTGATCACACTGGAAGCCTGTGTCATTGAGCTGACCACTTCATCGAGAGATTTCACGGTACTTTCCAGCGTTTTCTGGCCTGTTGCTGAGCGCTCCTGTACTTGTGTCGCGCTGAGCAGCGTCTGACTGGCTGACTCAGCGACTTCATTCAGTGACAGGCTCATGTCTTGGATGGATGATGCAACCTCATTGGTATCATGATTCTGTCTGCGTGCCCGCTCATCGATTTGTTGCAGGTTATCGCCAATTGAATCAGCGAGACGGGTGGTGTTTTGCATCGTGTCACTGACCTGATTGACGATTTTGAAAACCACGTCGATAAAATGATTGATATGTCCGGCTAATTGTCCAATTTCATCGTTACTCTTTACATCGAGCTTCATATTTAGGTTGCCATTTGAGCTACCCAGTGAAGCAATACGTGTGATCATAAAATGGAGCGGCTTAAGGACTAATGTTTTAACGGTCATCACCACCGCGATAGCAATTAAAATTGCAGCGATTAAAACGATGAGTGAATAGTTTTTTATGCTCGCGGTCGTGCTCTCCAGTGCGATGGCTGTTTTCTCAACTTTTTCATCGCCGGATTCCTCCAGATGCCCGATAAATTCTTGCATCGCGTCAAACTGAGCCAGTAGTGTCTTTAAAGCGCCGGACTGAGCGTTATCACTGGCGTTGAGTAAAGCATTTTTACTGGTTTCAAATTCGGTCAGGTAAATATCTAACTGTCTGGTTTTATCTGGCTCAATTAGTCCGGCCTCTTTGAGCCGTTGGAAAGATTCTGTGGTTAAAGCAGTGTGCTCGTTTAAGGCTTCTAACGTTTTATCTCTGGAAACTTCACCGGATGCAAAGCGTTGTAACTGAATCAACTGTCCCTGTAACCCGATTGTGCCTTCCATCGCGCCATCAGCGGTTGACCATGCAGGCCCGGTCACAAACTCGATCGCATTAATTAATTTGCTTATGCCTGAGTAACTTATCCAATAATTAATCACAACCAGCGAGATAAGCACGCTAATACTAAGATAGAGCTTCGAGCTAATTTTCATCATCCATTCTCAAATGCCTTCAATATTACATAACTATAGAATTAATTATGGTTTCTGCTACTCAAGGACATCATTAGCTCGATGGTGCTTTGTGACAACATGTTGCAAAGTCTTACTGACTCATCAGATGCGGACCTGCGCCTTTTTCACCTAATTTATCGTAGGGATTGAGAAGCCGGCATCTTTCAAGCGAAAGACAGCCGCAGCCAATGCAATCGGTCATCATGTCTCTTAACTCAGTCAACTGCGTTATTTTTTTATCGAGTTCGGTTTTCCATCGGGAACCCAATGCTTCCCAATCCTCAAGTGTGACACGGGCACGGTTCGGCAGGCCTTCAAGCTCCGCTAAAATATCGTCCAAAGAAAAACCGGTTCGTTGAGCAACTTGAATCAGTGAGACAATCCGAATGACGTGTTTGGGGTATTGTCTGTGATTGGCAGCGTTTCTCTGACTCTTGATTAAGCCTTTTTTCTCATAGAAATGTAACGCTGACACTGCAACGCCGGTTCTTTCACTCAGTACGCCGACTGAGATCCACTCTGGGATGATTTTCTTCTGCATTCGTCTGTTGACCTCAACTTAAGTTTAGGTCTTATGATAAGTATCAACCGAGTATTGCTCAAGTTTTGTTCTTCATCATCCTACTGAAGAGCTGCGTGTTGCTGAATATCAATTTGATTTCAATTATTCGTCAGTTGGCGGCGTCATCACTTTCTCAAAGATGAAGTATTCATATTCATATAAATCCGTCAGGTTGTAATCGCGGAGATCGGCAGGGAAGTGCGTATCCGGATGATAGCGATTGTAAAATTCAGTAATGTGGAAGCCACACTTGTTGAGATAAAAGTGGACGTTTCTTTTTTCAAAGTAGGGCGTTCCGGTTTGCCAGACCTTGGTTGCCGGATAGGCCGCTTCTATCGCCTGCCATGCAGCAAGGCCGAGCCCTTGGTTATGATTGTCTGAGTCGATAAAAAACCATTCTAGTTCATGATGTTGCGTCTCTTCGTTGATCTGCAGAACCGCGCCGCCAACGGGGTTATCATTGGATAAGATATGGTAGAGAACCATATTCTCCGCATCAAATGACGACTCAATATCTTTATCTGAGGGAATGGGTTTACCATGATACTGACCAAACTCTTTGATCACTGCATCGGTGAATGCGGTCTTTAATTTTTGTTTGAATTCGAGCCGGTCTTCTTGTTGAACCGGCATGAGTGTGACGTGTTTTTCTTGCATCATGGAAATCACCTTTTACTGAATATAAATGCTGCTGATTGAGTATACCGCGCGAGCCGAACCGTTAATGCGATTCAGAGGAGGCCACTAATCCGCCACCTAACGCTTTGTATAGAAATACGGTATTATTTAAAGCTTGTTGTTTGAGTTCCAGCCATGTTTGTTGTGCCGCGTAGAGTTGCCTTTGCGCATCCAGTAACGTCAAATGTCTTTCCACACCTGCCTGATAACGCAGTTTAGACAGGTGTGCTCTGCGCTGTTCTGCTGCGACAACGTTCATTTGTGCCGCGATTTGTTGTTGATATGTTTCACTGCCTGATAAACCATCCGCAACTTCTTTAAACGCGGTCTGGATGGTTTTTTCATATTGCGCGATGGCACTGGAGCGGTTGACTTTTGCCAGTTGTAATGATGCATCAAGCCTTCCCCCTTGGAATATGGGCAGCTCGATTTGTGGCGACAATGACCATACGGAATGCCCTGAACCGACCAGATGCTGGATATCTGAACTGGCATAGCCAATGGCACTGGTCAGAGAGATGCGAGGGAAGTAAGCGGCTCGCGCTGCACCAATATCTTCATTGGCTGCGATGAGGTTTTGCTCTGCCTGCAAAATATCCGGCCGATACAGTAATAAATCCGAAGGCAGTCCTGCGGGGAGCCGGTTCATGACACCTTGGTCTGCCAGTGTCCGGGGCGCCGGGAGATCGGCTGGTAAGCTCGAACCGACAAGGAGCCGCAGCGAATTTCCGGCTTGTGTCAATGCGCGTATTTTGGCCGCTCGGTTGGCCTGAGCACTGGCGACCTGACTCTCCGCCTGAGCGACATCAAGTGCACTGGTTTGATTGCCCATTCTGAGCTTTTGTGTCAAGTCGAGCGACTTCTGCCAGTCAGTTAACGTTTTCTCGGTCAGCTTGAGTTGTTCAGCGGCCAGACGTTCAGAAAAATAAGCGTCAGCAATTGAACTGATCAGTGCAACTTGTGCGGCCTTACGGCCATAATCACTGGCTAAGTAACGCGCAAATGCAGCATCTGACAGTGAACGCATACGGCCGAATAAGTCAATTTCAAACGCGCTGAAGCCAATATTCAGATTGTTCTGTTGTTGGATTTCCGATGTTGTGACACCGCTGTCGTTTGTTCGGGTTCGTTGGCGACTGGCACTCATGGTTAAATCCAGATGAGGAATTCGTGCTGAACGCTGAATCCCATATTGGGCTTTCACCGCTTCAACATTGAGGATCGCAATCCGTAAATCGCGGTTATTGGCCAATGCCAGCTCGATGATCTTCTGTAAGCGCTCGTCACTGAATATATTCCGCCAGCCAAGTTCGGCAGTTGGCGTTGAAAGCGTCCCTGCCTGACTGTCATGGGGCGGATAGCCTGCCGGTACAGGGAGTGCGGGCTTGGTCATTTCGGGCGTCAGGGAGCAGGCTGAAAGTAAACCCGTCAGACAAAAAATGAATACACGTATCATATTAACTTAACCTTTGGACTGTACCGATGAATTTTGTTTCGCTTTTCGCCAGTTGGTGAGGCGTTCTTGAAAATACGTCACGAATACAAAAAATGTCGGAACAAAGTAGATAGCAAGGACAGTCGCACTGACCATGCCGCCAAATACACCCGTCCCAATCGCATGTTGTGTTTCGTGACTCGCACCGCTTGCCAGCATGAGCGGCACAACGCCCAGACCAAATGCCAGCGAGGTCATCAAGATTGGCCGTAAGCGTAATTGAGCGGCTTGTGTGGCAGACTCAATTAATCCGTGACCTTGTTCGTGTAGTTGTTTGGCAAATTCAACGATCAGAATGGCATTCTTCGCCGACAAGCCAATCACGGTAATCAGACCAACTTTAAAAAACACATCATCAGGCAGGCCGCGTAGTGTCACGGCAATTACCGCGCCCAGCAAACCTAGCGGAACCACCAACATCACGGACAGTGGAATCGACCAGCTTTCGTAGAGGGCGGCCAGCACTAAAAATACCACCAGCATGGAGAGCGCCATCAGCAATGGTGCCTGTGAAGCCGATTGACGTTCTTGTAAAGATTGTCCTGTCCACGCAATGGTAAATCCGGAAGGAAGTTGTTTTGCGAGTCGTTCAACTTCGGCCATTGCTTCGCCACTGGAGACGCCGGACGCGGCACTGCCGGAAATGCGTAACGCCGGATAGCCCTGAAAACGAACAAACTGCGGTGAAGTTTCACGCCAGCTTGGCGTGATGAATTCTGACAGTGCCACCATACCGTTATTTTGATTGCGCACATAAAGTTGCAGGACATCATCGATCTGCATCCTTGCCGGAGCATCCGCCTGCATGATGACTTGCTGCATTCGTCCGGCATTGGGGAAATCGTTGATGTATAACGATCCCATTGCGGTTGATAGTGTGTCACTGATATCTGTATATGAGACGCCTAATGTTGCTGCTTTCTGACGATCAATCTCTAAATGAATGCTTGTTCCCGAGGGAAGCCCGTCTGAGTATACCTCGGTCAGTTTCGGACTTTTTTCAGCGAGCGCCAATAGTTGCGCTTCCGCTTCTTTGAGCGCTTGCTCACTATGACCGCTCCGATCCTGTAAAAAGAAACTGATCCCCGAGCTGGTGCCGAGTTCTTCAATCGCGGGAGGCATCATATGCATGACGGTGCCTTCCGGTACATCAGCCATCGCTTGCTGAGCCAGTAATAATTCCTGCCGTGTTGAAGTGTCATCGCGGGTTTCCCAATCTCGTAAGGTGGTAAAGGTTTGGGCGGTATTGGTGCCTGAACCGGAAAAACCAAACCCGATCACCGTCATGGTGGACTGCACCGCAGGCCGGGAGAGGATATAGTCTTCAAACTTTTTGACGATGGTTAAGGTTCGCTCGGCCGTAGCATCCGCAGGCAACTGAATATTGGTCATAAAATATCCCTGATCTTCTTCGGGCAGAAACGAAGTGGGTAACTGGCGGAATATGACAACCAGTAGCGCACTCAGCACAATAAAGAGCATCATCATGCGTCCTTTACGCCGAATACAGCCTTGTACATGAACCGCATAGCGCTGGTTGAGATGTTCAAAGCCGCGGTTGAACCCTTGAAAGAATCTGCGTTTTTCGTGTGTCGCCTTGACCGGCTTGAGCAGCGTGGCACACAAGGCCGGTGTCAGGGTGAGGGCTAAAAATGCAGAAAACAGAATAGAGACTGCCATGGAGAGGGTAAACTGCCGATAGATCACACCTACCGAATCTCCGGCCAGACCCATCGGAATAAAGACTGCGGTGAGAACCAGCGTAATACCGATAATCGCACCCGTGATCTCTTTCATAGCGATTGTTGTGGCGGCCGGTGGCGAGAGCCCTTTTTCTGACATCAGGCGCTCGACATTCTCGACGACAACAATGGCATCATCAACGATGATCCCGATCGCGAGCACCATACCGAACATGGTCAGTACGTTAATTGAAAATCCTGTGACCAACATGATGGTGAATGTCCCCAGCAGCGCAATCGGGGCGACGATTGCCGGGATGAAGGTATAGCGAATATTCTGCAAAAATAAGAACATCACGCAGAAGACCAAAATCATCGCTTCAATTAACGTCTGGATCACTTTGTAGATCGAGACTTTGACGAAAGGAGCGGTATTAAACGGGATTGAATCTTTCATCCCTGCCGGCAGGCTGTGCCTTAATTCCGCGAGCCGTTGTTCGACGGCCTCCGCTGTGCTGAGTGCATTCGCCCCAGGTCTCAGGAGGATCGCGGCAGCCGTGGCATTTTTACCATTTTCCCGGTTTAAAAAACCATAGGATTGCGACCCGATCTCCACGCGAGCCACGTCACCTAACACCACTTTGGCACCATTGGTCTTGGTTCGCAGAATAATATTGGCAAATTGTTCCGGGGTCGTTAACTGACTTTGTACTGTTAATGGCACGGTCACACGCTGTCCGGATATGGTTGGTGCAGCCCCGACGCTGCCGGGAGCGATTTGAGCATTTTGTTGCGTCACAGCCTGACTGATATCTGCCATGGTTAAGCCCCGAGCATTGAGTTGATCCGGTTTGACCCAGATACGCATCGCTTTTTCTGCACCGAATGACTGTACCCGTCCGACCCCGTCAATTCGGCGGAGTTCTTCAACAATATTACGGGACAGATAGTCGTTGAGGGCGACTTCATCGAAGCGGCCGTCATCCGATCTTAATCCGACAATCATGAGAAAGTTCGAGGTGGCTGACTCAACACTTAGCCCGTTCTGACGGACAGCCTGCGGCAGTCGTGATTCAATCGTTTTGAGCTGATTCTGAATATCAACCTGAGCAATATCGGGATTGGTTCCGGGTTTGAACGTGGCGGTGATTGAGGCTGAGCCGGAGGTATCTGCGGATGATTCGAAGTACATCAGGTTCTTTACATTGGATAATTCGCTCTCGATGAGACTTAAAACTCCGTCGTTCATCGCTTTGGGCGTCGCCCCCGGATAAGTGGCCATAATACTGACGGTTGGCGGTGCCACCGATGGATAGCGGGAGACCGGCAATTTCGGAATCGCCAGACAGCCGAATAAGATAATAAATAGTGCAATCACCCACGCAAAGACCGGGCGCTGTATGAAAAACTGAGACATAAGAGGACACTCTCACCTAAATCATGGATTGTGGATGTGTTGACTGTGAATATTTAAAGGGTCGCTGACGATTGCCATGGCCGTTGATGAACTGTCATACCGTCTCGCAGTCTTTCTTTACCTTCAACGACTGCATGATCCCCGGGATGCAGACCGGATTTGATATGGTATTGGCCTTGCACCAATGCACCGAGTGAGACGGCTTTCAGTGCTGCTTTGTCTTGGGAGTCGATGATCCAGACATGGGGCATACCGCCGATGTGGGTGATGGCTTGCTGCGGCACGGTCAGGGCGTTGGCATAACGCGAGCGTAAAACACGGGCTTTGACAAACATCCCCGGTAGCAACAGGCGCTGCTTGTTATCAACCAACACCCGCAATAAAACATCTCCGGTGTTGGTATCAATATTGATCCCTGAAAATAGCAGTTGCCCTTGCAGCGGATAAGGCTGCCCGTTCGAGCGTAAAATACTGATATTGGTTGGTGTTGCAGCGATTGGTTCAGCCGTATCTGCTGCGAACGTCTCACGGAGTGATTCAAGTGATGATGACGGACGGCGGATATCGATAAAAACTTGGTCAATCTGCTCAATGCGTGTCATCGGGGTATTATCTGAGCGGCTGACAAGCGCCCCTTCGGTGACGAGAGTCTGATCAATGCGTCCAGCAATCGGGGCGGTGACACTGGCATATTTTAAATCCAGCAAGCGACGAGCAAGCGATGCTTTTGTTTGGGCAACGTCTGCACTGGCCTGATCGCGTTGTAAAACGGCATCATCATATTCCTGACGACTAATCGCGTCTGCCTCAACCAGCGGTCTGAGATAGGCGACTTTTTCTAAAGCGCGTTTTAAGGTCACTTTCGCTTTCTGTAAATTGGCTTTGGCCGTATCAACATCCGCTTGAAAGGGCGTCGGGTCAATTTGAAATAAGGGTTGACCGGCTTTGACTTCAGCTCCTTGTTTGAAGAGGCGATGTTGAACGATACCACTGACTTGTGGGCGGATCTCTGCGACGCGGACAGCCGCGACTCTTGCCGGTAGATCTTCAAAGATATCCAGTTGAGCTGGTTGCATCGTCATAGTTGAAACGAAAGGGACATCAGCCTGAGGTGCTGTTTCTTTATCTGTTTTTTTATCGTTCTCAGGCTGATGACAAGCTACTAAAAAGAGCAGGGTCAATATATGTAAGTGACAACGGACACATATATTTATCTTTTTCACTGAGGTATCCTTTTGTTAATCATTGAAGCGCTGGCGCTAGAGATAGGTTAAGTCTACCGCCCCTATGTGGAGGTTGTGCCGAGTAAATGTGGAGATTTGATGGAGATGAATGATTTACGCTTTGATGCGCAGAAATGGTGTGCTGATTCAGAAGGCGCAGAAGCAAATCATCAGGCTCTGATTCTGATCGCTGAGGATGAGCCCGAAATTGCAGATATACTGGCGGCGTATTTAGCACGCAGCGGGATGCGTACCGTACATGCAAGTGACGGGGTAAAAACACTGGCGCTTCATTCATCGCTGAAACCTGATCTGATCTTGCTCGATATTCAGATGCCGAAGATGGATGGATGGAAAGTTCTGGCTGAGCTGCGTCAGCACAGTCATACCCCCGTCATCATGTTGACGGCGATGGATCAGGATGTCGATAAACTGGTGGCGCTGAGAATTGGTGCCGATGATTATGTGATTAAACCGTTCAATCCGGCTGAAGTTGTGGCGAGGGTTCAGGCCGTGCTTAGGCGGACAATGGACAGTCGTCAACACCATGAGCAGCGGATATTGCGTGTTGCTCCCTTCGACGTTGACTTAGACAGCCATGAAATCTCAGTCAATCAAGACGGGCAGCGCTATTTGCTCTCTTTAACGCTCACTGAATTTAAGTTACTGACTCATTTTATTCGCTCACCGAAGCGGGTCTTTACCCGGGGGGAGTTATTGGATGCGTGTTTACCGGAAGGCGACACTCTGGAACGCACCATTGACAGCCACATCAGTAAGATCCGTAAAAAACTCGAAGCTGTCGGTATTCATGGTATTCCCGCCGGTGTACGTGGGGTCGGGTATCGTTTCAGGGGAGAGTCATGAAATTAGCGGGGCTGAGTCGCCAGATTGCATTATCGATGATGAAAATTGCGATGGGGTCGGCGTTACTCGTGATTTTCGGATCATTTTTATTTTATTACCTGTGGGAAAAGTATTGGCCGAATGACATTCCCAGTGAGAGTGATATCACACCGTCCTTCCCGGAATGGGTTTGGATTCTGTGTACTTTTGTGTTTGTGATTTGGTTCGCTGTCCACGTGGCGATTAAGCTATCCCGACGGATTTTAGAGCCGTTAAACTCTGTTGCGCAAGGGATACGAACCATTGCCGAAGGGGATCTGGATGTACGGGTATCGGTCGGGGATCGTTCATTAGGCGAGGCCGCACTGCTGGCTGAGGATTTCAATCTTTTAGCCGAGAAATTACAACAGATGTCTGAAGCGCAAAACTTTTGGAATGCGGCGATTGCCCATGAATTAAGAACCCCTGTGACTATCTTACGGGGGCGATTACAGGGATTAGCCGAGGGCATTTTTACCCCGGACAAAGCACAGTTTCTGAAGTTATTAACTCAAGTCGAAGGCTTATCTCACTTAATCGAAGATTTAAGAGTTGTCAGTTTAATGAATAGCGGTGAGCTGAACATCAATATCGAAGCGGTCGAGCTCGCTGCGGAAATCAAGTCGGTGACAGATATGGCTGAGAATATGCTGCAGGCCGCAGGGCAATCAGTCAGACTGGACTTGCATACCCAGTCCGTTATCTGTGATTCAATGCGGATCCGGCAAGCATTACTGGCAATACTTGAAAATACCAGCAAATATGCTGTGCCGGGAACCGTGACGATTCATTCAAGGGAACAAGACGGGCGTTATTTTGTCAGTGTTGCCGATCAAGGCCCCGGTATTGAACCGGCATTATTGCCGAATGTGTTTACGGCATTTCACCGGGCAAAAGATACTTCACAGCGAGGGAGCGGGCTAGGCTTAGCCGTCGTTGCAGCGATTGCTCATGCTCATCAGGGTGAAGTGAGCTGTGTGCTCAATGAAGCCGGCGGGACGACTATTGAGTTATGCTGGCCTGCGTCCATCCCTGCTTCAGTGAGCGATACAACGGAGCAGTGATCACGAGTGCCGGAATACATTGGTGACCAACAACAATGAAAAAGGGAGCCGATGCTCCCTTTTAACTATTTATCTATTTTACTATTTTGCTCAACCGTTATGATTCAGCCCGCTCACTCGTCAGGGGCAATACTTCACTGTCAGAGGTTGTGGTCGGTTTCTGACCGGTCAGACGCTCATAGCGACGTTCCCAGTACTCTGCGCCTTTAATGCCCAGTTTCACCGGGTTAAAGGTATATTGCTCAACCCCTTGTTTCTGTTGTTCTTCATAATCACTCAGGGCCGACATCGCCGGTTTGTTGAGGAAGAAGATAATCAGAATCCCGATGATATTGAGCCACGCCATCAGACCGACACCGATATCACCCATTGCCCAAGCGAGGTTAGCGGCTTTCACCGAACCGTAGAACGTTGCACTGAGCAAGACAATCTTGAGTAGGAAGGTCAGTGCCTGAGAGCCAAAACGACGACAAATATAGGCGACGTTGGTTTCAGCGATATAGTAGTAAGCCAGAATGGTAGTAAATGCGAAGAAGAACAGCGCAATCGCAACAAACGTTTTGCCGACGCCCGGCATCGCTTTTTCAATCGCAATCTGCGTAAATGCCGGGCTGTTGGCCGCTACATCGGCAGCCAGATGCTGAACAAGGAATGTCCCTTCAGCTGCACCGTGCACGTTGTAAGCACCGGTAATCAGAATCATAAACGCAGTTGCGGAACAGACCAGCAGCGTATCAATATAAATAGAGAACGACTGAACTAAACCTTGCTGAGCCGGGTGTTGTACATGCGCAGCGGCTGCCGCGTGAGGGCCGGTTCCCTGACCTGCTTCATTGGAGTAGACCCCGCGTTTGACACCCCAGCCAATCGCTGCACCGACACCTGCCATCGGCGTGAATGCATCTCCGATAATCAGACTGAAGACCTGTGGTACCTGACTGATATTGAGCAGGATAATCACGAAAGCGGTAATGATGTATGCAAGTGCCATAAAAGGGACGACAATCTGAGTGAAACTTGCAATACGTTTAACGCCACCGAAAATGATGAAAGCCATCAAAATAGAAATAACAGTTCCGGTTACAATTTTCGCCATACTGAATGTGCCAATGGCGGTCTCAACCATTTCACCACTGCCGAAAGCGGATTCAATCGCATTACCGATACTGTTTGACTGAACGCCCGGTAACATCACGCCACACGCAATGATGGTGGCAACCGCAAAAATCATGGCGTACCATTTTTGTCCCATCGCTTTTTCGATGAAATAAGCCGGCCCACCACGGAACTCCCCATTTTGTTCTTCTTTATAGATTTGAGCCAAAGTTGACTCGGCATAAGCTGTCGCTGCACCGAGAAACGCGACCACCCACATCCAGAAGACTGCGCCAGGGCCGCCAAAGCCGATTGCGGCTGCGACACCGGCAATATTCCCCGTTCCGACACGGCCGGAAAGTGAGACTGCCAAAGCCTGAAAGGAAGAAATCCCCTTCGTTGATGTTTTTGCCGAAAAGAGTAAGCGGCACATTTCTGCAAAGTGACGGACCTGAACAAAGCGAGTCAGGATCGAATAGAAAAGTCCGGCGCCAAGGCATAGATAAATCAGTGCCGGGCTCCAGATGATCCCATTCAAAAAATCAACAAGTGACTGCATGGTTATTTTTCCTGTATTTGAGTGTTGTTGTGTGTCATTGAGGCGGTGTTGTGTTTGCAATATATTCATCTCAATGTAAATCAAATGTTAATATATGTGACTTTCTAATGCTATCTATTTTTAAAACGATGTTAAATTTTGAGTTGTGCCAATAATTTGAATATATATTTCGAATTAAAATTAACTATATAGATAGTTGTGTCAGTTTTGGGTTTATTTATAGAATAATAAATAGCTGATGTTTTTTGGGCATTTTAAGCGAGATGTGACTTGTGAATAAAATATGTTGATATTTTATTCTGCACCCGGTCGGTATAAAGGTCAGAACTTAGTAGGAATGGTTAAATTTTAAACATCTGTGTGGGGTGGGAATGTTTCCGGTGTGGTATTAAACGTGAAACACTATTTTGGTTAAAAATGCTACAAAGATGGTCAACGGCCGATTGACCATCTTTGCGAACAATCGTGATTTACAAGCTATCAATCACACTCAATGCCCGGAACTCATCAAAAGCGAACTGATCAGTCATACCACTGATGTAATCCTGAATCAGTCGGACCCGAAAGTAATATTCCCAGCTGTCTTCATCCAGTGAATACCCTCCCGGGGAATCCCCCCGCTGAATTGCTTTCAGCGCATTTTCGTAGGCGCGCATATGTTTGTTCGGTAACTTTTTATATAAGCGCGCAGGGAGAAGAGGTT
Organism: Vibrio ruber DSM 16370; assembly: GCF_900163965.1. Classification (GTDB taxonomy): domain Bacteria; phylum Pseudomonadota; class Gammaproteobacteria; order Enterobacterales; family Vibrionaceae; genus Vibrio; species Vibrio ruber. Next base: position 74,762 of record NZ_FULE01000034.1, read on the forward strand.
TGTTCTCACCGCCCACGATCGCTTCAAACTGCTCTCTGCTTAGTTCTAATAACGGTTTATAGAATTCGAGCAGGCCAGTGATGATCTGATAGCCTTGTAGCTCCCGGGCTTCCACTTCTTTATCACAGAACGCATGTTTTTTGGCGACGTTTTTCAGCGTCTCGACCAGCACATGTTCGGTGCTGTCATCTTCAATCAGCGCACGGTCGAGATTGCCGTGGTATATGGCCTCGATATTGTGAATAAACTGCTCGGCAGCATGTTTCGGCAAGCGCTTGCTGATTTCGACCCGTAAGGTAATAAAAAAGTGGCTCACCGCGCAGTTATTGGCACGTGTGGCACTAGCGAGTGCCGTTTCAACAATGCTATCCATCGTCTCTTGAGCGGCATTCGGGTAATCGGTTTGTCGCAGGCGCTGATACTCAGCTTTCAGTGCGGCACTGGTCTGTTCGATATCTATAATGCCTTTCTCGACGGCATCCTCAATATCAGCGACACCATATGAGATATCATCGGCTGCTTCCATAATATAAGAGAATGGCGCGCGATTGCCTTTTTCCAGAGAAAGAGAACGATACAGTTTATCGATAAAGATCTCTTCACTGAGATAGTAACCGACTTTCTTTTTCAGATATTGCAGCTCACCGGCAGTAAACTGATGACCTTGAGCCTGCAATGTCTTCGGGCTTAATTCATCGCCACGACGGGTATATTTGAGGATCGCTGAGATCTGTGTGTAGGTGAGGTTCAGGCTGAGAATCGAATGAACCAACCGGACGGCCTGAGCATTCCCTTCAAATTCGGTGAGATCCCGTTGCAATGGCTCGGGAAGCGGAATCGTTGCTGCTTTCAACGGAATATAGTGATGGAACCAGTCATTGATTGCCTGCTCTCCGAAGTGACCAAAGGGCGGGTTGCCGACATCATGCATCAGGCACGCCATTTCCACGATCGATTCAAAGTGGCGTTCCAGCGATTCAAGTCCGTAGCGTTCTGCATCTCGCCCCAGCATCTTATAAATTTGCTGTACGATATGACGCCCGACTTGCTGCACTTCCATCGAATGGGTCAGACGACTCCGGACCGAGGAGTTGCGTTCCAGCGGAAAAACCTGCGTTTTTTGTTGCAAGCGTCGAATTGCAGCGGAATTAATGATCCGGCCGCGATCACTTTCAAAGCAGGATAACGACGGGATTTTCCCATTGTGGTTATATGGAATGATACTTTCTTCTTTGCCGTTACTTTGGTCATAAGGGCGGTTGAATCTGAATCTGGCTCTGAAATCGATCGACATAACTGACTCGTTCCATCTGTGTCACACGGGTGTTTGCTATTTAAAACAATTTTTTAACGAATGAAAACTGATTCTTATGATTATCGTGACTGATCCGCGTCCGCACGTGTAGTTTATGACTGGGTCTGAATAAATTTACTGTAGGAACTGAGTTGTCCGTTAATATATTCAATACCGCAGTGAATATTTTGTTCCGCACAACCGACGACCTGATACTCAATAATAAACTCGCCACTGATCACTTTCATAAATAAGAAACCATCCACCACTTTCCACAGGCCGTGTAGCGCTTTGTCACTGAATAAATCCTGTTCGGTCAATGTTCCGTTCGGCAACAAACACAGACTGGAAGACGCTCCCTCAACGTTTACTTTGACCCACGGCTGATGATGCACCTCATAAGCAAGGATCTTACGACGTTGTTTGAGCCAGTGTTTGAGTTCCTGTGCTTGGGTTGGTGACAGTGTTGGCAAGTCTTCCATATCAAGCAGTGTGTGATACTTCTCATACCAGAATAGTTGTAAGTGAATTAATTTCATCAAATTGCGAGTGAGATCAGCGTTATATGCACAAGCATTCACCTTGCGACAACCCGGGAAAGATGTCAATTTTCCGGTTAAACTTTTTACTCTGCGTATATGTTCTTCTCAGGCGTGCTTTGGACTAAGAGATGAATCGGTTTTATGCAGAGACAGAGAGCAAGGACAGAAGAGAGCAGGACAGACACCGAGGTGCCTGTCCGAACCGTCAAGGGAGTTAATGAACGGCAACTGCCGGTTGTGGAAAGAGCGGTGGCAGGTTTGCCACCATGCAGGCTTGGTTGAGACGTTGCTGGGCGGTGTGAATATTATCTTGCCAGCGCTCATCCTGAGCCCACATTTCGAGCACTAACGGCACCACGCAGTCAAGCCGTTTAAGGGTGCTGAATACTGCCGAAAAATCAACGTCGCCTTCACCGATCACCAGATCGCGGAACTGCCCCGGATACCCCGGTTTGACCGGATGGGTATCTTTAAGGTGAATCTGCGTGATGTGCGGTAAGCTCAGCGCAAGTTCCGTACAAACGTCGTAATTCCAGCCACTGATGTTACCGACATCCGGATAAGCGGTGAAATAGGGGGAGTGCACCGCGCGATTCAGCACTTCAAATTTACTCAGCGCATTGAGATACGGCGTATCCATAATTTCTACCGCCAGCATGACCCCGGCACGTTCTGCCAATTTTGCCGCGCGCTTCATCCCTTCCACAAAATAGGCGTGAGTTTGTTCGCTGGTCGGCTCGTAATAAACATCATATCCCGCGAGTTGAATCACCCGGATACCCAACTTGTAAGCCAGCGTGATGGCTTTTTCCAGATGCAGATCCGCTTGTTGACGAACCGCCGGATCCAGCGAACCGAATGGGAACTTGCGGTGGGCACTCAGGCACATCGAATGCAGCGGTACCTGAAGTTGCTCACACAAATGACGCAAGCCATAAATGGTATCGTTATCCCAGTCGAGCCGACTACGCCGCTCGTCCGATTCATCAATCGAAATTTCAAGGAAATCGAATCCCAATGCGCGCGTCGTCGTCAGTTTTTCTTCCCATGTCATGTTGGCTGGCAGGGCTTTCTCATACAGGCCGGTCCGGTGACGTTGTACATGTTGGTACATCCGCTTACCCCCAGAAACGTTCTATCTGTCCTTTCAGCGCGGCGGCCGTTTCGCGGCCTTGCGCTCCGGCCAGCGCCCGTCCGGCAATGAAGGTCTTCGCTTTGATACCCTCAAACAGATAAAGATCATCCGGAACAATGCCACCGGTAATGGAGAGTTCGAGACCTAAATCTGACAACTGACGCATCTTATCCAGATCGTCAGGTGTCCAGCCGACACCTGCCAGCTCTGCATCGCGCGAGCGGTGATAAATAGCCTGAGTGATCCCCAGGTCAACCCATGATTTGGCGTCAGCCATTGTCCAGTTGCCATAGATTTCAATCTGAATTTCACCGTTAAACTCATCGGCGACTTGTTTACAGGCATCGATGGTTGCGATGTGAGCCGCAGCGGAAACGGTGATCCAGTTTGCCCCGGCCTCAAATGCCATCCGGGCCAGAATCGCACCGCCATCGGTGGTTTTCATATCGCAAACCAGCAGATGATCCGGATGATTGTGACGCAGTGTTCTGACGGCATTCATGCCTTCAGCAAAAGCCAGAATGGTGCCGACCTCAATCACATCGACAAAACTTTCGACACGGCGTGCCACTTCAATGGCTGAGGTCAGGTCGGTTTGGTCTAAAGCAATTTGAATCATGGGTAGGGTCATGAGATTTATCCTTGAATTTTCTGTCGTATGAGATGGGCAATGCCATCGCTGTTATTATCGGTTTGACAGATCTGTTGCGCGTGAGATTTGACGGTGTCGTCAGCATTACCCATTGCCACGCCTAAGCCGGCATAGGTCAGCATTGAGATGTCATTGTGGTTATCACCGATCGCAATGACGTGGTTGGCGTCATATCCCAGATTGGCGACATATTCGGCCAGTCGTTTGCCTTTACTATTGCCTTTAGCCGCGAAATCGATGCGATTTGACCAAGAGAATTCACCGTTGAATGTCTCTTTCACCCAAGGGTGTTCCGAGAGACGTTCGACCGAGCTTGGCACCCCTTCGACAACAAACTTCCACACGTGATCTGCCTGTTCTACTAATTGGTGAAATGAATCAATCCGATGGATCTGAGGACGGATAGATTCCGGGTATTGGTTGGCCCATTTTTCAAGTGCTTCCATATACACAATCGGATTATGTTTGGAATAGTTCATCGTATCGGTGACGTACAGAACCATTTTCATTTGGTATTGTGTCGCGAGATCGATGAACTTCCGCGCATCGTCTTTGGCAATCGCGTCGTATTGCAGGACGGTGTCGTTCTGATAGTCATAGACATACGTGCCGTTGCAGCAAATGATCGGTGTATTCAGCCCCAGTTCGAGATAATAGGGTTTTGCTGCGGTATGATGACGACCGGTGACAATCACCACGTGGCATTGTTGCTGCGCCGCCTGAATTGCCTGTTTCACTTCAGGGTGAATGGTGTGGTCGTCCGTGAGTACGGTTCCGTCTAAGTCTAATGCAAGCACTTTATACATGTAAGATTACCTTTGTCCGTAGTAAGCATTTACACCGTGTTTACGCAGATAATGTTTGTCGGAGAGTTCCTGTTGGATGGTGATCCCTTGATTCAGGGAGCGTGTCGCAATCGCCATCGCAGCAACTTCTTCTAACACCACCGCGTTATGTACGGCGTCGTTTGCATCGGCCCCCCATGAAAATGGTGCATGTCCTGCGACAATCACACTGGGGACAGACATCGGTTCAATATGGCGCATGTGAAACGTTTCGACAATCACCAATCCGGTATTCTTTTCATACCTATTGATGATTTCATCACCGGACAACCGGCGAGTGCAGGGGATGTCACCGTAAAAATAATCTGCATGCGTGGTTCCGAGAGCCGGAATATCCCGCTCAGCCTGCGCCCAGATCGTGGCATGACGTGAATGGGTATGCACTATCCCGCCAACTTGTGGAAAAGCCTGATAAATTTCCAGATGTGTGGCGGTATCACTCGACGGATTGAGAGTGCCTTCGACCCGATTTCCGGCCAGATCGACGATCACAATGTCATCAACGGTCATTGCTTCGTATGCCACACCGGATGGTTTGATTGCGACAACCCCGGCTGCTCGGTCAATCTGAGAGACATTGCCCCAGGTAAATGTCACCAGCCCATAACGTGGCAGTTGCAGGTTGGCGTCCAGCACTTGCTGTTTTAACGATTGGAATGAGTCTGACGGTACTGACATGTTGGTTCCTTAAGCTGACGCTTTCGCCAGTGCTGTATCAATGACTTGCAACACGTCTTCCTGACAACGGCAACGACGGAGTTTGTCGAGATCCACACCGGTTTCGCTCTCGTCGTCATCTAATATCTGAGTGACTTCCATCAGCCCTTCCATATGTTCGTCAGAACTACTGCCGGCCAGCGTGATCAGCACATCAACCGGCTCATCTTCTCCGGTAAAGTAGATGGGTTTTTCCAGCGTGACTAATGCAAAAGCAGTGCGTACCACGCCATTTTCCGGCCGGGCATGTGGCATTGCCAGCTGAGGGGCAATCACAATATAAGGGCCGAGCGTTTCGACGCTGCTGATAATGGCGTCATGGTAAGACGGCAGGATCGCCCCGGATGCGATCAGCAGGTCGGTACCGATTTTGATCGCTGCACGCCAGTCTGAAGCCGATGCCTGTAGCCGGATTGAATTGTTCTCAATCAGTGACTGTTTCAGTCCCATAATCATCTCCGTGAGGGGGCCGTCCTTTGACTGAGATAGATGAAAAGGACGGGCCCGTAGTCATAGTAAAATGTTCAATGTTTTATGTGGTCGATGTCACCTTACCGATGATCGGCAAAGTTATTATTGATGATCTCCAGCAGCTCATCACCGAAAGAGTTGGGGTTGAGCATGTTCTGTACACCCAGGACAAACTTCCCTTCTCCGGGATCCATTTCAGAGGACAGGTGTCTGGATGACACGATAATATCGGTGGTCGCCAGTTTGGATTTGTAGTCCGACACGGCACAGGAATCCATCACATGCGGAATGCCTTTTTTCTCCAGATATTTGCCGATCTTCATTTTCATCATCATCGATGAACCCTGACCGTTACCGCACACCGCAAGAATGCTGACCGGACGCTGCCCGTCATGCTTTTTCAGGGCTTGTTCCACGGCTTCGAGAACTTCGGGTTCTTCACTGACTTCAACCATGCCCTGAGCATCTTCTTCTGCTCGCAGCCGTTTGGCAGCGAAAAACATATAGAGGGCAGCCAGTCCGATCAGTGCGAAGAAGAACAGTTTCGACATCGACAGACCTTGCATGATTGGCGGGAAAACCAAGGCCCAGTCCGCCATGCCCATCCAGCCGTTGAATGCGACACCATGTTGACTGAATAAGTGGATTGCCCATGCAGACCCGATCACTTCAATGATGCCCATCACAAAGCAGATCTTCATCACCGCACGCCAGCCGCCGAAATGGTTGGCAAAAACCCCGATTGTGGCGTTGGAGAAAAACATCGGAATAAAGCCGGGAATAATCATGATCGGTGCATTGAAGGTGAGCATCGCCAGCACTGCGGTAAACTGACCGATAGCACCCCACATAAAACCGAATACCATCGCATTGGGAGAAAAAGCATAGATAGCAGCACAGTCAATCGCGAGGACTGCATTGGGAATCACGCGTTCAGAAATACCTTTGAAGGCCTCAGACAGTTCAGCTACGAACATCCGCACCCCGGCAACAATCACCTGAATGGCAACTGCGAATTTCAAACCGGTTTCGAGAATATAAATGGTCCAGTGAGTTTTCCCGGCCATAGCTTGGAGGTTATCAAGGCCGAAAGAGAGCAGGATAATGCCGAAGAAAACCGTCATGACGATGGCTGTCGCGGCGATGCTGTCGTGAAAAATGTGGAGCCAGCCGGGCAGTTTCAAGTGATCAACACTGTCATTTTTATCCCCGAGTTTGGGGGCAACTTTAGTGGCAATCCAAGAGGCGACTTGCTGTTGGTGACCAATCGAGAATCCGGCACCACCGGTGACCGCTTCTGTCGGCTTAAACATAATATTGGATGAAATGCCCCAGTACAGCGCCATCAATATTGCTGAACAAAGGATGGTTTCCCACATACCGGCACCGGTGATCAGGTAAAAGACGGCGATCAGACCGGCTTGCTGGAACATAATATGCCCGGTCAGCATGATGGTACGAATACCGGTATAACGGCGAAATAGCACCAACACAATATTAATTGCCAGTGCCAGTAATACCGCATAACCGACCCATGAATACCGTTCGCCCATGACCTCCATCGTGGCCATCATCGTTGTATATGGGTCAATCACCGAACCTGTCAGCCCGTGGTATTCCGAGAGCTTCGCGATCACTGGCTTAAAGCCTGCGACCAGTGTACCTGCCCCGACCTGAACCAGCATAAAACCAACGATGGTTTTAATCGATCCTTTCAAAATGGTCGTTGCATCTCTTTTTAGCAACCAGTAACCGATGAGAGTAACCAAACCGAGGAGTAGCGGGGCTTTGGTCATCACTTGGCTGTAAAAAATATAGAAGATGTTATACAAGAACTCCATATCTTTACCCCTAGATATATTTGTATTTGTCGTTAGATGTAGGTCAGAGTGATTCCGTTATGTGATATGCAGGAATCGGTGTGTTTTGCTCACGGAATAGACTTTAAAAAATCATTTGTAATCATTCAATGATTGTTTTTGATTGAATTGATTTATATCAATTTTATCTAACACCAAGTATGACAAATGCTACGCTGATCACTTGATATAACTCATTTTGTTTTAAAAACAATAAGTTATATTTTGGTGTTATTTGGCGTTTAATTTTTCATCTGAATCATTTGACATCAATCGGGATGATTAATAGAATCAAAACAAATCAAATGTAATCACAAGTAATCACTCAGTGATGACGCTCAGTGATAAATAGGATGATGCTTATGAATGAAGTCCAGAGACATCATGGCATTCTGTCTTTGTTGGAAGAGAAACAATCGATCAATGTGTCTCATATTATCGATGCATTTCACGTTTCTCCGGCAACCGCCCGACGCGATATCTCAAAACTTGATGAACTCGGTAAACTGAAGAAAGTGCGCAATGGTGCAGAACGGATTGTCGGCAAAAAGAAAAAGTGGACCCCGCTGAATATTGATAGTACCGAGCACTATCGGGAGAAATCTCTGATTGCGATGCGTGCTGCCGAGCTTTGTCAGCCGGGGGATAGTGTTGTTATCAACTGTGGTTCGACGGCATTTATGCTGGGGCAACAGCTATGCGGGCAGGATGTCCAAATCGTCACCAATTACTTTCCGCTGGCGAGCTATCTGATCAATGAGGATCACGAAGATGTCATCATTATCGGTGGTCAATATAATAAAGCGCAGAATATTTTCCTCAATCCGGCACCGGATGCATTGGGTGGTTATGCCGGCCACTGGATGTTTACCAGTGGCAAAGGTCTGACGGAAAACGGGTTATATAAGGCTGATATGTTAACCGCCGTTGCAGAACAGCAGATGCTGGAACAGATCGATAAACTGGTGGTGGTGGTTGACAGCTCCAAAGTCGGTCAGCGAACGGGGATGTTGTTCTGCCCGAGCAGCAAAATCGACATTGTGATTACCGGTAAAGATGCACCGGCAAATGTTGTGAGTGCATTAGAAGCGCAGGGGACACAGGTCATTTTGGTTTAGCCTGATACCGCGCCAAATCGCTTCCATTCTGAACTGATCATATTTTTAGGTGCCTGGACTTCGCTCCAAGCGCACGGCTCCCTACATGCAAAATTTATAATAAATCAGAAATAAAAGGTGTTGTTATGAGTAAGGTAAACGAAATTACACGCGAATCATGGATCCTCAATACGTTCCCTGAGTGGGGCACGTGGCTCAATGAAGAGATTGAGCAAACCGTGGTTGAACCGAATACGTTTTCAATGTGGTGGTTGGGATGTACCGGCATCTGGCTGAAAACCGAAGGCAATACCAATCTGTCGATTGATTTCTGGTGCGGCACCGGTAAACGCACCCAGAAAAATGCACTGATGAAGAATCAGCATCAGATGATGCGCATGGGTGGTGTGCGCGAATTACAGCCCAATTTGAGAACCTCCCCGTTTGTGCTGGATCCGTTTGCCATCAAAGAAATTGATGCGGTATTGGCTTCTCATGATCATGCCGACCATATCGATGTGAACGTGGCTGCGGCCGTGCTGCAAAACTGTGGTGAGCATGTGAAGTTTATCGGCCCGCAAGCGTGTGTGAATTTATGGATCAGCTGGGGCGTCCCGCAAGAGCGCTGTGTGGTTGCCAAAGTCGGTGATTGTATCGAGATCGGCGATGTGCGTATCAAAGTGCTGGACTCTTTTGACCGGACGGCACTGGTCACCCTGCCGGAAGGGGTCTCATCTTATGATAAATCGATTCTGGACGGGATGGACGACCGGGCGGTGAATTATTTAATCGAAACAACCGGTGGTTCAGTTTATCACTCCGGTGATTCTCATTACTCAAACTACTATGCCAAACACGGTAACGAATACCAGATTGACGTTGCCTTACTTTCATACGGTGAGAATCCACGCGGTGTCACTGATAAAATGACGGCTTCCGATATTTTGCGCGCCGGTGAAGCGCTGGATTGTCAGGTCGTGGTACCATTCCATCATGATATCTGGGCCAACTTCCAAAACGATCCGCGCGAAATCGAAGTGTTATGGCAGATGAAAAAAGAACGCTTACAGTACGGTTTTGCCCCATTCTTCTGGCAGGTCGGCGGAAAGTATACCTATCCGACGGACAAAGGCCGGATGCATTATCAGCATTTCCGGGGCTTCCGCGATATCTTTACCGATGAACCTGAACTACCTTATAAAGCATTTTTATAGTTTGCTGAATGAGGTTGATTGCCGCCCTGTTGCAGGGCGGTTGTGACTGAGAATGTTGCACAGCCCCTAGAGTTGATTCTCCCGGTTTTAAAGGGGGAATATTTCGACCGTATTGGGAACAAGCAGATTGGAAAACGTCGCGGTGATAAGTCGTAACCGATGACTATCAGATAACAAAGGAACGATCATGAAGGTGGTAGCCGTAACCGCATGTCCGACCGGAATTGCTCATACTTATATGGCAGCAGAGCAACTCCATAAAGCTGCCAGCCAGCGTGGGTTGGCGATTAAAGTTGAGACGCAAGGAGCGATGGGCATCGAAAATGAGCTGACGGTTGCCGATATCGTTGCTGCCGATATCCGGATGATCGTCTCTGATATCGAAATCGAAGAGAAATCCCGGTTTAAAGGTTGTCAGGTATTTCACTTTTCCATTGAAGAGGTTCTGCTCCATGCAGGAGCGGTCTTAGAGCGCTGTCTGAAAAAAGTATGATTACCACCCGGATCACTTTTCTGCTCAAGGATAAAGGGCTTCCGGCATGGCAGGCGAATGCACTGAAACAGCTTTGTGGTTATTTTCGTTCAATTTTCATCTTCTATAATCTGAGCCGCGGCAAGCATACCTTGCTCAGTCAGCCGCTCAATGTTCTGAGCTTGAACAACAGTGCCGAGCAGTTATGTCAGATCGCAATCGAGGGGCTGGATGCTGAACTGGCCTGCATGGTCTTCACCGAATACCTAAGTGAACACGCGATTCTGCTTTCAACTTCACATCGTCAGAATCATGCTGCGGAGCAACTCTTCGCTTCCCATCCGGCATTTTCCCTGCCATTTGCGTACCGCTGGGATTATACATCTCATGTCGGGTTTGCCGATAAGCGCTCAGCACTGGATTATCTTGCCGCCCGAATTGCGCCCGGGCAGACAGACAAGCTACTGGCACAGTTCTGTCAGCGGGAGGATATCTCGACAACCGCACTCCCGAACCGGGTGGCATTGCCGCATGTGATGAGTGAGGTGGTCGATATACCGGTACTGACCGTGATTCCCCTGTCACAACCGCTCGACTGGCAGTCCGTCTGCGCACCGGTTTCATTATTGATTTGTCTGGTGCTGCCTCAGTCGCTGAACCGGGATATTGTCATGGCGATGACCCGGCTGACTCGCTGGCTGATCGATGATCTGAATGCTCAGCTTCTGCTTGATGCTAAACGGGAAGAAACACTCAAAGGCATTCTGCTCCATGTGATGGCAAACGGTAATGAAGAACGCTAAGTCAGCCAGCTATCTTTGAGTTACTTTGAGAGGTAGAGGCGCTAAAACCTCACTATTTTAATCGACGTGGGTTCGGTACTCGGAAGGGGTCATGCCGGTTTTGGTTTTAAATACCCGACAAAAGTAATTCACATCCTGAAAACCGCAACGCTCAGCCACCTCACCGAGGCGAAACTGATATTTTTTCAGCATAAATTTCGCCCGATCAATTCTGACCCAGGCAATGTAATCAGCCAGTGTCATGTGCCCCTGCTGATGAAACAGCCGGGAAAGGTGATTGGCAGACAGACTGAAACGTGAGGCAATGGAGTCCCGGGTGATGCCGCGGTGAAAGTTTTCCTGAATATAAATACAGATTCCCTGATAGAGATCTTCACTACGGCTTTTGGCTGAACGTTCCGGCTGACGGAGAATACTTTGGGTGTAAGTCAGCAGGGCACAGAGCAGGTGTTCATCCATCGGTGATTTTTGCGATTCTCTGGCCAGTGCATTGAGACTTTCCAAAATATTATCGATCGCATAGCCGGTACGCATTTGCACACTATGCTTCTGGACATCATAAAATCCGTCGGTTCCTTTGCGCTTGGCGACAAAGCTGAACCCAATCTGACGGCGGCCATACAACAGGCTGAGTACCGAACACTCATCTTCCCAGTCCGGTTTATTCCAGCAATTGGGGGGAATATATAGTGCATTCCCGGCTTGAATACGAACGGCACTGACCCCGTGCAGCTCATCTTCGATCTGATTGTTGTAACTGCCTTTGAGCGCAATTTCCAGACGGGGAAAGTTAACCTGATAACTGAAAGGCGGTGGTGTATGTTGATCACCGGCAAAGCAGATGTGCTGACAACAGTCCCGTTCATCAATAATCGCTTCAATCATATTGTGAAATACTTGGCTCATCATTTCCTGCCATCAGTCATTCATGCAGAATTGTATGACAAGTCATATTGTTATCATCATACATTTTTCTGTTCCTGAACCGCTGTGTGATTTATTGATATAAATATTATTCATGATCCAAGCAGAGAACTTAAGTACCACAGACCGATACAGATCACATTTGAATCATGATGATACAATCCTCCAGTAAATGCATTTTTGTTTCACTACCAACTGACGGGGACTGTCCCCACAATATGAGTGTTACTGGGACTGTTTACGGGGACAGACACTAAAACGTTACAGGGACAGACACCCAAACGGGGACACAACGTTACGGGGACAGACGCCCAAACATGTCTGGTTGTGATGACCGCGCTGCTTATGGGGACAGACACTTTTTATGCTTATGGGGACAGACACTTTTTCGTCTTCTTCTTTCCCATCATCGCAGCGACGGCAGACAGAACGAATGCTTATGAGGACAGACACTTTTCGTCTTTTTCTTTCCCATCATCGCAGCGACGGCAGACAGAACGAACGGGGAACGAAAATGATTACTCAACTTATCTCATCGCGATTGATTCGGCTGAATCTTTCGTCAACCACCAAAGATGACGTGCTTGCCGAGCTGGCTGAAATGCTGGCCGCGGAAGGGCGCATCACCGATCAACAACAATTTTTAGCGGATATTTATGCCCGGGAAGCGCTCGGCAATACCGGTTTTGACGATGGTGTTGCGATTCCTCATGCCAAAAGTGCAGCCGTGACCGAGCCTGCCGTTGTGATCGGGATCAGCCGTCAGGGTATTGATTACGGCGCCGAAGACGGACAGCCATCGAAACTCTTTTTTATGATTGCTTCTCCCGATGGCAATGCCAATCATCACGTCGAAGTGCTGGCGGAGCTTTCTGCCAAACTGATTGAAGAAGGATTTATTGCGCAGTTGTTTGCCGCGCAGACTGAAGAGGATGCGTTGGCGCTGTTGCTGGCGAAGTCAGAACCGACACCACAGTCATCCGGAGAAAACGGCTTTCTGATTGGGGTGACCGGATGCCCGACCGGGATTGCTCATACTTATCTGGCGGCTGAATCGCTGGAAAAAGGAGCCGCGGCACTGGGCTATCAGATCAAAGTCGAGACAAACGGGTCGATTGGGGTGAAAAACAGCCCGACGGCGGAAGAGATTGCAGCGGCTGACGCGATTATTGTCGCAAGTGACAAGCAGGTATCATTGACCCGCTTTGCCGGTAAAAAACTGATTGAAACCGGCGTCAAAGAGCCGATCCGCGATGCGCAAGGTTTAATTCACAAAGCATTGCAGGCTCCCGTTTATCAGCCCGATTCTGGGGCGGAAAGTCGCGAGGCCGCACCATCCCGTAACCGTCCGGAGTTATATCGTTATCTGATGAACGGCGTTTCGCACATGATTCCGTTTGTGGTTGCCGGGGGGCTGTTGATTGCATTGGCACTGGCGATTGGCGGAGAGCCGACGGAAGCGGGGATGGCGATTCCGCAAGGGAGCCTGTGGAATAAAGTTTTGGATGTCGGGGTGGTCTCCTTCCAGCTGATGATTCCGATTCTGGCGGGCTATATTGCCTATGCGATCGCTGATCGTCCGGCACTGGCTCCGGGTATGATCGGTGGTTGGATTGCCAATAACGGCTCATTCTACGATGCCGCTGCCGGCACCGGGTTTATCGGTGCGATTATTGCCGGGCTGCTGGTGGGGTATTTCATTCGCTGGCTGACCAGTTTCAATTATCACAAAATGATTCAGCCGCTGGTGCCGATTATGATCGCACCGATTACCGGTGCGCTGTTTATCTCCGGCCTGTTTATCTTTGTCATTGGTGCACCGATTGCCAGTTTGATGCATGGCATGACTGAACTTCTGACCACGATGAGTACCGGCAATATGGTGTTGTTGGGCATTGTCTTAGGCGGACTGGCCGGGTTTGACATGGGCGGCCCGTTCAACAAAGTGGCCTTCTTGTTTTCTGTCGGCATGATTGCCAGCGGTCAGACGCAGTTTATGGGGGCGATGGCCTGTGCGATTCCGGTTGCACCGCTCGGTATGGGTTTAGCTACGGTACTTGGCCGTAAACTGAGCCTGTTTGAGTCATCAGAACTGGAAGCCGGTAAAGCGGCCGGTGCAATGGGGCTGGTCGGGATTTCTGAAGGGGCGATTCCGTTTGCAGCGCAGGATCCGGTGTCGGTGATTCCCGCCAATATGCTGGGTTCGATGGTTGCAGCAGTGATGGCTTTTTCTTTCGGCATCACGGATAGCGTGGCACACGGCGGACCGGTTGTCGCTTTACTGGGGGCAATGAACAAACCATTGCTGGCTCTGTTCTGCATGGCACTTGGCGCCGTTGTTACTGCGCTCACCTGCATTGCATTGAAGAAAATGCGTCAGGCGAAATTACAGTCGGTGGATATCTAACGTTATGAACGATCCGCACCACGTTGAATCGGTGCGGATCACAAATGGGGGGTTATGCCATATGAATGTTGGAGAAAATTTTGGATTGTTTTTCCGTAACCATCGGCTCAGTCTTTTGATCAAAAATGACTGAATGCTCGTTTTGCAAACATTCGTTGAATTCTTCTTCCGAACCGTAGAGCGCATAGAAAAAGACCTGCTTATCTTTATCATTCCAGCAAACATCAAACTGGAGACATCCTGGATCGTCCTTCGCGATGTCTGCATTCTCTTGGGCGAGCTTAATAAATGATTCAAATGACTCGGGAACAAGAGTGAAAGTTACCGTCACAACGTACATACATTGCCTCCTGAAACATACAAAACGGACAAAATCACAGACCGGCACAATCTGTACGGTATGATTTCAGCTGTTTTCTCCTTTGAACAGAACCCGGTAGAGATGTCAGGTTCCGTATGCATCATTACATCATATTGACATATTCCGATGCTATCAATCACCAGTTGCTAATCTGTGGTAATTCTTTTCTTAATCGGAGCATGGCTCAGGTGATGTTATTAGCATTTTAGTCGAGTCGGTTTATCCAAGATTAAAACAACAGAGTGAAGCGTGAGAGACGCGTATCTCTTCATCATACAGAGACAATGATGCTATACTATTGAAATATAGGTTTTTTTGATCATTGGATCTGCTTCCAGCGGGCATCTATTTGCTGCCCGATTTCTTTGATCAAGTGTTCGGGGAGTCCAAGATGTCTGGCTCGCGTTCTAAAATTCCGGGTCTCACTATAAATTTCTTCCATCATTTCCAGCAGCGGTTTTACACTGGAATACCCGGCTTGCCCGGCCATCTGTTCCAGCGCTTTTGCGGGATTTCTACCATTGCCGTGAAAGGCTGTCATGTGCTCCTGATAGGGGGATGGACTGTAGACAACATCGTAAAAAGGTGACAGCCGCCACTGATCATTGTCGTCTGCGAGAAAGGCAAAGTTTTTTGCGTGGTCATCCTGATTGACGGTCAAAAAATTAAATAGTGCTCTTTTGAGCATCTTTCTGGCTTCATCCGGATTACATAACAACCGGGTTGCTTTAATGAGATCAACATAATCCAATGATGGTTCCCGGAATGAGGCATCCAGTAGTCCACTGGCAGAGATCATGTGATAGCGGCCTTTGTCTGTGCAGTCAAAGCGAGTTTGCTGCAACCAGAACTGGCCGTCACCAGCATCGATCAGCGCAAACTCAGGGACTTCGATTCCCAGATTTTTCGCCATCGTCATATAGGTGAATTCCACCAGACTTTCCGCATGTTTTAACGCAAATTTCTCGGAGGTAAGTTTGACGATCAGCTTTTTACCGATAGCATCCGGATGGGTAGAATATCGGCCGTCACTACATTGGGTGACGTTCATTTTTGGGCGGGCACCACCGGACCCGCCTGCATTCATTAAATGCTCAATCAGATGTGATTCAGTGCCTTCAAACTCTTTTATTGCCTCTTTACCTAGCTGCATAAGATTTACATCAGCAGTATCGGGGTCTGTCAGTTGAATCTCCGGTTCATAAGACAGTGCGCCGAGACATTGATCACCGATGTAAGCAAGCCGCTCTAAAGCAGTAATCAACTGAGGATTGTAACCATGCTTTCTGAAAACCCGATCCATCAGGTAGAGACCCCAGCCGTCCGGTAAACTGTCGGCAAAGACACCATGCAGACCGTAATGTGGATGCTTCGGTGCTTTTTGCAGCGTCAGATCTGCTTTGAGATTGAAAGGAGCAAGCGACGTCGGATGCTGTTGCAGATAGGTAGTATCATATTGAAAGTAAGTGCCGTTTTTATTTTCGGCAAGGGTGCCGACGGTGATTTTCTTCCCGTCGGATAAAGTTCTTTTGACGTACAGCGGTGCATTAAGCATCTTTTAAAACCTCGTCAATACTTTTGGGTTCCGGCTGGTTCGTCTGAGTGAGTGCTCTGATTTGGCTGAGATCACCGACTGCTTCAAATAACATCAGAAACTGCCGGAGAGAGATATTACCACTGCTTTCAAATTTTCTGATCGTGCTGTAAGGCACACCGGAACGTTTTGCCAACGCTTCTACGGTGAGCTTTTGTTGCTTGCGGGATTGTTTGATGAATGTTTTCAGTTCAAGCTGAACATCATAGGCGGTATATAAAGAAAGCATGATGTACCTTTTTGTTACAGTAGTAACTAAAGTATACATATTTACTATAAATTTGCCATGATAGTATCAATTTTATGGCTCGTTTTTCGATTGAGATTACGCTGTCTAACTGTTTTTATGCATGTCGGGGTTTGCAGAACCTGCTGGATTTCAGCCAAAGATATATGCCTCCAGCTCCCCGGCATCTTTTTCGGCTTTGGCAATCAGTGATTGCTGCATGAATGCATATGATAAATCCGGGTTGTCTTCTATTATTCGACCCATTTGTTTTGCTTCCGGAGTATCAAGCTCACCGATAAGTTCATCTAAATCGTAGTCGGTATCACCACTTTACTCACCTTCGGCCAACAACTGCTGCAAGGTTTTCAATTTAGTATTGTCTGGTTGTATTCTTCTTCCTTTTCGATTGAATATTCTCTACAAATAATCATCGCACTCAGTACTCTGTCAATAAAATCAAAGCATTAACTTGGGGGGCGGGAAGTTAGAACTATTCAATATTCTCTCCAATCCTCCCCCGACAAACCTCTTCCGTCAGCACTTTCAGTTTTTACCTCTTCGGCCTGATAGTCCAGCTCTTCGACGGTGATTTCGTCATGCTCCGAGTCGCGGGCATCGCGCAAAATGGTCGCAATGGTATGAATATCTTGTTGTTTCCGCCCGGGAAGATGGTCAAGTGTCTTTTTCATGTCGGTCATCGTACTACGCGGTGAGAATCGGGTAAATGGGAGTCTCGGGGTTGAGGTGAGTTTTGCGTGTGAGTGCGGTTTTTGGTGTAAATGAGGTGTTGGTAAAGGATGAGAGATTAACGAATGCGTTGGATTTTGGGGAATTGAAAAGTGCGGAACGGCATCATTTGGTGATGAATGACTTCCTAATAGAATTTATTTTGTTATACTCTGGGTATAACATCAGGAGAGCTGATGGAAGGATTAGATATTTTGTTAAGTATGCATGGCACAGTCGTGTACCGGGATGATGGTTATTGGTGGAAAATTGAAGCATGGACGGTTCCGCCAACCAGAGAACGTCCCCACGGGATCCGTTATACCATGACGCTACATAACAGATTTAACAAAAGAGTTTTTGGTTATGACAATGCTCATGCAGTGAAGCCACGGAAAAATAAACGATTCAGCGGCAAACGGTATGACTACGATCATTTGCACCGGACAGCGATTGATCAGGGAACACCCTATGAGTTTCAGGATGTTTATACGTTACTACAGGACTTTTTCTCGGGCATTGACGCAACCATCGTAGCAATAGAGGGGAAATAACATGAAAGCCAGAATCGGCATTATGTCTGAAGCACTGATTCGTTTCCGTCTGCTGGCGATCGCGCAGGGGAAATATGTGCCGCAAGCGGATGAGCCGAAGGTTTGGTACACATCGGTCAATGCGGTAGCACAGATTTTAAGGCCGGAGAATATCGCCTTATTACGCCTGATTGAGACGGAAAAACCGGCAAGCCTGACGGCGTTGGCCAAAATCTCCGGTCGGGCCAAATCTAACTTATCCAACACGTTGAAAACGCTTAGTGAAAAAGGTTTCGTCCGCATGGAGCCGACTACCGGTAAAGCTCTGAAACCGGTGGCGATTTATACGGATTTTGAGATTATTTCGGACTCTGCACTTGAGCAAAAGTTATTGAAATTAATGGCTTCGATGTCAGCGGCCTGAGGCGAAACGTTCGAAATCGTGCCTAGCATTTTTACCCGGTTAAGATTGTCTCCGCAGTGTGGAGGTAATTGAGCAGAGCGAATCTGAAAATCATTTTAGTCCATTCTCTATTGATAGCATTGTGTGTCGCTGGTGGCCGATTCTATGATGTTCTGTGCAAAAAATAACATAACGACTCTCAGGACTTTTGATACGATAAGGCTTTGTCAATCAATCGGTAATGACGTATGACGTTAAGAAAAACATCCGGTGCTTTGTGTGCACTTTTTATCCTGAGCTATGGTGCTCTTAATGCTTGGGGAACTTGGGGAGATATTGTAGAAAAAATGCTTGCCTTTTTTACAATAACTAGCATTTTCTTTGTCATTATTGCTCTTTTTGGAATATTTCGTGGGCAATTAAATCTAAAAGAGATTGAATTAAAGATAATAGCCTGCTCGTTTCCTGTTATTACATTATTAGAGCATGTATATCCACTGATTAAATATTCGGACCAAAAGAAAGATCCTGATTGGCTGTTTTCTTTAGGGATGGATTTCTCAATATCTGTTCTGGTCTTTTATATACTTTGGAGTAATTTAAAAAAATGTCAGTAAATACCTCAATACTTAGTGCCATAAAATCACTGTCCCCGGCTTCAGTTGTCTTTAATCTTCTGTATAAAATGTATAAGCAAGTCGGAGCGCAAGAAGATGCTGACGAAATATATAAGAACACCATTGTAATTTTAGAAGAGTTGCTACAGCGCGGTTATAGATTTGAATCACCAGAGATTCAGGCTGTTGTTAATATTCTTCGGGACTTGCCCGCAATGGGAGCCAAAAGAGCTAACTTTGAAAGAATATACTTACAAGATGAGTATACTCTTAGACGACTACCGCATGATCCCCGAAAACTCCATGCACAAGGATGTTGGCACTGACGATAGGCTTACTGTCAGTTTAGATTGTTCACGCAGTGCGTGAACAATTACATCAATGCTTATTTCTGCCTTTGCGATTCAATATTCTCTCCAATCCTTCCCCGACAAACCTCTTCCGTCAGCATTTTCAGTTTTTCAACCTCTTCGGCCAGATAGTCCAGCTCTTCGACGGTGATTTCGTAGTGCTCCGAGTAGCGGGCATCGACGTAGGCGCGTTTGAGGCGGTGGAAGCTGCGGCGACGGAACTGGTTGTCGGCAGGGAAGAGGCGGGCGAATCGTTCGTCTTGTCCGGCACAGAAGGCGCGCAGTTTTTCCAGATCGTGGGTTTTAGGCAGATAGTTGGTACACACTAACAGGGTACAGGCAAGCAGACGCTCGGTGGCTTGATGAAGTTCAAAGGCTGCTTTTGCCAGCTCAAACTGTGGATTCTTGAAAATGATCTGAAAGACATTCAGACAGTCGAGCACACTTTTGAACCAACGATCAAAATGATTTTGCGCAATCTGCTGACTTTCTTCGGCCGTCAGATCCCCCGGTAGTGCCAGTTCCCGGCCATCGGCACTGTACAACTCGATACCTTGTTCGCGGATATCCCGAAAGAAATAGTGCCCGTCGTGCAGCCACTGGTTGACTTCACCAAGGGTGTGAACAATCAGCCCCAGCGGTGTTTTGGGGATGCGACGGCTGATACGGTCTTCCGCCAGACTCCACAGGGTGAATTCTTCCACCAGTTCGAAGCGATTGACGATCACCAGCACATCATAATCGCTGACATAGCCGTTGGCCGGGTCATTGACCCAGTTACCTTTGGCATAACTGCCGAACAGGATGATTTTGTGGATTTTAAAACCGGCTTTTTTGCCGCTTCTTCCAGCGACGTATTCATCCACCACATCGCGCAAAATGGTCGCAATGGTGTGAATATCCTGTTGTTTCCGCTCGGGAAGATGGTCAAGTGTCTTTTTCATGTCGGTCATCGTACTACGCGGTGAGAATCGGGTAAATGGGCGTCTCGGGGTTGAGGTGAGTTTTGCGTGTGAGTGCGGTTTTTGGTGTAAATGGGGTGTTGGTTGAGGATGAGGGTGGTTGAACTACAATCTATTCTTGTGTTTCTTCAAGAACAAAAATTTACAGGTAGTGACAATTTTATTGCTCACGCTATCTAAAATGCTTAAGTTTTAATAGAAAATGGTGTTTTTTGTGTCTAGGTTTTATATTATATATTCATTATGTTAATCGTCAGTTTTACAAAGGTTTTTTATGAAAAAGCTAGAATTTCCTGCAATTAGGCTTCGACAAACAGCTAGTTCTGAGTGGATAGCCTATTTTTCTGCTAATGTTTTAGATATTGAAGATTTTTCAGGTATACCTCAAAAAAGGAATTTTGATAATGCAGAATCGATTGGATTTCAGAGAACGGTTAAAGAAGACAGATTGTCGAATTTAGTTAATTTCTATTCGGATGAAAGAAATGTAATACAGAATCCATTAATTTGTGCTACTAGAAACTCTCCTACTCACTCAGAAATTCAATCTAAAGTTTCATTTAGAGTAGCTCCTGAGTATAAAGATAATGATTCAATTCAAATAGGTTTTATTGAAGTTGAATATGAGAATTTTGATAGCTATCCCTTATTGTACTGCCTAAATGAATTGAAAAAACAATTAATTGAACGTCTTCCTGATTTGGAGGATTTAGGTATTGATCAGTCATTGTTAGAACAGTTGAAATCTAGGTATTATTCAGATGATTATGATGATAAATTAATAGAAAATAATGATTACAATTCAGATGATTATAACTCAGGCGATGTGAGTCTTGATGATAGTTATATTAAAGAGTTTTGGCAAGAAGTTATATGTCGAATTCGTCTCCTTGAGGCCGATCCTAAAAAAGATGACAGAAGTGAAATATTAGGATTCTCAAAAGATGCCGTATGTTCATATTTAAAACCCGTAGTTATTGTGGATGGTCAACACCGATTGTCTGGGGCTATTGAATGTGCCAAAAAAATAGCAAATTCAGAGAAGTTTGAGGATGTTAGGGATTTAGTTGAGCAGGGGATATCACCAGAAGATGCGACAAAGAAAGTTACAAGAGAAAATGCAAGATGTTTGCCTATATCCTTGTTAATGTCAGATGATCCTGCTGAGCATGTTTTCCAGTTTATTGTAGTAAATCAAAAAGCTACACCTATTAATAAGGCATTACTTGGGACTATTGTATCAACGACACTTTCTGATGATGAATTAGGAAAGGTAACGTCACGCTTGAAGAATTCAGATATTCCTCTAGAAGATTCTCGATCTGTATCAATGGTTACTCGTCGGGCAGATAGTCCTTTTAAAGATTTGGTTCAAACAGGAATAGATAAAGAAAAATCAGGTAAGTTACAGTGGCCAGTCATGAAAAGTTTGGTTTCAATGTTTCGAGATCTAAAAGGCGGAAAATATTATTCTGATGAAGATAAAAATGATCATATATATAATTGGCGGATAGACTATTTGTCAGAATCCAGAATTGTGTCTGATGAGGCTGGACTGAGAACGTTATCTACGTGGCAAGATAATGAAATATGGTATGATGTTTTTAGGGTTTTTTGGTCAAAAGTAAGAGATCATTTTGCTAACGTTGATGATCCTGAAGAACCTAATTACTGGGGGAACACAGAGTCAAATCTATTTAATAAAGTATATTTGAATATATTAGCAGTAGACTTTTTTTCCTTCATGAATGATAAAGAATATACATTGGATTCTTTAGATGATTTAGAAGAAAAAATAGAGAAATGGCTGGATGGAATGAGTGATAATTATTTTTCAAGACCATTGACATTAACCGTAAAAAAAGACACTCCAGCATTGAGAAAAGTTTGGAATAAGGAATGGGTTAATTATAGGAAAACACCTAAATCTCGAAAGTCTCTACCATCTGTTAAAGCACTTTCTAAAATTTGATTATGAATATTCAAGCATTGCAATTGTTCATTAAAAAATCTCAAAATTTTTTGAATTGTGGGAATACTAATTTCCGAGATAATTTTATAGAGTTAGCTCAGCAACAGGTACCATCAGAAATTTTTGGAAACAGACAAAGCTTACATGATGCGGATTATCGATTGTTATTATATAGCTGGTTTGTTGAATCAATTTGTGATTTTGAACGTTTGCATAATGATACTGAAAAAGTTCGAGTTTGGAGTTGGGTTGAGTCTGGATTAAACTCTCTCTTTCCTGGACAGAAAATTGAGAATGATTTAATCGGAATAATTACAGAAGAATTATTTCAAAAGTTTGTATTGAATAACCAAAAAAAAAGAGGTGGTCGTTGGAAAATATCAGTAAAACAAGATCTACTTGCTAGAAACAGAGAGCCTAAATGTTGGATATGCAAGAGACCTTTTTCTACGGAAGCTATAGACAATTTTACTGAGGCTCATAAATGTCAAATTCAGACTCCAAATACAGTAGATTTTATGTTTCCTCGAGGATTAAGAGACACAGATCTGTCAATTCAGGTTGAACATATTGTTCCATTTAGTCTTGCAGGGAATGATCCTGACAATATTGATAATTTAGATTTATCTTGTGGTTGGTGTAACTTGTCCAAGTCGAATACAGTCTCAATGTATACTCGAAACCGTAATGGTAAATACTACAATCATCCCAATTTAGGGAGAGTATCTATACCCAATAGATATTGGGTTGTTAAGTTATTGATGTCCCATGATGAATGTCAAGTATGTGGAAAGAAACCTCAAATTAAAGGGAATGAATTAAGACCTGTTCTTATTAATGATAAAGGGGTTGCCAATATAAATAACTTAAAGGTTGTATGTGGTAACTGTGATCCAATCAGAGGCGATAGAATTGTTGATGCAATGACATATGAACAATTGGTTACAGTCAAAAAATCGAACTTAATTTAATAAAATTGACGCTATCGCGTCAATTTTATTAAACTATCAATTTTATTTGTTTTATTAGACAAATAAGAAATCCCCCGATGAAGATGTAATTTGAAATAATAGTAAAGTTCATCTTCATTGATTGTTCCATAATCTTGGTAGACGCGCTGTTTCAACATAGCAAGATAAATCTCTGCGAACTCTCCACCGAAGACTTTCCAGGTCATTTCTACGTTACTGTCTGTGACAATCTCTTCATGTGGGGGAATGCTTTCTTCTTGAAGGGATAGCATCAGAGCCCAACGACACAACACATTCCAGGTTTCTATTTTGGTGTCTTTTTTTATTTTAATCAGATGCCCTTTGGCTTTTTCTGATAAGCGGATTGTCTCAATACTCATACTTCCTCCGCAAAGTATCCGGGGCGAATGGTGGATGTTTTCTGGGACTCGTCATAAGCAATGTGGTACTCACTGGCAATATAAGGTTTCAGTTTCTTATAGTATTCACCGGAAATCTCTTCATCGGTCGAGAGCAGGATGACTTGCTCTGCCGCCTGAGGGAAGTAATTCTCGACCAGTTTGGTTCGGTGTTTTCCATCAAGCCGTCCCATCGGTGTATCAATGATGGTTGGGATCTCTTTGCCGGATTCATCGGCCAGTGCCCACAGTGTCGCCACCGATAAAAGTTGCCGTTCACCAGCCGAAAGGCGAGCTGAATCAATGGGCTGATTGTTGTTACCCAATATTTGCAGCTTAAAGTTTTGTGTGTTGATGTGAACTTTTGAGATCAGCTCTGATTTACGTCCCAGAGAGTCAAACTTTCTTTTGATCTTGTCTTCAAGCTTAGAAATGTTTTCACGAATGAGCATTTCTTTAAAGTCATCAATGATCGACTTCATTTCAACCAGATGATCGGCAACCTGTTGATTGCGCTGATGCTCGAAGGTCTCAGCATTTTGCTGAACTAACGTTGCATCAAGCCGGGACTCATTTTCATGTAGCTGATTCTGACATTGATTCCGTTCTTCAAGGGTCGCTTCGAGATGCAGTTTACTTTGTTCGATCCGCGCTTCTACATTCTCTTTGGCAGCAATGAGGTCTTTGACCGATTCATAATCCGGTACTGCTTCGAGTTTTTTATCAATGAGAGCCAGTTTTTCAACCAGTTCATTTTTCTGCTTGAGCAGGGTCTGACTTTCTTCGGCCTCATTAGCGAGTAATGACTGAGCAAACTCAAAGAGGGTTGGATTGGTATGCAGATAGATTTCAGCACCTGAGGCGTTATTGTCTGTTTCTTGGTGAATTTGTTCTAATAACTGCTGGACGAGGTTTACCGTCTCGGCATTTGCTGATTGAGTTAAACGTGCCATTAAAGCAGTATTTTGTGCCGTAATATGTTTTTGGGCATTGCTTATTTCAGAGGCTTGCTGTTCTTTCTGGGATTGTTGATGAGCAGCCTTGAATAATTTACTCCCAAGACGTAAGGGTAAAGCACCGGAAGCTAATTTACCTAAATGAGAGTCGATGGCATCTAGTTGTAAGGTCGCTTCTCTTCTTTCTGCTTGGATCTCTGCTAAAGACTCCAATAGGTGAGCGCCTGTACTGTGCATTTGAACCTCTGCGGACTTAAGTTCCTCTTCCAGTGTTTCTCGTCGAGCAATGGTTGCTTTAATTTCTTGTTCGAGCTCTTGCAGATTGTTTTCAAGTGATTGTTTTCTGTCTAAAAGCTCTTGTACGCGCTCACTGGCTTTTTTATCCAGATTTTTTTCCTGACGGCGTTGTCTTTGTGAATTTAAGTCTTTCGATAACTGACTCAGGAGTTCCAGCCCCAATAGTGCTTCAATGCCCGTTTTAATTAACTGCGCAGATCGGGACTCATCTGCCAGATCTTCGATCTTCTCGCCATCGAAGAAGAACAGCTCTGACATATTTTGCGGAATAAACTCAGAAACAAAGTCGTTCCAGTTGTCGGTTAATAAACGGTCTTGCTCACCGTTGATAAAAACCTGAACTGTATCACTGATCTCTGCATTGCCGTTATCTGTCCAAGAACGAACGACCTGATATTGGTTGTCCTTGGTTCCTTGACTGTGTCTGAATGTAAGCGATACCGACGCCGATTTTTCGCCGCTGAAACGGTTAATGCTGCGTTTTAGGTAGTCACTGTATGGGAGCCTCCCACGATTCGAGCACTTGGCATGTTTTCCATATAGAGCCAATTGCATTGAGTCGAGAAAAGTGGTTTTGCCGCCACCATTTAATCCACCAAACAGAATAATCGGTTTACTGGCGTCACTGCTATTCAGATCAATGGTGTGCTCACCCTGATAAATGCCAAAGTTGTTGAGTTTTACTTGTTCAAAAATCATAACGGTTTCTCCTGAACAATCAGTTGCTCCGGAGCCAGAAGCTTACTATTTCTCTTGTTGTTGTCTTTTTCTTCTTGTGCTTTTTTATCTAACAAGCTGAACGAAAGATCGATTTGCCGGATGTAATAGGCATAGAGCTTTTTCAGCCCCAGTACAATCTCTTTGGCTGTTTCTTGTTCAGCACCTTCGTTAGTGATTTTTGCATAGAGTGATTTATACTTTTTCACTTTGGACAGGTCTTTTTTGGCATCAAGAATCTGGATGTTTTTGCTGATATTGTTGAGGAATTCGTTGGTATCTCCTGCATCCTCAAGGCGTTTCAGTTTGATCGCATACTCATTTTTTACCCGGCCAAGCGCAAAACGGCGGGCATCATCAATACTGCTGAAAGCGCCTTTTTCTATCTCAGACTCAAGCTCGTCGGCAATTTTGGCTCGACGTAGTTGGTGTTTGTATCGGTCTTCAATTGAGAGCAGACCACGTAACTGTTGATATTTGAGTTCGTCTTTATCCTGATATGTCGCACAATGTTCTTTTAATTTATCGAGGATCTTGTGGTTGAGGATCGGGCTGTAAGCGCGTTTTGGACCCAGATAATATTTTCCGGTGACTTCGCGGTAAATCAGTGGTACTGAATCTTCAGCTTCCTTTTTCTCCTCGACCCAGATGCGACGAATTTCTTCCAGTTCCTCTAAGGGAAGAAGTTCGAGTCTTTTGACTTCATCGGGGCCGGTTTCCTGAACATACATCTGTGCTTCAAGAACTTTGCGCAGCATCTTTTCGCGGAAACTCTGTTTGTACGGACCACGAACCACATCTGCCGGCAGGTTTTCGTATTTATGTTCAGTCGTATCTTCATACTGAGCTAACAGTTCGAATGGATCTTTGCTCTCTTCCAGCTCTTTGGCGTCGCTGAAATCTTTCATACTGATATGGACGGTCAGGGAGCCATTCATCCGTCTGAAATCACGATTGCTTTTGTCCCGTGCAACTTTATTCGCTTTTACCTGCGGATTGGCATCATTGATATCAATCTCGTTACGTAGTGCAAGCAGGGGAAGCATCCATTCTTTTTCATCATCGTTCGCAATCATGGCCGCCATCGATTTATCTTCACCGACCATGGTACAGACGTAACAACCGAACCGGCTGTCGCCACAGCTTGGAGTCGATTTATCAACCACTAATGGGCATTCTCCGCCTTCTGTAGCACCTTGATACATGCCCAATAGATCGGTGTTTTTATATCCCCAAGGGTTTTTTTCTTGGGTGAGGTATGCCCATACATCATCGTTGGTCCAATCTTCAATCGGGGTATACACCCAGACCCGATCCAGTTGGGTATTGACGTTTAAGCCGTCTTCTTTACGTGTATTATCAAGTTGTTCAATGTTTTCCATGCTGGCAGCACGTACCGTACTTTCGTGTTTGCGGGTGCCTAACACGAGAATGGCTTCGCCATTATTTTTGACCACATCCTGAATAAATGTATTGGAAGGGCTGATTTTTAAGCGATCAGTACACCAGCGGAACTTGTAGCGAGGTGCCGGATAGCCGCGTCCGATCAGGTTGACCCAGAAGCGATCTTTGACTTCCGGAGTTAAACGGTGTGGCACGATCGGCAGATCTTGTTCAGCGACTGCTTTTTTCATTTGGTTGAGAGAGCGTTCCACCCACAGAGCAACAATAGGGTTTTCGACCAGAGTATCAGTGCTGATAACGTGCACGGTTTTATGTGCTTTCCCTTCTTTTTTGAGTTCTGTTACGGCAGCCCAGACTAGCTGGACTATCGCCGTTGAATCTTTGCCACCACTATAACCAATGACCCAAGGAATCTGATCTTTGAGATAGATTTCCTTGGTTTTGTCTATCAGGTTACGGATAGCTGGCTTGAACCCGGCAGGTTCAAATGCAGAGTATTTTGCTTCTGCGATATTTACTGTCATTATTGCCTCTGGTTAAGTGATATCACTTAATCTGGTATCAATCGTTTAATTTATCTTCTTCAGCCAGTTCCTTGTTATTTAAAGGAATGTTCAAATGTTTCTTGATTCTGTTGGCTGTTAATTTGACGGCTATCGATGAATTTCTCATTGCGCCATTGACGATACAACGGCCTTCCCAGTCTATTTTATTGGTTCTGGACCAATCGATGTCTTTCAACTTTTTAAGTCTGAGTTTCCACTCGCTGTCATTGGCTAGTAACCATTTCCCAACAGCTCCCAATGCTTGGAAAGTGACTGAGTATGCCAGTACATTTTCTTCTCTCACCTCACCACCGGATACTTGTTCGTTATAGACCAGTTTTAAGGAAGGGATCGCCATAACGACCGATTCCCAATACTCTTTAGCAATTGGAATTTGGTCTGTGTAGGTGTTTTGATCGATTTTATCAAATAGCTCGCACGTTGCTTTGTTGAGTGCACTATGACTGACCAGCTTTTTCGATCTCTGTCCTAAATTTGTTTTTTCCATATGGATCAGCTTTGACAATATTTTACTTTCATAAATGACTGTTTTTGAAAGTAAAGCTGCGGGTTTGTCATCATAGGTAATACTTAATGAACTATCGGTTTTGACCGGATATAAATTCAGATCTTTAAAGATTTTTTGTCTTTCCGCCAAAGATTTATCAGCGAAGAATACAACGGTGATTGTCTCATTACTTAAGGTTGGATCTTGTTTGAGTGCTTCAAGAATTGCGGCATTCCGATGCTGACCGTCAGTAATGAAGACCTCGGCATCTTCATCAATGGTTAAGGTACCGATCTTTTGTTGATGTCCCATATCACCAATAGGGGTGAATTCACTATCACCTTCGATACAGGCTGTGAGTGCAGAGAATACATAAGCATCACGTTCATTCAGAATGTAGTTTGTGATCTCAGGAATACGTTCCGGGTTCAGGATCCTCTGCGCCCGCTCAGATACGGGGAGTTCCCCTTCATCAAAAGTAAAAATTTTTCTCAATCTTTTGAGTGGGCACATCACGGTGTAGAATTCTGCGCCAGCTTGAACTCCCCGAATTGCAGGGAATGAGTTACCTGAAATTATTCTTGTCATTTCTATCAATACCAACGTGTTGTTTGTACGAACAATCCGTTATTGTTCTTACGAACATGAGGCGTTAATATACTTGAATTCTTGTAGTGTGTCTTGCCATTTTTCCCGTCCGAAGGATCATCAAATGACCGTTTATCTTGATACCAATGCAACAACACCTGTCGCAAATTCCGTGGCCGATTTAGTACAAAAGTATTTAGTTGAGGAGTTTGGTAACTCTGGTAGCCGGACTCATGAATTTGGTGCCAGAGCAAAGCAGGCAGTTGAACTAGCAAGAAAACAGGTTGCGGCGGTTGTAGATTTGGATAGCTCAGCGGTCACTTTTACCAGCGGTGCCACCGAGAGTAATAATATCGCGATTTTAGGGTTACAAAGCTATGCCGAAGGCCTGCAGAAAAAACATATCATTACCACATCTATCGAACACAAAGCAGTCCTTGAGCCTTGTCAGGAACTGGAGGCCAGAGGATTTGATGTCACCTATTTGCCATGTGATGAAAGTGGCGTGGTGAGTGTTGACTCATTAAAGAATGCTTTGCGTGAAGATACGGTGCTTGTCTCCATAATGCACATCAATAATGAAACTGGTTCAATACAGGATATTCAAGGTTACTGTGATGTTTTGCAGCATCATGATGCATTCTTCCATGTCGATGCCGCGCAAAGTTTCGGCAAATATAGTGATGCGCTGAAGAACGAGAGAATCGATATGATGAGCGTCAGTGGCCATAAAGTTTATGGGCCAAAAGGTGTTGGGGCATTACTGTGTCGGCGACGCGGTTTTAAGAAAATTCCGTTAAAACCGTTAGTGTTTGGTGGTGGTCAGGAAAAAGGGTTAAGACCGGGCACATTACCTGTCGCGCTGATTGCTGGATTAGGTGAAGCGTGCCGTTTAGCTGCTGAAAACTATGACCAATGGGCGCAACACTGTTTGGATATCAAGCAGGATTTAGTTGCAGGTCTAGAAGATGTTGGAGCTCAAATCAACGGGACTCATTCCGCACCACATGTCTTAAATTTCTCTATCCCCGGCCTGAATTCTGAAGCGGCAATGGTTGCTTTGAAAGGGATTGTGGCGGTGTCGAATGGTTCTGCCTGTACTTCTTCCAGCTACACACCCAGCCATGTATTGAAAGGGATGGGATTGTCAGATGAGCGAATAGAAGGAGCTATTAGAATGTCTTGGTCTCATATGACAAAAGAGATACCATTGGCGGAAGTCATTGGAAGGATTAAGCAATATCTGTGAGACATATGAAGATTTTTGAAGCTGCGATTCAGGCAATACATGTTCTGGGTAAACCCTCAAAACTTGATGAGATTTACAATACAATTGTTGAATATAATTTTTATCGTTTTGGTTCGAAGACACCTTTAGCTGCTTTGAGAGTCACTTTAGATCGACATTGTCAGAATAAAAATATCTCACAGATGCACAAAGAGCGTTATTTTTACAAACATTCAGATGGTGAATACGAGTTATTAGAGCAATATCGAACAGCATTTCCCTCTTCTCATGTTGTTCGTGAACCAATGAACAGTGAGCTACAAGCTGAGCAGTATATTCAACAAATTTCTACTTTGGCTGATAAGCAAAAAGAAAAGGCTAAGGCTGAAATTTTGGAATATTTGAGAACCATTTCACCTCAACAATTCGAAGAGTTCAGTTGTCACTTTTTGTCTAGATACGGATTTAAAAATATGTTGGTTACTTCTATCAGTAGAGATGGTGGAATTGATGTGAAAGGTGCCCTTAAGATTGGTATTGCGGAGATGAGAGTTGCGGCTCAATGTAAAAGATATGCTGAACACAATAAAGTTGGGCGCCCCGATATCTCTCAGTTCAGAGGGGATATATCCGGAGAGTTTGAGCAGGGGATTTTTATTACGACAAGCCGCTTTACGAAAGAAGCGATGGATATATCGTATAAAACCGGGTGTGTTCCTATTGTTCTCATCGATGGTGAACAGCTGGCTGAGATTATGATTGATAAAGAAATTGGTATTCAAAAGCAAACGATAGCTGTTTATGATTTTGATGCGGATTTGATATTTGAATAACAGTTTGAATATTAATAATTTTATTGCAATAGTTCATTTTTGGCTGAGTACATCATATTCTGTTCGATTCATGATGTTCTCGCTGTCAGAATCACATTCCATCCTTTTTGCCAAGCGCTGATCAAAACTCAACTGTTTCTTATAATCCGGGTGTTCAATCGGGATGTATAAATGCCGGTTGAGTAGTGGCGGGCGTTTGTCTGCATCGACATAATCAAAGAAATCAATTTCCTGATCGGCCATTTTGATTTTGATGCGCTCAACGAGGAATGGGACGGATTGTTCGAAATTATCGTAAGCGGTGAGAGTTAACTTCCCTGAAGTGATGTGGATTTTGATTAAGTCGATGGATTCATCTAATTCCCCGTACATTTGCAATCCGGCTCCGACGTAGACGCGCAGCAAGAGTGGCAGCTCATCAATATAGTTTTTGTGGAAAATCAGCGAGTGTTCTTGATTGAGCACGCTGGCTGGGAGTCGTTGATGGGCTTTTTCACATTGGGTAAGAATTAAGTCCGTATCGGCAATGGCAAACAGCAGTTCGGTTGCTAAGTTGAGCGCGGTTTTGTAATCACCAAACAGCGCTTTAATATCGCGTTTTAAAGACTCCGGCTGTTGAGTATAGGGTTTGCGCTTTTCAAACAGTCCCATCGAGAAATACAGAAGCAAGTCTTCTTTACGGTTCTGCTCTGCCTGTTCAAATTCACGGGTATCAAATAACTCCCGCAGCAAAGTAAATATCTTCTTATGCGAGCCGATCAGTTGCCGGACTTGATCTGAT
This sequence comes from Vibrio ruber DSM 16370, assembly GCF_900163965.1. GTDB lineage: Bacteria > Pseudomonadota > Gammaproteobacteria > Enterobacterales > Vibrionaceae > Vibrio > Vibrio ruber. Next base: position 106,167 of record NZ_FULE01000034.1, read on the forward strand.
GGTTCAAATTCATCGTGAGCCGGAATGCGCCCGAGTTCCAGACAGGTATTCCAGAATTGGTCAAACAATGCCTGATGCTGTGTGATGACGAGTTTGGCTTTATCCTTAGCTTCAATCGGTGATGGCGACGTGAGTTGTCTCCATACATGATGACGGGTGTATTTTTTCTGCAAGTATTGCTGTTCTTCAAGCTTATCTTTGAAGATATAAAAAATCCCCGGTGCAACTGCAATCACATCCTCTTGCAGGCTTCTTTCGAGATAAGCCTTGATTTCTGATTGGGCGTAGTATTTCTGAAAGGTATTGCGTGAGGTAATGACGCCGTCTTTGTAGGGGGGGAACTGTGCGATATAGCTTTCGTTGGCCAGCATAACTGAGACAACCAGAAACTTATCGGTTAACTCCCATGCGCCGAGCAGGGCATCGAGCCGTTCGTCTTTGTCCTCAATGACGTTCAGGACGAAACCCAAATTGACGATATCAGAAGGAACTTTGTCTGTGTCCGGGCAGTAAATCGGATCCCAGCCTAATGCATCGATCCCGTGCGCTTCCAGTTCGCGCAGGTCATCTGATTTTCCGCAGCCGTAATCAAAGATCGAATAACCGCCTTCGAGAAAGCCGTGTTTGGCCAATGATTTCATCGGGGCGGAGAGTTCATGGCGGACCAATGCCGTTTTATAGCGATCAATATTGTCTTCCGTCGCTTCAAGGGGAAGCGCCGAGCGACGAAACAAGCGACCATCGACCAGTTCATAACCATGCTTGTGGATCAGATTTTCCCAGGTTCTTTTAAAACCGATGATGCGGGTATTTTCATACAGTCCGGCGTTTTCTCCTTCCTGTGTGATTGCAATAAAGTGTTCGTAGTGGGGATTATCCTCAAGCACCATGGTTTCTTTGCGGTGCAGAATCGGTGGATTTTCTGAGTCATGGTAGGTAATGATTTTATGGGTCAACTTGGACAGGTCAACGTTCAGACTCTGTTTTAATGCCGGGTAGGAATCCGTATAAAATTCAGGGTAGCTCAAGAGTGAGAGACGGAATTCTTTTTTGAACAGTTTGACTAAGTTCCATTGTTCTTGCGGTAAATTGACGGCCTGACCGACGGCCGGAATAAACTTTTGCAGCACTTCAGGGAGAGCTGAAAACGCATCTTTATGTAAGTAGATTGCTTCCGGGAGATGTTTACCTGCGGTGATTTGAGCGACTAAATGGGAAAACTGTTCCTTGTCCATTGCAAAACTCCATCGTTATCCATGATGTTGCATTGTATCGGCTTTGGGAGGTGTTTTCTTCCTCTTATCTCCAATCCCCGACAACCCTCGGCATCCACGAAGACATGCACTGTACTCTGCATCGGGAGCACCGGAAATATCTCGATTATCATCGGGGTGAGTTGTTTAAAGGGTTCTGAGTGTCAATTGGCATAAAAAAGACCTGCTCATTCCTGAGCAGGCCGAAACAGTATCGTTTGATAGACAGTGGATTTTGTTTGAGCGTCATCCGCTCAATTGCGGCTTATGCGAGTTTTTTTAACAGCGCTTGCGCAACCGCTTCTGAGCTGGCTGGGTTCTGGCCGGTGATCAGCAGACCATCTTCAACCACATAAGGTGCCCAGTCATCGCCTTTCTCATACAGGCCGCCCAGTGCTTTGAATTCATCTTCAATCAAAAACGGCACCACGTCAGTCAGTTGTACGCCAGCTTCTTCATTGTTAGTAAAGCCAGTGACTTTGCGACCTTGAATCAGCGGTGTCCCGTCGGCTGCTTTGACATGACGCAGAACGCCCGGTGCATGACAGACAAAGCTGATCGGTTTGTTGGCACGCTCGAAGCTTTCAATCAGTTTGATTGAATCTTGTGAGTTGGTCAGATCCCACAGCGGGCCGTGTCCGCCCGGGTAAAAGACCGCATCAAAATCTTGTTGTTTGACGCTTGCCAGCTTAACGGTATTGGCAAGAGCCGCCTGTGCTGCCGGGTCTGCTTTAAAACGGTGCGTCAGCTCTGTTTGAAAATCAGGGAGATCACTCTTCGGATCGAGTGGCGGCTGTCCGCCCTCTGGTGAAGCGAGAACCACTTCGGCACCGGCATCGAGGAAGCTGTAGTACGGGGCTGCGAATTCTTCGAGCCAGAAGCCCGTTTTTTCACCGGTGTTGCCGAGTTCACTGTGTGAGGTCAGAACCATTAAAATCTTCATTATTTTCTTCCTTTTCAAGTCTTTGTTGTTGATATGTGGTGAGTCATTGCTCGGGTTTATTGACTCAAAAATGCTTCCAGTTGTGCCATTTTATCGGCATAGGGCGCACGGATACGCTGGCTGGATGCGCCTTCTTTACTTTGGATAACTATTGGTTTGGCATGGGTAAAGCGACGGAATCCGTGGATCCCATGATACGCGCCAATCCCGGATGCACCAACACCACCAAATGGGAGTTCTTCAATGGTTACGTGTGTCATCACATCATTAATGACCAGCCCGCCAGAGGTAGTTTGGTTGGCGAACTGGGCTTGTTGCGTCTGGTTCTCTCCGAAATAATAAGCTGCCAGCGGGCGAGGGTGTTGATTGATGTAGTCAATCGCCTCTTCCAACGCTTGATAGGTTTTGACCGGTAAGAGCGGGCCGAAAATTTCTTCTTGCATAATTGCCATCTCATCGGTGACATCAAGTACCAGATGTGGCGCAATTTTGCGGCTGGATGCATCAAAATCGACTTCTCCCGATGGTGCCAGACTGACGACGCGGGCCCCTTTTTGTTTTGCATCTTCAAGGACATGAATCAGCCGTTGATAATGTCGTTCGCTGATTATCGCGGTGTAATCCGGGTTTGACTGTAGCGTCGGAAAGCCTTGTTGCATAAATTTTTGGGCAGCATCGATGAGTTGTTGCTCAGACCCTTGAGGGAGCAGGATGTAATCCGGGGACAGGCAGATCTGGCCTGCGTTAAATGTTTTAACCGTCAGCGTTCTTGTGATTGCTGTCGGCAAATCAGCATCCGGTGCGATAACGACCGGTGATTTGCCGCCGAGTTCGAGGGTGACCGGAACCAGATTCTCTGATGCTGCCCGCATCACTTGTTTGCCGACTGCGGTGCTACCGGTAAACAGCAGGTGATCAAACGGTAACGAACTGAACTGTTGTGCGATTTTGCTATCGCCCAGTACCACGACAAATTCCATCGGGTCAAAGTAACGTCCGACTAGTTCTGCGACCAGTTCCGATGTTCTCGGCGTCAGTTCCGACGGTTTGAGCATCACGGTGTTGCCTGCAGAGAAAACTCCTGCCAGCGGGCCAAATGAAAGGTTGAGCGGAAAATTCCATGGACTGATGATGCCAACCACGCCCAGTGGCTGAGGCTGAATCCGGGCTTGCATACCTTGTTCAACATCGACCGTTTCGGCTGACATCCATTCTGCGACATGTTCAGCTGCGTGTTGGAGTGCCAGTGTTGATGTCATGATATCGGCTAACATCGACTGATAAGTGCTACGGTGTCCAAAATCTTCACTCATGGCTTGCGCCAGAGCAACTCGATTGTCTTTGAGTAAACGAATGGCCCGCAGGAGGCGGTCCTGACGTAATTCAGCATCCGCTGGACCGGATTTCAGATGAGCCCGTTTCATGCTGCTGAGAATTGAGTTCATCTCATGAAAAGATGAAGTATCGGAAGACTCGAGGTTCGCTGCTGTGACCTGAGCGGATGATGTTTGTACAGACATATAGACTCCTTAATAAAGCTGACAGTGTTGGTCGAACATGGCGTGTTTTACAACGTCACTTTTCAACATAACTGAGTCGTTCGACTACTGTGCTTGAGATGGGAAAAGCATATATGAAAGTGGCGTAATAGCGCTAACAAGGTTATTTTAGATAGGGTATAAATATTTTTATGGTCTTTTCGAGGCGCAGGAGTTTCGATGTCACTGGTTCGTTTAAGAACGTTTGTGGAAGTTTATCGTCAGCGGTCAATCAGCGCGGCGGCAAGAAATTTGAATCTGACTCAACCGGCTGTGTCACAGCATATTGCCGGGCTGGAAGTGGCAGTCGGGAGAAAGTTATTCACCCGTGAAGCCTCTGGTGTTGAGCCGACTACGGCTGCTAATGAACTGGCAGCTGATATCGGCGATAAGTTGGATGCCGTTGAATCAGCCCTTGCTCAGGCGAGAGCCCGTTCCGTGAATATGGAGGGGGTACTGCAAATTATTGGGCATGCGGACTTTATGGCCGAGGTGATCGCACCGCGGCTGTTGCCATTATTACAATCGGATATTCGGGTCAGAATGCATGCCGGTGACGGTGATTTGGTGCATCATATGCTGGTGGAAGGGCACTGTGACCTGGGGTTTACCGCTCATCCGGTAACCGATAAACGTCTGCGCAGTGAAATCGTGATGGAAGTTGCAGTGACGGCAGTTGCTGCACCGGTAGTCGCGACGCGTATTGCTCAGGCAGCGGATTTAACACAAGCGTTGCTCAATGAGTCGATGTTGACTTACAACCTTGAATTATCAGTGATTGACCGCTGGCTGAAGAAGAATAACATTCATCTGGGCAGCCATCCTCCTGCTTTGGTCAGTCAGGATTTACGGGCACTACGTCGCTTACTGATGCAGGGATTTGGCTGGACAGTCATGCCGGATTATTTGTGTCATGAACAGATTCAGCGTGGAGAGCTGCAACCGATCAAAGCCCCGATAGCCGATACTCGGTTAGCGTATTATATGGCATGGGCCCCCAGCGCTTTACGACAACCGCGGATCGCCCATGCGCGGCAGACGCTTTTATGGTTGTTGAATCCACAGCACTAATCGTATGTTCGTGATTGATACTTGCTATAAGGTATGGTTATATTGATTTTTTTGTTATTTATATGGGTAATAAACGTTTGGATAGCTTTGTTTCAGCGGATTGTTTTTCTCTAAGGTTTAAAATCGACTATATTCATTATGAGGTTTTAAAAACTTCTTATTTACAAGATGCTTACAATGAATTGTGTGGTGATATTAATATTTTTAGCGTCATGAAGTGGGTGAAGTATGAAAGAGATTTTTGTTGAGCTATTGAGTTTTTTGTTTTCCAAAAAAAGCCGAATAATTTTGATTCCTTTTTTATTGGTTTTATTTCTTTTGTCCGGTTTGTTTGTTTTCTCCAGTGGTTCCAGCTGGGCACCTTTCATCTATGCAGTTTTCTAAAAATCTGTGGCCAAAGGCGATGTTCATATTTTTTCTGTAATGATTCGCTGCCTCATTCTGCCTTGATTTTTGTAAGTAAGTGGTTACTTATTTTTGGGTGTTTTGATAATATCTCTTTGATTTAGATGAAGAAAAGGATTCAGTCAATATGGTTTTATGGGTGCGCAATAGCCTTCTGATGCTATTAGGTGTGGTCTTAGCACTGATTCTCGGGGAAGGGCTTGTACGTTTGGCGACGATGAGTCAAGAGAATTATGTCATTGAAATGTGGCGTTATGCTAATTTGCTGAAAGAGAAAAGCCCAGACCCGGATATCGGACACCAACATATTCCGAATCGTTCTGCGAAGTTACAAAATGTTACGATTCAAATTAATAGTCTGGGAATGCGAGGCCCTGAGCCGGATAAAACATCTATGCATCGTGTGGCGATTGTTGGGGATTCAATTGCTCTGGGATGGGGTGTAGAAGATAAAGATAGCCTCAGAGGACAACTAAAGCGTGAGTTACCAGCCGATGTTGATGTAGTCAATGCTGGTATCGGAAACATGAACTTAAATCAGTCGGTGACATTATGGGAATCTATTGGAAAAAATCTATCGGCAGATTTCCTTGTTGCGCTTGTTACGCCCAGATCTACAGCTCAAGTCATGACTCAATCACCTGGATGGTTGGTTGAACATAGTGAATTGGCGGCGCTGGCATCGACATTTATCCAGCAAATGCTCAGTGGAAAGTTTGGTAAAGATGCTTTACTCGATGGGTATCGTAAGCAGTGGCAAAGTGAGACTGGTCAGATGGTATTGTCTCAGGCATTTAATCAGCTGAAACAGATCCAAGATAAAACTGGCAGCCAAATTATTATTGTCTCTATTCCTGAGATGCATGATTTTAATCACTACCAGTTTTCATTTATGGATGAGATCACCCAAAAATTTGCTCAACAGTATCATTTTGATTTTATCAACCCTTTACCGATGTTTCAGGGGGCTCCGACATCATCATTCTGGGTCTCTCAAAATGATATTCATCTGAATAAGAAAGCATTGGGAATTATCTCTGACTTGGTCGCTGAAAAGATAACAAAGGAGCTTGGGGATGATCAGTAATGCGCCTGTAGGAATTCGACAAATCCGTATCAGACTTTTGGCTCTAGGCTGTGGATTGCTGATGCTTTCTGCTGTGATGAGTTTCGTCAAAGAGACAATCTGGCTATGGACTGTTCCATTTGCAGTTATCGTATTGTTGTACGCCTTGATTGCGCCAATGAAGTTACAATTTGTAATCAAAACTTTTGATAAAATTCATACCTTGATTGGGAAAATATTATTCTGGGTCTTATTTTTTATTTTTATTACACCGCTGAGTTGGTTATTGCGTCTGTTCCGTCCAAAGTTGATACCGTTAAAAATAGATAAAAATATCTCTAGTTATTGGGGGAAACCAGAAAAAGACACGCTTACCTCAGATGATTTTATAAAGCAATTCTAAAGGACTGAATTGATGGCCTATATTCTTGGTATTTCAGCTTTCTACCATGACAGTGCTGCTGCATTAATTTGTAATGGTGAGATCATTTCAGCTGTTCAGGAAGAACGTTTTAGTCGAGTGAAGAATGATGATGGGTTCCCACAACATGCGATTGAATGGATTTTACAAGAACACAATATTACGATGGAAAATATCGATTATGTGATTTTTTATGAGAAACCATTTAATAAGTTTGAAAGAATTCTGGAGACTTGTATACGTTTTGCTCCTAGGGGATATCAGTTATTTAGTCAGGCAATTCCGGTTTGGTTGAAAGATAAATTATTTCAGAAAGTAGAGTTGAAAAAACAGTTGACTGAGCTTAAAGGGGGAGCATTTTGGAATCAGAAGCTACTTTTTTCTGACCATCACCTTTCTCATAGTGCTGCTGCTTTTTATCCGTCTCCTTTTGAATCTGCCGCTATATTAACGATTGATGGGGTCGGGGAATGGGCGACAACAACAATATCAATAGGGGCGGGAAAGGATATTTGCAGAGTAAAAGAAATGTCATTTCCTCATTCTTTCGGAATGCTATATTCTGCGATAACGGCTTTTCTGGGATTTAAAGTTAATTCTGGTGAATATAAGATCATGGGGCTTGCTCCTTATGGTCAGCCTGTCTATAGCAATCTGATCAAAGAAAATCTAATTAATATTAAATCAGATGGCAGTTTTCGGCTGAATATGAAGTATTTTCGTTTTGCAACTGAGCTTCGTATGTATAGTCCGGAACTTGAACACCTATTCGGAATATCAGCCAGATTGCCGGAAAGTCGTTTAGAACAAGTTCACATGGATATAGCCGCGTCTATTCAGGCCGTCACTGACGAGATATTTTTGGCTCTGGCTCGTTATGTCAGAGAGCTTACCGGAGAAGTCAACCTGTGTTTGGCTGGTGGTGTAGCATTGAATTGTGCAGCCGCTGGAAAAGTTCTGAAAAGTGGGATATTTGAACGAGTCTGGATTCAGCCTGCTGCTGGTGATGCCGGAAGTGCGTTAGGGGCTGCACAAGTCTGTCAGTATATGTATCTTCAATCCCCCAGAACACCTATATCGGATTATATGCCTTATCTTGGGCCGGTATTTGAACAGGATATAGCATTGGTGCAATTAGATAGTATGGATGCACATTATCGTCTTGTTCCGGATGAACTGCTATTTCAATTAACGGCTGATGCATTAGCTGGTGGTAAAGTTGTTGCTTGGTTCCAAGGGAAAGCTGAATTTAGTCCCAGAGCGTTGGGAAATCGTTCTATTCTGGCTGATCCCCGGGAGCCTGATTTGAAGCGCGATCTGAATCTAAAGATTAAATATCGTGAGTCATTCCGGCCTTTTGCTCCGGTGATATTGGAAGAGTATGCAAGTGAATGGTTTGATATTGAAGGTGCTTCGCCATATATGAATTTTATCTATATGGCCAAAGATGGCGTCAGTCACAAACTACCATCCGTTATTCATGTTGATGGGACGGCAAGGCTTCAAACGGTATCCGAGCGTACGAACCTGCGTTTTTATCAGTTAATGAAGCAGTTTTATGAAATAACCGGATGTCCGGTCTTAGTTAACACAAGCCTGAATGTCAGAGGAGAGCCTATGGTTCTGTCTCCTGAAGATGCATTTAACTGTTTCATGAATACCGAAATCGATATGTTGGTCATTGGTAACGTCGTGCTTGATAAACATGAGCAAACCAGCCAAAAGTATCAAAAATATAACTACGATTTAGACTAAGCGAAATTTATTCGGTGGAGTTCAGATAGCCATATGCTTTTTCAATTGCCTGTTTTTTTGCTGTTTTTTACATCTGTATTGCTTACGATTCGTTTGGTTCGGGACAATTGGTGGCAAAAGGTAATTCTTTTGCTTTGTAGTGTATTTTTCTATGCATATTGGAATGTTCATTATATTTATGTATTGGTTTTCTATATTTTTCTGGGCGTTTTATCATGTCAGCTGCTGATCCAGCGACAAAGGTTACTGATTTTTTTAGTGATTATTAGCTTAATTCCTTTGGTGTTTTTTAAATATACTAATTTTTTGCTAGGCAGTATTGGATTAGATATGAAGCTTAATCTCGGCCTGCCATTAGGACTTTCGTTCATTACTTTTACATTGATCAGCATGATGGTTGATTTTTCACGCTCTTCTAAAAAAAAGTTCACGGTATTAGACATTAGCCTCTATATCAGTTTTTTCCCCCATTTAATTGCAGGACCTATTTTAAGAAGTCGAGAGCTAATTCCACAACTCTCTAAGATCAAAGTGTCTTGGCAGAATATTGTTTATAATCTCCCTCTGTTTTCAATTGGTATGATAAAAAAAGTGTTGATCGCAGATCAGATCGGGGCTTATGTTCATCCTATATTCTTGAATCCGGAATCACATGATAGTTTTAGTCTATTGCTTGCTGCGATTGGATTTAGTATTCAGATTTATTGTGATTTCAGTGCCTACTCGGATATGGCGATTGCAACCGCAGGGGCGTTGGGGATCCAGTTTCCTGAAAATTTTCGTTCTCCTTATTTAGCCCACTCTCTTACGGAAACATGGAAACGTTGGCATATGACCTTAAGCTTTTGGCTGCGAGATTATGTTTTTATTCCACTGGTACGCTACTTTCGTAATATTTTACCTTATATGCCGATTTTCATCACGATGTTGGTTTCGGGTTTATGGCATGGTGCGAACTGGACTTTCGTTCTGTGGGGAGGACTTCAGGGAGCCATCATGATCTTGGAAAAATACAGCGGATACGAGCGGTTTGTGATTGCAAATAAATATGTGAAACCATTAGCGATTATACTGAACTTTACGGTTTGGACATTATTATTAGTATTGTTTCGTAATCCATCGGTTGATATGGCGATGTCTTATTATCAGGCATTATTTTCTTTTCATATTGAACCGATTACGGCCAAGGAATTTTTTATTCTGATTTTAATTGTATTAACGCTAGCACTACATGTATTTGATAGTGCGGATTATATACGAACTAGATTAATGAAAGTTCCACTTTTTCTATCAGTTCCAATAATGGCTATGATTATTCTTGGTTGCTCGATGGTTGCTGCACAGAAACCTGAAAGCTTTTATTACTTTGATTTTTAATAATATTATGAAGAAAATTAAATTTTTAATTGTATTGTTTTTTTTGATTTCACTACTTGGTTTACTTGTTGATGCGGGGAGTGATTTATTACTATATGCTAGAAAATATCATCTATCAGTAAGTAAAAAGAATGATTTTATCAATGGATTGCCGAAACATTTAGATTATCAATTGTATTCTAAATATTATGATGATAATCATACGCTTAAATATAGATATCTTCCATATGTTGGGGATGTCATTCAACCGGGTGATTATGGTATATATAAAATTAATCAGCTTGGTGGAAGAGAATATGATTATGATTCTTCCAGTGTGAAAACTAAAAAGTTATTAGTTTTAGGAGCATCTCAAGCTTTCGGTTTCTATAATTCATCTGATAAAACATTAGTTACTTATCTTAGTGCATTATTGCCTGAATATGAAATTGATAATTATTCATCTCCGGGACAAATGGTTTCTCAAAACCTTGCTAATTGGCAAAGGATTCATGAAATGACAGGAGAATATTATGATTTAGCAATTATTGTTAATGGTCCATTTGATTATGTAACTGAATATAATAAATTTATCACTAGAAAGAATAATGAGATAAAAAATCAAATTGCATTTTTCTATCTTATGGATTTAGTGGAAAAAAAGATTGACAGTATAATGTCAGACTCAACAGCCTCAATCGATGAATATTATAATAAATTAATACCAAATAAAATAATGGGTGATTTTGAAGATATAATTAATTATGGTGCTAGTTTGAATACGAGGACGTTAATTTTTATCCCTCCGGTTGTTTGGGGGAATAAAGCTAATGTAGATAATATTGGTAAAAATATTACAAAAAACGCATTCCTGAACTCTGCAGCAAGGAATTTGTCTGATTTATCTATAAAAAATAGTAATGTTATTGATATGTCTAATGTATTTGATGATATGGATGAACAGTTTTTTATAGATTTTAGTGCGCACTTAACGCCTAATGGGAATCATCTGCTTGCTAAAAAAATAGTAAAATACATCAAACAGATAGATAATGAAAATAATTAATATTATTTGTTCATTGTGATATATTTATTGATTAAGTTGATGGTATCGATTTGTTTGAATGAATCGGCATCTGAAGAAGATATGTAAATATTATACTCATCTTCAAGAAATAATGTTAATTCAGCAATGTCAAGTGAGTCAAATCGATTTGACTCAATAAGTGAATCATCATCACTAATGTTGACGTCGTTTTTTTCACCATTTTTTTTAAGTAAAGATATAACGAAATTTCTTATTTTTTCTTTTTCCATTGTTTCCTCAAGCTTATTTACATATTTTTAGTTCATATGACTCATGGCTTTACTATAACACTTATACTATAGTTCGTTTTTAGATATCTACCATAAAATTCATATTTTTATGATTATTTATTCCCAAATGATTTATCCTGATGAATCTAGTCGTTATTTGTAGTGTAAATGAATAGAAAGGACAGGCACCATATACTTTCTGAGTGGGATTTGGGAGACTGAACACAGCTTAATGCTGAGATAATGTAATATTGTGGTGGATAAACTGATCCGATTAACACTCGGCACAGGGTTGTGGGTTGATTTGGTCTGAATCTCGGAGAATATCGGTAAGTGCAATGACAGAACAGCAGCAAACAAAATCATCAGGGGTACAGCTGTGGGTTTATAAACTCATTGCGGTCGTCAGTTTGATTCTGGCGATTATCGGTGCCGTTTTACCGGGCCTGCCCACAACAGAATTTGTGATTTTATGTGCATGGGCCTCGGCAAAAGGCTCTCCTACGATTCATCGTTTTTTAATGTCGAAACCTTTTTTCCGCAACATGATAGAGAACTGGCAAAATGGCAAAGTCATTTCCAGAAAGAATAAGATTCTGTCAGCGTTATCGATGTCGGTCTGTCTACTGATTTTACTGTTACACAAGGTCGCTTTGGTCTGGGTTGTAGTATCGACCATCGGTATGTTGATCGGCAGCTACTACATCTGGAGGCGTCCGGAGAAGGTGCCGGAAGCACCGGATCTCAGTCAGGAAGAACGTTAAGCCCGATGAATCAAAGCTTGCAATGTTAGGAGTGGCGCATTGTGGCGTCTGTCCCCGCTATTTGTATTTGTTTTCCCACTGTGCCTGTCCTTACAATCAATCGGTAATCCTGCCTGTCCACGCAATCACGTTATTCACCTTATCGCGTCTGTCCTCGCAATCACCACATCAATCCCTGTAATTCCGTCTGTCCCCGTAAGGTCGTCTTTCTTATGCCGCCTGTCCTCGTTATGAATGGCAATGAATTGCGCATCATTGATGCTTTTGTAACCCTCCCCGAAAAAATGGACGCGGGTAAATAGGGCTTTTCCGTTTACACTGAAATAAACGGAGAGTGCATGATGAAAAAATCACGCTATACAGAAACGCAAATCGTCAAGATCCTGAAGGAAGTCGAAGCCGGCAGGAAAGTCAATGAAGTGTGCCGCGAATACGGGATCTCTGATGCAACCTACTATAACTGGAAATCGAAGTACGGTGGTATGGAAGCCTCTGAT
>NZ_FULE01000069.1 GCF_900163965.1 Vibrio ruber DSM 16370
CAAACCGCTGCCGCTACAACAGAAGAAACCCAATCCGCACCGGCTGAGGACACACCTGATCCGAAAAAGGCCGCCGTTGCCGCTGCGGTTGCCCGTGCCAAAGCCAGAAAAGCACAGCAACAATCTGAGTCGCCAGCGGAACAAACCGCTGCCGATACAACAAAAGAAACCCAATCCGCACCGGCTGAGGACACACCTGATCCGAAAAAGGCCGCAGTTGCCGCAGCGGTTGCCCGTGCCAAAGCCAGAAAGGCACAACAACAATCACAATCATCCGCGTCTGATACGGAGGAAAAAGAGTAGTGGCATTTTTTATCGCAAGTTCTCCGCACACGCATCAAAAACGCAGCACTTCAGATTTAATGAAGTGGGTTGCGATTGCGGCTTGTCCCGGGCTTATCGCCCAAACCTATTTTTTTGGCTGGGGCACATTCATTCAGCTTATTTTCGGTATTCTCGTCGCAGTCGGACTGGAAAGCCTGATCATGAAAATTCGTCAGCGTTCTCCAGTTGCCGCTCTCAGAGATTACAGTGCATTAGTCACGGCCTGGTTGCTCGCAGTTGCGATTCCGCCTTTGGCACCATGGTGGATTATGGTGATTGGCTTAATTTTTGCGATTGTGATAGCCAAGCAGCTCTATGGTGGCCTTGGACAGAACCCGTTTAATCCGGCAATGATTGGCTATGTTGTGTTGCTGATCTCTTTTCCTGTCCAGATGACCAGCTGGCTTCCTCCACATTCACTCTCTGCAGAAAATATTTCATTATCTGATGCGCTTTCAGTTATTTTCAGCGGATTTGATGATCACGGGCTCTCCCTGCAACAGCTACGGCTCAGCATCGATGGCGTCACCATGGCAACGCCGCTAGACGCAATCAAAAATGGATTTCGGACAGGTCATTCAATCGCTGATGTATTAACGCATCAGCAATTCGGTACCATTGCCGGGATTGGCTGGGAATGGGTCAACTTCGCCTACCTCCTTGGTGGTCTGCTACTGATTCGGGTTCGGGTAATCCAATGGCATATTCCGGTTGCTTATCTCTCCGGATTAATTGTAATTAGCAGTCTGTGTCAACTGTTTGGGGTCGAAACGACCACATCGCCATTGATCCACCTCTTTTCCGGAGCCACGATGCTTGGTGCATTCTTTATCGCAACCGACCCGGTGACAGCGTCAACCACGGTCAAAGGTCGCCTGTTCTACGGTGCGTTTATCGGGGTGATGATCTTTATTATTCGCAGTTGGGGAGGATATCCTGACGGGATTGCTTTCGCTGTCATTCTCGCCAATATGTGTGTACCGTTGATCGACTATTACACACAACCAAGAACCTACGGACACTGAGGGGCACGATGTTAACTGCAATACGAAAAAATGGCGTGATCCTCGCAGTTTTTGCCTGTGTATCAACCGGTGTGGTTGCGATCACCCATTACTTGACCCAAAACAGAATTGAACAACAGGAACAAAAACAGCTCCTCACGATTTTGGCTCAGGTCATTCCACCGCAAACACACGATAACATTCTTTCCGAGGCGTGTACTGTTGTGAATCTTCCCTATTTAGCCAAGCAACCGCCACTACATGCTTACATTGCCAAACAAAATAGTGTACCTACGGGGTTAGCCATTGAAACGATTGCACCCGATGGTTACAACGGTGCTATTAAACTGATTGTCGGGATAAATAATCAAGGTGTAATTACCGGAACTCGCGTTCTTGTCCACCATGAAACCCCCGGTCTCGGAGATAGAATTGATCGCCGTATCAGTGACTGGATACTGGGATTTACCGGTCAACAAGTGACAGCCGAAAACGAATCGCAGTGGAAAGTGCGTAAAGATGGCGGACAGTTTGATCAATTCACGGGCGCAACCATCACACCAAGAGCTGTGGTGAAAGCCGTTAAGAAAATCACGCTATTTGTTGATCAAAATCGAGAGCAGCTTTATCGTCAACCCTACAATTGTCACGGAGGCCAATCATGAGTCAATCACAGGTATTGATGAAAAATGGTTTGTGGAACAACAACCCCGCCCTAGTCCAGTTGCTCGGGTTATGTCCGCTGCTCGCAGTATCTTCAACGATTACCAACGCGCTGGGGCTGGGAATTGCGACGCTTGCGGTACTGGTCAGCTCCAATGTTACCGTTTCTCTGGTTCGAAACCATGTGCCGAAAGAAGTGCGGATTCCGGTATTCGTGATGATCATTGCAGCACTGGTCACCTGTGTGCAACTGTTGATGAATGCATTTGCATTTGGTTTGTACTTATCATTAGGGATCTTTATTCCGCTGATCGTCACCAACTGTATTATTATCGGTCGCGCTGAAGCATTCGCCTCTAAAAATGATGTACTGCCCTCCGCCTTAGATGGATTCTGGATGGGAACGGGAATGACCAGCGTTTTGGTTGTGTTAGGGGCCATTCGCGAGCTGCTCGGTAACGGCACCCTGTTCAATGGTGCTGATCTGTTACTGGGAGAGTGGGCTAAAGTTCTCCGGATAGACATATTGCATCTGGACAATAGTTTTTTGCTTGCACTACTCCCTCCGGGCGCATTTATCTGTGTCGGTTTTTTAATTGCATTAAAAAGCTGTATTGATAAATATCTGGCTTCTCGTCAACCAAAACAAACCAAACCACAGATTGAGAGAGCCCGGGTCACGAAAGTGACTCAATAATCACAACCACAGAATTAACAGCCATGACACTTCAGTCATACTTATTTCAACCGGAAGCAACAGCGTCATGAATAAGCTAAAGCGAATCGAAATTCTCGAACGATTACGGGAAAATAATCCCAACCCACAAACTGAACTCAATTGGAATACGCCCTTCGAACTCCTGATCGCTGTACTGCTTTCAGCCCAGGCGACCGATGTGAGCGTCAACAAAGCCACCGATAAGCTATATCCGGTTGCTAATACACCGCAAGCGATTCTGGAACTGGGTGTTGATGGGCTGAAAGACTATATCAAAACCATCGGCTTATTTAATTCTAAAGCTGAAAACGTCATCAAAACCTGTCGGATTCTGCTCGAAAAATATCAAGGTGAAGTACCGGAAGACCGGGATGCGCTGGAATCACTGCCCGGCGTCGGACGTAAAACAGCCAATGTCGTTCTCAACACGGCTTTTGGCTGGCCAACGATTGCCGTTGATACCCATATCTTCCGTGTGTCCAACCGAACCAAATTGGCTCCGGGCAAAAATGTCGACGAAGTTGAACAGAAATTACTGAAAGTCGTTCCGAGAGAATTCAAAGTCGATGTACACCACTGGCTGATTCTGCATGGTCGCTATACCTGCATCGCCCGCAAGCCACGCTGTGGCAGTTGTATTATTGAAGACCTATGTGAGTTTAAAGAAAAGACTGAATAATGAAAGAGATGGCGCTATGAATACCTCGATTACGCCCCCGAAACGTCTTTATCAGGAAATCGGTCTGATTCTTCAGCAGCGCATCCTTTCCGGGGAATTTAATCTCGGTGATCGTTTGCCGCCGGAAAGAGACATTGCCGAAGCCATGCAGGTCAGCCGCTCAGTCGTCAGAGAAGCGATTATCATGCTTGAACTGCAAGGGCTGGTCGAAGTACGCAAAGGCTCCGGGGTTTACGTGATTGCCCTGTCCATCCAACCCCAACAACACCCGCTGGCATCCCAACCCAAAACACGCTCGGATATCGGACCATTTGAACTGTTACAAGCTCGTCAGATCATTGAGAGCCAGATTGCCAGTTTTGCAGCGACAAATCTCACTAAAAATGATTTTTCGAAACTTCGCGAAGCTTTGGATATTGAACGGAAGCAGCTTGAAACCGGTCATGGTGACTACGATGGTGATGAACAGTTTCATTTAGCCATCGCCCATGCCTCACAAAACAGTGTGTTATGCGACATAGTCCGGGATCTTTGGCAACGCAGGGATGAAAGCCCGATGTGGCGTCAGCTTCATGTCCGCATCACTAATGAAAACTATCGAAGTGCCTGGCTGGAAGACCATGAGAAAATCCTGTTTGCCCTGCAAAGACGTTCTCCCGAAGCAGCAAGAGAAGCAATGTGGCAACATCTGGAACATGTCAAACAGACTTTATTTCATTTATCTGATGCCGACGACCCACAGTTTGACGGATTTCTCTTCCAGTAAATCAACATATTCACCCGTTCAACGAGCAATTTGTTGCGAACATTCCCCAACTGGAACAGCGGTGACATTTGCGCTTGTTTGCCATGTTCTTTAAACTGATACAACCGCTCGTCATCAGATGAGCGACTCAAAAATAATATCCAGTCATTTCAGGAGTAAGCAATGTCTAACAACCGAATTTTACATACCATGTTACGTGTCGGAGATTTAGAACGCTCAATCAGATTTTATACCGACATCATGGGAATGAAATTGCTGCGTAAAAATGAAAATGCGGAATACAAATATACACTCGCGTTTGTCGGCTACAGCGATGAGTCAGAAGGTGCCGTTATCGAACTGACTTACAACTGGGGCGTTGAAGAATATGATTTAGGCAATGCCTACGGTCATATTGCTATCGGCGTTGATGATATTTATCAGACTTGTCAGGCGATTAAAGATGCAGGTGGCGACGTCACTCGTGAACCGGGTCCGGTCAAAGGCGGCACAACCCATATCGCATTTATCAAAGACCCGGATGGCTACATGGTGGAATTAATTCAGAATAAACAGGCGAGTGCCGGTCTTCAGGGTTAATCAATTCGCAGTAAGATGATTCTCGTCATCAAGACAAACAAACCACTGATGCAACAGGCAGCGAACGAAGCTGCCTGTTTTTTATGTCGGGAATTACACTTGTGTCCGGCCTAACGAAATGACCACACGGCGATTCTTTTCTTTACCAATCGGTGTCATGTCATTGGCAATCGCCCGACGCTTACCATATCCTTCTACCTGAATCCGATTCTCCGGCAATCCCAGTGATTTGAAATAGTCACGCAGCACTTCTGCACGTTTCTCAGACAGGCTCTGGCTTTCATTCTTTGAACGGGAACCATCGGTATAGGTGGAAACCAAGACCAGATCAATGTCCTGATTATAGCGAATATATTCCGCAATTTGAGCCAAACGCTTCTGCGATGCTTTATTCACCTGAACACTGTCCCGATTATAATGCAATATCGTAAACGAAATATCGTCAAAACTATACGGCAACAAACGACTCAGGCAATTGCTAAAATCATTGAACTTGCTGTGGAACAAAACCGAAGATAACGATACCTCAATCAAACGATCCCGATCTTGCCACTCTTCATAGCTGAATGTCGGATTACGCCCCTTCTCCAGCTCACTGAGTAAATTCCAGGCTAACTGACCGCCGATGTAACCATCGAACTGTTTAAAAAATTTCAAATGCGAGACCGGTTCCGCTCTGTCTCCCGGACGCCATGCCGGTGGCATCGACACCAGAGATACATTGCGGGTTTCCCCCATCGGACGCAGCATCTTCAATTCAAAATCGAGATTCAACTTTTTACTTGCCCGGGAAGAAAACTCAGCATTACCGTAAGACGGGATCGGATGAACAAGCCGACACTCAAGCGGCGTATCAGACACCATTTCCCATTTTGATTGCTGGGGCGTTGCCACATAATGCTTTTGCAACGCATATCCGACATTCCCCCAGAGACTCAAAATAGCTCCTAAACTGGCAATCAACCCATACTTTATAGACATGTTATTCTCTCAAACATCAGGTTCCCAAACAGACAACTGAAGTGGCACCTTCTTGCCACATCACGTTGGAACATGAAAGGAAATGCAAAAACCTCGCCACTCTTGCGTTGCAACCCATAACCCTCAACATTTTAATCAATATCTGCGGTTTTTATCAGGCGTATAATCTGCAATAATGCGAGCCCTGATATATAGGTTATGGTCAAAATGACGGAAGTAAACAACACACCACGTTTAAAAAATCGCTTTCGGGGATATCTGCCCGTTGTCATCGATGTCGAGACAGCAGGCTTTAATGCACAAACAGATGCCCTCCTTGAGATTTGTGCCATCACACTCAAGATGGATGCAGAAGGACAACTTCAACCGGCAACCACGCTCCATTTTCATATCGAGCCATTCGAAGGTGCCAATCTGGAAAAAGAAGCACTGGAGTTCAATGGTATTTACGACCCATTCAGCCCGCTTCGCGGAGCTGTCAGTGAAATGGAAGCCCTCAAAGAAATCTATCGGCAAGTGCGCAAAGAACAAAAAGAAGCGGAGTGTAGCCGGGCAATCATTGTCGCCCATAATGCGACGTTCGACCATCGCTTCGTGATGGCTGCCAGTGAGCGCTGCCACCTTAAACGAGTGCCTTTTCATCCCTTTGCCACATTCGATACCGCGACGTTAAGCGGTCTCGCCTATGGGCAAACCGTACTGGCAAAAGCTTGTCGTACCGCTGGCATCCCATTTGATAACAAAGAAGCGCACTCAGCACTTTATGACACTCAGAAAACCGCTGAGCTTTTTTGTGGGATTGTCAATAAATGGCAGGCCTTAGGCGGATGGCCGTTACCCGATGCCGAACCAGAACAAAACTAAACTTCATTCAAAATATTACAACACGAGAATCGTATGAATCCTGTCGTTATTTCAGTCTGTATCATGCTGATACTTGCACTGCTTCGTGTGAACGTTGTCGTCGCACTTACATTTAGTGCGATCATTGGCGGACTTGTTTCAGGCATGGGCCTGAATGAATCGGTCGCTGCGTTTGAAAGCGGCCTTGGCGGTGGTGCGACGATCGCACTCAGCTATGCCATGCTCGGTGCATTTGCCGTCGCTATCTCTAAATCCGGCCTGACCGATTTGGTCGCCCATACAGTGATCCGAAAAATTCATGGTAAAGAGCAGCAGGAAACGCAAACCGGACTGAAATATGCGATTTTGACCGCGCTGGTGCTGGTAACCATGTCTTCCCAGAACATTATTCCGGTTCATATCGCATTTATTCCGATTCTGATTCCGCCACTATTGGGCGTTTTTGCCAAACTCAAGTTAGACCGCCGTCTGATTGCCTGTATTCTCACATTCGGCCTGATTACGCCTTATATGGTTCTTCCTATCGGTTTCGGGGGGATTTTCTTAAGAGATATTCTGCTGAAAAATCTGCAGGAGAATGGCTTGGTCAATGTCACGGCGAGCCAGATTCCGGCAGCGATGTTACTGCCCGGAGCCGGGATGCTCTTTGGG
Source organism: Vibrio ruber DSM 16370 (assembly GCF_900163965.1). Lineage (GTDB taxonomy): Bacteria > Pseudomonadota > Gammaproteobacteria > Enterobacterales > Vibrionaceae > Vibrio > Vibrio ruber. The sequence continues at coordinate 7,230 of NZ_FULE01000069.1, forward strand.
CTGTTCGTTGCGGTTTTCTTTAGTTATCGCAAACCCAGAGAATACCGTAAAACCGAATTGACCGTTGTTCACACCGATTCAGAACATACCATTAATGGCCGATATATTATGACGGCAGTCGTCGGTATTATTGCGGCTCTTGGTGTGCAATTATCTACCGGTTCGATGATTATCGGTGCCCTCACTGGCTTTATGGTCTTCAACTTCGGCGGGGTCATTGCCTGGAAAGAGACCCATGATGTCTTTACGAAAGGCGTTCATATGATGGCAATGATCGGCTTCATCATGATTGCTGCCGCAGGCTTTGCCGCAGTCATGAAACAGACTGGCGGGGTCGAATCACTGGTTGCATCTCTGTCTCATACTATCGGAGATAATAAACCGTTAGCCGCCCTGCTGATGCTGGTCGTCGGTCTGTTAGTCACCATGGGGATCGGCTCTTCATTTTCGACCATCCCGATTATTGCAACGATTTATGTTCCGCTGGCAGCTGCTTTTGGTTTCTCACCGATGGCCACAATCGCCTTGGTCGGCACAGCCGCAGCACTCGGTGATGCTGGTTCTCCGGCCTCTGATTCGACACTTGGCCCGACATCGGGGCTCAATGCAGACGGACAGCATGAGCACGTCTGGGAAACCGTTGTTCCCACATTTATTCACTACAATATCCCGCTGATTATCTTCGGCTGGATTGCGGCAATGATTCTGTAGCTTTGATAATATTCTTGTATCGCACTGAATTTTAATCCCATAAAAAGGCTTCCATCAGGAAGCCTTTTTCATCATACCACTCAAATTGTAAATTTTATTCTGAGTAATACTGTTAGAGCATTAAGAGCCTCAGTTTTCTTCATTATAGAGTTCGAGACTGGCCAGCTCTTGCTGAATCTCTTTTTGCTCTTTGGCGTCATCGTTTCGCATCGCTTCCAGATAATCCAGATAATCCTGATCAATATCACCCGTCACGTATTCACCGTTAAAGACCGAGGTTTCAAAGCGGCTGATATTTGGATTACCGATACCAACAGCACTCACGAGATCTTCAATTGTCTGGAAAATTAATGCATCGGCACCGATTTGACGGCAGATAGATTCATTATCCCGACCGTGAGCAATCAGTTCATTGGCACTTGGCATATCGATTCCGTAAACATTCGGGAAACGAATTTCCGGGGCAGCAGAAACCATATAGACTTTCTTAGCACCAGAATCGCGAGCCATTTCAATGATCTGTTCTGATGTCGTACCCCGGACAATTGAATCGTCCACCAGCAGCACATTTTTATCTTTAAATTCAGAACGAATGGCATTGAGTTTTCTGCGCACTGACTTACGACGTTGCTGTTGACCCGGCATAATAAATGTCCGGCCGACATAACGGTTTTTAACAAAACCTTGTCGATAAGGCTTATCCAGCGCCTGTGCGATTTGCAATGCAATGTCACAAGACGTTTCAGGGATCGGAATCACAACATCAATATCGAGATCCGCGTAATCCTGCTGAATTCGCTCACCCAATTTTTTGCCCATTTCGACCCGCGCACTATAGACAGAGATTTGATCAATGAATGAGTCGGGACGGGCAAAATAAACAAATTCAAAAATACATGGATTCAACTGAGGATTATCAGCACACTGATGTGTATAGAGCTCACCTTCAAAGGTGACATAAACGGCCTCCCCGGGAGCAACATCACGCATAAATTCGAATCCGACCGCATCCAATGCAACCGACTCAGAAGCAACCATGTACTCCGTACGTCCGCCAACATCGCGTTTACCCAGACATAGTGGACGAATACCGTTTGGATCCCGGAATGCAATCATGCCATGGCCGATAATCATCGCAACGACAGCATAAGCGCCTTTAATCGTACGGTGAACACTGGCAACGGCTCTGAACACATCTTCAGTCGTTACATTACCTTTAACCGTATCAATTTCATGCGCCAAAACATTCAACAACACTTCGGAGTCAGACGTTGTATTAACATGACGACGGTCTTTCTCAAATAACTTATCACGGACATGCTGGGCATTGGTGAGATTACCATTATGAGCCAGTGTGATACCAAACGGTGAGTTGACATAAAAAGGCTGCGCCTCGGATGCACTTGAACTCCCCGCTGTCGGATAACGAACATGCCCAATGCCAACCGTTCCTTGAAGGCGCTGCATATGCTTTGCAGCAAATACATCTGTAACCAATCCATTTGCCTTACGCAGACGAAAACGATTGCTATCTATGGTACAAATACCAGCGGCATCTTGGCCGCGATGCTGCAACACGGTCAAAGCATCATAGATGGACTGGTTGACAAGCGTTGAACCAACAATTCCAACAATACCACACATGTCTTAATCCTCGATTTGCGACATTATACCGGCCGGTTTATACCGTACCGGTAAGAAAACTAGATGATGTTTTCAAATGCTCGAAAAACTGCACAATAATCCACCGAAATTGTGGCACTAATTGTGAGTTTTCCCACCATTTTGAACTTGGAAACGCAGTAAACGCATCCATAAAAAACAGAAGCGCAGCAATGATCAGCACGCCTCGGAGTCCGCCAAACACCACCCCAAGAACCCGATCAGTCCCTGAAAGCCCCGTTTTTTGTACAAGCTGGGCAATAACATAATTCACCAACGCACCAACGATTAATGTTGCAATAAACAACGTCGCAATCGCAGCACCATTGCGGAACATGTCATCCTGAATATTCGTATAATAAACAGCCAACTTTGGGTAATAGTGGCTTGCAATAAAAAATGCAAGTAGCCATGTTCCCAGTGACAACGCCTCTTTCGCAAAACCACGAATCAGGCTGATCAGTGCTGACAGGCCAATCACACTTAAAATGACAATATCTAACCAGTTCATACATTCACTCATTCTAAGATGGCGCGCATTCTAACAGAAAAAATGGCGACGCAAACGTTTTCTTACGGATTTAGTGGCTTAAATTTGAGCAACTGGCCCTTTGCACCGGTAATTTTTTCCAATTCTGCCAGTTGTCTTTCCATTTTACTTTTTGAAACATCAGGTCCGATAATCACCCGTGTATAACCATTTTCTTGTTTGGTATGCGCCTGATAACCTCGTTTTTGCAAGTCTGCTACGAGTTTTTTCGCATTGTCACTATTTTTGAGAGCCATCAGCTGAATAATCCAGCCGCTACTCTGAAAATCATCTGAGTCAGACGATGTCTGAACCTGAACAGCAACCGTATCATTCGCTGAAGTCTCATCTGTATTTTCTTGCACTGAAACGGGTGAATCAGGTACAGAAAGCTGATCGGTTTCCGGCTCTAAAATTTGGTACTGTTCTGTTTTTTGTTCGACATCGGGCTTCAGTGGAATACTGGCAACATCTTCTTTGTAGTGTGATTTTTGCCCATCCAGAATATCCGGAAGAATAATGACACCAAGTGCAACCAATACAACGGTTCCAACTAAACGACTTTGGAATCGACTTGCCATCTCTGTTTACACTCCTCGTTTATTCCAAAAATCCAAAACTTCTCCAACGGTATAAAACGAACCTGCGACGATAATGACATCATTTTCATCTGCTCGTGTCATCGCTGTTTTAAAAGCCTGAACGGGTGATTCATAGGTTTGACTAGGAAGGGGAATATAGCGATTCAACTCGCTGGCGAAAGCAGCACGCGGCCCGCTCAGAGATGCAGGATACCAGTGATCAACAGCCGGTGATAACGCGGTGATCGTTTCCTGAATATCTTTGTCATGTAACATACCAATGACCAGATGAATTTTTTTATCAGAGAAACGCTGCTTCATTTGCGATGCCAGATAGTGGGCAGAATGCGGATTATGTGCAACATCAAGAATAATAACCGGCTGCTGACTAATCTGCTGCATTCGGCCAGGCAGGGTCGCACTCGCCAAGCCCGCAACAATATCCATATCACTGATATCTAACCCGGCGCATCCAAGCGCCATCAAAGCGGTTGCAGCATTGGGTAACGGCAATTGCGGCTTCGGTAAATCACGGAGATCAAAAGCACCATGCTGCCAATGCCACCCATCTTCTGCAAGCTGATAATCAAATTGAATCCCGACCTGAAAGAATTCAGCGCCGATTTCATCGGCATAGGCAGCAACGGTTGCCGGTGGATGAGGTTCACCACATATCGCCGGCCGGCCGGCCCGGAAGATCCCCGCTTTCTCATACCCAATCTGCCCCAAGTCATTCCCCAGCCAATCAATATGATCGATAGCTAAGCTTGTGATCACCGAAACATCATGCTCAACAACATTAGTCGCATCTAACCGGCCACCTAAGCCAACTTCCAGAATTGCGACATCGACTTGCTCTTCTTGCAGTAACCGCAATGCAGCAAGCGTCCCGAACTCAAAAAAGCTCAGACTCGTCGTGCCACGCTGTTTTTCGATAAAATCAAAAGCACACGTATGCTTTTCATCGGCTAATACCTTGCCGTTGATTCGGACGCGTTCGTTATAACAAATAAGATGCGGGGAACTATAGACGCCCACCGAGTATCCCGCAGCAAGCAGGATAGCTTCAAGAATCGCACAGGTAGAACCTTTACCATTTGTACCGGCAACCGTAATAATCGTTGGTGCAGGCTTTAAAAGGTTAGCTCTCTGAGCCACGACCTGAACACGATCAAGGCCTAAATCTATGGATGAATGATGGATACTGGATAAGTAATCAAGCCACACCGATAACGAAGATGTGGCTTGTGGTATAGCGTTCTGACTCATTAAACAAGCATAGTATTGATATATGGGAGAACTACTTTACTCTTTTTTTTCGGCTTCGGGTACCGCATAAGTGTTATCATTTCCCGATTCTGTAGCTTGTGCTGGGTAATTCATCATCTTACCCAACAGGCTTGCAACCTGAGACCGCATTTCACGGCGGTCAACAATCATATCAATCGCACCATGCTCCAGCAAAAACTCACTGCGCTGAAAGCCTTCAGGAAGGTCTTCACGTACCGTCTGCTCGATCACGCGACGTCCGGCAAACCCAATTACAGCTTTCGGTTCACCAATATTAATATCTCCGAGCATCGCCAAACTTGCCGAAACCCCGCCCATGGTCGGGTCGGTCATGACAGAAATAAACGGCAGGCCATTTTGAGATAAACGCTCCAGCGCAGCACTGGTTTTTGCCATTTGCATCAGAGACATTAATGCCTCTTGCATTCGGGCACCACCACTGGCGGAAAAACAGATCAGGCCGCACTTGGCTTCAATTGCAGCTTCTACGGCTTTGACAAAACGAGCCCCAACCACAGAGCCCATTGAACCCGCCATAAAAGAAAACTCAAACGCACACGCAACGAGAGGATGACCATACAGCTCCCCTTTCATCACGACTAAGGCATCTTTTTCACCGCTGGTTTTTTGCGCTGCAGCGAGTCGCTCTTTATAACGTTTTGAATCTTTGAATTTTAATTTGTCCTGCGGTTCCAGCGTCTCACCAATTTCGTGGCGATTATTTTCATCAAGAAATTTTTCCAGACGGCGACGCGCACTCATCCGCATATGGTGGTTACACTTGGGACAAACTTCTAAATTACGTTCTAGCTCAGCATAATAAAGGACTTGTTCACAAGACGTACACTTTGTCCAGACACCTTCAGGAATCGATGCTTTTCGCGAACTGACAATATTGCTTTTCTCTAAAATTTTTTCAAGCCAACTCATGTGGAAGACCCTTACTCCTCTCCCTTGCAACGGCAAGAGAAAATTATTCGACAATAAACACCCACAGGATTAAATCACATAAACCTCGGTATGTTGATAAAAAACTGGTTGTACCTTCGTGAAACGACGTTACAACAACCTGAATTCATGATTTGAACCGGACTCACACGATTCGTTCAATGCATCAGGTAAAAATAACGGACCAACGGGTTGCTCCGGTAGATTGAATGCTTGTGGATACTCGACTTCAACCAAATAAAGTCCCTCTGCTTTTGCGGTTGCAGCAGCAAGTTTCCGATCTTTAGCATCTAATAGCCATTGAATCCATTCAGGTTCTTGTTCACCTCTGCCGACAGCAATCAGACTCCCCGCAATATTTCTGACCATATGGTGTACAAACGCATTGGCTTTAATATCAATCACAACATAACGATTGTGGCGAGTGACTTGTAAGTGCATGACATTCCGCCACGGGCTACGAGACTGGCAATGAACAGCTCTGAAAGAGGTAAAGTCATTCTCCCCTAACAACAACTGTCCTGCTCGGTGCATCCTTTCCACACATAAATCACCATGATAATGGCTGACACCCGCCGATAAAATGGCTGGGCGTAAATTATCATTATATATCACGTACCGATAGCGTCTCGCTATCGCAGAAAAACGAGCATGAAACGAATCCGGAACTTCCTGTGCCCATCGTACAGCAATATCCCGAGGTAAATTTGCATTCACACCCATCGTCCATGCTGCGGTCTTTCGCTGTACATCGGTATCAAAATGGACAACCTGCCCCGTACCGTGAACCCCGGCATCAGTCCGGCCGGCACACTGAACCTCTATCGGATGGTTCGCGACTTGGCTCAACGCTTTTTCCAAAGCCTCCTGAACACTAGGAACCTCCCGCTGCCGCTGCCAGCCATAATAATGAGCGCCGTGATACTCAACACCTAGAGCGATTCTCATCATCTACATCTCTTGTCAAACAGGGGCGGCAGTATAATCGTAAATTGAAAAAATTTCTAATCCACAACAACACTTGTCACCTTCATTCCACAAGAGAACAGCACAACGTGGATCAGGTCACTCATGCGTTAACTTCTTCGGTTCAGCCCGTCAATCAAGCGTTTTGCAGCCTGACGAATATCATCATTGCCATCAACAATCGCTTCTTCCAGCAATTTCACTGCTCCGGCTTCATCATTCATTTCGATATAAATCTTGGCAAGATCCAGCTTTCCTGCTGCTTCTGCATTGCTATCAACATCAACATTAGTGATATCTCCGATAACATCCGGGAACTCATTTAACCCAACATCCAGTTTGAGATCGACCTCTTCAAAAGGATGTTCATGTCCTTCAACCTGAGACATAAGCTCATCGATAGTTAAATGACGCTGCTGTCCAGACTCGTTATAGAATAAGTCATCCTGAACTTCCCAATCTTCCGAATCAGCCTGAGGTTCATCTGTTTGGTTCTCAGTTCGCCAGACATCCAGCTCTTCTTCCGGTACTTCATCAGGAATCGATGCTTGTTGTTCCGGAGAAAGCTTGAATCCATTCCAGTCTTCTCCGCCCATACTCAGCATCGAATCGAAATCCATCCCTGCACTGGCGATCCGATCTTCATCCAGATTTGGCTCAAAAACATACTGATCCGGCTCAGCGTTTTCATCTAACAACTCACCCAACGTATCTTCATCAATAGACGTTCTCGGGAAATGCTCAAGGCCGGTCTCTTCATCAACAAAGTCAGATGGTTCGCTAGCGAAGTCAGTTTCTGCAGCGACATCCGGTGCATCATCCGCGATAAAATCAGATAAGTCATCAGGCTCCGATTGCTCGGGCGCTGGCTCATCTGCATCAGTCTGCGGCACATCAGATTCGTTCAGCGCTGCAAGTTCATCAAATTCAGGTAATGCGTCATCAGCGATAAAATCAGATAAGTCGTCAGGCTCCGGTTGTTCGGGCGCTGGCTCATCTGCATCAGTCTGCGGCACATCAGATTCGTTCAGCGCTGCAAGTTCATCAAATTCAGGTAATGCGTCATCAGCGATAAAATCAGATAAGTCGTCAGGCTCCG
>NZ_FULE01000023.1 GCF_900163965.1 Vibrio ruber DSM 16370
AGCCGACGGGCTTCGGAGACATCCATTCCCGCATATTTTTTGCGCCAGGTGTAAAAAGTCGCATCCGAGATCCCGTGTTTACGGCACAACTCCCTGACGGGAATACCTGCTTCGGCTTCTTTAAGAATGGTAATGATCTGTTGTTCGTTGAATCGCTTCTTCATGTTCATCATCTCCTTGGTTGGATGAACATCACTAAGTATAGACTGGACTAGATTTAGGGGAGCAGGTCACGTAATCACAATCGCAATACCGAGTAATTGTAGCTGCGTGACAGCCTGACCAAGCATGAATGAGGTAAGTACTGAAAAGATTGGAACAAAGTTGAAAAACAGAGCTGCATTGGCTGAACCAAGGTGTCTCACCCCATTTAACCACAACAAGTAACCCGCAACAGTGCCGAATACACCAATGTAAACTACTTCCGAGATCCCCAATCCGGTACTATTCCACAATTCCGTAAACGGATGTACTTGCGGTGATACCAGACACATGATACCAATCACCGAAGCACCGCTCAGCATACCGACGAAAGTATAAGGAATCACAGGCATCCAACGGCTAATCCCCTGACTGAAATAGGTATAAAAACTCCAAGCAAGCATCCCACCAAAGATCAACTGATCACCGTGGTTGATCCGCATGGAGAATAACGCTTCAAAATGACCGTTCGTAATCACCATCAATACACCTGCCAGACTCACCAAGAGACTAAAAGTTTGTACCAAAGACGGTAAAGTCCGCAGTGCAATACACGCAATGAGTGATGTCATCAGTGGGCTCAGCGCCATAATTAATGAACCGTTGGTCGCATTAGTCGTCGCCAAACCAGTAAACAGGCCGAGGTTGAGACCACCAACCCCGACAATACTGACCGCAATGACCCAACACCATTGATATACGCTCAAGTGCATTTTGGGTATACGTTTAACCTTTAGGTATACCACCAAACATGAGGCAGCAATCACAAAGCGCCAGAACACTAAGGTGAGCGCGTGTACTTCTTCTAACGCATGTTTACCAATTGGAAAGCTGCTGCCCCAAAAGAAGGTACAGATAATGAGTAGAACAACCGCTTGTATCATTGAATTAGATTTCATCGTCACTCCGAATGACTTGTCAAAACTTATTGAGTAGTGTATTAGTTTCAATAATTAGATAAACAAGCAATTTTAAGACGGTAAATACCAATAATGAAACCTGGTTATTCATTGGACGATCTACGCTGTTTTTGTGCTGTAGCACGTGCCGGCAGCTTCAAAGAAGCAGCCCAATCTTTAGGGATGCCTCTCTCAACATTGAGCCGCCGTATCCGACAACTTGAAACGGATCTACAGCTTCGGCTACTCAATCGGGACGCTCATCGGGTTGCATTAACCAGCACCGGAGAGCAATATTTTCAGCGCTCCGCGATGCTGTTCGACGAGCTTAATGGTATCGACGAAGATCTTCATCGGGATAAATATCAGCCGCAGGGAAAAATCCGTATTTCTGCACCAATCAATGCTGGCTCATACTTCCTACGAGATATCTTTTATGATTTTTTGCTGCAATATCCGGATATTCAGCTCGATCTGAATTTTTCCAACTCTCTGATTGATATTGAAGCGGAAGGGATGGATGTTGTGTTTCGGGTCGGCGATCTGGTCGTCGACAACTGGATTGCCCGGCCACTAAAACATATCCATTTTATTTTGTGCTCCCATTCTGATTACGATACTTCCGGCATCACAACACCAGAAAAGCTATGCGGTCATCCCACCATTATTTGTCGCCCTATGATACCGTGGCAGTTAGTACACAAAGAGAACGGTGAAACGTTTGATTATCAACCCAAGAGAAGAATCAGGCTGGAAGTAGACGAAATCCTGACATTAGTACACGCCATTAAAGCAGGGCTCGGTATCGGATACGTGCCGGATTACTTTGCACTGCCGATGATAGCTCAGGGGGAAATCAGCCATGTGCTGCCTGACTGGCACAGTAAAGCGCGCACATTATTTATGCTATATCGCGATCGTGACAGTTTACCAATGCGAGTACGCCTGTTCATCGAATTTGTTATCAAGCACTTTGAACAGTAATGGTATTTTAGAGTTGCAATGAATATACGAATTCGCCTTGTTAATCTAAAACAACGCCATTTGATCACCACACTGAGGCGGGACTTGAAAGCGGCTACAATCCAACTGTTCGGACTTTCGTTCTTCAACACTCATTTTACGCCGTGCCAGATGGAAGCGTTGTCGAATGAAATCAGCATAAACCCCGGTACCAGTCATTCGTTTGCCAAATTCACCTTGATAGAGTTGTCCGCCATGCATACTACGGAGATGACTAAGGACTCGCTCAGCCCGGAGAGGAAAATACGTGTGTAACCAATCTTCAAATAAGGGAGCAACCTCATGGGGTAAACGTAACATCACATATCCGACACGCTCAGCACCAGCTTCAACACTTGCCTGAACTAATGTCTCCATTTCATGATCATTAATAAAAGGGATCACCGGCGCAATCATCACTGTCACAGGTATATTTTTTTCGCTCAACGCACGAATCATTTTTAAACGGACAGACCCCGGAACCGCTCTGGGCTCGAGCCGACGCGATAAGTCATTATCAAGTGTGGTTAAACTGACACCGACATGAACCAGATGCTCTGAGGCCATCAATTGCAACAGGTCGATATCTCTCAAAATCAGAGAGCTTTTCGTGATCAAAGAAACCGGTTGTCTATATGCATAGGCAATATTCAATAGGCTACGAGTGATCTTCAGTTCTTTTTCTATAGGTTGATAGGCATCAGTATTGATACCGAGCGCAATCGGTTGACACTGATAATTCGGATGTCTGAGTTCTTTTTCAAAAATCTCGGCTGCATTTATTTTGGCCGTCAGGCGTGTTTCAAAATCAATACCGGGAGAAAGATCCAAATATGCGTGCGTCGGACGGGCAAAACAATAGATACAACCATGTTCGCAGCCCCGATACGGATTCACCGAAAGACGGAACGGAATATCCGGCGACTGGTTCGATGTAATCAAGGTTTTTGCATATTCGTAACGGATCTCAGTCTCTGGTGAAGAGACTGGATGAAAATCATTCTCCGTCTCTATAATGTGAACTTCAAAACGCCCGGGAATGGCAGACATCGTTCCACGGCCTTGAAATCGTTTTCCAGATACATCGCGTGACATAATAACAACTCACAATACTGTTTTTATATACAGTATATCATAAGTAATATTTCTCGATATCGCGATCTAATTTTTGTCATTCACGAAACTACAATCATGTCCTGCATGACTGATACTTTCAAAAACTAACAATCGCATGCAATACAGGTAAGCAAGGAATTGATGAATGGAGTCAGACGGAGAAAAGATTAGGATGGGATGCAGCTCTCAATGCAAAAGGGTACTCGTTGAGAGCAACATAGATATAAACCAAGTCCAGCTCAGTTAAACAATACGGTCTTTGTTCCACTCAGCTAAACGTTCAGCTCTGGCAGCAGCTTTTGCTTCACGTTTCTTGCGAGCATCACAAGGTTCAGGGCAGTTGCAAACTTTTTCAATCCCGACAGCGCCCAAGCCGCCACAGCTACCACTCACCATTTTCTTTTGGAATATATATCCAACCGCCATTGCAGCAATCACAACAACAAACATTGCAAAAGTGATTAGGAAAGTACTCATATTTATACCTCATTCACGGTTTAGACTGGCGGGAAACAATCCGGAGACGGTTTCTTTGAACTCAAATAACCACAATGTCAGTGATTCATTCACAGACTGCTCCTCTTGCCCGATGACCAAAAGCCTTAATCTCACCAAGCTTTGGCTCCCAGATAAGAGAGCTCTGTGATTCACCTACAAAATACAGCATCTGGATAAAACAATGGCTGACTTTACAGCCAGCCATATTATACAAGAGATGAAATGACAGCTTAACCGCCGAAGTCATCCAGAAGAATATTCTCTTCTTCGACACCCAGCTCTTTTAGCATGTTAATCACAGCTGCATTCATCACTGGTGGTCCACACATGTAGTATTCACAATCTTCAGGAGCATCATGATCCTTCAGATAGTTCTCATACAGAACGTTGTGAATAAAACCGGTATAACCATCCCAGTTATCTTCTGGTAATGGATCGGACAGCGCACAGAACCATTTGAAGTTGTCGTTTTCTTCTTGCAGTTCATCAAAATCTTCTACGTAGAACATTTCACGCTTCGAACGAGCACCATACCAGAAACTGATCTTACGTTTAGACTTCAGACGTTTCAGCTGATCAAAGATATGTGAACGCATTGGCGCCATACCAGCACCACCACCGATAAAGACCATTTCTGCATCGGTATCTTTAGCGAAGAACTCACCAAATGGACCAGAAATTGTAACTTTATCGCCTTCTTTCAGAGACCAGATATAAGATGACATTTGACCTGGTGGTACATTCGGATTATTCGGTGGCGGAGTTGCAATCCGAACATTCAGCATGATAATGCCAAATTCTTCAGGATAGTTTGCCATCGAATATGCCCGAATGATGTCTTCGTCGACTTTCGACTCATAACGGAACAGGTTAAATTTTTCCCAATCAGAGCGATACTCTTCAGGGACATCAAAATCAGAGTACTTAATATGGTGTGCCGGTGCTTCAATCTGGATATATCCACCCGCACGGAACGGTACAGATTCACCATCAGGGATTTGTAACTTCAGCTCCTTAATAAAAGTCGCCTTGTTATCATTGGAGATAACCGTACATTCCCACTTTTTCACCCCAAAGATATCTTCCGGCAACTCAATTTCCATATCTGTTTTTACGGAAACCTGACATGCCAGACGTTCACCTTCACGAGCTTCACCTTTGGAAATATGGCTTAATTCTGTAGGAAGAATATCACCACCACCCGATTTCACTCTTACTTTGCACTGGCCACAAGAGCCACCACCACCACAAGCGGATGAGACAAAAATCCCCGATCCCGCCAGTGCGCCCAGAAGTTTACCGCCCGGGCTTGTGACGATCGCTTTATCAGGATCGTCGTTAATTAGAATCGTAATGTCACCTGTTGGAACCAGCTTAGATTTGGCGAATAGAATCACCAAAACTAAAGCCAGTACAATCAGAGTAAACATCACTACACCAAGAATAATGTCCATTGACTATTCCTTATTGCTGCGGTTTACCCGACTTACAGTTGAACACCAGAGAATGACATAAAGCCTAACGCCATTAGACCGACCGTGATAAACGTGATACCAAGACCACGCAACCCGGGAGGGACGTCAGAATATTTCATTTTCTCACGGATACCTGCAAGCGCAACGATTGCAAGCATCCAACCAGCACCGGAGCCAAAGCCATAGACAATTGACTCAGCAAAATCATACTCGCGCTGTACCATAAACGATACACCACCAAAGATCGCACAGTTCACCGTAATGAGCGGTAAGAAAATACCCAGTGCGTTGTATAAAGGTGGGAAGAAACGGTCAAGTACCATTTCCAGAATCTGTACTAACGCGGCGATTACCCCGATGAAAGTGATAAAGTTCAGGAAAGTCAGATCAACACCATCGACCAGTGCATTTTCTTTCAAAACAAGGTTATAAACCAAGTTATTGACTGGCACAGAAATGGTTAACACAACAGTAACGGCAATCCCCAAGCCAAATGCTGTTTTGACTTGCTTTGAAACAGCCAGAAACGTACACATCCCCAGAAAGAAAGCCAGAGCCATGTTTTCCAGGAAAATGGATCGTACGAGCAAACTAATATAATGTTCCATTGTTCCTTACTCCTTCGCTTCCACTTGTTCTGGTTTGAATACACGGATGATCCAAATTAAGAAGCCGATCAAGAAGAATGCAGATGGTGCAAGCAGCATCAAACCGTTTGGCTGATACCAACCGCCATTATTTACCAATGGCAGAACTTCCATCCCAAAAATCTTACCCGAACCGAATAATTCACGGAAAAAGCCGACGCTGATCAGGACAAAACCATACCCGAGGCCATTGGCAATTCCATCAATTAATGAAGGAATCGGGGCTTCTTTCATCGCAAATGCTTCAGCACGTCCCATAACAATACAGTTCGTGATAATCAGACCGACAAAAACTGAAAGCTGTTTAGAAATTTCATAAAGATATGCTTTCAGAACTTGGTCAACCACAATTACCAATGAAGCAATAATTGCCATCTGGACAATAATCCTCACACTGTTAGGAATATGGTTGCGAATCAATGAAACGAAAAAGTTAGAAAGTGCAGTTACAAACATGACCGCTACCGTCATTACAAATGCTGTTTCAAGCTTCGTCGTGACCGCTAATGCAGAACATACACCAAGAACCTGTAACGCAATCGGGTTGTTGTCCAACACTGGCCCTAACAGACTCTTTTTCAGATCTTTCACAGTAGACATTAGTTCAGACCTCCGTCACGGACTTTTGCCAAGAATGGACCAAAGCCCTTATCCCCCAGCCAGAAGTCAAATTGATGCTGGACGCCCATACTGGTCAGAGTCGCACCTGAGAGTGCATCTACACCATGTGTCGATCCTGCAGGAGCACCACCTTTGACAATCTTAATTGCTGGTTTGTGATTTTCATCATAAAGCTTTTTACCGACAAACTGTTGACGCCAGTTTGGGTTTTCCACTTCACCACCGAGCCCGGGAGTTTCACCTTGCTCATAGTAAATGATGCCATCAACTGTATTACCATCTGTCTCTACAGCAATAAAAGCATACATCATTGACCATAGCCCTTTACCATGAATTGGCAGGATCAGACGCTGAATTTTGCCATCACGCTTCACAAGATAGACCAAACCATAATCAGCTCTATAGCGGATTTTCGCCGGGTCTTCAGATTCAGACAGTTTTAATGATTCTGATTCATTTTTTGAAGCAGCTCGCTGATCATACTGAGAAGCTGTTTGCCCCTCAGGGGTCTTCTCAACAAGTTCACCGGTTTTAAAATCTACCAGTTTCGGCTCGATATATTGTGTGTAAAGTTCTTTTACACTGCCGGATGACATATCAACACCGGAAACTTCCAGAATTTTTTCCTGTTTATCCCGGACTGCATTTGTTTGTTGCTGACTACGCAGCCCTACAGCTGCCGTTGAAACGATGATTGAGCACACTAAGCTCAATACGATAACAACAAACAACGTTTTCTTAATGCTATCGTTATTGTTTGCCATAGCGCGCTAATCTCCGTTTGACATTCTTTTCAACAACAATATGGTCGAATAATGGTGCAAAAAGATTCGAGAACAGAATCGCCAGCATCATACCTTCCGGATAAGCTGGGTTAACAACACGAATCAGAACACACATTGCTCCAATCAACATTCCATAAGCCCATTTACCTTTATCGGTAAACGATGCTGAAACGGGATCGGTCGCCATAAAGAACATACCAAAAGCAAATCCACCCAAAACCAGGTGCCAATGCCAAGGCATATTAAACATAGCGTTGGTATCAGAGCCAATCACATTGAACAGGGTTGAAAGCGCAATCATACCGATCATCACACCACCGATAATCCGCCATGAAGCAATCCCCATGTACACGATAAAAGCAGCACCAATAGCAAGCGCTAACGTAGACACTTCACCAATCGAACCGGGAATATTACCAAGGAACGCATCCATCCAAGAGATAGTAGCACCTGTGACATTATTCACTAATGCACTATGACCACCTTGTGCCCATTGACTCAGCGCTGTTGCACCGGAGAAACCATCAGCGGCGGTCCAAACCACATCACCGGAGATCTGAGCCGGATAAGCAAAGAACAGGAAAGCACGGCCAGCTAATGCTGGGTTGAGGAAGTTACGCCCCGTACCACCAAAGACTTCTTTACCGACGACAACACCAAAGGTGATCCCCAGAGCGGCTTGCCATAAGGGCAATGTAGGCGGAACAATCAGTGCAAACAGAATTGATGTAACAAAGAAACCTTCGTTGACTTCATGTTTCCGTACAATACAGAACAAGACTTCCCAAAAACCACCGACAATAAATACGGTCAGGTAAATCGGAAGGAAATATGTCGCACCAAGCAACATTTTACTGCCCCATCCTGCCGAGTCGGCCATCAGGGTACCGCCCAATAGTTCAGTAAACCAGTAATGCCAGTTGCCATCGATCACACTTGCCAGTTGTTGACCTTGATACAAGTGATTTAATGCAGCAATTGCCTGACCACCAGCGTTATACATCCCCCAGAACATTGCAGGGAAAACTGCCAACCAGACCATGATCATGATGCGCTTTAGATCAACGCTATCACGGACATGCGAGCTTTTTCTTGTTACCGTGCCCGGTGTATAGAAAATTGTTGCTGCTGCTTCATACAGTGCATACAACTTCTCATACTTGGCGCCCGGCTCAAAATGATGCTCGATGTCTTCAAGAAACTTTTTAAGACCCATGGAAATTACCCTTCCTTCTCAATCTTGTCGAGACACTCACGAAGTAACATGCCGTACTCGTATTTGCCCGGACACACAAAGGTACACAGTGAGAGATCTTCTTCATCAAGCTCTAAAATCCCAAGACGCTGAGCACTGTCAGTGTCACCGGCACAGAGATCGCGAAGCAGCAATGTCGGTTCCATATCAAGTGGCATTATTTTTTCATAATTGCCGATTGGAACCATTGCACGCTCACTACCATTTGTGGAAGTCGTCATATTGAAAAGCTGGCCTTGGAAAAGGTGTCCAAGGTACGAACGTGTGACTGAGAATTTATGTTTACCGGGAACTAACCAGCCAAACAATTCTTTCTCACGACCTTCTCGAAGCACTGAAACTTGCAGATGGTAACGGCCAAGATAAGCATGAGGACCACTGGCTTTCACTCCGGAAAGGACTGAACCAGAAATCACGCGAACTTCTCCGGGCATAATTTCGTTATCGATCAATTCGTCTAAGCTAGCACCAATTGTCGTACGGACCAGACGAGGTTTATTCACCACCGGTCCCGCCAGAGAAACCACACGATCAACGTACAGCTCTCCGGTCAAGAATAAATGACCGATCGCAATAACGTCCTGATAGTTGATACTCCAAGCGACATGGTTGAGATCCACAGGATAGAGGAAATGCATGTGTGTTCCGGGCAATCCGGCTGGATGTGGCCCTTCGAAGACATGCTCTTCCACATTCGATTGAGCTGAGCGAGGTAAGCTCTTTCCTTGTTTACAAACGTAGACTTTACCTTCTGTCAAAACAGATAAAACGTCCAAACCTGCAACGAAAGCATCTGATTGTTCATTGATAATCAGTTGCGGATCAGCAGCCAAAGGATTTGTATCTATTGCAGTAACAAAGATAGCCTTGGTTGCAGAATCGATAGCAGGAACCTTGCTAAAGGGACGAGTACGGAACGCAGTCCACATGCCGGAATCAACCAGCTGTGTTCTCACTTGCTCGCTATCCAAGCTTGCAAGTTGACCGGCGTCAAACTTACCGAATGTCTCCTGCGCATCACCGGCAACTTCAATCACAACAGATTGAAGTACCCGTTTTGCACCACGGTTGACTTCGACAACTTTACCGCAGACTGGTGAAGTAAATTTCACGCCCGGGTTCTTCTTATCTTCAAAAAGAACTTGAGCTTTCTTTACTTCATCACCTACGCGGACATGCATCGTAGGACGCATACCAACGTACTCTTCGCCAAGCAAGGCGACTTTGCTGATGGTTTTACCATCACTTATCACCTGGGAAGGAGTTCCAGCAATAGGAAGATCCAATCCCTTCTTTATTGTAATCATACGCACTTGCACTTTTATCGGGAAAAAGATTCTTTAAAATTCTGTAAATAATTGGCTTTGTTTAGTTATAAACAACGGACGCAAACGTCAGGAAAACTAAATAAGCCCTAGACACGACACTGGTATCCAGCCTTGATTCTTATTTATAACAAGGTTGTAACACCTTATTCAACAACACGTCTCTCACTGAAGTGAGACATATTTATCAGACACGGGAGTGTACCATCTTTTAGGCATTTGATGCCATGATCTAAGCTGCTTTTCTTTCTTCATTACGGTGCTATATCATGCAAAAAATAATCATAATTTTGATGAATAGCACACTTATCATAAGTAATTACGAAGACGTATATTTTTAGTAAATTAGGTTGCTTAATCAAATAGATAAACAGATTTAAACTACAATCCGTCATGATGACAATCTGCATCTCTCATGATTGTAAATGCATTCGGCTCGCCACCCGTTCAGTTCTCTTTATGGCCACCACCATGACACATAGGGCTATCAGGCACCTGCATATTTTGTCGCCACTGTTCCGGGGTGTAGGTATGAATCGACAATGCATGAACCGAACCTGCTAATTCATCCGCTAAAACCTGATTGACTGCACGATGTTGTTGTATTAAACGTTGTCCATCGAACGAAGAGCTGACAATCACAACTTTGAAATGACTTTCAGAGCCGGCTGGCACATTGTGCATATAACTTTCATTCAGCACTTGCAGATATTCTGGCTGAAATGCCTGATGTAACTTCGCTTCAATCGTTTCTTGTATCATGTACGTTCTCTCTTCGAAGTCACCGGAAAAACGTGTTGAGCACAGCTAAAAATGTTCCGATGATCCTGTGGCGACATATATTACTACTCTCTGACGTTTAGAAAAAGGTTTCAGTTTCTTGTTTGTGCTGCATTTGCGACAATAATCGACAATTTAATAAATCGACTCACCTGATTAAAAACGATGAAGACAGAATTATCATTCAATGACCGCACACTGACATTACATCGCTACCCTGAGCAACACTATGAAAACTTACAGGCATGGGATGCCGGAGACGAATATCTGATTCGTCATGTTGAAGCCATGGCATTATCGCCCGGCAAACATATCCTCATTCTGAATGATCATTTTGGCGCACTGGCATGTTGGTTTGCCCGGGATCATCACGTCACGCTGATGAGTGATTCATATCTGTCACATCAAGGCGTGCAACAAAATTTAGCCCGAAACGGCAACGACACAATCGCCTGCCTGACAACAATGGCTGAGATCCCTGCTGATATTGATTTGGTTTTATTTCAGTTACCCAAAAATAATCGCCATCTCATCTGGCAACTCACTCAGCTCCGCACCGGTCTACCGGAAAACTGTCCGGTTATTGCGGTCAATAAGGCAAAAGAAATCCATACATCGACATTGCAGTTGTTTGAGAAATATCTGGGCACGACTCAGACTTCGCTGGCCTGGAAAAAACATCGCTTGGTGTTTGCCAGTGCCGATGCCCCTCACCAGTCGGTATCCCCGGAATTGATATGGGACGCAGAGATAGATCACCAGCCGATCCGGTTGGTTAATCTACCCAATGTCTTCTCCGGAGAAAGTCTTGATCTGGGGGCGCGCTTTTTTCTTTGTCACATTCCGGCAAAACCGAACTGCAAACACATTATCGATTTAGGATGCGGTAACGGTGTGCTCTCAATCAAAGCAGGACAACAAAATCCTCAAGCCGCTTTAACTTGTATCGATGAAAGTTTTATGGCCGTCGAATCAGCCCGAAGGAATTTACACTATCATTTCGGCAACCGGGCAAATATGCAGTTTATCGCGAATAATTGTCTGGATGGTTTAGCCCCCGCGTCAGCGGATTTGATTTTATGTAATCCACCGTTTCATCAACAGAATGCCATTACCGATCATATTGCCTGGCAGATGTTCTGTGATGCAAAGCATGTTCTGGAAAAGAGAGGTGAATTATTAGTGATCGGTAACCGTCACCTCGGCTACGATGGAAAACTCACAAGAATATTTGGGAAATCTAACGTAAAAACTGTCGCGATGAACAAAAAATTTGTTATCTTACAGGCAACTAAACCGTAAGCCGCTAAACTTCTGACCATGTGGGTCAGAGAACATGAAAGACAATGGATAGATGATGTCAAACCGCGCTATTCTCTCTTCAGTTTTCTGTATCGGCTTATGGATGAATCTAGGATGTTTTTACACACACTTAGCGTTCCACACAGACTTGGTTTTCCATACATATCTGTTAACGTGATTACTCGATTTTGAACAAGGAACCACTCATGAAAAAACTGGTTATTGCAGCGACTGTCGCACTGCTTGCCGCCTGTTCAGGCCCACAGCAGCAACAAATCAACTTTGCCCCTCAGCCGGCCCTCAGCCAGAGTGATATTGTAAAAGGGAAATCGTTTACTCTGACGAGTAAAGATGTCAGAACCTCTCAATATGTTGCGTTAGTTGATAGCGGACGTGCCCACATTGAACCGGTTCATGCACGTCAGAATGTTCGTATCGCGATTGAGAATGCGTTGTCACAGCAATTTTCATCTCAAGGTTTTACAACCAGCGTCAATAGCGAAAACTCCGTGACTGTTGAAATCCAAGAAGCGTTGGTTTCAGTCAAGCATTCAATCATGGAAAGCGAAATGAACGCCAGTGTTGTGCTTGAAATCACCGCGGAAACCCCAACCGGTAAATTGGTAAAAACTTACCATGGTACCGCAAAGAAAACGTCAACATTTAGTGCATCAAATGATGATATCGAAATGGTCTTTAATGATGTCGTCAATAATGTCCTGAAAAAAGTTGCCCAAGATGATGAGCTGAAAAACTACATGCGGGAGCACTTTTAATGCGTCGGTATCGCTTCTCAGCTATATTGGCCTGTTGGCTTTTTTCACTGTTTAGTCTCGGAGCTTCTGCCTCCCCCAGTGTGGCATTTGAAACCACACTGGGTTCATTTACAGTCGAATTGAACAGCGAACAAGCGCCGGTCACAGTCAAAAACTTCTTGCGTTATGTTGAAGACGGCAGTTACGTCGGCAGTATTTTTCACCGCGTCATTCCCGGATTCATGGTTCAGGGTGGCGGATTCAGCACCCAAATGGAGCGATTGAAAACTTATCCGCCAATCGCGAATGAAGCCAGTAACGGTCTGTTAAATCAAACCGGAACCATTGCAATGGCCAGAACGCAGGATCCGAACTCGGCAACCCGACAATTCTTTATCAACTTGGTTGATAATGATTTTCTCAATTATGGAGAACGGCCACCGGGTTACGCGGTGTTTGGCCGGGTCACTTCAGGGATTGACGTGATTCAAAAGATAGGTCAACAAAAAACAGGTGTCCGGAATTACATGAAAGATGTTCCGGTAGAGCCAATTATTATCACGCGTGTTTTTGTTGTCCCTGAAAAAGACACCACAGCAACGACGCCACCAGCACAATAGAGGTTTATTCGTTGCAAAAATCATCCAATACGTGGAAAGCGACTGTTCAGAGTTATCTTGATAAACGCTTAGCATGGGTTCTCATGCTCGGCTGTTCCAGTGGCTTTCCTTGGGTCTTGATTGGTTCCAATATGTCCGGCTGGCTCAAAGATGCAGGATTTACCAATACAGATATCGGTTATTTCAGTAGCATCTTTGTCGCCTATTCGGTGAATTTTTTATGGTCTCCTCTCGTCGACCGGCTCCATATCCCGCTGGTGAGCCGATGGCTCGGGCAGCGGCGTAGCTGGATTTTTGTCTGCCAATGCATCATCTTGTTGTGCACATTAGCTATTGCTTCGTTTTCCAACCCTACCACGCATTTTATGATGACCTACGTTGTGGCACTGGTCATCGCATTTGTCTCAGCGACTCAAGATATTGCGATTGATGCTTTTCGAATCGATAGCTTCAATAAAGCTGAAGAGTCAAAGCTGCCTCAGGCTTCAGCAATGGCGGTTATCGGTTGGTGGACCGGGTATTCTTTGCCCGGCTATCTGGCATTTACCAACGCAGATCAGTACGGCTGGAACACGGTCTATTTTGGGATGGCAGCAGTGATGGTTGTGCTGATAATCTTCACGCTGATGACCAAAGAGCCTGTCACCCACCGGGATCGTTTACAGCAAAAAGCGGAAGCTCGTCATCATCAATATATTCAATCCCCGGCACTGTTGTGGATTTCTGTCACCGTGGTTGAGCCGTTTATTGATTTCTTTAAACGAAACGGGATTCGGGTTGCGTTAACCATCTTGCTGTTCGTGTTTTTGTTCAAAATTGGCGAAGCATTTCTGGGCAAAATGTCGATTTCATTTTACCGCGAGGTGGGTTTCAGCAATGAGCAAATTGGTTACTATTCGAAACTACTCGGCTGGTGGGCAACGATGCTCTTTACCCTGCTCGGAAGTATGGTGACTGTCCGATTTGGTATTGTTAAAGGGCTCCTGATCGGCGGTATCGCCATGTCAGCCAGTAACCTGATGTTTGCTTGGATTGCCCAAACAGGACCAAATGAGCACCTGTTCCTTGCAACCGTACTCGTTGATAATTTTACCACCGCATTTTCGACCGTCGCCTTTGTCTCGTTCCTTACCTTAATGACAGGGCAAGCCTTTTCTGCAACCCAATATGCACTATTAGCATCTTTAGGCAATGCCGGGCGTACCGTCCTCTCATCCTTCAGTGGTGCACTGGCCGATTATCTGAACAACTGGCCGTTATTTTTTGTCCTGACCGCGGTGATGGTCGTCCCAAGTCTGATCATGCTCTACTCACTCCGACATTACTTTAACGGTATGCTGGAAAAAGCAAAAGCATCCAGAAAACAGGATTGCATTTAAATCAGGCTTGATTAGACTCGCTAATCGTTGGGAACAAATCAATGAGCCATCGTAAAACATGAATATTCTGGTGATTGGCCCGGGAGCGATAGGCTCGCTTTGGGCCATCAAATTACAACAAGACGGACATCAGGTCGCAGTATTTGGCAGACAGACAGACTCTGAGTATCAATGCCAATTCGATGAGTCGTGCTACACATTTAACAATCGTCAGGCCGATGACGTCACACACGCTGATCTTATTTTGGTGACCGTCAAAGCGTGGCAGGTTGCTTCAGCCCTTGATTCGCTGCCCCAGCCAATCAATCCGGACACCATTATCATGCTGATGCACAACGGCATGGGCAGCCTCGATACTATCGGCTCATTATTACAGACCAACCCCGTACTGCTGGCAACCACCACCCACGGTGCCTTCAAACCATCATCATCACAACTCATCCATACCGGGCAAGGTGAAACTTTAATTGGTGCCGCAAATGCTCAAGGTGGCCGGTGTCAGTTTCTGAGAGACGTCTTCGATCATGCATTGCCGGCAGTTCACTGGCACCCACAGATTGAACACGCACTATGGCGAAAACTTGCCGTCAATTGTGTGATCAACCCTTTAACCGCTATTCATCAATGTCCGAATGGCGAACTCGCACGCCCTGAGTATCAAGCTATCATCACCCGTTTGATTGCCGAAGTAAGTACCGTGATGACGGCTGAGAGTATTCCGGTAAATCTTGAACAGCTGACCGCTCATATTTACCAAGTCATCCACGCAACATCGAAAAATCAGTCGTCGATGCATCAGGATGTTTACTACCGAAGAAAAACTGAAATAGACTTTATTACCGGATACCTGATCAGAAGCGCGACAAAACACGGCATTGCAGTCCCGGAGAATGACACGTTATATCAACACATCAAAACACTGGAACAACAATGGGAGTCACTCAATGAGTTATAACATTTTGGTACCAATTGCGACCGGCAGTGAAGAGATCGAAGCCATTACAATCATTGATGTGATGGTTCGGGCAGGTTATCACGTTGTGATTGCCAGCGCAGATCCGACCGAACAACTCGTTGTAAAGGCTTCACGAGGTGTCATGTTGACCGCTGAAGTCCTGCTCCATCAGGTGACCGAACAATCGTTTGATGCAATTATTTTGCCCGGAGGGCTCACCGGTGCAGAAAACTTTCGCGATAATCCGCTCCTTATTGAGCAACTCAAACAGCAAAAACAGGCCGGACGACTGGTCGCTGCAATTTGTGCGGCGCCAGCGCTTGTATTACAGCATCATCATCTGTTTCCGGATGCGCAGCTCACCTGTCATCCGAACTTTCAGCAGCAGATTCCCGAGGCTCAGAGAAGTGCACAACGCGTCGTGTATGACAGCTCCGCTAACCTGTTAACCAGCCAAGGCCCCGGAACCGCCTTAGAATTCTCTCTGGCAGTGGTTCGTCTGCTCTCCGGAGAACAACACATGAGGCAGGTTGCCGAACCAATGGTT
This sequence comes from Vibrio ruber DSM 16370, assembly GCF_900163965.1. Lineage (GTDB taxonomy): Bacteria > Pseudomonadota > Gammaproteobacteria > Enterobacterales > Vibrionaceae > Vibrio > Vibrio ruber. Next base: position 16,163 of record NZ_FULE01000023.1, read on the forward strand.
CCGCCTGCCGGCATAACCCCAGCTCAACCGCTTAATGAGTCGTAACCGCAATGACACTTGATATTTCGGCCATTCGCCAACAATTTTCGTCGTTAAATGATGCTTCCTATGTCTATCTGGACAGCGCTGCAACCACGCAAAAGCCGCAATGCGTGATTGATCGACTCTCTCACTATTACCAACATCAGAACGCCAATGTGCACCGTGGCAGCCACCACCTCACGGCCGAAGCAACTCAAGCATTTGAACAAGCTCGCTCATTGGTTGCCAGTTTTATCGGCGCAGCCTCGGAACAAGAAATTATCTGGACAAGAGGGGCAACAGAATCCCTGAACCTGATCGCTCAGAGTTGGGGCAGAGCAAACTTAGCCGCCGACGACGAAATACTGGTGAGTGAAACCGAACATCACGCCAATATCGTGCCGTGGCAATTAGTTGCGGAGCAAACCGGCGCAAAGGTTGTCAAAATCCCGATGACAGCACAGGGTGAATTTGGCTGGGAGGCTTATACAGAACTGCTCAATACCAGAACCAAACTGGTGGCTGTCGCCCACATGACCAATGTCACCGGTGCCCGCCTACCGTTAGAGGCGATTATTCCGCTGGCTCATCAGACAGGGGCTTTGGTTGTGGTGGACGGCGCACAAGGCATTGTCCATGAACCCGTCAATATGGTTGAGATGGATGCTGACTTCTATGTATTCTCCGGACATAAACTGTATGCGCCCACCGGTATCGGTGTCCTGTATGGTAAAAAGCAGCTGTTAGATGCCATGCCGCCTTGGCAAGGGGGTGGCAAAATGGTCGAAAAGGTTTCTTTTGAACAAACCACATTTACCGGATTACCCGGTAAATTTGAAGCAGGAACCCCCAACATAGCCGGTGCCATTACGCTGGCTGAAGCCATTCGCTGGTATCAGTCTGTTACAGTCGAAGACCGGGAACGGCACCTGCACCAGTTACAACAGCTGGCCTATCAGGGGTTAAGTCAGTATGAAGATGTGCGGGTCATCGGATACCAGCCAAACGCCAGTATTCTCAGTTTTGTGGTGGAAGGCGTGCATCATCAGGATGTCGCAACACTCTTGGATCAACAAGGCATCATTGTCAGAGCCGGGCACCACTGCGCACATCCTTGTATGGATGCATTCGGCATTCAGGGAACCGTTCGTCTGTCTTTCGGGATGTATAACACCATCGAGGATGTCAAAAAATTCATTACCGCGTTGGACAAGAGCCTGAGCTTTTTCTAACGGCAGCACTCTGAACACCGAGTCATACGCTGCCCATTTGTCAGTGTTGACTCAGTGTCTGGATTTGCCCGACGATCGCACGAAGACCGTTCCCCCGGGACGGGCTGAGATGATTCAACAGTCCTAAACGGGAAAAGTAGTCTTCAATGGGAAAAGCAGCAATCTCATCACGCGTTTTGCCTTGATAAGCTGCCATTACAATCGCAATCAATCCGCGAACAATTCTGGCATCGGAGTCGGCACAAAAGAACCACTGATCCTGTTCTGATTCAGCCACCAGCCAGACCTGACTCTCACAGCCGGAAACCTGAACCCGTTCGGATTTCAAATCCTCCGGCATCACGGGTAACTGTTTCCCCCACAAAATCACCTGACGATATTTGTCTTCCCAGCCATGCAGGTTTTCCATGACCTGCTGAATATCGTCAGCAGTAATTTCGCGACCAAATGGCGACAGCGGTAAATTTGACATGTTCACTCCCCTTCCGTCACTGTTGATATTTGCGGATCAATTTTTCGACAATTTTCGCAGCTGCGACAAAACCAAAGCTCGCTGTGACCATGGTTGCCGCGCCAAATCCCGTCGCACAGTCCATCCGCTTCGGCCCTTCGGCTGTCGATTTCATCGCACATACTGAGCCATCAGCCTGCGGATATTTGAGTTGTTCTGTCGAGAAGACACACTCAATGCCAAATTTGCGAGCCGGATTTTTCGGAAAATGGTAGTCGCGCCGTAAACGGTCTTTCAATTTCTTTGCCAACGGATCCTGAATCGTACGAGTCAAATCCGCCACTTGTATCTGAGTCGGGTCTATTTGCCCGCCGGCACCACCAACCGTGATCACTTTGATTTTATGTCGTCGGCAATAGGCTAATAAAGCCGCTTTGGCTTTCAGGCTATCGATAGCATCCAGCACATAATCAAATTCCGCTTTCAGATATTCATGCTGGTTCTCAGGCGAGATGAAATCATCAATTAAATTGACGCGACACTCGGGGTTGATCAGCCGGATGCGCTCCGCCATCACTTCAATTTTGCTTTGACCGACCGTACCTTGCATCGCGTGAATCTGACGATTAACATTGGTTACGCACACATCATCCATATCGATCAAGGTCAGCTCACCGATGCCGGTTCTCGCCAGTGCTTCAGCGCCCCATGAACCAACGCCCCCCAAACCAATCACACAGACATGCGCTGCCCGGAGGATCTCAACCGCATCATGGCCGTACAGACGACGGGTTCCGCCAAAACGCTGGTTGTAATCATCAGAAGCCGGCGTATTTAATTCACGCATCACATTCCCCAAAGTCAAAGCTATTTTGAAAAAACACTCAAAAAGAAAGAGTGCGTTTTATACGCACTCTTGCTGCAAAAGTCTAGACAACCAACCGTAAACTATTCTAACTTTTCTGGCGGTAAAGCCCACGGTGCCTGTGTCGGGGAGTTTTCTAACCCCAACTTCCATACCCGGCCAAAATGACGATAGTGACCGGCAGCAATCCCTGCGCGTTCGCCCATACCGTGATATAGATCGAGATGATTATCTTTTACCGCACCACCGGTATCGAGCACAATCAACACGCGCAACTCATGTGTCCCGCTCCAGCTGCCATCGGCATTGAGTAATGGCACTTCAGCCAAAATCGGGGTGCCCATCGGAAAAATCCGTCGGTCACCGGCAACCGAAGCCATAGGGAGTAGCTGAATACCTGCTGAACCGGTCACCGGAGCCGCGGCTCTGGGTTCAAAAAACACATAGGAAGGATTTTGTTCCAGCAAGGTTTTTACCTCATCTTCAGGATGTGTCATCACCCAGTGCTTAATCGCTTTTAACGACATTTTTTCCCGTGGGATCTCGCCCTGATCGATCAGCACTTTGCCGATACTGATATAAGCCTTGCTGTTTTTACCGGCATACGCAAAATATTCCAGAGAGTCGTCATCTCCGAAATGAACAAACCCACTGCCCTGAACTTCCATGATGAACGGGTCAATCAGATTGGCGGCATAACCGAGTTCTAACCCTTGTCCGGCGAGCGCTCCGGCATAAATTTGTGCCCGGGTCGGGCAATCAGCCGTACAGGCCGGCATCGCATACAGTGGGTAACGAAACTCGGCATCAGGTGTATGGCGCAGTTCAATCACCGGAGAAAAATAGCCCGTGAATAATACATTACCTTGCTCATCGCCCCCCTGAAGCTGGGCAGCCTGAATCCCGTACTGCTGCAATTGTGCAGGGTCACCGCTTTTTTGTATCCACTCTTTGAGATGTTGATAAAGCGGCTGATAAAGCATCGCCAGTGACGGAGAGTTTTGCACGACCAAATCACTCTGAAGCGGAAATTCAGTAAAGTCTCGCGGCGCATTCGATGTAATGTGCTCAGTGCGGTTGAGATCATCTGGCAATGTGCCGTCGAGATACTGCTGAGCACGATCGGTCGGGTGCACACACCCATTGAGTATCACAGACGCCAGCATCAAGCCCAATATTTTTTTCACAGTTTGTTTTCCATCATTTACGGTTGGCAAAGCATGACAAATTGATCCATCATCTGCAATCGGCAGGACGGATATTTAAGTGAAATTGAACAACTTCTGACGTACAGAAAGTCATGGATGAAAAAGCAATAAAAAATACTTGCTCAAGATTGAATAAAAAGTCATTATTTCAACATAAATAAACATGGATATTTTACTGTGAAAAACAGAAGTACTGCACTGGTTAAAGGCTTTCGCCAATCAACACCATACGTCAATGCTCACCGTGGGAAGACAATGGTCATCATGCTCGGCGGTGAAGCAGTTGCGGACAAAAATTTCACCAATATCATCAGCGATATTGCCCTGCTTCACAGTCTGGGAGTCAAGCTGGTCGTGGTGCATGGCGCTCGTCCGCAAATCAATCAGATTTTACAGGAACAAGCCTGTGCGACGCCCTACTATAAAGGCATTCGAATCACCAATGAGAAGGCTTTACCGCTCGTCATGCAGGCCGCAGGTCAGCTTCAGCTCTCTATTACCGGTAAACTCTCCTTAAGCCTGAATAATACACCGATGGCCGGAAATCAGCTGAATATCGTCAGCGGTAACTTTGTCATTGCTCAACCTTTAGGGATTGATGATGGGATTGATTACTGTCACAGCGGACGGGTACGCCGCATCAATATCGATGGGATTAACCGGGCTTTAGAGCAGGGCTCCATTGTCTTGCTGGGACCAATCGCCAGCTCAGTCACCGGTGAATGTTTTAACCTGCTGTCGGAAGAGGTCGCCACGCAAGTTGCGATTCGACTCAAAGCCGACAAGCTAATCGGATTCTGTTCCGAACAAGGTATTATTGATGAACACGGCAATGCAATTGCGGAGTTGTTCCCGGCAGATGTCGAAGCACTATTAAGCCGGATGGAACCCGATCCGGAAGATGAAGAGCAACAGGATAATCATACCGGCAGAGTTCGCTTCCTCAGAGCTGCAATTTCAGCCTGTCGTGCGGGCGTACCGCGCAGCCATTTGGTCAGCTATAAAGAAGATGGTGCTTTGATTCAAGAACTGTTCTCTTTTGATGGTATCGGGACTCAGGTCGTCATGGCCAGCTCAGAACAAATCCGTCAGGCGACCATCGATGACATTGGTGGTATTTTCGATTTAATCCAGCCTCTGGAAGAGAAAGGGATTTTGGTTCGCCGTTCGAGAGAACAGCTTGAGCAAGAAATTCATCGTTTCACCATCATTGACCGCGATGGTCTGATCATTGGCTGTGCCGCGCTTTATCCCTATGCTGAAGAGAGCATGGCAGAAATGGCATGTGTTGCGATTCATAACGAATACCGGGACAGCAATCGTGGACTGATGCTACTGAATCACATGAAAGGTCAGGCGAAACATATGGGCATCAAAGCAATGTTTGTGCTCACCACGCATAGCCTGCACTGGTTCAGAGAACAAGGATTTGTCGAAATGGATGTCAGTTCACTGCCGGCAATCAAACAAAACCTGTACAACTACCAGCGCCGCTCCAAGGTTTTATGCCTCGAACTATAACGGGCGGGCTTGGATAACCACTTGATGCGATAAGTCATGTCAATGTATCCAAGCCCGCTGCTGCTGAGAGTAAGATTAAAAGGTTAAATTGCACTGAAACCGAACAAATAACAAACTGCTTTACTCTATTTTTAAATTGTGTAAAATTCATCCAATCAATTGAGGGATACGATTTTTTGCAACATGGATCACAGTATTTACTCAAAATAAAAAGTAGTGCAAGGATGCTTTTAGTTACTAATTAGTCATTAAGAGCACAGAAATATGAGAACGGTTATTTGTAATTCACTCCAAAGCTTCTGGGACATGGGAGACCATCAGTTTTTAGAAGGTCATAACGTTCATTGCGTTTTTCCGATGAGTGAGCAAGTGAAAAACTTTATTCTGGAATGTCAGTCCCGCTATAAAATTCACACCATCACATTTACATCAAATCTTCAGGGCCAATAAATGGTCTTCACCAATGTGCAGGCTAATCCCAGTGTTGTTCCGGATTAGCCACAGCATGTCACTGAGCCATTTTTTCTCTTAAGCCACTCACCCGCTGTGTTTTTATCCTCACCGCAGCCTGCAAAATTTTGGGGGAAGTAAACAGTGCCAATTGTTTTCGCGCCCGAGTAATCCCGGTATAAACTAATTCACGCGTCAAAAGCGGCGTATGCTCCGGTGGTAACAGTAGCAATGTAAAATCAAATTCGCTTCCCTGTGACTTGTGAATCGTCATGGCATAAGCCGTTTCATGCTGAGGAATCCGACTCGGCAAAAAACCGCGCACATGGCCGTCAAATTGCTCAAAATAGACCTTCAGCCGTTCGTCTTGCGGATCGCGCATACAGATGCCGATATCCCCATTGTATAACTCAAGATGGTGATCATTCCGGGTGATCATCACCGGACGACCTTCGTACCACGGCTCATCACTGTTACGAATAAGTTGATGACGACTTAAAGCCCGCTCAATTCTCTGATTGACACCGGTAACACCAAAGTCACCGTCCCGAATCGCACACAATAATCGGCAGCGGTGAAATAAACGCAACACATATGCCGCTTTTTTCTCAGGAGGCGTGCCCGCATCAACTGCGGATGGATCCGTAATCGCGTGCAAATAATGAGCGTACTCCGCCACCAGTGTCTGTAACATCTGATGATAACTTTCGCTGTCCAGCCCATGAATTTGCACATCGGTGTAGCTTTGTTGAATCACCTGAAGCAACTGAGAAACATCCCCTGCATTGACGGCTTTAGCCAGTTGCCCGATCCCGGAACGCGCATGAAAACGGTAACTTTTCTGCAACAGACATAAACTGTCCGCCAATGCCGGTACATCTTGATGAGGGATGTGTGATTCAAATTGATATCCGGTTAATCGGGCTAACTGAGCCATTTGACTCCGGCTATACCCCAACGGCTGGAAAGCACAGATATCGCCTAATACCGCTCCGGCCTCGACAGACGCTAACTGATCCTTATCACCCAGAAGTACCAAACGGGCATGATCGGGTAATGCCGTGACTAATTTATACATCATCGGCAAATCAATCATCGATGCTTCATCAACCACCAGCAGATCGACATGGAGCGGATTGCGCTGATGGTGACGAAACTCCGCACTGTTCGGAATTGCCCCGAGTAACCGGTGCAATGTACTCGCCTGAGTCGGTATCAGCGCTTTCACCTCGGTAGAAATATTCAAGCGCTCCACCGCCTGCCCGATAGACTCAGTCAACCGTGCCGCGGCCTTTCCGGTCGGAGCAACCAATTTGATCACCAATTTTTTCTGCAACGAACGATTTTGACTCACCAGTGCCGCCAACAGCCGTGCCACCGTGGTTGTCTTCCCGGTGCCAGGCCCGCCGGAAATCACCGCAAAGCGCCGGCTCAACGCAATGGCTGCTGCCACTTTCTGCCAGTTGAGACATACCGATTCCGGCACCAAAGTATCTAACACTGAGATATCCGATGCTGAGAGTGCTGAACCATTTGATGCTTGCTGTAGCAAGTCATCAATCGACGTCCAGTCCAACGCTGATTCACGGACAATATCCAGATATTCACACACCAGACGCTGGCGCTCTCCCACCGATGCCACCTGCTGTAGTGCCTGAAATAAAGCGTCATAAGGACGGGGAAATAATTGATTCAACGTTTCAGCCAAATACTCGGTCTGTGCCGCATCGATCGAAACAGATGATGACAGCATCTGCAAACGCGACGCCAGCTGATGTTCATAAAACCAGTAACGCTGGAGATAAAGTCGCTTTCCGTCAAAAATCAGTGGCAGATAGCTACCCGGCTCACCGATCAATGGACAGCGTTTAATCACCGCGAACCAATCGATCAGTGCAACACAGTCTCTGACCGCGTGCAACTCAGCCACAGTATGGCCGAATAATAACGGCGCCAGCGCCACTCGTTCTTCATCATCGACCAGCGGTACACAAATGTGTCCCCGCCCCAGTTCATAACTGACTAATGCAGCTAACCAAGCCACCTCAGCCTGATCCTGTGAACACTGGTGAGCAATAAACCGGGCAAATTGTTGATCCAGCGGACGAATCACGCGTTTCTCAGCTAACAATTCCAGCGCCTGAGCCAATTGTGTCATAGATCAAGCTCCATCTGTCCTGCCTGTGTTGCACGCATATTGTCATCTTCTCCGGCAAAAAAACGGTCTAATGCATCAATCAGTGCAAACTTTGGCCGGTGGGCAAACACCCCCGATGATGTCTGGCCGTCCATGCCTCGCAAAAACAGATAATACACCCCGCCGAAGTGTTGCTCATAGGTATAATCCGCCAGACGACTCGCCAGAAAACGGTGCAGTGCCAGTGTATAAATTTGATACTGAACATCATACCGATGCTCAACCATGGCTGCGTCAAGGTGAGACGCGGCATAGTCGGCAGGCTGATTCCCCAAATGATTTGATTTCCAGTCCAGCACGTAGTACCGCCCCTGATATTCAAAGACCAGATCGATAAACCCTTTCAGCATCCCTTCGACTTGTGCAAAATCCAGCTCACCTGCCTGAGCGGACAAAACATCGTATCGTTTCAGAATCCGGTTCAACAACGGCGCACGTAATCGATCTATCGGTAACAGAAACTCCATTTCGACCAGACGCTGCGGTGCCGGAATATCTCCTAACCGTAATGCTTTCCCATTCAATGGTGCCTGTAAGACGTGCGTGAGCATTTTCTGTAATACCGGCAGCCAAGATTGATCAATTGTGGCCGAATCGAGCAAGGTTTGTATCACCGCCGTATTCGTCGGACTGTCCGGCGTCTCGGTAAATTCAATCTGCTCTAACAAACTGTGCAGGAATGTTCCGGCGGTTGCCCCTTTGGGAAAGGTGAAAATCGTCTGTTCTGCCGGGTCGGACAGCGCTTCATCCACTTCTCCGGCCGAATCGAGATCGAATCCCGGCACTTCCTGCGTGGCATCGAGAAAAGTCCCATGTCCGGACTGCTTGACCAGATTGGAATAACTGGTCATGCGCCAGGCCCGCTCAATCGGATGTTGTTTCTGCTGTGCCGTCAAGGTTTGTTGTGCTACACCAACCCGTGGCAAAGGTGACTCGGGAAGTTGTGGTGGTATGTCGATAACTGTGTGTCCGCCTTCATCACATTGCGAAACAATCCCCTGCTTCAACAGTGCAGCATCTCCGGGCTCCCCCTGTTGCAACAAATAACCGATTGCTGATAAATGAGCGCTGCTTGTCTTGCCTCGCCCTTTCAATGGCGCAATCCCGACATAACAACCATACACAGAACGGGTTAAAGCCACATACAACAAGCGTAAATCTTCAGCCAGCCGTTCTTTCTCCGCTTTGGCGAGCGCCTCTTCTTTACGGGTCATATCCAGTACAATGCGATCCTGTGTTTCATCGTAGTAACGCGCTTCTTTGGCCTCACGAAAACTCATAACAAACGGAAGAAACACCAGATCATACTCAAGCCCTTTCGACTTATGAATCGTGACAATTTGCACCAGATTTTTCTCCGACTCCAACCGCTGGATCGACGTTTCCGGATGACTCCCCTGCGCCACATCAATCATCGATTGAGTCAACCAGCGCAACAGACCATGGTCGCTTTCGATTTCAGCACCCGCTTGCTGTAACAGCTCACCGATGTGTAAATAGTCCGTCAATAGTCGCTCTCCCCCTTTCAGCGCAAGCCAGCGCTCAGCAAGATGACGCTGATAAAGCACTGCTCGCAACATTGGCAAAATGCCGCGTTCCGACCAGAGACTCCGATACTGACGAAACTCCTGCACCACTCGCTCCCATAACGATTCATTGCGATTTAATGCATCCAAATCCTGAATATCCAGTCCGAATAAGGGAGATGCCAGCGCAGCCCGTAACGGACGCTCCTGCTCCGGTGTCAACACGGCCTGTAACAATCGCTGAATATCTACCGCAATGTCACTGGCAAAAACACTCTCCCGGTTAGACAAATAGACACTGGCAATATCCTGACGAGCCAACGCTTCTTTGATACGTCGTCCTTCACGTCCCGTACGAACTAATACGGCGATATGTCCGGGCTCAATGTTTTTCTGTCCATTCTTGGTATAAAGGTGGCCTTCCCCATCCTGTGCAGCCTGTAGAATCGTTTGGATTTGCGCAGCAGTCGCATTGGCCATGACTTGTTCGTATTCACCTTTGGTCATGACGGCATCCGGTTCAACATCCTCCGGCCACCAGTAAGTCATGGCGGGTTGTGTCTGCTGATATAGTTGCCATTGGCGTTGCTGCGCCTCCGGCGGTGCTGCAACCTGAATAAACGGAATATCGGAATCGTGGAGAAAAGGACTGTCAGACGATGCAAACAATCGATTCACCGCATCGATCATCGACTGTCCGGAGCGCCAGTTGGTCGCCAGTGTAAAATGGGAACGTACCTGACGACGCGCTTTAATATAGGTGAAAATATCCGCTCCGCGGAACGCATAAATGGCTTGTTTCGGATCACCAATCATCAACAAGCCACAGTCCGGATGCGATGCATAAATGTGGCTGAAAATATGGTATTGCAACGGATCGGTATCCTGAAATTCATCAATCATTGCGACCGGGTATAGCATGCGAATACGCTGCGCTAACAGGCCTGAGGTATCAAGATCTAAAGCCGATGAAAGCTGAGATAATAAATCATCAAACGATAACCACTGCTGTTCAGACTTCGCTTTAGCCAGCAAATGACGGCAAGTTTCAATGGCATGGGCTTTCAACGGCGCTTCAATCGATACCGGGGTCGCAAGAAAGTTATCGATGATCTCAAATAACGGATGCTCCGGTGGTGTTCCGGTCGGTGTTTTCTCATACAATACTTGTTGCGAAAATCGGGATAACTGTTCGGGAACCCGGTAACTGTTGGTTTCCGACTCAGCCCATTGGGATACCTGCTCAATCCACTGTGGCCGGAATTTTTTAGTATAAACCCGCTTATTCACATCCGATTCGGCAATACATGCATCAATCTCAGACTGATACTGTCGCCATTGCGCCTTCATCTCGACGATACGCTGTAAATTATCACGGTGCAGTTGTTCAAGGCTGGCATCCATTGCGCTGACGGAAAGAGACAGCGGATGACCACTCAGATAAGAGCCGATTTGCGCAAGTAAATCATTCGGTGTCGGCCATAAGTTGCGGACTTCTGCGGCCAGCTCAACCGACAGCGGATAAAACTGTCGTCGCCAGTAATCCGCCACCACCTGAGCTTTGAGACGACTTTCATCGGTAATGAACTCGTGATGGAAACGGCTGCCGGATTCAAACGCATTCTGCACTAACATCCGCTGACAGAAGCCGTGAATGGTATAAACCGCCATCGTATCCATCTCCCGCTCTGCCTGAAGCAGAATGCCGGCAGCCTCATCATGGTCAGGGATTTCATCGAGAAATGATTGCAGCAACGGGTCATCACTATGATGTCGGGCAAATGCCAGCCGGGCTTCATGAATCCGGGTGCGGATCCGCCCTTTCAACTCTGCGGTCGCTGCTTCAGTAAATGTCACCACTAAAATTTGATCTACCCGCAACGGGGTAGCGTGTCGGTTCTGTGCGTCGCCATGCCCCAACAACAGACGCAAGTAGAGCCCGGCAATTGTAAATGTCTTTCCCGTCCCTGCGGATGCCTCAATCAAACGCATCCCATGCAACGGAAATCGCATCGGCTCCAGTGGAATCATCGCATCGGATGTGGTGTGACTCATAGCCGCTCTTCGCTCCAGATTAACGGTTGGTTCAGCATGATGGAGTGTGATCTAAATAATAGAATTGACATAAATCGACTCATGCGCTTCATACCTGACAAGAGAGTGGGATCTGATTCACGGATAACTAACTCTTTCATCATTACTATCTCGTTCCGAGTTGAACACCACTCTCAGATGGATGGCATGTCCGACTCACCGAATTGTGGTCCCTCTGACCTGTGGCCGTACAGCAAACACCCTACACAAAATAACGATTTTCTGGCGGCCACCCACTTCCCTCGATTGTTTCTCACGATGATATCAGTTGCATATTGCGTATCATGGTTCATCTGCATGGTCTTTCAACCACAGCATCGGTGGCTGTAAAATCTGGGCAGCATAAGCACGTGCCGATTGACATAAATCCTCTGACCACTGTGGCCAGACACGGGCAATATACGCATTTTGTCCCTCACCGCCAATAACGCTAAAATCGTTACCGATAAAAGCCTCTTGCATTTTTTTCACGGCTTTTTCTTCATCTTCATGCCATTCCCGCTGACGATTGAAACCCGCGTCAATACCAGCCAGCGCCACTTGCGGAAAATAAGCTAAAGGCTGATTCATTCCCTCGATGTAGAGACGGACGAACTCTTCCAGATAGGTTTGGGCTTGCTGGGCAGCGATTGGCGGATAGTAAAGATGCTGAACCCCATTTTTACGCTCATAACCGATAAGATGAGTCGGACAGGATTCACCCATCACCGCGACAGCAAGATGATCCAGCCATGCCGACAAATAATCCTGCGCCCGGATTCGCCCCACCCGATAACGCACCAGTCCGGACTGAAAATAACGGGTCACCCAACCAAGCAATTGAATAGGTCGATCAGCGCCTAAAACCGTGGTAGTGAGATTGAGCTCACAGTCGGGTTTCGGTTGCTGACACAGACTATCGATGACTTCTGTCAGCGCCAGTGCTTGCTCATAATTCTCCCGGAATTCAAGTTCCCCGAAAGCCCCGACCGGTAGTTGTCCTTGTGCCCGTTTCGCCTGAATAAAATAATCAACTTGCTGGGCTTGCGACAATTGCGTAGCCGAACTCGAATGACTTGTCTGCTCAGAATCAGCGCGACGCGCCTCAAGCAGGACAGCCACTAATTCATCCAGTAGTTGATAACGGGCCAGACCATTGAGTGAAAACGGCTCTTCATCTTGTAATGACACCAACTCATTTTCGAACCAAACCCGTAAGCGACGGTTGAAAAAATACTGAACGGGTAAACGCCAGAAACGCTGTAGTTCAACAAAGTCCAGTTCTAAAGGAAATGTCACATCCGCGAAAAAGTCGGGTAATGGTTCTCCCCCGGTCACCGGCGAAGGTGACTCACTCCCCGTCGCAGCCGGCAGCCACTCCCGGGCATAGCTACCGTGAGGGCCGGTAAATGCATCGGGACTATACGGCACCATCGGATGAGAAAAAGTCATGTGTTGTACCAGCCGCTCACCGGAAGTATCACTGGCAAGCGCCTGATCCCCGTCCAGACAGTAATTCTGATGGCAATACGCCACCAACTCACTCACCAGAACCGACGGTAAACTGATACTATTATCTTGCACCGAACGTCCGACATAACTGATATACAGACGCTCCCGGGCAGAGAGCAAGGCCTCCAGAAACAGATAACGGTCATCATCCCGGCGGGAACGATCCCCCGGGCGGGTCTGCTCGGTCATTAAATCAAACCCCTCGGCTGGCACCGTCCGGGGGTAAATACCATCATTCATCCCCAGCAAGCACACCACCCGGAAAGGAATCGAGCGCATTGGCATCAAGGTACAGAAGTTAACTTGTCCGGCTAAAAAACGCTGACTGACCCGGGCACTGGATAACTGCCCGGCAAGGTAGTGATATAAAATATCCGGCGCAACCGAATCCTCATAGTGAGCATCCTGCAACTGTTCCTGAAGGTGATTGAGTGTATCGCGAATGTGCTGAAAGCTAACTTCCTCTTCCACTGAAGCAACAAAAAAATCATCGAGCAAGTCATGCAATAACTCACGCCATGCAGTGACCGGCAACGTCTGTCGCAGTTGTCGGCGATAATCGCGAATCCGAGCGATAAATGCGGCCAATTTACCGGCCAGCTCAGCGTCGAGCCCCTGAATCTCGTTATACGGGGCGACATTGCGGTCGTCCAGTTCTAACATTGTTGCAGAATCAGACATGGCATAGCCGGCGAGCATCCGATCAATCCCGAACTCCCACGTGTTTTGTCGCGTCGGCGGTAAATCGAATTCGCTTGCCGTCTGCTCATTGAGTCCCCAACGAATTCCGGACGCCTCAACCCAACCTTTTGCCTGTAAAAATTCGGCTTCACTGATCTCAAAACGCGCCATCATGGCCGGGGTTTCCAACAATTCAAGCAACTCTGAAGCCAGACAACGGGAACTCGGTAGCTGAAGCAAGCGCATAAATGCCTGCAAAACCGGGGATTCTTGATCAGCTGTGCGATCCGAGATTGAAAAAGGAATATAACGTTCAGCGGCTGCATTGCCGAATACTGCTTCAATCACCGGGCTGTAAGTATTGATATCGGCAACCATCACAATCACATCACGGGGGTTGATCTCAGGATTGCGGTCAAACAGGGACAATAGTTCATCATGCAGCACTTCCACTTCCCGCAGCGGACTGTGGCACTGATGAATCGACAAAGAATCATCACCGTTGTCAATCTTCTGTTTATGCTCGCTGGACGTCAAAATCTGATCGTTCTGATGCTCTTCGAGGTGGAGGATGTCGGCCTGGATCTGGTGTAACAATGTATCCCGGGGTGTTTCAATAAAAAACTCGTGTTCTTCACTCTCGATCTGCGACAACAGATAAAGATTATCCCGCCCCAGTTTTCCCATCGATGCCAGCAAACTATTGCCCACCGCATGTTGCAAATGCAGTTCATCCTCAAGATTAGCGTCGATGCCTCCTTTTAACGGCGAACGTTCATCACCGGTAACCCATCGACCTTCCTGTAATATAATCTGCTTACGCTTCAGACTTGCGACACGGGCCAGATATTTTCGGTCACGAATTTCCCCCCAATAATGCTGACACGGATTGGTCAGCATCAGATGAACATCCGTCTGCTCACCCAATGCCTGCAACGCATCGAGATAACGGGGCGGCAGAGCCGTTATGCCAAAAATAAACAACCGCTTGGGCAGCACACCATCTGGAAGCGGCGTCTGCTGTAACTGTTCGATAAACTGTTGATACAAATTGCCACGATGGTAATGCGACTGTCCCAGCTGTTTGGTGTCCGCAAACAAACGTTGCCACAGTATCGGTTGCCACGGATGACGCTCAGTCAGAGATTCAATCGGTTGACCGGCTTCCCAACTTTCAATCCAGTCGGGGCGGTACACCAGGTAACCATCGAAAATATCGGCAATTTTTTCCGCCAGCTGAAACCGCTTCAATGCAGAATTTTCATCAGCCAGATACTGACGCAGCGGCATAAATTCCGCTTGGTCGAGCATTTCCGGTAACAGACGCATCAACTTCCAGGTCATGGCTTCTTTATTGAATGCGCTCCGCTTCGGCACACCCGGCAACACACTGGCAAACATCTCCCAGATAAATGTCGCCGGCAACGGAAAATCAATATTGGCGGTGACCCCCAGCTCCTGTGCCAGTGCCATTTTCAGCCACTGAGACATCCCCGGACTCTGAACCAAAATTTGCTCGGCTTCAAACGGGTGCGTCAATGGATCATTTTTAATCAAATGAACCAGCAGGATCTTGAGCGTATCAAGTTGATTTGAATGATAAACAGTAAACAAGCGTTATCCGGGTTGAGAAATCATCATTGCTGACTAGATTAGCATATTGCTTGCCAGCTTTCCCATGTCGGCGACTTGAATAAAAATATAAAATGTCGAAAGATGTAGGTCATCATTCGCTGAGAACTGAATCCCATATGCTCACTCATATCACCCTCCGGCAACTACACATTTTCACAGTGGTCACCCGGAATAATACCCTCACCGAAGCCGCAGAAGAGCTATTTCTGTCCAAAGCCGCCGTCAGTATGGCGCTCTCGGAGTTGGAAAAACAGTTGGGACATGCACTATTTGACCGGGTCAATCATCGACTGATTCTTAATCAAGAAGGCCGTAAACTGCTCCCTTTAGCCGATGAACTGTTAAACCGGGCCAATGCTATTCCCCGGCTGTTTGAGCATGAAAACCGGCTGCACGGACAGTTACGGATTGGTGCCAGTGATACCATCGGCAATCAAGTGGCGCCTTACCTGCTGAGTCATTTCCGGCAACAGTATCAGCACAGTACACAAACGTTATTTATTTCGAATTCCGCTCAAATTTGCCAAAAACTTGTCGATTACGAGCTGGATATTGCCCTGATTGAAGGAAAAACGTTACATCCGGCCTTAGTGTCCAAACAATTTAGTCAGGATGAAATGTGCATCATCTGTGCACCTGAACATCCGCTCACCCAAAAAACCAACGTTCGATTATCTGATTTTGAACATAGCCAGTGGTTGCTGCGCGAAGCGGGTTCCGGTTCCAGAGAATTCTTTCTCCGCACTATCGCACCACGTCTGGAAAGATGGTATGAAGCATTTGAACTCAATACCACCGAAGCTCTGATTAACAGCGTATCCGCCGGATTAGGCTTCGGCTGCCTGTCCCGGCTTGCGGCCAAAGCAGCTTTGCAGGACGGTCGAGTGGTCTCATTATCGGTTCCCTTAGACATGCGCCGGCGTTTCTGGTTACTGGTTCATAAAGAAAAATATCAGAACCCGCTTCTGAAATGCTTTATCCAGTTTTGCTTTGAATGGCGTCGTAATGGATAGACTTTTGACACCATTTACTGTATAAAATAACAGTATTTTATCATTCAACCAAAACAGAGGAATTACCATGGCTGTAATCGTCAAGTACGTGGTCGAGCGGAATGGAGAAGAAAAAATGACTTTTACCTCTAAAGCCGAGGCAGATGCTTATGACAAAATGCTCGATATGGCAGATGAATTGTTCACTTTACTCGGCAAGAGTGAATTACTGAGCAGTGAAGAAAAGCAAGAAGAGTTGGCAATGTATCTGGCACAAAATAAAGAAGAAGTGCTGTACGCCTTAGGCGCCAAGCGCAGACCGACACCGGCCAAACCCAAGTCAGAAAAGAAATCAGCCCCCAAAGCAGCGGCTACAGACTCTGATGATCAGGCAGCCTGATAAAAGAATTTCTTTATAGGGTGATATATCGCTAAAACGACAACTCATATCAATTGACAGACGTTCTGCGATTGAAGACTTTCATCCTGTTGAGTGGCTCTTTATGATGGCTCCATCTGATTTCAATACCCGCTTTCAATGCCCGCGTTGTTTACGCAGACCATGGCTCAAAATCATGGAGTTACGTAACAGCGTGATTCATCAACGGAGAAAACAATGGCTTATTTTGCACTAGCGCTTGGCACAGCAACGAAAAACCGTGACGGAAAAATTATCGAAGCATATTTTCCAACCCCGATTCTTAACCCGAGTGATGCTTTGGTTTCCCAATTGACCCCAATAGTCGACTATCAGGGGGGCAACGAAACATTTGAAATCACTCCGGCTCAGGCCGCGGAGCTGGCACAAGCGTTTCAGTCTCAGCAGGAAACCGCCAGTGCAGCGTTTGCCACGCAGGCAGCGTCATCTGAACAGCCGCTCGTCGGTGTGATTCTGGCAAGCGATGCTCAACCGCAAACCGTCGCAGAAGGGTTCCTGAAACTTCAGTTGATTTCACACCGTTTAGTTCAGCCTCACGGCACCGTACTGGATGGCATCTTCGGTCTGCTTCACAATATCGCCTGGACAAATGAAGGGCCGATTGACTTGCCGGAGCTCCCGGAACGCCAAATGGAAGCCCGTCTGGCTGGTCGCGTCCTCAGCGTTGACTGTGTCGATAAGTTTCCGAAGATGGTTGATTACGTTGTACCGGCAGGCGTTCGGATTGCGGATACCTCACGTGTTCGTTTGGGCGCGCATGTAGGCGAAGGCACCACGGTCATGCATGAAGGCTTTATTAACTTTAACGCCGGAACAACCGGTGTCAGCATGGTTGAAGGCCGGATTTCTGCGGGGGTTCTCGTCGGCAATGGTTCTGATATCGGTGGCGGCGCTTCAATCATGGGTACACTCTCCGGTGGCGGTAAAGTCGTTGTGTCTATCGGTGAAAATTCACTCCTCGGTGCCAATGCCGGGCTGGGTTTCCCGTTGGGCGATCGCTGCACGCTTGAATCGGGCTTATATGTCACCGCCGGAACCAAAGTTCAAATGCTGGATAAAGACGGCAACAAAGTTGAAGTGGTCAAAGCGCGTGATTTAGCCGGTGTTTCCGATCTGCTGTTCAGACGTAACTCTCAGACCGGACAGGTCGAGTGTCTCGCTAACAAGTCAGCGGTAGAACTCAATGATGAGCTCCACAGCAATAACTAAGCATGATTGATGAATTCATTGCATTTGAGTTCATCCTTCAATGTACAGAAAAGGCCGACATTATTTGTGTCGGCCTTTTCTGTTATGGCGCTGATGACTCATATCTGCATTCCCCTCTCATCAACGCTTCCGTATCTCTCGAACTTGTTCACAGTAGAAAATCTTAACCAGACAAGTGATGAACAACACTGACTTTTTCAGTAGAATCCGTGGCACTGATATAATGGTGGGTACAACATACCAATAAATACACCGCGATCATCAAAATATGATTGAATCGATTTGATTCACGATTGAATTACCTGATTGTCACAGAGGCAGATATGCAAAACTTTATCCAGAATCTACCCAAAGTAGAGTTACATCTTCACATTGAAGGCACACTCGAACCAGAATTAATGTTTCAACTGGCAAAACGTAATCAGGTTAATATTCCCTTCCAAACACCGGAAGAAGTCCGGGCGGCCTACCAGTTTACCAATCTGCAATCTTTCCTTGATATCTATTATCAAGGTGCGGATGTGTTAATTCATGAGCAGGATTTCTTTGACCTGACCTGGGCTTATCTCCTGCGCTGTCAGGCTGATCATGTCATCCATACTGAAATCTTTTTTGACCCACAAACACATACCGCCCGTGGCATTGCTTTTGAAACCGTCATCAATGGTATTTCCGCTGCGTTAGATAAAGCCCGACAAGAGTTAGGTATTTCCAGCCAGTTGATTATGTGTTTCCTGCGTCATCTGAGCGAAGACGACGCAATTGAAACCTTCAAGCAGGCGCTGCCTTATCAGGATAAAATCATCGGGGTTGGGCTGGATTCTTCAGAGCAGGGTCATCCACCGGAAAAATTTGCCCGGGTATTCAAAATGGCGCGGGATGCGGGCTTTATTCCCGTTGCTCACGCTGGGGAAGAAGGCCCGGCCAGCAATATTGACGACGCCTTAAATCTATTGGGAGTACAGCGGGTTGACCACGGGGTTCGTTGTGTCGAAGATCCACAACTGGTGCAACAACTGGCAGAAACAAGAATGCCACTGACCGTCTGCCCGCTCTCCAATATCAAGTTGCGTGTATTTGACAATATGCAACAACACAACATCGTCGAGTTACTGAGACAAGGGCTATGCGTTACAATCAACTCGGATGATCCGGCTTACTTCGGCGGCTATATGACAGATAACTTTATGGCGGTTGCCGATGCCCACAAGATGACCCATGCTGAGCTTGCTCAGTTCACACTCAATGCGATTGAAGCCAGCTTTATCTCATCAACAGAAAAGGCACGTATGGCATCAGAGGTTAAAGCCTATCTCAATCACACCGATACAGAATAGATAACAGCTTCAACGGAGGTTTTGTGGCAATTTACATCTTTGGCTATGGCAGTCTGATGAACTCATCTTCACGCCAGCTGACCGGACAAACAGGCACAGCCCGCCCGGCTGTGGTTGACGGCTTAACCCGGACTTGGGGAATGGTGGATGACAGTTATCAGGCTTCACCACTGGTTGTTCAGCCCGGTGACGGTATCGTCAATGGTGTGCTGCTCGATGTATCACCCCAAGAGCTGACCCAGTTCGATCAGCGCGAACGGGGATATCAGCGTATTCAATTGGATATCGCCGACATCAACACTGAATTGTCACTCTCCGCTCAAGATGCGGTGTGGGTTTATGTGAAGAGTGAGCCAATGGCACCGACTCATGAAAGCCCGATCCTGCAAACATATATCGATACGGTTCTTACCGGTTGTCTTGAAGTCTCAGAGGCCTTTGCTCACCTGTTCGTCAAGCACACTCATGGTTGGGAGCATCCGCTGGAGAATGACCGTCACGCGCCTAAGTACGTCAATTATGCAGGGATTTCCCCGGAAAACTGGCCGAAAATAGACCAAATCCTTACCCAGGTTCTGGCCTGATAGTCCATGGCCTCTTCATGAGGCCTTCTTTAATACTCCCGCGATGAAAACGCAGAGTTTTGCGGTTACCACATGTTTATACCACCCTCTTCATGATAGAATCCGGCTGTTTTACAGAAAAGATCACCAAGATGGCATCATCCGAAAATATACCCCATCTCTACGGGCTGTGATGTAATCATTTTGCTGCGTCATATTTTATCTGAATGATGTATAGAGGAATGCAATGGCCACGATCAAAGACGTTGCACGTGAAGCCGGGGTGTCTGTCGCAACCGTTTCACGCGTCGTCAACCAGTCCCCGAAAGCCAGTCAGTCATCGATTACGGCAGTCAAAGCCGCAATGCAAAAATTAGGTTATCGTCCCAATGCAGCGGCCCGTGCACTGGTCAGTCAAAGTACCAATATTATCGGTGTGTTAGTCAATGATGTGTCTGACCCATTTTTTGGCTCGCTCGTAAAAGCCGTTGATAACGTCGCTCACGAAAATGGTAAACAAGTGTTGATCGGTAATGGTTATCACCATGCAGAACAGGAACGCAAAGCCATGGAGCTGTTAATTAACAGTCGTTGTGATGCGCTGGTCATTCATGCGAAAGCACTGCCGGATGAAGAGCTGATCAGCTATGCCCGCGAGGTCAAATCGATGGTTCTGATCAATCGTTACATTCCTGAAATCGCAGATCGCTGTATCTCTCTGGATAATTTTAAGGGGGCGTATCTGGCGACAGAATACCTGATTAAAAATGGTCATCAAAAGATTGCCTGCATCAGTTCTTCACATCCGATTGAAGATACTGACCAGCGAATTTCCGGATACAAATCCGCACTGCATGATTACGGTATTTCATTACCTGCCAGTTATATTGAGCAAGCAGAACCCAGTACCTCAGGGGGGGAAATCGCGACCACCAACTTACTGCTAAAGTCTCTTGATATCACGGCGATCGTTGCCTACAACGATAATATGGCAGCGGGTGCGATTTTTGTGTTGCAAGAAAACGGTCTGGCGTTACCGGATCAGATCTCCCTTATCGGTTTCGACGATGCGTTAATCTCCCGCTATGTCAGTCCCAAATTAACTACGGTTCTTTATCCGATTCAACAGATGGGAGAACAGGCAGCCCAACTGGCGCTCAATCTGGCTAAAGGCTTACCGTCAGAATTGCAACCATTGCGGTTCTCCCCCACATTAGTCAGGCGGGAGTCCGTCAAAAAACAAAGCTGATGGCTGATCAAGACCTGCGTACTGAAAGTTGCCTTAAGCCTGTGGAAGTGATCACCGGAGAGAGTGAAAAATAATGAATTTTTTCGACGACTGACTGCTATTTTTATGCACTCTTCTTCTAAACTAAAAAGTAAGGAATCGGTGAGAAAATCGTAGCAAGGGTATCGACATGAGTCATCTTGATCACAATGATGTTCAACAGACATCTCATCAGCAAAGTCTGAATGATCAACTCGTTGAAATTCATGAATATATTTGCGAAAAACTGCCTCAAATCGCCCGAATTTCATTTGCGCTGTACGAATCATTTTCAGACCATTTAAAAACTTACGCAGACAGCACTCCGGATCATGAAATTTTACTTCACTATGAATACCCGCTCAGTCAGCTTCCCGGGCTGAAAGCCTGTGCTGTTGAACAATGCGATCGCTGTATCAACGAACCGTCTCAGTCACTGGAAACCGATACCCCGCACAATCAATGGCTCAAACAGCAACATTTTGGCGCCTCACTTGCCTCACCGATATACTATAACCATGAATTTATTGGCTTTATTTTCATAAATACTGCCGAAGGATACAGTTTCGACGATCAACTCTGCCAGCAACTGTCAACACATATCGACACGATTCGTCAGGCAATTACGCGTGAGTATGAAACCATTCATAAGATTCTGGATATGACGAGTTTCATTCTCAAACAGAACCCGAAACATCTGGCGCAAAGCAGGGATCATCAAGAGAGAATGTATCATTTCACCAAAGTTATCGCCCGAGGTGTCTCACCGCAATATCATCTGGACGACGAACAAATCGACCATATCACACTGTTTTCACGGTTGCATGATATCGGTAAGCTCTCGATTCCACATCATTTGCTGTTAAAACCCGGAGGACTAGGAGTGATGGAGAGGCAACAGGTCATCGGGCATATCGATAAAGGGATTGAGATTATGGAGTCAGTCTTGTCTCGCGCCAATTGCCTGCATCATGCTTGCATTCAGACCCTGAAAGAGATTGTTTCCTATCACCATGAGTTAATGGACGGCAGCGGTTATCCCTTCGGTCTCAAAGAAGATGATATCCCGATCCCGGCACGGATCATCACCGTCGCCAATATTTTCGATGCACTGACCACTCACCGGCCTTATAAACAGGCTCGCTCAGTCCCGTTTGCTCTCCTTGAATTAGAGAAAATGGTTGCCGAAGGTAAACTTGATAAACATTGCGTCAATGCGCTGAGAAAAAATCAGGAATTTTTAAACGATATTATCCGGAAATATCCGGAGCCGGATCCCAGCAATCTCTCCTGTTGAGTCACCATTGGTTTCGCTCACACATCGGCAGAGTTCAAGAAGCGGAATGAATCTTTTTCTGACACAACTTATCAAGAAATACATCACAAAAACGAATTATATAAAACACAAAATTATCGAAATAATCTTAAAGTAAAGCTAAGCCAATCAAAACTTTGAAATTCAATAAAACAGCCAGCCTATGGCTAGCTATAAATATAATACAAGTAAAGATAAAGGCCTGTGTCTGATGATGCGCTCCGAATCATCGCCTCGTGAGGGCACTTGGACATAAGCGCCACTAAATAATACAGCCTAATAACGGATACAGCTTATGCTCATCAAAGGACATCAAACTCATACCGATTGCAGTTCGTTGGCAACCCCCTACGAATGTTTACTTCACTGGGCTGAATCACGGCCGGATGATGTTTATCTGAAACAGATCAGGCATCGCCGCTTTGAGACGTATACATTTGCTCAAGTGGCCGATCACGCTCAACGGTTGGTGAGTGCATTACATAAGCTCAACCTGAAACCGGAAGATCGCATCGCAGTTATTTCGAAAAATTGTGCAGAGTGGTTTATTTGTGATCTGGCAATTATGCTGGGTGGCTTTGTCAGCGTACCGATCTTTCCAACGGCTAACGAAGACACCATCGATTATTGCCTCACGCACAGTGAGTGCAAAGCAGCATTCATTGGTAAGCTGGATGACATGGCTGCTGTCACGGAAGTTCTGAACAACAAGCCTGATTTAATCAGTATCGCCCTCCCGTACGATAGTGCGCCACACTGTCAGTATCATTACAACCAACTCATTCATGATCATCCCCCGACAGCCTACAAACCGGAACATCAGGATCAATCGCTGATGTCAATTGTATACACATCCGGTACATCCGGAACGCCGAAAGGCGCAATGTTAAGTTATGGTGGTTTTGCTTGGTCAGTGCGCCAGTTAAGCCAGTGTATCGGCATCAGGAATCATGATCGGCTGTTCTCCTATTTACCGCTGGCTCATATCACAGAACGTGTTTATATCTTTGGTTCCTCAATTTTCTCAGGCGTACAGACCGCTTTTCCGGAATCCCTCGATACATTTATCGAAGATGTTAAAATGCATTGTCCGACGCTATTTATTTCTGTCCCCCGATTATGGACACTTTTTCAGCAACGTATTCTGGATACTATTCCACAAAAACGGCTTGCATTTCTCCTTAAGATCCCACTGATTCGCACCATTATCCGCAAGAAGGTCGCCCATGCATTAGGCCTGAATAAAGCGAGAGTTCTCGGCTGCGGCTCGGCACCCGTCTCTCCTGATTTATTACTTTGGTATGATAATCTGGGGCTGGAGATCACTGAGGCCTGGGGAATGACTGAATCCTTTGCCTACTCTACGCTCAACTATCCTTATCAGAAGTCCAAAGTAGGTACCGTCGGCCTTGCCGGGCCCGGCGTGACACTCAAAATCGCGGAAGAAGGTGAAGTTTTAGTTCAGAGTCAGGGGTTATTTACGGGTTACTACAAGAATGAGCAGGCAACCCGGGAAGTCATCACTGATGATGGCTGGCTGAAAACCGGTGATATTGGCAAACTCGATTCGGACGGTTATCTGTCTATCGTGGGAAGAAAAAACGATACCTTCAAAACAGCAAAAGGAAAATTTGTTTCCCCGGTACCAATAGAGAAAAAGCTCTATCAGGCCAGTCGTGTTGAAATGTTATGCCTGATCGGTTTAGGTCTCCCCGGACCAATATTGTTGGTTGTCCCGCACAACATCCCCCATTTCGACAAGGCCCGATATGAACGCTCAGCCAGACGTATCATTGCAACAATCAATCAGGAGTTGCAATCTCACGAGCAAATCAAAGGGGTATTAATGGTGAAAGATTCCTGGAGTATTGAGAATGGAATTCTGACACCAACACTCAAAATCAAAAGGCACTTACTGGAGAAACAATATCACCAACTCGGATTGAACTGGCCAAAAGATAAACTTGTGGTGTGGGAAGATGCAATCACCGAAAATCATCCGTACGGTTAACTTCTCATGAATGATTTTCGGCGACTCAGGCGTAAAAGCTAACAACGACACCGGAATAATAGCGGTTAATCAATCCCAGAAATATTTTTGACACTCTTTCTGGGCTTGTTCCCGACTCAAACCGATATCTTCCAACAGATGTTCCGGCAATTCTGACAATTGTCGGCGTGTCTTGTAGTTTTGCTGCCAGTGTTTTATCAAAGAGTAGATATTCTTAACCCAAAAACGATAAGTATCAATTAAAGGCGGTTGAATTTTATTGACAATCTCGTTCATAGTTTATCCTTGATATATGGTGTTTTCGTGGTTAAATAATTATCGAAAATAGCCCATGGCACAAACGATAAAAACTGACACTCAATTAAGGAAAACTTAAGTGAAAAGTCGCCTACCTCCTTTACAATCTGTCTATTATTTTTACATGGCAGCACAAGCAGGCAGTTTCAAAATTGCATCCGAACAACTGTTTGTCAGCGCTGCTGCAATCAGTCAGCAAATTCGTCAGTTAGAGGAGTGGTTGAAATGTGAATTGTTCATTCGTCAACACAGGCGTGTTCATCTGACAACAGAAGGACAAATTCTCTATAAGTATGCGCAGAAAGGGTTTTCTGAACTCTATGCAGGTATACAACGTTTGACTCAAGATCCGTCACCGAATCAACTGTCTATTTCTACCCATCCGGCTTTTGCCCAACACTGGCTCGTTCCCAAACTTCAAGAGTTCAGACAGAAACATCCGGATATCATACTGCTGATCGACCCGAAAGATGCATTGGTGACATTTCAGGATGACTCCGTTGATCTCTGTATTCGTTATGGGCAAGGGAACTATGAGAATCTGACCAGCATCAAGCTGATGGATGAAGTGCTCTATCCGGTTTGTCATCCGCTTTATCAGAAACAGCATCAAATTGAATCGGTCAATGACTTATATCGTGTTGACTTAATTGAAGATATGATTCCAGATATGAGCTGGGAACTATGGCTAAACTCTATCGGAGCCCCGACCGGGCGTCCGACACTTCAGTATGAAGGGTCACTGTTTGTCCTGGAAGGCGCGTTAGCTGTACAAGGTGTCGCCCTGATGAAGCACACGTTGGCCCATCGCTATATTCAGGAAGGAAAGCTCATCCGTATTGGCCATCAGGCTATTCGCTCCCGTTATAGTTACTATATTTGTGCCCCGGAAAGCTACCTGCAAAGGAAAAAGGTCAAGGTCTTTATCGTCTGGATACAAGAACAAATCGCAACGTTCACGCTTTCGGGTTTAAACGAACTCGATATTATCGAGCGAACTATCATCGAACGAACATAGTTTCAGCGCTGATTCACCGCAACTACAAACTGTCACCACCACACTTAAGGCGTTTAATAGATGACAACAAAAAGCCCCGTTCGCTTTCGCAACGGGGCTTTATCGTTAAAGGGTTAAGCCAAAGAATTACTTCTTAGCATTACGCTCTTTAACTTCAGCAATTACTTTCTCAGCAACGTTTGCTGGACATGCTGCGTATTTTTCGAACTCCATCGAGAACTGACCACGACCTGAAGTCATTGTACGTAGTGTACCGATATAGCCGAACATCTCAGAAAGAGGAACGTCAGCTTTGATACGTACGCCAGTTGCACCAGCTTGTTGATCTTTGATCATACCACGACGACGGTTAAGGTCACCGATGACATCACCAACGTTATCTTCTGGTGAGAATACGTCAACTTTCATGATTGGCTCAAGAAGCTGCGCACCTGCTTTAGGCATAGATTGACGGAATGCACCTTTCGCTGCGATTTCAAATGCGATTGCAGATGAGTCCACTGCGTGGAAGCCACCGTCGAACAGTTCAACTTCAACGTCTAGCGTTGGGAACCCTGCCAGCACACCGTGCTGCATCATACCTTCGAAGCCTTTCTCGATTGCAGGCCAGAATTCTTTAGGAACGTTACCACCAACAACAGTTGATTTGAAAGTAAAGCCAGAGTTTGGCTCACCTGGTTTGATACGGTAATCGATCTTACCGAACTGACCAGAACCACCAGACTGTTTCTTGTGCGTGTAGCTATCTTCGATTTCTTTGGTGATAGTTTCACGGTAAGCAACCTGAGGTGCACCGACTTCCAGCTCAACACCGTAAGTCCGTTTCAGGATGTCTACTTTGATGTCCAAGTGAAGTTCGCCCATACCTTTCAGGATGGTTTCACCTGAATCTTCATCAGTCTCAACCTGGAATGACGGATCTTCTGCAACCATCTTACCGATCGCGATACCCATTTTCTCAGTAGAACCTTTATCTTTCGGTGAAACCGCGATAGAGATTACTGGTTCAGGGAAAATCATTGGCTCAAGTGTACATTCATGCTTTGGATCACACAGCGTATGACCAGTTTGAACGTTCTTCATCCCAACAACTGCGATGATATCACCGGCTTGTGCAGAAGTGATCTCAGTACGATCATCTGCCTGCATCTCAACCATACGGCCGATACGCTCAGTTTTACCAGTTGCAGAGTTCAGGATGGTATCACCTTTCTTCATCACACCTGAGTAGATACGGATGAAGGTCAGTGCACCGAAGCGGTCATCCATGATTTTGAATGCCAATGCTTTCAGCGGTTCTGCTGCGTCTACTTTTGCCACTTCACCAGTTGGTTCACCAGTTTGTGGATCAGTCAGTTCTTGTGGATCAACTTCTGTTGGGTCTGGCAAATAATCAACAACTGCGTCCAGAACCAACTGAACACCTTTGTTCTTAAATGCAGAACCACAGTAAGTCGGGAAAAATGCCAGGTCACGTGTACCTTTACGGATACAACGCTTGATGTCTTCGATAGAAGGCTCTTCACCATCCATGTAAGCCATCATCAGATCGTCATCTTGCTCAACAGCAGTTTCAATCAGGTACTCACGGTATTCGTCTACCTGATCAACCATATCTGCCGGAACATCTTTGATTTCGTAGTTTTCTGGTAGACCTGTGTCATCCCATACGTAGGCTTGACGAGTCAGAACGTCAACAACGCCCACGAATTCGTCTTCACGACCGATAGGCAAAGTCATTACCAATGGAGTCGCTGCCAGAACGTTCTTCACTTGTTCAACAACGTTGAAGAAATCTGCACCCATACGATCCAGTTTGTTAACGAAGATGATACGTGCAACTTCTGATTCGTTCGCGTAACGCCAGTTAGTTTCTGACTGAGGTTCAACACCACCAGAACCACAGAATACACCGATACCGCCATCAAGAACTTTCAGTGAACGGTATACTTCTACTGTAAAGTCAACGTGTCCAGGAGTATCGATAACGTTTAGACGGTGGTTTTTCCACTCACAAGTTACCGCAGCTGATTGGATAGTAATACCGCGCTCTGCTTCCTGCTCCATGAAGTCTGTAGTTGATTCACCATCGTGAACCTCACCCGTTCTATGGATTTTACCAGTAAGCTTAAGAATACGCTCAGTGGTAGTGGTTTTACCCGCGTCAACGTGCGCGAAAATACCAATGTTTCTGTATTTCGATAAATCTGCCATTGTCTTACTCTGTTAATAAGGTATAAAGTGCGCGCAGAGTATATCATAATCCGTCAAGACTGATAGCCCCGCTCGCGGTTTGGTGAAAAATATTTTCCATCGCCTCATTCAAAGGGATTTTCAATATTTTTGCTGGTTATTCATTTGAGAAACAAGCTAATTTTCTCAATCCGTATTACTAAAGCTCATCAAAAGCCTGAATCGCATCGGCCAATTTTTTCACCGCATGGATTTGCATGCCTTCGATACCACCTTTCGGCATATTGGCATGAGGAATAATGGCTTTTTTAAATCCATGCTTGAACGCTTCATTTAACCGCTCCTGTCCGCTTGGTACAGGGCGAATTTCTCCCGCAAGCCCGACTTCACCAAAAATGACCACATCTTTGGGTAAAGGCCGATCCCGGAAGCTCGACAATAATGCCATCACCAAAGCCAGATCAGCACTGGTTTCGGTGACTTTCACCCCACCGACAACATTCACAAACACATCTTGATCAGCCATCATCAGGCCACCGTGTTTATGCAACACAGCCAGAAGCAGAGAAAGGCGGTTTTGTTCCAGGCCGACAGCCACTCTGCGCGGGTTCGCAAGTTGTGAGTAATCCACCAAGGCTTGAATCTCGACCAGTAGTGGCCGTGTGCCTTCCCAGACGACCATCACAGAACTACCGGACGTTTCTTCTTCGCCTCTGGATAAGAATATAGCAGAGGGATTGTTGACTTCTCTCATCCCTTGCCCGGTCATCGCAAAAACCCCCAGCTCATTCACGGCGCCAAAGCGGTTTTTGTGACTCCTGAGCGTTCTAAAACGGCTGTCTGTCCCACCATCCAATAACACTGAGCAATCAATAATATGTTCAAGCACTTTTGGCCCGGCTAGCGTACCATCTTTTGTCACGTGCCCGACAATAAACAGTGCAACATGATTTTGTTTTGCATAACGGGTCAATGCCGTAGCGGATTCCCGAACCTGAGAAACACTCCCCGGAGAGGACTGAACATCCGCAACATGCATCACTTGAATTGAATCAATCACCATGATCTTCGGCTGCTCTTGTTCGGCAATCTGACAGATTCGATCCACGCTGGTTTCGGATAACATTCGGAGTCGATCTTTCGGCAACCCTAAACGAGAAGCTCGCATCGCAACCTGTTGAAGCGATTCTTCTCCGGTTACATACAGCGTCGGAATCCCGCTGGCAAGATAACACATAACCTGTAACAACAGCGTTGACTTCCCGGCTCCGGGATTACCACCGATCAGAATGGCAGCACCGGGAACGACACCACCGCCCAAAACACGGTCTAATTCTTTGAAGCCGCTAGTAAAACGAGGAACTTCTTGCAGGTCAATATCAGCCAGTGTTTGAACTTTAGCTTCAGTTGTTCCGCCTGCATAACCACTCAATCGCTCATTCCGAGAAACCTGAGAAGATGCAGCCAATCGGACTTCCGTAATGGTATTCCATGCCCCACATGCATTACATTGCCCTTGCCAGCGGGGGAAATCCGCACCACAATCATTACAAACGTATGCTCTTTTTGTCTTCGCCATATCCCCTCAACTCGATTATGGAATGTGATTCAGTATACAGTTTAATTCGACGGATCCCGAAAATAACAAATAACTCATTAAATAATTGACGAAAAAAGCCGATAATTATTTCAGAGCGTGAACATCATAAATAATTATGCAAAAAACAGAAATTAGATCTATCGCGGAAAAACTAATTCCAGCTTATAAGTCAGAGGATTTTGAAAAAATTCTGTCACAGATGACGGAAGATGAGTCCCCCTCTGTCAAATTACTTGTAAAAATGGAGTTAAATCGGGTCATGGGGCCTTGCACCAAGACTGTCGATCTCCGCGGACGCGTTCAGGGTGAATGTCGAGAATACCTTCTGGATGGTCTGCGTCACTGGCTCGATGATGTCGCCTTTAATGACTACTACAAATATATCAAAAAATTTGGCGGTTATACCGAAGGAGTATGGGAAGCCCTTTACAATACTCGCAATAACTTTCGGGTGATGAAAGAAAGAAATACCGACAACCAGCCTGCAATTACAGATTCAGATAGCCCTTTTGAAGTGGAAACAATTCAATTAGGCTACGACCTGAAACGCAGAGAAAACCGAATGAGGCTTGCTTCTCAGGTTGATATTACCTTACCCAACGGACAACAAGTGGCAGCCGTCACGCTCGACTTCTCCCCTTCTGGTGCAAAAATCAAAGTACCTAGCGCTTTTGACTACAAATTGGGAGAAAACATTCATCTCCATTTTACTGAACTTGAGCAAAAACATCCGCATCTTGAAGACCTCCAGTCTCAGGTAGAGTACCGCATACTCGGCATTGATGAATCGCTTGAAAATGATGCTGTCAAATTTCTTCGCCTTATCAAACTCAGCGAGACACAGGTGCTCGAACAAGTCATTCAGGAACACTTGTTTAATGAAACCCAGAAAGCACGCCATGACAACCAAGATAAAATCGCTCGGGCCAGAACTCGGGCCTACGAACATACTTTTCTCAAACATGCTTGCCAGCTTCCGGTCTTTTTTCAGGGAAATGAACTCAAAGTGGTTCTTTTGACCGAAAGCAACCATAACATCTGGCAATACTGGCATGACGAAAGAAACCAGCAGTCACTGGGCAATTTGTTTAACCCGCAACGTATGTCGCTACTGGCAAAACAAGGCGTGAGCGAAAGCAGCAATACCCTCTACACCTTTAAACATGACTATCAAGAAAAATGTCTGTTTTTTTCCATGATGAAGTCAGAAGCAACCCCCGAATTGCGCAAATTATTTTGGCACATCGGTGCAAAAAAGGAGTCGTGGCGCGCTTTTCGTATCTCAATGTTTGAGCTTAGCGCCCAGGAACGGGAAAGTCTTGTCACTGAATCTCCCGAGCTGACTAAACATCTTTCCTCACTGACTCACTGCGGTATTTTACAAGAGGTCAGCAATCCTGAAACCGCAGCCGATTATCTGCTGGTCGATAAACCACAAATGCCCAGCAGTGAATTGAATGTTTTTCGTCATCCGAGAAAAGTAAACGGTTACCCTATTTCTATCTTCTTCGATGCCCGCTCTCAACGCAGAGAGCCTCGCTACCGACTCAGCTCTCCGGTCACAATTCAAACCAATCAAGGCGAATTAATCAGCGGAAAAACCATTGATCTGTCCAAACGAGGGGTTTACATCACACTTGAAGCCCCTGTTGTCCTGAAAGTCGGAGATTTGGTCAACGTCGATTTTATTGAACTCAAAGCCTATAACAAGAAATTGCCACTGGATCAGGTTCCCTATCAGATCGCCCGAATCACGCCCAATGGTCAACGTATTCAGTTATCGATTCAGGAAGACAGCCACACCATCAAAATCATTCGTTTTTTCAACCGGCTAATTGAAAGCAACCGGGATAAATTAATCGAAAATAACGAAGTTCGCCCCAGCTTGGACTTGCTCGAGCAACTGCATCATATTCTGTTGGATAAAATTGTCTGCTCACCGCTCTTTGTCGAACGTCAGGGAGCTTATCTTAAAACCAGCGCAATTGGCATCAAGAGCCCATTATCGTCCTATCAGGTTTTACTGGCAAAGCTCGGGCATGGGGAAGGTTATATGTCTCTGGACCCCATTTTCAAAGGACATAGCAATACCCTGATCGCGCAACCGATGAAACATGTTGATGGCGCAAAGCCTCACTATTTTGATATCTATTTTTCCGTCAGAAAGTTCGGTAGCCGCGTCCAGTCGATTGAAACGCGCTTGTTATCCGATTTTAACACCACCCAAGAGCGGATCGCCTTCATTCAGGACTCGTTAGTTATGGGCGATATTTATATTCTCAGGTATTGTGCCATCGCTGTATTCCACCCCATAGCAACATTATTACGTTCCGATCTGGATGAACTGTCACTGATTAGTATGCATCATGCCAAGTCCATCGAAAAATCGATTGCTTCAATTGTGGGTTATGGTGAATTTTTCGATATCACCGAAGAAGTGCTACTCCGCCTGGAAATCAACTAATCCGACGTTAAAATATGACCAGCACTTCTTATCTTGCTTATCATAAAGCGCATCACTCGACTGAAGAGTGCAACATCAAGCTTGCCGATAAAATACAGAGAACACCACCCAACTGCGCACAGCGAATTGCAGATTGCGCCTGAGCTTCAACTTTCGGCTTTGCATGAAACGCAATTCCCAACCCCGCAGCATCCATCATCACTAAGTCATTCGCACCATCGCCAACCGCAACCGTATTGGCCGGTTTGAGACTATATTGAGCCGTCAGACGGCGTAAAATGTCTGCTTTGGTCTGGGCAGAAACAACCTCACCCAGCACTTGTCCCGTCAGGCGGCCATCAGCAATTTCCAGTACATTCGACTGCGCGAAATCCAGCGCAAGCATCTCTTGCAAATAATCAGAGAAGTAAGTAAAACCACCGGACGCAATCGCGGTTCGCCAACCGAAATCTTTTAATGCCGAGATCAACTCGCGCAACTCTGGCATCAAAGGCAGTACCTGCCGAACCTGGGCGAGAATATTCGCATCTGCACCGGTTAACTGAGCAACACGCTGACGGAGGCTCTGCTCAAAATCCAGCTCGCCCTGCATGGCTCGTTCCGTGACTGCTGATACTTCCGCTCCGACGCCGGCCAACTTAGCAATTTCATCAATACATTCAATCTGAATCGCAGTTGAATCCATGTCCATCAGTAGCAATCCCGGCTGGCTTAAATCAGGAATCGCCTCGATACTGGCATAATCCACCTGTAACTGTTGCAGACTCTGTTCATGAGATATCGTTAAATCCCCGGCCATTAGAGCCACATCATAGTGACCGACCCGCCAAATCCGATGAATGGGATTGAACATGCCGGTTAATTCATCAAGCTGAGTAAAAAAATCAGGAGACAGGGAGGCACTGTATAAAATCCAGTTCGCCTGAACATCTTGAATCCGTTGCTGCAACTGTTCAGCGAGTGCCGTCTTTTGTGTGATTAACAATGTCTTTTGCGAGTTCATGAAATTTACCTGTAATGAAAGTAACCCGACGTTAACCTATTGCAATTTAAAAACGCAAGTATCAATATGACTTCTGATAAAATTTCTTGTGGTTAAGGTACGATGAGTGGTTCTCTGTTCTCACTACGCGTAGTTCTACGTATCATTGCAGTCCTCAGTGTCGTCATGATGTTTGTTTTTACGGCAGAAAACAGTGTGATGATTAGTAAAGGTAATGAAAAAATTCAGGCCAACCAGCTGGAGACCCTGACGAAACTGCTGATCTCACAAGCCTCGCTCACGGCCAGTAGTTTTCTGGCCGAGCAGGATGAAGAAAAACTGAAATCACTGACCAACCAACTGGCACATGATCGATTAGTGTTTGATGCGACGATTTATGATGCTGAAGGGGTGCAAATTGCCGCAAGCGACTCGGCACTCAGTGTCCGGGATGTCTTAGGTCTGGATACGCCGCTGAAAACAGCGAGCATTGGCAGACAACAATTGGTTGAACCGGTTTTACACGACAATAACGTGATTGGTTTCATTCGTATTACGTTTGAAACGGGGAAAGTGACGGCCATCTCCGATCACCATTATCGGAAAAGTGATCGCTATATGTATTTAATGATCTTGGCAAGCTTTACCAGTGGGATTCTGTTGACCTTATTACTCCGACGTCAAAAAAGAAGAGCTCGTCAGGGTGAAAATTTACTGTTAAAAAATGCAGGGTGAGCACTGCCCACCCTGTCGATTGAATCTATCGTTCAACGGAATCAAGCTTTACTGCGTATCACCAATCAACACGGATTCCAGCGCAATCTCAATCATGTCGCTGAATGTTGTCTGACGCTCCTGAGAAGTCGTCTGTTCGCCGGTCTTGATATGGTCAGACACGGTACAAATCGTTAACGCTTTTGCACCATATTCGGCAGCAACACCATAAATACCGGCCGCTTCCATCTCTACACCGATAATGCCGTATTTATCCATGACATCAAACATCTCCGGATCCGGCGTATAAAATAGCTCCGCAGAAAACAGGTTACCGACTTTCACATCAATACCGCGTGCTTTGGCTGCTTCTTCAGCCGCTTTGACCATCTGATAATCAGCGATGGCTGAAAAATCATGATTTTTGAAGCGGATGCGGTTCACTTTTGAGTCCGTACAGGCCCCCATACCAATCACTACATCACGGATATGAACATCTGCACGAACCGCACCGCAGCTGCCGACGCGAATCACTTTCTTGACCCCAAAATCTTTAATCAGTTCGGTGACATAAATCGAACATGATGGAATCCCCATACCATGCCCCATCACAGAGATCTTCCGCCCTTTATATGTTCCGGTATAACCGAACATATTTCTCACATCGCAAACTTGTACGACGTCATCTAAAAAGGTTTCGGCAATATACTTTGCTCTGAGTGGATCTCCCGGCATCAAAACGACATCGGCAAAATCACCCATTTCAGCATTAATATGTGGCGTAGCCATCTTTTTTCTCCTTAACTAACTATCAGATCGCGCTGATTAATATGAATCAGAACTCTGAGAAACTTCTGTACCTTCTAATGTTGCCAAGAGATGGTTCAACAAACTGGATGCCCCGAAACGGTAGTGACGACTGTCAGCCCACGCTTCTCCCATCAGCTCATCAGCCATCGACAAATAAAGCGCAGCTTCCTGTGCGGTTCTCACACCACCGGCAGGTTTAAAACCAACTTTGTCAGCGACATCCAGATCGCGAATCACTTCCAACATCATTCTGGCATAAGCCGGTGTTGCATTTTCTGCAACTTTGCCGGTCGAGGTTTTAATAAAATCGGCACCGGCACGAATCGCAATTTCTGAAGCTTGTTTAATCAATGCTTCTGTTTTTAATTCACCCGTTTCAATAATGACTTTCAGTAAGATATCGCCACAAGCCGCTTTACACTGCTTGACCAATTCAAAGCCAACCTGCTCATTGCCATTGATTAAAGCACGGTAAGGAAAAACCACATCGACTTCATCTGCACCATAGGCAATCGCAGCTCGTGTCTCTGCAACCGCGACCTCGATATCGTCACGTCCATGCGGGAAATTAGTGACCGTCGCAATTCTGACATCTGGTGTACCTTGCTCCCGGAGCGCTTTCCTGGCAACCGGAATAAAGCGAGGGTAAATACAAATTGCAGCTGTTGTTCCAAAAGGGGTCTGCGCACTCTGACACAACGAAACCACTTTTTCTTCCGTATCATCGTCATTCAGCGTGGTTAAATCCATCAAGGTTAACGCCCGTTGAGCTGCTGACTGTAA
Source organism: Vibrio ruber DSM 16370 (assembly GCF_900163965.1). GTDB lineage: Bacteria > Pseudomonadota > Gammaproteobacteria > Enterobacterales > Vibrionaceae > Vibrio > Vibrio ruber. The sequence continues at coordinate 51,529 of NZ_FULE01000023.1, forward strand.
TTCGTTCATATACCACTCCGTTTTTAATAAACTATCTCAAATCGACATTCGATCATTTTATCCTACCGGTACGTCACGGATATAGGAGAATCAAGTCTCCACCAGTCACGCAATCGGTTTGTATCTCATTCTGTGACTGGACAATCGTCACAAATAAAAAAGGCTTCAAGGTATCAATTCTTTATATGTAGTGGACGAGTGAATTTGACCACTTGATTGGACGTTTGCAATAACTAAAGTTATTCGCACATTGCTAAATTAGCAAAGTCTCTGGCTCGTTTCTGTCCATCTACGTTTCAGCTTGTTTGGGCTGAAGCATTTCTACCCCTAAGTTTGCTAACCCAAGTTTTAGGACACCTTTCTTTTGTCATTAATTGACTTATTTTTGGTAATGCTAAAACGGGCTAAGATACTGGTGGTTATTCAGTTATAGCGTGTTTAGGTATTTATTGACTTCTTCAATCAGCCAGTTAAAGAAAGCCTCATGTCTCATTTCAAATCCTTCTTGATTACGCCAGACTAACCAATATGGGTAAGGATAAGGAGCCGTTACTGTAGAAAGTTGTACCAGTTCTCCTCGCTGAATGGCATCATGTACAAGACTTCGACGCTCCAACGCTATTCCTTGACCTAAACGAACCGCTTGTAATACCAGATTTGAGTCATTGCTGCATAGCCCAGTACGATGAATCTCTACATCAAGTCCTACGGCTTGGCACCATGGTTGCCATGACTCCGTGTTAAAGACGATCTGGCTTTCAATTATTTCGTTAGGGGTTGATGGTAAAGATCCATTATTAAAATGTGGAGCAGCGACTACGACTAGTTCGTCATTCAAAAGTGGATATTTATTGACACCATCCCAATCGCCATTACCCATCCGAATGCCTATATCAACCGGTTCTTTAACCATGTTAGTAACGGAAAGGCTAGCTTGAAGTCTTATACATATATTTGGATACAACTGCTCAAAACTCGGTAAACGCGGTATTAGCCAATACATACCAAATGAAGGAAGAACGTTAACGACGAGTTCTGTTGATTTTGGTTGTGTCTTAATTAATCGGGTCGCTTCAGAAATACCATTTAAGGATTCCCTAACCTGCAAGGCATATAGTCGTCCATTCTCACTGATTTGCAGTCCTCGTCCTTCTCTAGCGAACAGAGTGACACCTAACATTTCTTCTAAAACTTTAATCTGTTGACTGATCGCTGAATGAGTTACATGTAATTCTTTAGCTGCTGTTGTAATACTGCCAAGCCTGGCTACTGCTTCGAAACTACGCAGACTAGCTATCGGGGGAAAATTTGACATGTAAGTATCTCTTAATATTTTTGGTAGAAAATACTGATTTTAAATTCTAAATAACATAGATAATGTAAGTATTGTTAAACATTCAAACTGTTAGTCAAGAGGAACGATAAGGAAACATAGGTTGGACATGACCTGCCCCCAAGAATTAATCCAAAATTTCATTAGTAATGCTTATTAAATCACCATTGTTCGTTACTGTTCTTGTGGTTGCTGCAAACTCAGATGGAGTCAGATAATCCAGTGCTGAGTGAGGACGATTTTCATTGTAATCCATACGCCAGCTACTGATGAGTTCACGAGCATGACTCAGATCCCGAAACCAATGTTCGTTTAAACATTCATCGCGGAACTTTCCGTTAA